>CAZSNB010000001.1:0-62574 GCA_964608285.1 uncultured Bifidobacterium sp.
GTTCACGCCGGCCTGTCAAGCCGGAGGTCGCGGGTTCGAGTCCCGTCGGGACCGCCATCGTGCGGTGTGCGGCAGAGATGCCCCACGTCGTCGCGACACGGTCGAGTAGCTCAGTTGGCAGAGCACACGCCTGAAAAGCGTGGGGTCACCGGATCGACGCCGGTCTCGACCACCATCCGCCGTCGCCCGCCGGCAACGGTCTCACCGCTTGTCGGCGGTGAGACGCACGAGCACCTCCTGGGCGATCGTCGCCACGTGCTCCCCCGCCGCGGAGAACACGTACCCGAGCGACAGACCGCGTCCCGAGATGTAGGCGTGGCAGCTCATCTCGTAGAGATGCCACTCGGCCGCGCGCACCGGGCGGTGGAACCAGATCGTGTGGTCGAGGCTCGCGGAGAAGTACGCCCCGTCGACGCTCCGTTGCGCCGCGAGCTCCGGAACGCCCCGGATCACCGACTCGGTCGGCAGGTCGTCGGAGATGTACGCGAGCGCGCAACGATTGAGCATCTCGTCGTCACCGAAATCCTCGACCGTGCGGAACCAGGCCGCGAACCTCCCCGAGCCGTCGCGCTCGCCCTGCGCGAGCTCCCCCTCGGACACGTCCGACCTCTCGAGGTAGGGGCTCCACAGGTCCTCGATCGGCGCACCGGGTCCGGGAACGTCGGGCATGCGCACCGTGGTGGCCTCCGCCGTGGGCTCCGGGCGCTGGAACGACGCCTCGAGGTTGAGGATGGCCCCGGTGCTCTGGCGCGCCACCACGCGCCGCGTGGCGAAACTGCGCCCGTTGCGGATGCGGTCGACTTCGTAGCGCACGGTCTCGGTGTTGTCCCCGCGTCGGATGAAGTAGGCGCGCAACGAATGGGGAAGGAGGCCCTCCTCGACGGTGGACGATGCCGCGACGAGGGCCTGGGCGACGATGTGTCCCCCGTAGAGACCACCCCACGGATAATGGTGCCCCTCGCCCACGAGCACGTCGGCGCCGTGCGGTGCGAGCGAGAAGAGTCGGGAGAGACTCACGAGCCGAACGCGAACCCGAGGTCGGGTGCGGTGAGGAGCGGCCGGAACTCGATGCCGGCCTCGGCGGCCATGGCCCCGCACGTGCCGCCCCGGTCGACGATGGCCGTGATGAGGACCGGATGCGCGCCGAAGCCCCGCACCACCTCCACCGCCTCGAAGATGCTCGTGCCGCGGGTCACGGTGTCCTCGCACACGACCACGCGGTCCCCGGGCTGGAGGGCGCCGGCGACGCGGCCGATCACCCCGTGGTCCTTCGACTCCTTGCGCACGCTGAAGCTGCGCAGGTTCACACCGCGCGTCGCGGCGATGGCGGCGACCCCGAACGCGACGGGATCGGCGCCCATCGTCAGGCCACCGATGGCGTCGACACCGTCGGGAAGCATGGCCAGAGCCGCCTCGGCCACGGCGAGGGCACCGTCGGGCCGACACATGGTCTGCTTCGTGTCGAGGAACCACTCACTCGTGCGCCCGGACTTGAGGGTGAAGTTTCCTCGTTTGAGCGAGTGGGCGAAGACGTGGTCGCGCAGTCGGGCCCGCACCGGATCGAGGGGCGGCAGGCCGGCGGGAGTGTGGGGATGGCTCTCCGGCATCGGAGAGACCATAGCCATGCCCGAGGAGGGTCCCGGAGTGCCCTGACACCCGATTCACACCGGGAATGACCTAGATTTCAAATCGCAACTTTTGTACCTTGACCGACACAGTGCAGGGCCGACGGCCCGTTCGGCCCGAACACAGGAACACCGACGAGAGACATGGCAACGACGAAGACCACCAAGAAGACACCGATGAGCAAGGCCCACAAGAACGCGCTGGCCAACGGCCGCGTGGAGGGCCGGATCATCCGCGAGTACCTCGAGATGGTCGAGGCCACGAAGCCCCGGCGCGGTCGCCGTCGCACGCCGGAGTCGATTGCCAGACGACTCAGTGCCATCACCGTCGAATTGAAGTCGGCCGACCCCGTCACCAAGGTGCGGCTCATCCAGGAGCGTCTCAACCTGCGCACGGAACTCGCCGGGATGAAGACCAAGGCCCAGGTGGCCGCCGCCGAGGCCAAGTTCGTCAAGGTCGCCAAGAACTTCTCCAGCCGCAACGACATCACCTACGACGCGTGGCGCGAGTTCGGCGTCACTCCGGTGGTGCTCAAGCGCGCCGGTATCGAGAAGGACTGACGCTCAGGAAGCTCGGCTCGCGACGACCGCGAGGAGCGCATCGACCGCCCGTCCGGCGTGGGCGAGCATCCTCTCCTCGTCCATGACCGCGACGATGCCGTCCGCGTCCGCGCCCTCGGGGAGGGCGGCGACGACCGCGTCGGCGAAACTCCTGCCACCCGAAGCGGCCTCGGCCGCGGCGGCCTGCACGATGCGGTAGGCATCGTCGCGCGACATGCCCCGGCCCACGAGGGCCAGCAGCACCGACTGCGAATGCACCGCGCCACCGAGCAGGTCGAGGTTGGCCCGCATCCGCTCGGCGTCCACCTCGAGACCCTCGAGGATCCCCCGCATGCGGCGCGTCGCGTACAACGCGAGGGCGCTGGAATCGGGCAGGACGATGCGCTCCGCCGACGAATGCGAGATGTCGCGTTCGTGCCACAGGGGAACGTCCTGGAGCCCGACCTGTGCGTTGGCGCGCAGCACACGCGAGAGTCCCGACACCGTCTCGGCGGAGATGGGGTTGCGCTTGTGCGGCATGGCGCTCGAGCCCTTCTGCCCCGCCGCGAAACCCTCGCGCACCTCGTTCACCTCGGTGCGCTGCAGGTGACGCAGTTCCACCGCGATCGCCTCCAGGGTGGTTCCGAGAGAGGCGCACGCCCACAGGTACTCGGCGTGACGGTCCCGGGCGACCACCTGCGTGGACGGCACGGCGACGAGACCGAGTCGGGCCGCCACGCCGGCCTCCACCCGCGGATCGATGTTCGAGTACGTGCCCACGGCGCCGGAGAGCTTGCACACGGCGACCGCGGCCCGCGCGCGCTCCATGCGCTCCCGGTCGCGCAGCAGCTGCAGACCCCACAGGGCCGCCTTGGCCCCGAAGGTCGTGGGTTCGGCATGGATGCCGTGGGTGCGTCCCATCATGGCGGTGGTGCGGTGGCGCTCGGCGAGAACTGCGACCACGGCCACCAACTCGTCGACGGCGACGATGACGAGCTCGGCGGAGTCGCGCAAGGCCCAGCACAGTCCCGTGTCGACCACGTCCGTGCTCGTCAATCCGTGATGGATCCAGGCGCCGGCCGGCATCCCCACCGACTGCTGCAGCACGTCGACGAAGGCGGCCACGTCGTGGCGCGTCGTGCGCTCGCGCTCCTCGACGCGGGCGACGAAGGCCGCGTCGGCGGCGGGTGCGGCGGCGCGACAGACCGCCGCCGTGCCCGCGGGCACCGCGCCGGTCGCCTCCATCTCCTCGACCACGGACATCTCGATCTCGATCCAGCGCGCCATCCGGCCCTCGTCTGAGAAGAGGGCGTCGGTCTCGGGGGTGGAATAACGGGGGATCATCGGCGCACCACCATGGCATCGCGAGCCGGTCCTGTGCCGATCATCGTCACCGGGACCCCGGTCTCCCTCTCCACGATCGCCACGAGCCGCTGTGCCGACGCGGGCAATGCATCCCATTCGGAGCAGCCCGCGGTGGAGGTGCGCCACCCCGGCACCGTCTCGTAGACGGGAACCGCGCGCTCGAGGTCGGCCACCCGTGGCGGATGGTCACGCACGACCGTCCCGTCCAGCGAGTAGCCGGTGCACACCCTGACCTCGTCGAATCCGTCGAGCACGTCGAGCTTCGTCAGGGCGATGGACGTAAGCGAATTCACGCGCGCGGCATGGCGCAGCATGACGGTGTCGAGCCATCCGGTGCGACGGCGACGACCGGTGACGGTGCCGAACTCGCGCCCGATGTCCACGAGCGCATCACCCAGTTCGCCGTGCAACTCGGAGGGGAAGGGCCCCATGCCGACGCGCGTCGTGTAGGCCTTGGCGATGCCCACCACGGCGTCGATGTGGCGCGGTCCCAGCCCGCTGCCCACCGAGGCGCCCCCCGCCGTCGGATTCGAGGAGGTGACGTAGGGGTACGTGCCGTGGTCGACGTCGAGGAACGTCGCCTGGGCGCCCTCGAGCAGGATGTCCGTGCCGGCCTCGCGCGCGTCGTGGAGCAGGGTGACCGTGTCGGTCACGTGCGGGGCGAGTCGACGCGCGAGGGCGCACTGCTGCTCGACCACCGCGTCGAGGTCGAACGGGGCGCCACCGAGCTGTTCCACCTCGCGCAATGCCACCTCCCCCCGCTCGCGCACGATGCGGGCGAACGAGGCCCCGTCGAGCACCTCGCCGACCCGCACCCCGGAGCGGCGGACCTTGTCCACGTAGGCCGGCCCGATCCCCTTGAGCGTGGTGCCGATCCGCGAGTCCCCGCGTGCCGTCTCGAGCGCAGCATCGATGGCCTGATGCCACGGGAAGATGAGGTGAGCCAGGCTCGACACCCGCAGCGCCGAGCACGACACGCCCCGGGATTCGAGCGAGTCGATCTCGGTGAACAGGGTGGGCATGTCCACGACGACGCCGTTGCCGATGACGGGCACGACCGAGGGGTACAGGACGCCGCTGGGGATGAGTTGGAGGGCGTAGCGCTCCTCTCCCACGACGACCGTGTGGCCGGCGTTGTGCCCGCCCTGGTAGCGCGCCACGATCCCGTGCGAGGCGGCGAGCAGGTCGATGACCTTGGCCTTGCCCTCGTCACCCCATTGGGTCCCTACGACGACTGTGACGGCCATGAACGCTCCCCCTTCGGAACGTGACGAAACCCTATCTGCTCCGGGGACGTTCCCCGTTCGTCGCGGGCGGCACCGCGGATAGTTTCGGGGCGTGGAAGCGGTCCTGCGCACGATGACTTGGTCCGGCATGGACGCCGGTGCACGTATGCGACTGTGCGAGCGGGGACTCGGGGACATCTTCGACCCGGCCCTGCGGGCCTCGATCGGCGGACTCATCGAGGACGTCCGGGCGCGGGGCGACGCTGCGGTGTGCGAGGCGCTCGCCCGCCACGACGGCATCGACCTGACACCCGATCGTCTCCGCGTGACCGCAGACGAGATTGCGGACGCCCGCATCGATCCGGCTCTCGATGCCGCCATCGACGAGGCCATCGGCCGGCTGCGCCTGTTCAACGAGAACCTGCGACGTCGGGCCTCGGACTGGATGATGGAGATGGAGGAGGGCCTCGTCGTGGGCGAGAAGGTCGGCCCGATCTCGAGCGCGGGGCTCTTCGTGCCGAGCGGCAAGGCCAGCTACCCGTCGGTCGCCTACCAACTCGGCGTTCCCGCGGTGGTGGCCGGAGTGCCCCGCCTGGCGCTCGTCGTGCCCCCCGTGCCCGGCGGCGCGGGCGAGGTCGACCCCGCGGTGCTCGTCGTGTGCCGCAAGCTCGGCATCAGCGAGGTGTTCCGCGTTAACGGTCCCGCCGGCATCGCCGCGCTCGGTTTCGGCACGCAGACCATCCCGCGCGTGCGCAAGGTGGTCGGTCCCGGCAGTCCCGCGGTGACGATCGCGCAGGTGGAGATGCAACGTCACGGACTCGCCACGATGATGCTGCTCGGCCCCACCGAGAGCCTCGTCATCGCCGATGCCTCCGCCGACATCGTACGTCTGGCATCGGACCTCGTCATCGAGGCCGAGCACGGCACGGACTCCACCGTCGTCCTCGTCACCGACTCGTCGCGGCTCGTCGCCGCCGTCGAGGAGGAACTGCGTCGCCAGGTGGCCGATCTGCCGCACGTGCGCGCCGAGGCCGTGCGGGCCTCGCTCGGAACGAACGGCGGCGCGGTGATCGTGGATTCCCTCGACGAGGCCATCGAGGTGGCGAACGCCTTCGCCCCCGAGCATCTCCAGGTCGCCGTGGCCGATGGCGTCCGCGACTCGGTGGTCGCCGGCATCGTCAACGCCGGCGAGATCCTCGTGGGTCAGGACACTCCGTTCAGCGCCGCGAACTTCGTCGTCGGGTGCCCCGCCTCGCTGCCCACGAGCGGATTCGCCCACGTGTCGTCGGGAATCACGGTGGAGGCGTTCCTCAAGCGGACCGCGGTGGCCCGCGCCGACGCAGATGCTCTGTCACGCATGTCGCCGAGCATCCTCGCGCTCGCCGACCACGAGGGCTTTCCGGGGCACGGCGCGGCGATCCGGCGCCGTTTCCCGGACCGTCACTGATCAGCCGACCGGGATCTCCGCCGCCTCGACGGTGAGTTCGCCGTCGAGAGCATCGACCCGCACCGCGCCGCCCTCGCCGACGCGGCCCTCGAGGATGAGCAGCGCCGCCCGGTCGGCAATCTCTCGCTGGATGAGACGCTTCAGCGGACGGGCGCCGAAGACGGGGTCGAACCCGCGGTCGGCGAGCCACACCCGGGCCGCGGGGGTCACCTGCAACAGGATGCGCCGATCCGCGGTGCGCTCGATGAGAGCGGCCAACTGGATGTCCACGATCGCCACCAGGTCGTCGGCGGTGAGGGAACGGAAACGGATGATGTCGTCCACGCGGTTGACGAACTCGGGACGGAAGAACTCCGTCGGGTCGCCGGGCAGGTTGCTCGTCATGATGAGGACCACGTTGGTGAAGTCGACGGTGCGACCCTGGCCGTCGGTGAGACGACCGTCGTCGAGCACCTGCAGGAGCACGTTGAACACGTCGGGATGCGCCTTCTCGATCTCGTCGAGCAGCACGACGCTGTAGGGCCGGCGCCGCACCGCCTCGGTGAGCTGTCCGCCCTCGTCGTATCCGACGTAGCCGGGAGGCGCACCGATGAGCCGGGTGACGGAGAACTTCTCCATGTACTCGCCCATGTCGATGCGCACCATCGCCCGGTCGTCGTCGAACAGGAACTCGGCGAGTGCGCGCGCCAGTTCGGTCTTCCCGACGCCGGTCGGCCCGAGGAACATGAACGACCCGATGGGGCGGTTCGGGTCGGACAGGCCCGCGCGCGAACGACGGATGGCGTTGGCGACCGCCACCACCGCGTCGTCCTGGCCGACGACCCGTCCGTGGAGAAGTTGCTCGAGATGCACGAGCTTGTGCATCTCGCTCTCCATGAGGCGGCTGACGGGCACGCCGGTCCACTTGGAAACGACCTCGGCGATGTCCTCGGCGTCGACCTCCTCCTTGAGCATCCGCACGTCGCGCTGCAGCTCGTCGAGGTGCGCTCCCGCCGTGGCGATGCGTCTCTCGATCTCGGGGATGCGCCCGTAGCGGATCTCCGCCGCCTTCTCGAGGTCGGTCTCGCGCTCCAGCACCGAGCGCAACTGCTCCAATTCCTCCTTGAGGGTGCGGATCGCCGCGATCGCCTCGCGCTCGGCCTCCCAATGGGATCTCATGCCCGCGCTCTGGTGGCCCAGTGCCGCCAGTTCCTCCTCCAGGTTCGCGAGACGCTCGCGAGACGCCGGGTCGGTCTCCTTCTCGAGCGCCACCCTCTCGATCTCCAACTGCAGGATGCGACGCTCGACCACGTCGATCTCCGTCGGCAGGGAGTCGATTTCGATGCGCAGTCGGCTGGCCGCCTCGTCGACGAGATCGATGGCCTTGTCCGGCAGGAACCGGTTCGTGAGATACCTGTTCGAGAGCACGGCCGCGCTGACGAGGGCCGAGTCCTGGATGCGCACGCCGTGGTGCACCTCGTAGCGCTCCTTGAGACCTCGCAGGATCGCGATCGTGTCGGCCACCGTCGGCTCGCCGACGTACACCTGCTGGAACCGACGCTCGAGCGCCGGATCCTTCTCCACGTGCTTGCGGAACTCGTCGAGGGTGGTGGCACCGATCATGCGCAGCTCCCCGCGCGCGAGCATCGGCTTGATCATGTTGCCCGCGTCGATCGCGCCCTCGGACGCGCCCGCCCCGACGAGGGTGTGCATCTCGTCGACGAACGTGATCACCTCTCCCTGCGCGTCGACGATCTCCTTGAGCACGGCCTTGAGACGTTCCTCGAACTCGCCCCTGTACTTGGCGCCGGCGAGCATCGCGCCGATGTCGAGCGCGATGAGTCGCTTGTCGCGCAGGCCCTCCGGCACGTCGCCGTCCGCGATGCGGCGCGCCAGTCCTTCGACGATGGCGGTCTTGCCCACCCCGGGCTCACCGATGAGGACGGGGTTGTTCTTGGTGCGGCGCGACAGCACCTGGATCACCCGGCGGATCTCCTCGTCGCGCCCGATCACGGGATCGATGCGTCCGGCCCGTGCCCTCTCGGTGAGGTCGACGCCGTACTTCTCCAGCGCGGCGAATTGGGACTCGGGGTCGGCGCTCGTCACGCGGTGCGACCCGCGGACGTCGCGCAGGGCCGAGAGCATCTCGTCGCGACCCGTCCCGATGCGCTCGTGCATCGCCAGCACGAGGTGCTCGGCGCTGAGGTAATCGTCGCGCAACTCGGATCGGGCCGCCTCGGCGGCGTCGAGCACGGCGAGCATCTCGCGCGAGGGTCGCGCCTCGTTGCCGCCCTCGGTGCGGGGCAACGACGCGAGCCGTTCCTCCGCGCGGGTCCGCACCATCCCGGGCGCGAGGCCCATCTTGGCGAGCATCGGACCGGTGACAGTGTCGGACTGGGCCAGCAGGGCGATGAGCACGTGATCGGGAACGATCTCGGGGTTGCCGGCGGCGCGGGCTGCCTCCGACGCGGCGGCGAACGCTTCCTGCGTCCGCGTCGTCCACTTGCGGGGGTCGATGGCCATGTCGTGTCTCCCTTCTCTCAGCGGCGATTGCGGGGGTCGAGGATGCTCGGTCTCTCGCCGAACAGGGCGACGGCCTGCCGGAGCGGCACGAGGGCGCCGCGCGCCGAGCGGGTCGCGTCGTCGAGGGCGGCGGCGAGACGCTCCACCTCGCCGCGCAGGCGCACGACCTCCTCCTCCAGTGCCATCACGTGCCGGATGCCCTCGAGGTTCATGCCCGTCGAGGCCAGCTCGGCGATGCGACGCAGTCGCGCGATGTCGGCCTCCGAGTAGCGCCGGTTGCCGCCCGTCGTGCGCGCCGGGGTCAGGAGGCCGCGACGCTCGTAGATGCGCAGCGTCTGGGGATGCATGCCGGCGAGCTCGGCCGCCACCGAGATCACGTAGACCGCGCGGTGCTGGGCGCTCACGAGCCGGCTCCCGTCGCGGGCACGAGGAGCGTGTGGAGCGCCTCCACCGCGGCGCGCTGTTCGTCGGTGAGGCGCGCGGGAACGTCGATCTCGACGGTGACGATGAGGTCGCCGGTGTCGCGCTGCGTCGAGATGCCGCGGTTCTTCACCCTGTGACGCGACCCGGCCTGGGTGCCCGGCTTGAGCCTGAGGCGCACGGGATCGCCCTCGAGCACCGGCACCTCCACGGACCCGCCGAGCACGGCCTCGGTCCAGGGAACCGCCACGCGAACGAGCAGGTTGAGACCGTCGCGGGCGAACACCGGGTGCGGCGCGACACGGCACTCGACGAGCAGGTCGCCGGCCGGACCTCCATTGCGGCCGGGGCTCCCCCGTCCCTTCAGGCGGATGCGTTGGCCGTCGTCGACGCCGGCGGGGATGCGCACGTTGACCTCGCGCGGGCGACGCTCGAGGCCCGAACCACGGCAGGTGGCGCACGGGTACTCGACGATGCGCCCGGCGCCGCCGCATTGACGGCACGGCGAGGAGAAGGAGAACGGACCCTGGTTCTCGGCCACCGATCCGCGGCCGCCGCACGACCCGCACTGCTTCGGGGTGGTCCCCGGTCGCGCACCGCCGCCGGAGCACGACGAACACACCGAGTCGGCGGTGAGGTGCAGCGTCGTGGTCAGCCCGCGGGCGGCCTCGACGAAGTCGAGCGTGAGCACCGATTCGAGGTCGTCTCCCCGGCGCGGCCCGACCGTTCCGCGGCGGCCGCGACCGAACATCTGACCGAGCAGGTCACCGAGTCCGTCACCGGCGGCGAATCCGCCGGGGCCGAAGCCGCCCATGGGGCCCGCCGCGCGCACCTCGTCGTACTCGGTGCGCTTCGCCTCGTCCCCGATGACGTCGTAGGCCGCGGAGATCTCCTTGAAGCGCTCCTCGGCGGCCGTGTCGCCCGGATTGGCGTCCGGATGGAACTGGCGTGCGAGGCGCCGGTACGCGCGCGTGATGTCCTTGGCGCTCGCATCCTTGGCCACCCCGAGGACGGCGTAGTAGTCCTTCTCGAACCACTCCCGCTGCGCCGTCACGACCTAGCCCCTCACCTTCACCATGGCGGCGCGCAGCACGCGGCCCTTCCACGTGTATCCCGTGCGCAGCACCTCGATGACGACGGGGTCGCCCCCCTCGCCCTCCTCGTGCACGACCGCCTCGGCCTGCTCGGGATCGAAGGGTGCCCCCTCGAGGGCCATGGCCACGAGACCCTGGCCGGCGAGAGCAGCCATGAGGGAGGAACGGATGGCCTCGGCGCCCTCTCCCCCGTGGGCGACGGCGGCCTCGCAGGCGTCGAGCACCGGCAGGAGGGATTCGGCGAGCCGGCCGGTGGCGCGGTCCACCTCGTCCTGCTGCACGGTGGCGACGCGCTTCTTGTAGTTCTCGAAGTCGGCCTGCAGGCGCAGGGCGATGTCCTTGAACTCGTCGCGCTCGGCCTTCACCGCGTCGAACATCGCCGCGATCGACAGGGCGTCCTCGGCGGCCTCGACCGCCGGGTCCGCACCGTTGTCGTCGGGCTGGTCCACCATCTCGGCGTCCATCTCGTCGACCTCAGTTCTCGTCGACGATCTCGGCGTCGACGATGTCGTCGTCGCCCGCGCCGGACGCCGAGGTGCCCGCCGCGTTCGTGTCCCGGGCGGCCGCCTCGTAGAGCTTCTGACTGAACGCCTGGCTGGCACCCATGAGACTCTCCGTGGCCGCACGGATGGAGTCGATGTCGTTCGACTCGATCGCCTTCTTCAGCGCCTCGAGCGGGCCCTCGACGGCGGCCCGCTCGGCCTCGTCGACCTTGTCACCCTGTTCCTTGAGGACCTTCTCCGTCTGGTACACGAGCGAGTCCGCGTTGTTGCGCACCTCGGCCTCCTCGCGGCGACGGCGGTCGTCGGCCGCGTGGGCCTCGGCATCCTTGATCATCTTCTCGATCTCGTCCTTGGACAACGAGGTGTTGCCCTGGATGGAGATGGAGTTCTGGTTGTTGGTCGCGCGGTCCTTGGCGGACACGGTGACGATGCCGTTGGCATCGATGTCGAAGGTGACCTCGATCTGGGGCACCCCGCGGGGGGCCGGCGGGATGTCGCCGAGCGTGAACGTGCCGAGCGACTGGTTGAAGCTCGCCATCTCGCGTTCGCCCTGGAGCACCTTGATCTCCACCGACGGCTGGTTGTCGTCGGCGGTGGTGAACACCTCGGTGCGCTTGGTGGGGATGGTCGTGTTGCGCTCGATGAGCTTGGTCATCACGCCGCCCTTGGTCTCGATGCCGAGCGACAGCGGGGTGACGTCGAGGAGCAGCACGTCCTTGACGTCGCCCTTGAGCACGCCCGCCTGCACGGCGGCGCCGACCGCCACGACCTCGTCGGGGTTCACCGTCTTGTTCGGCTCCTTGCCGGTGAGCGACTGGACGAGGTCCTGCACCGCCGGCATGCGGGTGGAACCGCCCACGAGGATGACGTGGTGCACCTGGTCCTTGCCGAGGCCGGCGTCCTTGAGCGCGCGCTCGAAGGCGACACGGCAGCGCTCGACGAGGTCGGCGGTCATCTCCTGGAACTTCGATCGCGAGAGCGACTCGTCGAGATGCAGCGGACCCTCGGCCGTGGCGGTGATGAACGGAAGGTTGATCTGCGTCTGCTGGGTCTGGGACAGCTCGATCTTGGCCTTCTCGGCGGCCTCCTTCAGGCGCTGCATGGCCATGCGATCCTGGGAGAGGTCGACGCCGTGGGCTGCCTTGAACTGCTGCACGAGCCAATCGATGACGCGCTGGTCCCAGTCGTCGCCACCGAGCTCGGTGTCGCCGTTCGTGCTCTTCACCTCGAAGACGCCGTCACCGATCTCGAGCACGCTCACGTCGAACGTGCCGCCACCGAGGTCGAACACGAGGATCGTCTCGTCCTGGGACGACTTGTCGAGGCCGTAGGCCAGGGCGGCGGCCGTCGGCTCGTTGATGATGCGCAGCACGTTGAGGCCGGCGATGGCACCGGCCTCCTTGGTGGCGGTGCGCTGGGCGTCGTTGAAGTAGGCGGGCACCGTGATGACGGCGTCGGTGACCGTGTCGCCCAGGTACGCCTCGGCATCGCGCTTGAGCTTCATGAGCGTGCGCGCGCTGATCTCCTGGGGGGTGTAGTTCTTGCCGTCGATGTCCTCGGACTTCCAGGCGGTGCCCATGTGCCGCTTGATGGAGCGGAAGGTGCGGTCGGGGTTGGTGATGGCCTGGCGCTTGGCCACCTCTCCCACGAGCACCTCGCCGGCCTTGGAGAACGCGACGATGGAGGGAGTGGTGCGGGCTCCCTCGGAGTTGGGGATGACGACGGGATCTCCCGCCTCGAGGACGGCCACGACGGAGTTCGTGGTGCCGAGGTCGATGCCGACTGCTTTGGCCATGGGGGGTGCCTCCTGTGCTGAGGACCGGCGGGGGCCGGTGTGGAGGGCACGCTAAGGGCAGGTTTTCTCCCATCACAACCTCCGTGACAGAAATCTTGACATGACCCTTGTCAACTTTGTGACGCAGGTCGCCCCCCACTGAATGGGCCGGCCTCCGCCCCCCGTTCCTACGATGAGGCCGTGCTCGGCAATCTCGTCCTCCTTCGCCATGGTCAGTCCACCTGGAACAAGGAGAACCTCTTCACCGGCTGGCACGACGTTCCCCTCTCCGACCAGGGCGAGGCCGAGGCCTCCGAGGCCGGCCGGGTGCTCGCCGCCGCCGGGTTCCGCTTCGATGTTGCCCACACGTCGCTCCTCACCCGGGCCGTCATGACCTGCCACCTCGCCCTGGCCGAAATGGGTCAGGTGTGGCTGCCCGTCGAGCGTCACTGGCGATGGAACGAGCGCCACTACGGCGCGCTCCAGGGCCTCGACAAGGCCCAGACCTCGGCCCGTCACGGCGAGGCCCAGACCAAGGTCTGGCGGCGCAGTTTCGACGTGCCCCCGCCACCCGTGGACACGGACAGCCCCGAGCACCCGGCCAACGATCCGCGCTACAGGTTCGTCGACCGCGCGGACCTGCCCGCCACCGAGTGCCTCAAGGATGTCGTCGCCCGCGTGATGCCCCGGTTCCACGAGGCGGTCGTGCCCCAGCTGCGGGCGGGCATGGACGTCCTCGTGGCCGCGCACGGCAACTCGCTACGGGCCCTCGTCATGGCACTCGAGGGCATCTCGGAATCCGAGATCGCGGAACTCAACATCCCCACCGGGGTGCCCCGGGCCTACCGCCTGCGGGAGGACCTCTCGGTGGAGTCGGCCGAGTATCTCGGCGACCAAGATGCGATCCGCGCCGCCATCGAGGGCGTGGCCAACCAGGCCCGGGCGAAGTAGCGCCCGACCGGGGTCACATGTGACCCATGGTCACGAACGAACGAACGCCACCGGGGCGATGGGTACACTTGTTCACATGCCGTCCACCAAGAACTCGGTCCACCACCTGCGCAAGATCCCGCTGTTCTCCGATTGCTCCACGCGCGAGATCGGCCTCATCATCAAGAACTCCTCCGAGCGCACCGTGAAGCCGGGAACCGTCATCATCGAGCAGGGCCGCGTGGGGCGCGAGGGATACGTCATCCTCGAGGGCACGGCCACCGTCAAGCGCAACAACAAGCGCGTCGGCTCGGTGGGACCCGGGTCCGTCGTGGGCGAGTTGTCGCTCCTCGACAACGGCCCCCGCACCGCCACCGTGGTCGCCGACAACGAGGTGAAGCTCCTCGTGGTGTCCGATCGGGCCCTGAAGGCCGCCATCGACAACATCCCCACGATCTCGCGCAAGTTGCTCAAGGCCCTCGCCACGCGCGTTCGTGAACTGGACCGTGCTCATTACGGCTGACGCCGGAACCCGACAGGGCTGAGCCCCGGGTCGTCGCCCGATCGATGCCGGGACCCCCACGGGGGGCTGTCCACAGGGTCCCGCCCATTAGCGTGAGGGCACCATGAGCACGAACGCCGCCTCCACTCCGGACGCCCCCAAGCGCCTCCGGCCGCACCAGCTCTCCATCGCCATCGGGGTGGGCATCGCCGCCTTCACCGTGGTGTCCGGCATCGTGCCGAACTTCACCGGGTGGAAGTCCACCTCCGAGATCCATCGCGACGTGTTCGGGGGCATCCCCTCGGCCTACAAGGTCGCCTTCTACACCGTCATCCCCGTGATGCTCGTGTGGGGCTCGCTGCGCTTCGCCGACCGCATGCGCAACTGGGAACGCGGAACCCCGGACCGACGCCGCACCACCCCCCGCAACGTCAAGCGTCGACTCGCCGATTACCGCGCCGGCGTCTACATGCGCACCCTCCTGCGCGACAGCGCCGCGGGTCTCATGCACTCGATGATCTACTTCGGCTTCCTCGTGCTCCTCGGCGTGACGACCGTGCTCGAGATCGACCACCAGCTGCCCGAGTCACTCAAGTTCCTGCACGGTGGCGTCTACCAGGCCTACGCGATGGTCGGAGACGCCGCGGGTGTCGTGTTCACGGTGGGCGTGATGTGGGCCATCGTGCGCCGCTACGTGCAGAAGCCCTATCGCATCCGCATCAAGTCCAAGCCCGAGCACGGCATCATCCTCGGCGTGCTGTTGGCCATCGGCCTGAGCGGCTTCGCCGCCGAGATGTTCCGCATCGCCGCGAGCGCGGCCGGCGGCAAGGACATGGACTTCGAGAAGTGGTCGTTCGTCGGCTGGCCTCTCTCGCGCCTCGTCGACGGCTGGTCGCTCGGGTCGCTCGAGAACTGGCACCAGGCGATGTGGGTCCTCCACGTGCTGACCTTCGTGGCCTTCCTCGCCCTGCTCCCCATCACCATGCTGCGCCACGTCTTCACGTCGCCGCTGAACATGTACCTGCGCGACCGTGACCGCCCGAAGGGCGCGATGCGCGCCATGCCGAACCTCACCGAGACCTCGCTCGAGACCTTCGGTGCGGCCGTGGTGGAGGACTTCACCTGGAAGCAACTGCTCGACACCGACGCCTGCACCATGTGCGGTCGCTGCACGAGCGTGTGCCCGGCGCACGCCACCGGCAAGCCCCTCGACCCGCGCGAGATCGTCCTCAAGACGGGCGAGGTCATGGCCGCCACCGCCGCGCACGCTCCGGGTGGCAGCGTGTCGCCGCCCCTCTCGGTGGATCCGGAGATCACGATCGGGGCCAACTCGCTGTTCGAGCGCATCACGGCCGAGGAGGTGTGGGCCTGCACCAGCTGCCGCGCCTGCGACGAGATCTGCCCGGTCAACATCGAGATCCTCGACAAGATCCTCGACATGCGCCGCTACCTCTCGCTCATGGAGAGCAACTTCCCGGCCGAACTGGGCAACGCCTACCGCGCCATGGAGAACCAGCAGAACCCGTGGGGCATGAACCAGAACGAGCGGGCCGACTGGGCCAAGGACCTCGAGGTCGACGTCGTGGATCCGGGTTCGCCCTTCTCGCACGAGTACCTCTACTGGGTGGGATGCGCCGGATCCTTCGACGACAAGAACAAGAAGGTCACCCAGGCCGTCGCCAAACTTCTCATCCGCGCCGGCATCGACGTGGCCATCCTCGGCCCCAGCGAGATGTGCACGGGCGACTCGGCCCGACGCTCGGGCAACGAATACCTGTTCCAGATGCTCGCGATGCCCAACATCGAGATGCTCGACGGCATGGGCGTGAAGAAGATCATCACGCAGTGCCCGCACTGCTTCAACACCCTGAAGAACGAGTACCCGCAGCTCGGCGGCAACTACGAGGTGGTGCACCACAGCGAGTTCCTCGAGCACCTCATCGACACCGGCCAGCTCGACATCCGCAACGCGTCCCTCAACGACCGCATCACGTACCACGACTCGTGCTACCTCGGCCGCCACAACGACGTCTACATGGCCCCCCGCAAGATCGTGGGCTCCATCAAGGGCGTGCAGGTGGTGGAGATGCCGCGCAACGGCACCAAGGGCATGTGCTGCGGCGCCGGCGGCGCGCGCATGTGGATGGAGGAGTCCATCGGCACCAAGGTGAACGACGAACGCGCCCAGGAGGCGATCAGCACGGGAGCCGGGCGAGTCGCCACGGCGTGCCCGTTCTGCTACATCATGCTCGACGACGGCGTGAAGGCGGCCGGGGTGGACGAGGACACCGTCAAGGTGGCCGACATCGCCATCCACCTCCTCGAAGCCATCGAGAACGGCGAGCGCGAGGCCGCACAGGCTTCCGCCCCGCTGGCCGCCAGCCCCGGCGAATGAGATCGGCGGCTCAGTCCGCGAAGTTCTCGAAGTAGCGACTCGGCGTCGGGCCGCGCTGACCCTGGTACTTGGAACCCTTGGCCCCCGACCCGTAGGGCTTCTCGGCCGGTGAGGTCATGGTCATGAACGACACCTGCCCGATCTTCATCCCCGGATAGAGCGTGATGGGGAGGTTGGCCACGTTGGCCAGTTCCAGCGTGACGTGCCCGTCGAAGCCGGCGTCGATGAATCCGGCGGTGGAGTGGATGAGCAGCCCCAACCGCCCGAGGCTGCTCTTGCCCTCGACACGGGCCACGAGGTCGTCGGGAACGCCGATGCGCTCGAGCGTGGAGCCGAGGACGAACTCACCGGGATGGAGCATGAAGACACCGTCGAGGGGGACCTCGACCAGTTCGGTGAGGTCGGTGAGGTCCTTCTTCACGTCGAGGACGCCGGCGGAATGGTTGCGGAAGACCCGGAAGAGGTTCGACACCTTCACGTCGACGCTGCTCGGCTGGATGCAGGACTCGTCGTGGGGCTCGATGACGATGCGACCCGCGGCGATGCGGTCGCGGATGTCCCTGTCCGAAAGAATCACGGCGCAACCCTAGTGGGGTGTCCGAATCGGTCCCCGGGCCGGATTGACGGCAGCCATACCCACTGGGGTATCATGTAACGGTCTCGATCCGGCCGAAAAGGAGCGACATCATGTGTTCACGCGTCACCTGTCCCGAGTGCGACAAGCCCACCTGGGCGGGTTGCGGACAGCACATCGAGGAGGCGCTCGCCGGAGTGCCCGTGGAGGATCGCTGCCACTGCGACGAGGAGAACCCGGCCGCCGTGCGCTGACGGCCTGTTCCTCCGCGGGGCCCAGCCGTTATCCTCGGAGGTCCACGCGGATGTAGTTCAGTGGCAGAACATCAGCTTCCCAAGCTGAGAATGCGGGTTCGATTCCCGTCATCCGCTCCATGAGGGTCCTGCGTCTGGTCGGCGTGCTCGTCGCTCCGGCGCTCCTGGTGCCCGCCGCGGCGTCGGCGTCGAACAACCTCGTCGCCGATGAACCGGTCATCGCCGAGGTGGCTCCGGGAGTCGCGCCGTACCGGGTCGTGTCGTCGCCCGGACCGGGTCAGGTCGCGCTCACCTTCGACGACGGACCGGTGCGCTCGACAACCACGGCCATCATCAACATCCTCGAGAGACACCGCGTCGGAGGCACCTTCTTCGTCGTCGGCAGTCAACTCACCCGGGCACCGGACGTGGCGCTGAGGGCCCATCGTCTCGGTCACAGCATCCAGAACCACACCTGGTCGCACCCGTGGCTCACCCGACTCTCCACCTCCGAGATCCGCTGGCAACTGGAGAAGAACGCGCGGGTCATCGAGAAGGCCATCGGTGTCCGGCCCACGGTGTACCGACCGCCCTACGGCGCCCGCAACGACCGGGTCACCGCCGCGGCGACCGGGCTCGGGTACCGCACCATCATGTGGAACGCCTCGCCCGGGATGTCCGTGCAGTCCGCCTCACGCATCGCCGCCACCATCAGGTCCCAGGCGGCATCGCTGAAGCGCCGCGGCAGGGGCGTGAACATCCTGTTCCATGACGGGGCCGGGTGCCGGCGATGCATCGTCGCCGCCCTTCCTCTCGTGATCCGCGACCTGAAGAGGATGGGCTTCGAGTTCGTCGTCATCCGCTGACACGCGGAACGGCTCAACCGGAGACGAGGCTGGCCAGCGCCCACAGCGCGGCCACGGCACCGACCACGGCCATGACCACGGTGCGCACCACCGGAGCACGGTCGAGGTCGACATCGTCGGCCTTGCGCGCCGGGGGTCGCACGATCGCCGCGACGTTGCCGACGGCCAGTGCACCGCCGAGCGCCAACACGAGCCAGGTGATGAGGTTCTCGCCGAGGAACATGCGACTACTCCGGGAGGTCGGTGAACTGGGTGTAGGCCGGGAGGAACTGCAGGTGCACGGTTCCCGTCGGGCCGGAGCGATGCTTCTGGATGATCACCTCGGCCCGTCCCCTGTTGTTGGGATCAGAGAGCTCGCCGGAGGCCTCCTCTCGGTAGAGGAACATCACGACGTCGGCATCCTGCTCGAGCGCACCCGACTCGCGCAGGTCGGCGAGCACCGGACGCTTGTCCTGGCGCTGCTCGATGCCGCGGCTCAGCTGGCTGAGCGCCACCACCGGGATGCGGAACTCGCGCGCCAGCATCTTGAGACCGCGGCTGATCTCGGCCACCTCGAGCTGTCGGGTCTCGCTGCCGCGCGGGTCGTTGCCGCCCATGAGTTGCAGGTAGTCGATGACGACGAGGGCGGGATGACCGTCGGCCGTCGCCACGCGACGCAACTTCTGGCGGATCTGCATGACGCTGATCTGGGGCGTGTCGTCGATGAAGAGGGGGATCTCCAGACGGTTCATCGACTGGGTGATGCGCGTCCAGTCGGCATCGGCCAGGCGGCCGCTGCGCAGACGCTCGGAATCGACCTGGGCCTCCGAGGAGATGATGCGCTGCGCCAGTTCGACCGAGGACATCTCCAGGGAGAAGAAGAGCACCGGACGATTGGTGCGCCGGGCGGCCGACACGGCCATGCCGAGGGCGAAGGCGCTCTTGCCGACGGCGGGACGGGCACCGACGATGTTGAGGGTGCCCTCCTGCAGGCCCGACAGCTTCTGGTCCAGCTTCGAATAGCCGGTGGGTATGCCCGTCAATTCGTTCTTCGAGTCGTAGCGCCGCTCCAGGATCGAGGCAACCTCGCCCGTGAGGTCGTGCAGCTTGCGGAGCGTGTCCGTCATCTGCTCCTCGCCGATGTCGAACACGATCTGCTCGGCCCGATCGATGGCGTCCCGGATGTCCGCTGGCGCCCCGAAGGCGATCTCGGCGATGTCGCTCGCCCCTCGGATGAGACGTCGCAGGATGGACGTGTCTCGGACGATGGACACGTACCGTCCCGCGCTCGACACCGAGGGTGTCGCGTTCTGCAGTTCGACGAGGAAGTCGAGCCCGCCGATCTCGTCGAGGAACCGGGCTCGGCGGAGTTCGTCGGCCACCGTCACCACGTCGACCGCTTCACCGGCGGCGGCCAGCGTGCGCACCGCGGCGAACACGTGCTGATGGGCCGGCTTGTAGAAGTCCTCGGGGACGAGTTTCTGCTCGACCGCGAGATTGAAGGGCTCGGGGTCGAGGAGCATCGCCCCGAGCAGCGACGCCTCGGCGTCGATGTTGTGGGGCGGCACCCGGCTGTCGGTGCGCACCTCGCGGCGGTCCCGCGGACGATCGTCGATGTCGCTCACCGGGTCAGCCTTCCCGAGCGGGGCTGTGGAACGCCAGTGGACAGACCTGGGGATTCACCATGGTCACGGGCGCGGACGTGCGCGCCCCGGGTCAGCCCGCGACGACGGACAGCTTGACGGTGCATTCCACGTCGGCGTGGAGACGAACCGTCGCGGTGTGCGACCCGGTCGTGCGGATGGGGTCGGCGAGGATCTTCTTCCGGTCCAGCTCGACACCGGCCTGGGCCGCCAGAGCCGAGGCGATGTCGGCGGCGGTCACCGAACCGAACAAACGACCCTCGTTGCCGGCCTTGGCCTTGACGGTGAATGTCTTGGCGCCGAGAGCCTCGGCGACGGTCTGGGCAGCCGCCCGGTCGCTCGCCTCGCGCAGGTCGCGGGCACGACGCATGGCCTCGGCCTGGTGCACGGCACCGTCCGTGGCCACGATTGCCTTGCCCTTGGGCAGGAGGAAATTGCGCGCGTGACCGTCGGCCACCATGACGATGTCGCCGCGGCGTCCCACGCCGGCGATGTCCTCGCGGAGGATCACCTTCATGACATGACCTCCGCTTCCTCGTCCACGACGTCCGGGGTCGGAGCCTCGGCGACGGCATCGGAGACGTCGACGGACCGGGCCTCGATGGGCTGGTCCGGCATCTCGAGCGTGCTGTCGTCCTCGCGGCGCTCGGCCCGCGGGGCGCGGGTGCTGGTGACCCGCTTCGTGTACGGGAGCAGGGCCATCTCGCGCGCGTTCTTGATCGCGTTGGCGATCTCGCGCTGCTGCTGCACGTCGGTGCCGCTCATCCGACGGCCGCGGATCTTGGAGCGATCCGACATGAAGCGCTGCAGGAGCGTGACGTCCTTGTAGTCGATGTAGACGACCTTCTCCGCGTTGAGCGGATTGGCCTTCTTCTTGAACTTGCGGGTGCTCTCGCGAGCCGCCCGCGCCTTGTTCTTCTTGCTGGTCATGGGTCTTGTCCTTGACTATCCGTGTGTTCGTTGATCAGAAGGGTTCTTCGTCGTGAGGGAGGCTGTCGCCACCCTGGGACTGGCCGCCGCCGTAGTTGCCGCCGCCCTGACCGCCGCGACCGCCGCCGTAGTTGCCGCCGCCCTCGCCGCGCGGATTGCGCTCGACCGAGGCGGTCGCCCAACGCAGGCTGGGTCCGATCTCGTCGGCATTGATCTCGATGGCCTGACGCTTGTCCCCCTCGCGGGTGGTGTATTCGCGCTGCTCGAGACGACCGGTGACGACCACGCGCATGCCCTTGGTGAGGGTGGCGGACGCGTTCTCGCCGAGCTGGCCCCAGGCGACGATGTTGAAATAGGAGGTCTGGTCCTGCCATTCGCCGTTGACCTGGTAGCGACGGTTGACGGCGAGTCCGAACGAGGCGACCCCGCGGCCACCGGTGGTGAAGCGCAGTTCGGGGTCGCGGGTCAGGTTGCCCACGAGGGTGACGGTGTTCTCGGCCATGTTCTGTTGATCCTTCTTCGAGTCGCTGGACGACGTGAGTGTGACAGGAGCCTGTGGCTCGATCAGGCCGTCACGGCCATGCCGCGACGGGCGGCCTCGTCCTCGGGGAGACGGAGCAACTTGTGACGGAGGACGTCGTCGGAGATGCGGAACCCGCGCTCGACCTCGTCCATCGCGCCGGCCGGTGCCAGCACGTTGAAGACGGCGTAGTAGCCGTCCTCGAGCTTCTTGATGGGGTACGCCAACTTGCGGCGACCCCACCACTCGGGGTTCCCGTGGACTGTTCCACCGGCGGAGGTGACGGAATTGGCGATGGTCTTGAGCCAGGAGTGCGCGGCGTTCTCGTCGAGCGAGCCGCTGAGGATGACCATGAGTTCGTAGGCACGCATTGCGTGTGACCTCCCTTCGGATCCGGACCGGGGTCCGGAGCCCCCGGAGGGGCAGGGCGAATATGACCCCGGGGAGCGTACCCACGGGGCATGCGGACTCCACAGGGGGTCCCCGGGGACGCGCGATGTGGACGGCCGGGCGGGGCCGAGGGCACCCGCGTCAGCGGGCGACGCTGCGGGGTCGCCCCTTGGCGGGAACGGGCAGCACCCGCAGCAGATGGTGCCAACGGCACTCGGGGCACGCCTCCACGACGTAGGCCACGTGGTCGTGCCCCGTGCGCTGGATCTTCTCGACGTCGGATCTCTCCGTCACGCACTTGCCGTGGGCGGGAAGGCCCCTGCCGAAGACGTAGGTGACGAGGGCGACGTTCACCTGCTCGCAGATCGGGCACGGCGTGTCGGTCGGCTCGCCGATGTTGCGCGCCGCACGGATGAGTTCGGGGTGCGCGTCACAGACCGAGTCGCGCGACACCCGCCCGCGCTTCACCTCGTTGATGAGCGCGCGGCGGGCGAGACGGTGGTCGATCTCTCCGACTCCCCCCCGCAGCATGTCCGCCGAGAAACCCATGCCGACCCACGATAGTCATAGGATTCGGCGATGGCAGAGGGCCGGCTCATCGAGGGTGCGGGGCGCGCGGTCTCGTTCGGACCGAACGTCGCCGATGACGACGAACTGAGGGCGTGCGGGGACGTGCGCGGCAAGCGCGTCCTCGAACTCGGTCTCCACGGCGCGGTCCCCAACTGCGTCGCCGTGGCCACGCGCGGGGCGTCCCGTTCGATCGCCGTGGACCCCTCGGCCGAGAACATCCGCCGGGGACGCCAGGCGGCGGCCAACCTCGGTGTCCTCGTCGAGTTCCACGAGGCGGAGATCGCCGACCTCGGGTTCATCACCTCCGGATCGATCGACCTCGCGCTCTGCGTGCACCAGATCGGCTACGACACCGACTTCGCCCGCATCTTCCGCCAGGTCCACCGGGTCCTCAAACCCGATGCGGGATTCGTTCTGGCGGTGGTGCACCCCATGTCGGCGGTCTTCGACGGTGCCGATCCGACCGCGCGTCGGCGCTACGGCTCGACCACGCCGACCATCGGCGAGATCGCCATGGGGCTGCAGCGCGCCAACTTCTCCATCGAGGTGATGCACGAGCTCGCCCCGCGCAACGCGCCGCACGCCGTGGCGCCGGTGGTGCTCGCCATCCGGGCGAACAAGCTCGGTTCCTGATCCGACGCGATCAGCGACGGCGGGTGCGCCGGAGTTGAGCGGCCGTCCCGCGGTTGGCCTCCCACCAGGAGAGGAGCCGCGCCTCCACGGCCTCCTGCCCGAGGAGACCCTCCTCGAGTCGCAGGTCCATGAGGAACTCGAGGGCCGCGCCGACGGCCGGGCCGGCCGGCACGTCGAGGACCTCCATCACGCGCGCCCCGTCGATCTCGGGTCGCAGTGCGGCGAGTTCCTCGCGGGCGGACAACTCGGCGATCCGCTCCTCCATCTCGTCCATGCGGCGGGACAGGATGCGCGCCTTCTTCTCGTTGCGCGTCGTGCAGTCGCACCGCGTGAGCACGACCAGTTCGGGCAGGTGTTCACCGGCGTCGCGCACGTACCTGCGCACGGCGCTGTCCGACCAGCCCATCTGGTAGGTGTGGAACCTGCCGCTCTTGGCCACCAGGTCGGTGACGGCGTCGATGTCGTCCGTGGGGTACCTCATCACCTTCATCCGCTCGCGGGTCATGCGCGCCCCCACCGCCTCGTGATGATGGAAGGTCACGCCCTTGCCCTCCTTCACGCTGCGCGTGCGGGGCTTGCCGATGTCGTGGAACAGGGCGGCGAGCCGGGTGATGCGGAAGTCGAAGTCGTCGCGCAGTTCCTCCTGCACGTTCTCCACCACGGCGAGGGTGTGGGTGAGCACGTCCTTGTGGCGATGGATGGGGTCCTGCTCGAGGCGCATGAGGGGCAGTTCGGGCAGGAAGTGGTCCACGAGCCCGGTGTCGATGAGGAACCACAACCCCAGCGACGGTCGCCGCGTCACCATCAGCTTGTCGAACTCGGCGCGGATGCGCTCGGCGGACACGATGGAGATGCGATCGGCCATGGACGTCACCGCCGCCGTCACCGACGGGTCGGGGGCCACCTCCAATTGCGAGATGAACCGTGCGGCCCGCAGCATGCGCAGCGGGTCGTCGCTGAAGGATTCCTCCGCCGACAGGGGCGTGCGCAACACACGGGACACGAGGTCGGCCGCGCCGCCGTACGGGTCCACGAGCGACGGGGAGTCCGAGGTCAGCTCGAGGGCCATCGCGTTGATGGTGAAGTCGCGCCGCGAGAGGTCGGTCTCGATGTCGGAGGCGAACACGACATCGGGCTTGCGCGAATCCGGCGAGTAGGCCTCGCCCCGGTGGGTCGTGATCTCGTAGGTGCGGCCGGCGGCGCGCAGACCGATCGTGCCGAAACGCTCGCCCTGGGTCCACACCGCGTCGGCGAATCCCTCGACGATGCCCTTGATCTCGGCGGGCGTCGCGGTCGTCGTGGCGTCGAGGTCCATCGTCGACGGATCCGTGCCGGCGAGCAGCAGGTCCCGCACCGGGCCCCCCACGAGGTAGAGGCGATGACCCGCCGCGGAGAATCGGGCGGCCAGTGGCGCCATCTCTTCGATGACGGAGGCGAAGCGGGGCGGGATCATGACGGCTCGTCGCGTGCCGAAGTGGTCCGGCTACGGCTCGCTCAGGCTAGGCGCAACCGTGCTCGTCCGTGTCCGCCCCCGGCGGCCCCGCCGGGTCGGCACTACCGTTCCCCGGATGAAGGTCCAGGGTCGCGCCGAACGACGGGCGCGCGTGACGTCCCGCATCGGGGGACCCTTCGACGGTGACGTGCGCGTCCGCGTGCGTCCATGGAACGGCGATCCCGCCCGGGCATTCCTCATGGTGACCGGTGGCCACCTCGACACCCTGGACTCGCTCGAGGCCGACGAGATCGGGCGTTGGCTGCCGACGTTGAGCGACGCCGGTTTCGTCGACGTCCGCACGAACGCCCTCGCTCCCGGACCTGCCTCGGCGTTCACCGCCGCCGGCTTCTCCCCCGTCCAGTCCCTGGTGCTGCTCTCCCGCCCGCTCACCGGTGTCCACCGCGCGCGCACGGGAGGACCCCGGGTGACGGCACTTCCCCGCTGGCGCGTTCTCGGACCGGGGCGTCGAACCCGTGATCGCCTCGTCGACTGCGACACGGCGGCGTTCCCCGACGACTGGGCGATGGACGACTCTGCCCTGCGCGATGCCCTGGCGGCCACGACGGTGGCGCGGGTCTTCGTCCACGCCCGGGACGAGGACGTCGCCGGGTTCCTCATCGCCGGTTCGTCGGCGGATTCCGGGTTCATCCAACGCCTCGCCGTCCATCCGCGACACCGGAGACGCGGCATCGCCGGCGCGCTCCTGTCCGAGTCGCTGGCCTGGCTCGCCGCGGTGGGCTGCACGAGCGTCGTCGTCAACACGGAACGCGACAACCGCGCCGCTCTCGCGTTGTACGGCTCCCACGGCTTCGCCGCCGCGGGAACGGGTCTGCAGGTGCTGGCGAGGTCGCTGTGAGGCGGATCCTCGCCCTCCTGACCGCCGTCGCCGCCGGCGTCGTCTCGGTGCCCGTCCTGCCGACCACGGAACGGGCCGGGGCCGCTGACGGGACCGTCATCGTGGCGTCCCAGCCGTTCACCGTGACTAAGGGACGTCAGTCCTTCCTGCTGGACACCGGTGCCGCCGTTCCCGCGGATGCGGTCAGCCTGCGCGTCTCGGTGCTGCGACGCCTGACGACACGGGCGGCGGTCGTCGAGGTCGCGAACGGGGATCCTCCACCCTCAGCCGTGGACCGCATCACCCTGCCCCTCGACGACGTCGATCGGGACCCGGACGGGCGGTGGTCGGTGTCCCCGACGTTCGTCTTCGATCGCGACCGGCGCGACACCCTGCGACTGGGCACCGACGGGGTGCACCCGTTGGTGTTCGAGTTCCTCGACGCCCGCGGTCGACCCGTCGGCGGGACCACCACCTTCGTCGAGCGCCGTGTCGCGGCACAGACCGGGGTCGCGGCCACCCTCGTCATGGACCTGACGCCACCGCGCATCATCGACCCGGACGGGACAGTGACCGTCACCCCCGGGGTGCGCGCCGAGGTGGGCGCCGCCCTCGACCTCCTGCGGGCTTCCGGTCCTCTCGTCACCGCCCTCGTCTCGCCCGAACTTCTCGCGGGCCTCGCCGCATCCGAGGACGATGCCGACCGCGGGTTGCTCGCATCGCTCGATGCCGCGCTCGCCGGTCGTTCCGTCGTGAACACCCCCTTCGGTGGCGCCGACCCCTCGGCCATGGCCGCCGGAGGACTGGCCGGGGAGTTCGGCACCCAGCTCGCCCTCGGTCGCGCGGCGCTCGCCGAACTCTTGCCGTCGGCGGTGGTCGAGACGCGTACATGGGTCGCGCGTCGGCGGGTGGACGCCAACGGGCTGTTGCTGCTGCGCAACTCGGGAATCACCTCGGTGATCCTCGGTCCCGGCGCGGTCCGCAGCATGGCCGCGCGCGCCGACTCGGCGATCCTGGCCGCGCGCGCCGACGTGGGTGACGGTGCCGCGGTGGAGATCGTCACCGCCGACGTGGTCCTGCGGCGCGCCGACGTCGTCCGCACCTCGCCGCGGCAGGCCGCCGCCCGCGCGATGGCCGAGGCCGTCGTCGCCGTGGACGAACTGCTCGCCGCCGGCGAGGAACCGGGGATGATCCGGCTCGCCGTTTCCCACGACGAGGGCCTCCCCACGGACGACTCGCTCCCGTCCCTCGCGGCGATGATGTCGGCCCATCCGGGGTTCGTTCTCACCTCGTTCGCCGGTGCCCACTCCGCCGACGACGCCTCGCCGGACGTCGAGCCGCAGGGTGCCGGGCCCCGATACACCCCGGAGCACGCGCGGTTGCTCGACGTCACCCGGCGGGAACTCGACGCCACCTCCTCCATGCTCCCGAGCGGGTCGGTCAACGCCGACGCCTGGGCGCGCAGCCACGCGCTCGGTGCGGACCCGGACGACCCCGACTCGGTGCTGCACCTCAGTGCGCTGCGCGGCGTCCTGCGGGACAGACGGGCCCTGGTCTCGGTGACGACGCCCGAGACGGTGAATCTCTCCAGCCGCGACGGGGAGATCCGCTTCCAGGTGCGCAACAACTCCGACGAGGAGATGACCGTCGTGGTGGCCGTCGCCAGCGCCAAGCTCCGCATCACCGAACCGGTGCGCACGGTGACGCTCGTCGCGCGCGGCACCACCGAGGTGCGCGTGCCCGCCACCACGAGGACGGGTGGCCGCTTCCCGATCGCCGTGAGGGTGTCCACCCCCGAGGGTGACGTCAGCGTCGTCCCTTGGTTCACCATCACGGCCCGGGTCTCCGCCATCGCCGGCTGGGGCCAGTTGGTGAGCATTTCCCTGCTCCTCGTGCTGTTGGCGTGGTGGTGGTCCCACCGCAGGTCCGTGCGCCAGCGCGGCGCCACGGAGGGTACGGTTCGGGTTCCATGAGCATCCGAATCGTCACCGACTCCTCCTGCGACCTGCCCCAGGCCCTCGCCGACGACCTCGGCATCCGGATCGTCCCGCTGAGCGTGCGTTTCGGGGACACCGAGTACATCGACCGCACGACCATCACGTCCGACGAGTTCTGGAGCAAGTGCGCGGCCTCCGCCGTGCTGCCCGAGACCGCTGCCCCGCCGCCCGGTGAGTTCGAGCGCGCGTACCGCGAACTGACCGCCGAGGGCGCCACCGCCGTCGTCGTCATCACCCTGTCCTCCGCTCTGTCGGCCACCATGCAGAGCGCCGAACTGGCGGCCAAGTCCGTCGCCGGCGACATCACGGTGAAGGTCATCGACAGTCGCAATGCCTCGATGGGTCTCGGACTCACGGTGCTCGAGTGCGCCAAGCGGGCCCGGGAAGGTGCCGGTCTCGAGGACATCACCGCCCTCGCCGCCGGTCTCATCCCGCGCACGCGGGTCTTCGCCGCGCTCGACACCCTGGAGAATCTCAAGAAGGGCGGGCGCATCGGCGGAGCAAAGGCCCTCGTGGCCACGGCCCTGTCGATCAAGCCCCTCATCGAGATCAAGGACGGTCTCGTCGCCGAGGCGGGTCGCCAGCGCACGCGCTCCAAGGCGCTCGCCCACCTCGTCGAGGTGGTGCGCGAGAACTCCGCCTCCATCGAGAGCCTCGGCGTGCTCCACGCCAAGTGCGCCGACATCGACGCGTTCGTCGACATGGTGCGCGGGGTGTACGGGGGCGAGATCACCGTCGCCGACATCGGTGCGGTCATCGGGACGCACGCGGGACAGGGCACGATCGGCGTCGCGTTCCGACTGAGGGCCTGATCCCGGCGGACAATCCCCGTCACCGGGTTTATCCACAACTAGCGTCCCCGGGCGGAAACATGGTCGCCCAGCCCCGCCCCGACGACCTCCTCGGAGGTCGGTACCGCCTCGACGCCAGCATCGCGTCGGGTGGCATGGCCGACGTCTGGCGCGGCGTGGACACCGTGCTGGGCCGCCACGTCGCGGTCAAGATGCTCAAGGCGACGGTCGCCAGCGATCCCACCGTGGCCGAGCGATTCCGTCGCGAGGCGAGGTCGCTCGCCCGCCTCGTGCACCGCAACATCGTCCCGGTGTACGACTGCATCGAGGAGAACGGCCAGGTCGCGCTCGTCATGCGCCTCGTGGAGGGCAAGTCCCTGCGCGACGTCCTCGACGACCAGGCCCGGGGCGGCGCGCGCGGCGGACAGTTGTCCGTGCACATGACCGTCCACATCGGGCGCTCCATCGCCGCGGCGCTCGACAAGGCGCACCGCGAGAACATCGTCCACCGCGACATCAAGCCCGGGAACATCCTCATCGTCCCCGAGGGCGAGGTGCTCCTCACCGACTTCGGCATCGCCAAGCCGCTCAAGGCCACCGAGGACGACGGCACCGACCTCACGAGGGCCGACATCATGATGGGCACGGCGAAGTACCTCTCGCCGGAGCAGGTGCAGGGACGCGAGCTCGACGGGCGCGCCGACATGTACGCGCTCGGACTCGTGCTCTACGAATGCCTGGCCGGTGACGTGCCCTTCCGCGGAGAGAACGACCAGGCCACCGCGGTCGCCCGCCTTCAGCGCGACCCCACCCCGCTCGGGGGCCTGCGGCCCGACATCCCCGCGTCCGTCGTCAGCGTGATCCATCGGATGCTGCGTCGGAAGCCCGAACACCGCTTCGCCACCTGCAAGGAGGTCGCCGACGCGCTCGAACTGGCCCTGCACGGCTTCCACGACGCGGCCACGCCCCCGAACGGACAGACCCCGCCTCCCGGAGCGACCGACCTCGATGTGCGGGACGGGCGCGATCCGCTCATGGGGACGCGCCCGGGGCCGAGACCGCGCACCTCGATGAGGCGGGACGACGAACGCTCCCCCACCCCCCGCGGCACTCCCCGTGCGGCCCGGGCCCTCCCCGCGGCGCGGCGCACCTCGACACGGCGCGGCTACCTCGGCGTGTCCGTGGTGCTCGCCGTCGCGGCGCTCGCCGTCGGACTGCTCTGGAACGGACTGCGCGACGGCGCGTCCTCGGGCAGCCCGATCGAGGGCGGCGCGGGTCCGGTCACCGTGCTCTCGATGAGGAGCTACGACCCGCGCGGCGACGACGGCGCGGAGAACGAGGACCAGATCCCCGCTCTCTCCGACGGCAGTCCGGCCACGATGTGGAGCACCGTCTGCTACAGCAACGAGTTCTTCGGCGCCAAGGGCAAGGTCGGCATCGCCCTCACGCTGTCCGGTCTCGGGGTGGGAATCCTCGAGGCGGGATTCGAGAGTGCTCCCTGGGCCGCCGAGGTCTACACCTTCGCCGGTGAACAGATGCCCACCACCTTCGAGGACTGGGGCGCGCCCGTGGCGAACAACTACGGCGACGTCGCCGGCGAGGTGGCCTTCGAGATCGAGTCACCGGGTCGGTTCGTCCTTCTCGCCGTCACCCAGGCGGGACGCAGCGGCACCTGCTCGGACAACAATCCTTACCGGGCGTCGCTGTCCCGCCTGACATTCGTGTCCGGCGGGGGCTGACTAGCCTTCGCCCATCGCTGGGACACCCGACGACCTCCTCGTTGCCCGCGCCCGACGCGGCGACCCCGCCGCCGTGGATGCCCTCCTGCGCGCCCACTACGACACGGTGCGCGCCGTGTGCCACCGCATCGTCCTCAATCGCGCCGACGCCGACGACGCGACCCAGGCCGCCCTCATCTCCATCGTCCGGGCACTCCCCCGCTTCGACGGTCGGGCCAAGTTCTCCACGTGGGCGTACCGCATCGCCGTGAACGCCGCCCTCGACGAGGTGCGGCGCATCCGTCGTCGGCCGCATGCGGTCGGGGATGCCGCCAGCCTGGCCGAGCTCGGTGCCGCCACCGCGCACGGCGGCGGCGAATCGGCGGTGGAGAGCCGGATGGTCGTGCAGGCGGCCTTGGCCCGGGTCCCCGAGGAGTACCGGGTAGTCCTCGTGCTGCGCCACATCGCTGATCTCGACTACGCCGACATCGCCGTGGCCCTCGACATCCCCGTCGGTACGGTGCGGTCCCGACTCTCCCGGGGGCGGGAGCACCTCGCCGGCATCCTCGGGAACCCGGACGGGACCGGCGAGCGTCACAACGGGGCACGCACGACGACGGCCGATCCGGCCGATCCCCAGGGAGGTGAGCCATGAGCGACGAGGATCTCGACCCGCGCATCGTCGCCGCCCTGCGCGACGTATCCCCGGCCGACGACGGCACGCGCGAGTCCCACATCTCGGTGGCGCTCGAGGCCCTCGGCACCCGACGTCGCTCCGCGTCGATGCGCCTGGCCTCGGTCGCCGCGGCCGGCATCGTGCTCCTCGGCGCCGGATTCGTCGCCGGGCTGAACCGCGGCGACGGCGGCCGTGTCCCGGCGGCGGGCGAGGCACTCGTCGACGTGTCGAGCGTCAAGGGATCGGCCGACGCGAAAGGGGATGCCTGCGCCGCCCCGGGGCGCACGAGGCTCGGTGGGTACACCGACCGGGGCCGGGTGCTCATCGTCGTTCTCGAGACGGAACCGGACCGCATCGCCGTTCTCGATGCCCTCGACTGCTCCATCGTCACCGAAGTGGTGCTGCCCTAGGCTCTGCCCATGGTGTCCAACCCGCTCACCGATCCCGAGTGGGCGGGACGCGCGGTCGATGTCATCGATCGCATCGCCGCGACGGTGCGGCGCTACACGACCCGACCCCTCGTCGCTCTCGCCCGCGGGATCGTCTTCGGGCTGCTCGGGGCCTTCGGTGTCGTCGCCGTCATCGTCCTCGGGGTGGCCTCCCTGACCCGCGGTCTCCACGAGGCCCTCGACCTCGTCGTCACGAGGGCGGCCGCGGTCTGGATCTCGTACTACCTTCTCGCCGTGCTGTTCGCCCTCGTCGGCGTCCTGCTCATGCGCAAGCGCTACTCCGACGAGCGCGACGACACCTGACCCCCGAGGAGACCCATCGTGAGCACCCACCACCGCGTCATCATCCTGGGATCCGGCCCCGCCGGTCTGACCGCCGCCATCTACACCGCCCGCGCCTCGCTGGCCCCCCTCGTCATCGAGGGCGAGCCCAGCTCCACGAGCGACCAGCCGGGTGGGCAGCTCATGCTCACCACCGAGGTCGAGAACTTCCCGGGCTTTCCCGAGGGCATCATGGGCCCGGAGCTCATGGGCCGTTTCCGCGAGCAGGCCGCGCGATTCGGCGCCGAGTTCATCACCGAGAAGGCCACCCGGGTGGATTTCTCGGCCCGGCCCCATCGGGTGTGGGTGCGCGACCGCGAGTTCACCGCCGACGCCGTCATCATCGCCACGGGCGCCCAATCGCTCATGCTCGACCTGCCCCGCGAGAGCGAGCTCATTGGTCACGGCGTCTCGACCTGCGCCACGTGCGACGGCTTCTTCTTCCGCGGCAAGGAGATCGCCGTCGTCGGCGGGGGCGACTCGGCGCTCGAGGAGGCCATGTTCCTCACCAAGTTCGCCACGAAGGTGCATCTCATCGTTCGGCGCGACGCCCTGCGGGCCTCGCGCATCATGCAGGACCGGGCGCTCTCGAACGAGAAGATCGAGGTGCACTGGAACTCGCGGGTGTCGGAACTGAAGGGGGACGCCAGCCTCGAGGGCGTGACCCTCGTGGACACCGTCGACGGCACGTCCCGGCCCCTCGACGTCAGCGGTCTCTTCATCGCCATCGGCCACAAACCCAACACCGGCATCTTCACGGGCGTGCTCGAGATGGAGGATTCCGGGTACCTGCTGACCCGGGCGGGCTCGACCTGGACCCACCTCGAAGGGGTTTTCGCCTGCGGCGACGTCCAGGACCACACCTACCGTCAGGCCATCACGGCCGCCGGATCCGGGTGCATGGCGGCGATCGACTGCGAACGCTGGCTCGAGAGCACCCACTGACGCCGTGACCAACCTCCGCATCGGTCTGCTCACGGTGTCCGACCGCGCCGCGGCCGGTGCGTACGAGGACCTGGGCGGCCCGGCCATGCGCGCCCATCTCCACGGGCGGATCGTGTCACCGCACGAGTTCGTCGCCCGCGTCGTGCCCGACGACCCGGCCCTGGTTGCCTCGGCCCTCGTCGAGCTGGCCGACGTCGAGGGATGTCATCTCGTCGTGACCACCGGCGGCACCGGTCCGGCACCGCGGGACGTGACACCCGAGGCCACCGAGTCCGTGTGCGACCGGATCCTGCCCGGCTTCGGCGAGGCGATGAGGGCCGTGTCCCGCCCGACCGTGCCCACGGCGATCCTCTCGCGACAGACGGCGGGAACCCGCGGTGGATGCCTCATCATCAACCTGCCCGGTCGACCGGCCGCCATCGCCCAGTGTCTCGACGCCGTGCTCGCCGCGGTTCCCGACTGCATCGCCCTGCTCGGGGGACCCGCAGTGGAGATGACCCCGGACACGGGTGCATCCCCCGTCCACGCCTGAGTCCGGCGACCCGTCGGGGAACTGCTCGGTAGTATCGCCCGTGCGCGAAAGGAGCCTCCATGGCCACCGGAATCATCGAACTCACCTCGTCCACCTTCGACGAGACGATCAACTCGGCGTCGCTCCCCGTCATCGTCGACTTCTGGGCCGAGTGGTGCGGACCGTGCAAGCAGATCGCCCCGATCCTGGCCGAGATCGCCGTCGAGCAGGCCGGTCGTCTCGTCGTCGCCAAGCTCGACGTGGATGCCCACGGTGACATCGCAGGGCGCTACGGGGTGATGAGCATTCCCACCCTCCTCTTGTTCCGTGGGGGTCAGGTCGAGCACAAGATCGTCGGCGCCCACCCCAAGGCACGCATGGTGCAGGAGCTCGAGCCATTTCTCCCCGCCTCCCGCTGACCCCGGGCGGCAGCGGGCCACACGTCGGCGAACTCCAGGATCAGCTCGCGGCCGCGGGTTTCCTCGCCCCGTCGACGGCCGCAGACAACCTCTTCTGTGAGCGCACCCGCGAGGCGGTCGTGGCCTTCCAGGTCGATGAGGGTCTGGCGGCCACCGGGATCGTCGACGAGGAGACCTGGCTGCGCCTCGGGGAGTCGCGCTGGAGCCTCGGAGAGCGCCTCCTCTTCCTGCGCTCCCCCAACCTTCGCGGGGCCGACGTCGCGCGCCTGCAGGCCTCCCTCAATCGGCTCGGCTTCGACTGCGGGCGCGTCGACGGCATCTACGGACCCCTCGCGGAGCGGGCTGTCGCCCATTTCCAAGCCAACTGCGGCCTCGAGTCGACGGGCGTGTGCACGCCCGAGGTGGTCGATCACCTGACCCGACTCGGTGCCCAATCGGGGGATGGCCCCGGTGCGGCCGTCATGAGGGAGGGCGCGTCGCTCATGGATGCCGCCGAGCGCGCCGAGGCCCGGCTCGTCATCGGTCACTTCCCGGGAATGGGCGCCGTCGCCCACGCCCTCACCCGGCGACTTCACGGGCCGTTCCATCTCACGACGAATGTCGACTCCGAGGCCTCGTTGCAGGCCCGGGCAGCCAACGTCTTTCGGGCCGATGCCTACATCGGGTTCGAGGCGGGCGAAGACCCCGGCATCCTCGTGCGCTTCTACGAGGTGCCGAACTTCATCAGTGTGGGGGGAAGGAACCTGGCGACTCGGGTGGCGACGGCACTCGCCACCGCGTTCCCGGGACTCACGTGCGCCGTCGAAGGAGTGCGCCACCCCGTCCTGCGCGAGACCCGGATGCCTGCCGTGCTGTGCTCCCTCGGCCCGACCGACGCCATCGTGCGGGAGAGTCCGCGTGTCGCGGAGGCCGTCGCCGGCGCATGGCAGTCCTGGTGGGACGATCCGACCGCGCCGCAGGGAAGCCCGCCCCACCCCTGAGGAGTTTTCCACAGGCAATCCACACCTGTGCACAACGGGGAACCTCTCACCCCCAAGTGGAGGGTGAGGGTTGTGGATACGAATTTCGTCGTTGTGTTTCGTCGGCGAGGGGACTCAGGACTTCTCCGGCTCGGTCATGAGCCGGTAGATCCGTTCCAGGTCGGCGAGATCCGCGAAGTCCACCGTGATGCGCCCGCGCTTGCCGGCCATCGAAATCCCCACCTTGGTGGAGAGGAACTCCCCGAGCAGATTCTCCAACTCCAGCAGTCCCGCCGGACGCAACGACGGACGGCCTCCCTTGTTCTTGCCCCGGGGTCGTGCGCCCCCTGACGTGGGCGTGCGGACGGCGTCCTCGGTCTGGCGCACCGACCACCCGTTGCGCACCGCCTCGGCAGCGAGTTTCTCCATCGTCGCGGGAACCTCGCAGGCGAGCAGGGCGCGGGCGTGCCCGGCGGTCAGACGACCGTCGGCCAGATAACCCTGAACGGGGCCCGGGAGGTTGAGCAACCGCAGGGCGTTCGTGACCGCGGCGCGGCTCTTGCCCACGCGCTCTGCCACTTGGGCGTGGGACATGGAGAAATCGTCCACCAACTGCTGATACGCCGAGGCCTCCTCGAGGGCGGTGAGATCCTGACGATGGAGGTTCTCCACGAGCGCCTGTTCGACCGAGTCAAGTTCTGAGATCTCGCGGACCACGACGGGCACCGTGGCCAGCCGGGCCCGTTGCGCCGCCCGCCACCGTCGTTCTCCGGCGATGAGCTCATACCGGCCCGGATCGACCTCGCGGACCAAGAGCGGTTGGAGCACCCCGATCTCACGAATGGAGTTGGCGAGGTCGGTGAGGCTCTCCTCGTCGAAGTGGACGCGGGGCTGATGGGGGTTCGGCACCAGAGCGTCGATGGCGATCTCCCGCAACGCGGACGCGGGAAGGGTCTCCACCTGAGGAGACGCTGGCACGACCGGAGGTACCGGCATAGACTTTTCGTCTATTTCCGGCTGTGCCGGTGTGGGGGCTCCCTCTGCCGTCGACGGGATGAGCGTCGACAGTCCTCTACCGAGCTTTCGGCGATCGGCCATGACTCAACTCCTTTGCTGCCGCGCGATAGGCCTTGGCCCCCTTGGAGGTGGAGGCGTGTCGCAACACGGACATCTCCATCGAGGGGGCCTCGGCCAATTTGACGTTGTAGGGGATAACGGCCTTGAACACCCGTGTGCCAAAGGCGGTCCTCAGTTCCTCCTCGACTTCGGCCGACAAGCGTTTCGTGCCCTCGGACATCGTCAGGAGATAGTGGGCGATTTCCAGGCGGGGGTTGAGATTGGACTCACGCACCTGGCGCACGACGTCACTCAGGTCGCGGAGACCCTCCAACGCGAAGTACTGGCATTGCACCGTGGCCAGCACCGCATCGGCTGCCATGAAGGCATTCACCGTGAGGCGACCGAGCGTCGGCGGACAATCCAGCAGGATGTAGTCCCACTCGTCACGACAGGCGTCCACCGCCTCTTTCAGGCGCGGCTTGGGGAACATCTCGGACACGAGCTGCGCCTCCACCTCCGCCAACAATTGACCGCGGGGGGCGGGGGCCACGAAAAGGTTCTTTTCGGCGGTGGGCTCGACGATCTCGTCCAGGCTCACCTCCTGACGCATCACGTCCGCCATGGTGGGGGCATCGTCGGGGGGATGGACGCCGAGGCCGGATGACGCGTTGGCCTGCGGATCCAGATCCACAATGAGTACTCGAAACCCCATCTCCGCAAGGGCAGCACCGAGGTTGATGGCCGTCGTGGTCTTCCCCACCCCGCCTTTCTGCAGGGAAACGGCAAGAACGGTGGCTGATTCGTGCGCACGGGAATCGCTCATGCTGTCCTCTCCTTGAGACCCACCCCACGCGGGGTAGTGCCTGTGGACAGTCTAACGATGGGGGTGTGGCAGACCGGGGATTCCTCACCGCAGAGGATCATGGGGAGGTTTCCCGTGAAACATCCCCGTGGAGGCCATTCGGGCCTGTTTCGCGCGAAACCCGGACACGAGGCCCTCGCCCCATCACCCGCCTGTGGGAGAAGGTTTCCCGTGAAACATCCCCGTGGAGGGGATTTCCCCCCGTTCCAGGTGAAACCTCGTCTTCGAGGTGGAGCACGGTTTCACGTGAAACCCGGACACCGGGTCCTCGGCCCATCACTCACCCGTGGGAAAAGGTTTCCCGTTAAACATCCCCGTTGAGGCGCAACCGCACCACCCCGGCCAGGTGCTCCGGGGCCGACAAGCCCAGACGTGACAGCGTCTCAGAATCCCAACGATTTTCGGGGCTTTCCGGAGGTTCGGAGACAATCAGCACCCCGCCCGCGCGCAAGAACCCCACGGCTTCCCTCGCCGTCACCGCCGGTGGGCCAAAACCCCGGGCCACCACGGCCCCGCACGAAGCCCGTAGTTCGGGTCGGTGAGCAGCGATGCGAGCATCCGCGCACACGACCGAGACCCGCGCCGCAAGACCCATCGCCGCAACATCACGCCGCAACGCATCCATGCGATTCTCCCGGCGATCGAGCAACACCACCCGCACATGGGGCCTTTCCACGGCCACGATGAGACCCGGCACGCCCGCACCAGAGCCGAGATCGAGAACGATGTCGACATCGTCGGGCAGGGCAGTCACGAAACAGCGGGCGTGCTCGATGACCTCTTCCACCGGCCGGTCTCCCAACGTCCCGCGTCTCTGGGCATCGGACAGCACCTGCACGAGGGTTCGGGGCGTATACGACATCGTCCCCCGCAGGGTACCTGCGGGGGACGATGAGGAGAATCTCGTGGTGGGGAGAACTATGCGGGTTCGACCACCACGCGGCGACGCGGATCCTCGCCCTCCGAGCGAGTGGAGATTCCCTCCACGTCCATGAGGGCATCGTGCACGATCTTGCGGTCGGCCGAGTTCATCGGCTCCAGCATGCGGGCGGACCCGGTCTCCTTGACCTCGAGGGCCACCTTCATGGCGAACCGGCCGAGGGCTTCACGGCGACGCTCGCGATATCCGCCGATATCGATCCGCAATCGGGTGTCCTGATCCCCGAGGCGACGCTGACTGGCCACGCGGGTGATGTCCTGGATGGCCATCAATGTCGCTCCTCCGGGTCCGACCATGAGGCCGAGGTCGTCGCCGTCGATGCGCACCTCGATTTCGTCGTCCTCTTGCGAAGTGGTGATGCGTGCGGAAGCCCCGAAGGCTTGAGTCAGGCCGGTGAGGAAATCCACGGCTGATTGGGTGACAACGGCGGGATCCACGTCCACTTTCTCCTTCGGCTCGGAGCGCTCCGGGCGCTCTCTCTTGGGGTTCTCGGAGCGCGAACGCTCACGACCGCGGCTGCCGGAACGGTCATTCTTGGCGCCCCCCGGCCCGGCCTCACGACCGCCTCGACCACGACGTTCCCGCTCGTTCTTCCCGCGCGGCGTCATGGGGCGGACACGGGCGCGAACACGGGCTTCGCCCTTGGTCCGGCCGAACATGCCCGCCTTGGGCTCTTCCACGACCTCGAACTCAATGTCGTCCTCGTCGACACCCAGCTGATCGAGGGCGATCTCCTTGGCTTCCTCCACGGTGGGAGCAGTGGTTTCGATCCATTCCATGATGGTTCTCTCTTCTTTCGGGAGCGGCGTTTACTTCTTGCGCTTGCTCGGGGGGACGGGACGGGACGGCTTGCCGCTCGGGGTCGGCTTGTTCTTCGGGGGAGTGACACGCCGACTCTGGATCGGTGCTCGCTCCGGTTCCTTCTTCTGCTTGCTCTTGTCTTCCTTGACCATCTCCCGGGCTCGCTCGCCGGCGGCCTGGGCCTGCTTGCCGAGCCCGTCCTCGCCGTAGAAGCGCCGAGTGATGTACCACTGCTGGATGATGCGGATGACCGCCTGGACCATGTAGTAGACGACGAGGCTCGTCGCCAGGAAGACCTGGAAGATGGCGAAGGCCACCGGCAGGTACTGCATGACCTTGGCCTGGGTCGGGGACATGGTCGGGCTCGCGGTACGACTGGCCACCATGCGTTGCTGCACGAAGAACAACCCACCGAGGGCGATGATGAGAAGGGCGTACCACACGCCCTTGCCGAAGCCCTCCCGCATGGCATTGGCGGGCGTGATCGCCAGATCGAGGCCGAAGGACAGCATCTCCCGCGAGCCCGAGAGAGCCCGGAAAAGGTCGGAGTCCTCCGAGATGTACTTGGGGTCGAAGTTCCCGTCGGCGCCGACCCGGGTCAACCCGTTGAGCACCTGGAACATGATGATGAAGACGGGCATCTGGGCCAACAGGGGCAGGCAGGAGGCAAGCGGGTTGACCTTGTGCTCCTGATAGAGCTTCATCATCTCTTCGTTGAGCTTCTGCCGGTCACCCTTGTGCTGGCTCTGCAGGCGGCGCATCTCGGGCTGCAGGCGCTGCATCTCGAGCATGCCCTTGGTGCTCTTCATCGTGAGCGGGGTGATGAGCAGCATCACCGCCACCGACACGAGGCCGATGGCGATTGCGTAATTGTGAACCCACCCGTAAAAGGTGTCGATGAGCCATGCGGCGGCGTTGAACACGGAGGTTCCTTTCTAATGGCGACCCGAGGGGTCGGGAACGGGGTCGACCCCGGAGGGGCCGAAGGGACGACAGCGGGCCAGCCGGCGGACGGTCAGCCACACACCTCGGGACAGCCCGTGGCCTTCGATGGCCTCGATGCCGTACTGAGAACAGGTGGGGTAGAAGCGGCACGGCGAGGGTCGGCCCTCCCGGGCCGCTTGGTACCAGCGAATGGCCCTCAGAGCCAGGTCCGCCGATCTCCCCCGCGGGGCCAGGGCCTCGCTCATGACGCCTGCCCCGCGGAGATGCGGTGGGCGATCGTGTCCACGAGCCGGTCCACCTGCCGGGCCAGCTCGGTCGAGGAAAGATCCCGGGCCCGCGGGGAGGCCCCGAACACGAACACACCCGCCGGCAGACGATCGGCGCGGTCCGCCAACAGGGCCCGGAGGCGGCGGCGCAGCCTGTTCCGAGCCACGGCGGGTCCAAACGACCGCCCAAGGGCGAAGCCCACCATGGGGCCGGGAAGGGTGGAGTCACATATCATTGTGCACGACAACAAACCGGACCGAATGTGCCGCCCCTCCCGTCGCAGACGGGTGAAGGCCGACCGGCCCTGGATGCGCTGGATCAATGGCTGAGGCGGTGACGGCCCTTGTCGCGGCGGGACTTGAGAATCGCCCTGCCGGCGCGGGTCTTCATCCGGGCGCGGAAGCCGTGCTTGCGGGCCTTGCGTCGATTGTTGGGCTGGAATGTGCGCTTCATCGCATGCTCTCCGGGTCGTCCGGCCCGAGGGCCGGTGGGAAATGGGCGTTCCTGCGCCAGTGGCGCGAGACGAACTTTCCACAGGCTAATGGACGAGGTGCGCTCGCCCACCATGCGCCACGGATTTTGGGTCGTCCACAGGCGATTGGTACGGTCACCTCCCCGGCGACAGACGCCGGACACCGTCCACACCCTGTGGACAGTGTTGTGGAACGAGGAGGACCCGTGAGCAACCACGAAGCCGTGTGGAACGCCACCGCGCAGTTGCTCAAGGCCCAGGTCTCCGAGGGTGTCTGGTACTCGACCTTCAACGACGTCGTGGCCGTTCCCGGTGGTGACGACGCCCTGCGACTGCAGGTCCCCAACGCCCACGTGCGTGACCGCATCGTCACGCGCTACCGACCGCTCGTCATCGACGCGCTCGACGAGATCGGCGAGAGCGACCGCGAGTTGATCATCGAGATCAGCGACGTCGTCGACGGCGACGGAGCCGAGGCGCGCGCCGACGCGGACGACGCCGATGCCCCTGTCGCCGCCACCGATGCGGCCGTCGCCAGGGGATCGGCCATCGGCCTGAATCCCCGCTACACCTTCGACAACTTCGTCAAGGGCGCGTCGAACGAATTCGCCCTCGCCGCGGCGTTGCGCGTCGCCGAGACACCCGCGCGTTCCTACAACCCCCTGTTCATCTACGGCTCGGCGGGTCTCGGCAAGACGCACCTCCTCCAGGCCATCGGCTGGTACGTCCATGCGCACTACACGCACCACGTGGTGCGCTACGTCTCCACCGAGACGTTCCTCAACGAGTACGTCGACGCCATCCGCACCAACACCACCGCCGCCTTCAAGCGCCGCTACCGCGAGGTGGACGTGCTCCTCATCGACGACATCCAGTTCATGGAGGGCAAGGAGGGTCTCCAGGAGGAGTTCTTCCACACGTTCAACTCCCTCCACGGGGCCAACAAGCAGATCGTCATCTCGTCCGACCGGATGCCCGATGCCATCCCCACCCTCGAGGACCGGCTGCGCGGCCGGTTCCGTTGGGGACTCATCACCGACATCCAGCCGCCCGACCTCGAGACGCGCCTCGCGATCCTGCGCAACAAGGCGGAACGGGACAACACCCCGCTTCCCTCGGACGTGCTCGAGTTCATCGCCTCCAACGTCACCTCCAACATCCGCGAGCTCGAGGGCGCGCTGATCCGCGTCACGGCGTACGCGAACCTCACCCGCGAGCCCGCCACCGTGGCGATGGCCCAGGCCCAGTTGTCGGACATCCTCTCGGCCACGTCCACGAAGCCGCGCACGGACGCCGAGATGCTCGCCGAGATCGCGGTCTATCTCGGTCACTCGGTCGAGGCGTTGCAGGGCAAGTCGCGTCAGCGTCCCCTCGTCTCGGCCCGCCAGATCGCGATGTACGTCTTCCGCGACACGACCGATCTCAGCTTCCCGGCCATCGCCCGGCTGTTCGGTGGCCGTGACCACACGACCGTCATCCATGCGGTCACCAAGGTCGAGCGACTCATGCGCGAGGACAAGCAGACCTTCGAACAGGTCACCGACATCATCGGGCGCATCAAGAATTCCTGACGGGGGACAACATGGGGATCGGGGTGTTGACGGGTTGTGCACCGGCGTGGACAACACCCCCGAGGTCCACAGACGGGCGAATGACGATCGTGCAACATGTGTCCGAACCGGTCCCGGCGCACACACCCCGGATCCCCGGCGACGTTGGCCGATCGGGACCCTTTCCACAATCCACAGCACCTATTAACACCATTAAGGAAATGAACGAACCCCCGGCGACGGTGACAGGCCCCACCTACACTCGCCCCGACCCTGACGATCGAGAGGTCACACGATGAAGTTCCGCAGCGAACAAGGAATCCTCGCCGAGGCCCTCGGGGCCCTCGCCCGAGTGGCGTCGAATCGCAACGCCGGGACGCCCGCACTGTCCGGCGTCAAAATGACGTTGACCGGTGACACCCTGGTGGCCGTCAGCACCGACAACGACATCGCCCTTCAGTTCACCCTCGCCGTGGGCGGTGACACCGACGGTCAGGGTCTCGTGAGTGCCCGGATACTCAACGACATCGTGCGGGTGATGCCGTCGGGGAAGGTGACCGTCGAGGTCGCGGGCGAGACGGCGATGATCTCCGGGGGACGTTCGCAATTCACGATCCCGACCCTGAACGCGATCGAGTTCCCGCGCACGTCCGCACCGGAGGGCGACCCACTCGAGATCACCTCGACGGAATTCAAGGCGGCACTCGACCAGGTGGTCGGTGCGGCCTCGACGGACCAGCAACGACCGAACCTCACCGCGGTGCTCGTGGCCTCGACCGACCAGGGCCTGCGACTCGTCGCGACCGACGGTTACCGCATGGCGATGCGCGACATCGTCGGGTTCTCCGGCAAGCCCGGTGACTCCTTCCTGATCCCCGCGCGCGCGCTCGCCGAACTCCAGCGCCTCCTCGACATGAGCGACACGGTGACCGTGCGGTTCAGCGACATCGACGCCTCGTTCCAGTCCCCGTCGATGACGCTCACGACGAGGCTCGTCAACACGAACTTCCCCCCGTACGAGAACATCATCCCCAAGGACAAGCCGAACGTCGCCGTGGTCGGACGAGACGACCTCCTCGCGGCTCTCCGCCGCACCCGTGTCCTCTCATCGGACATGGCCCCGGTCCGCGTGCAGATGTCGGCCGCGGGAATGACCCTCAGCGTGCAACTCACCGACGGGTCGGCGAGCACGGAGGACCTCGATTGCCGGTACGACGGTGAGGACATCACGGTGGCGTTCAATCCCGAGTACCTCTCCGTCGGTGCGGAGAAGTGCGGCAGCGAGGAGGTCACGATCTCCACCGTGTCGCCCTCGCGCCCCGCCATCATCCGTCCGGTCGGGGACGAGACCTACCTCTACCTCCTCATGCCCCAGCGCGTGTGACGCGTCGCGGAGGCACGACCAGGTGATCGGTCGCATCGAACTCGTCGACTTCCGCAACCACCGGCGCAGCGTCATCGACCTGTCGCCGGGGGTCACGGCGGTACTCGGCCGAAACGGTCAGGGCAAGACGAGCCTGGTGGAGGCCGTCGGATTCCTCGCCACATTGCGCAGCTTCCGCGGCGTCACCAGCGACGCGCTCGTGCGCGACGGAGCGGCCACCGCCTACGTGCGCGCCACGGTCGTGCATTCGGACGGACGGGAGATCCTCGTCGAGTGCGAGATCAATCGCACCGGGCCGAACAAGGTGCTCGTCAATCGCCAGAGACTTCCGCGCACACGCGACCTGCTGGGCGTCGTTCGCGCCACCGTCTTCGCTCCCACGGATCTCCAGCTCGTCTACGAGGGCCCCGCCGCCCGCCGCGACATGCTCGACGACGCGTTGGTGGCGGTGTCGCCGCGCAACGACACCATCGTCGCCGAGACGGACCGGGTGCTGCGCCAGCGCAACGCGCTGTTGCGCCAGTGCCACGGCAGGCTCGACCGCGATGCGGCAGCCACCCTCGACGTGTGGGACGAGAAACTCGCCGAGGTTGGCGAGGCGCTCGGCGCGGCGCGCGCGTCGATCGTCGACGACCTCGTTCCCCTCGTGCGCGACGCCTATCGACGTCTCGCCGGTGCCGACACCCCCGTCGACATGGTCCATGCACCCTCATGGCGGGAGTCCGGGCTCCTCGCCGCGTTGGCCGCCGCCCGGGACGAGGACGTGCGCCGGGGGGTGACGACGACGGGACCGCACCGCGACGACGTGGTGCTGCGCATCGACGGAATGCCCGCGCGATCCCATGCCTCCCAGGGCGAGACGCGCACACTGGCCCTCGCCCTGCGGCTCGGGATCCACGACCTCGTCACGGCGGCCGCCGGTGAGCCGCCGATCCTCGTGCTCGACGACGTGCTCTCCGAACTCGACCCGGCGCGCTGCGCGGCACTGCTGGCGAACATGCCGCCGTGCCAGGTGCTCATCACCGCGGCGAGCCCGCTGCCCCCGTCGGCGCATTGCGACCGCGTGCTCCACATCGAGGACGGCGCGGTTCGGGAGGAGGCAGCACCGTGAACGCCGGGCATCGTCGCGGTGAACGGCCACTGCGGCCGTTGTCGGACGCGCTCGGACGCGCACTGCGGGGCCTGCGGGTGGCCGACAGTGCGTCGACGTCGGTGTTCACCCGTTGGCGCGACGTGGTCGGGGACGTGGTGGCGGACAACGCGACACCCGTGCGCCTCGAGAAGAAGCGATTGGTCGTCGAGGTGACCGATCCGGCGTGGGCCACCCAGTTGCGTTTCCTCGAAGCCACCCTCCTCGCCACATTGCGCGAGGCACTCGGGGACGAGGTCGACGCGTTCGACGTGCGCGTGCGGCGTCCCCGGTGACGACAATCCGCTATTGGTAGGATGACGAGGTCATGGCAGCAGCAAAGAAGGCCCCAGCGAAGAAGACGCCGGCCAAGAAGGCGGCCGTGAAGAAGGCCCCGGCGAAGAAGACGCCGGCCAAGAAGGCCCCGGCCACGAAGCCGGCGCCCGCACGCCCCGCCGCATCCGCGAAGTCCGCGCCGACGGCCGCGCCCGCCCCCGGGAAGAAGCCGCCGCAGACGGACTCGCAGCCCTCGGCCGATTACGGGGCGAAGGACATCCAGGTCCTCGAGGGTCTCGACCCGGTGCGCAAGCGACCGGGCATGTACATCGGCTCCACGGGTCTCGCGGGTCTCCACCATCTCATCTGGGAGGTCGTGGACAACTCGATCGACGAGGCCATGGCCGGCTTCTGCACCCGGGTGTCGGTCACCCTCCAGGAGGACGGCGGCTGTCGCGTGGAGGACAACGGACGTGGAATCCCGGTCGATCCGTATCCGTCGGGTCCGCACAAGGGCAAGAGCGCGGCCGAGGTGGTGCTCACCGTCCTGCACGCGGGCGGCAAGTTCGGCGGCGGCGGGTACAAGGTGTCGGGCGGACTGCACGGCGTGGGCGTGAGCGTGGTCAACGCGCTGTCCACCCGGGTGCTCCTCGAGATCGACAGAGGCGGCGACCGCTGGAGCATGGAGTTCCGTGACGGTGGCAAGCCCGTCGGCAAGCTCGCCAAGACGGGGTCCACGCCGGGTCGCGGACGCAAGACGGGCACGACGGTCACGTTCTGGCCCGACCAGACGATCTTCGCGTCTGAGGGAACCGAGTTCGTCGCGCGCACCGTCATGGAACGTCTGCAGACGATGGCCTTCCTCAACAAGGGGATCGAGGTGGTGTTCTCCGATGAGCGACCCGGCAAGGAACAGTCCGTCACCTTCCAGTACAAGGGCGGCGTCGTCGACTTCGTCAAGCACCTCAACTCGACGAAGGAACCCCTGTTCTCCAAGGTGGCCTCGTTCGAGGAGGAGGACGCGGAGGAGGGCATGCAGGTCGACGCGGCCATCCAGTGGAACACCGGTTACTACGAGGGCATCCACGGGTACGCCAACGGCATCTCGACCACCGAGGGCGGCATGCACGTCGAGGGTTTCAAGACGGCCCTCACTTCGGTGATCAACAAGTACGCGCGTGACAAGAACCTCCTCAAGGAGAAGGACGACAACCTGCTCGGCGAGGACATCCGCGAGGGCATCACGGCGATCATCGCCGTGAAACTGCGCGAACCGCAGTTCGAGGGCCAGACGAAGGCCAAGCTCGGCAACGTGCCGATGAGGTCGTTCGTGCAGAAGGCGACGAACCGCGCGCTGGCGGAGTGGTTCGAGGAGAACCCCACCGAGGCCAACAAGGTGGTGAAGAAGGCGCTCGCCGCGGCCCAGGCCCGATTGGCGGCCAAGAACGCCCGCAACGCCGTCCGTCGCAAGACGGCGCTGTCGGGCGCCGGGATGCCGGACAAGCTCAAGGACTGTTCCAGCGGTGCGCCGGAGGAGAGCGAACTGTTCATCGTCGAGGGTGACTCGGCGGGCGGCACGGCCGTCGACGCGCGCGATCCCCGCACGCAGGCCATCCTCCCCATCCGCGGCAAGATCCTCAACGTCGAGCGCGCGCGCCTCGACAAGATGCTGAAGAACAACGAGATCCAGGCTCTCATCACCGCGATCGGCGGGGGAGTGGGCGAGGAGTTCGACGTCTCGAAGGCCCGCTACCACAAGATCATCGCGCTGGCCGACGCCGACGTTGACGGCAGCCACATCCGCACCCTGCTGCTCACGTTCTTCTACCGCCAGATGCGGCCCATGGTCGAGGCCGGCTACATCTACATCGCCCAGCCGCCGCTGTACTCCACCGAGGTGGGCAAGGAGAAGGTGTACCTGAAGGACGACGCGGCGAAGGCGGCGTTCCTCACGGAGAAGCCGGGGCACAAGAAGGAGTTCCAGCGGCTCAAGGGTCTCGGTGAGATGGATTGGGAGGAGCTCAAGAGCACCACCATGGACGCCGCGTCCCGCACCCTGCTGCAGGTCACCGTCGAGGAGGCCGCACTCGCCGACGAGGTCATGAGCGTCCTCATGGGCGACGACGTGGAGAGCCGCAAGAAGTTCATCACCACCAACGCGCGCGACGTGCGCAACCTCGATTTCTGAGACGGGCAGGGACCACATGGCCGACGTGAACACTCCGCACAACGATCCGATCCAGCCCGTCCCGCTCCAGGACGAGATGGAGCGGTCGTTCCTCGACTACGCGATGTCGGTCATCATGTCGCGCGCGCTGCCCGACGTCCGCGACGGCCTCAAGCCGGTGCACCGCCGCATCATCTGGGACATGGACCAGCAGGGCTTCCGCCCCGACCGTCCGTTCGTCAAGTGCGCCCGCGTCACGGGCGACACGATGGCCCGTTACCACCCCCACGGTGACGGTGCGATCTACGACGCGCTCGTGCGCATGGCCCAGCCGTTCTCGTTGCGCCACCCCCTCATCGACTTCCACGGCAACTACGGCTCGCCGGACTTCGGTCCCGCGGCGAGCCGCTACACCGAGTCCCGCCTCCACCAGTTGGCCATGAGATTGCTGGACGGCATCGACGAGAACACCGTCGACATGGTGCCCAACTACGACGGCACGGCGGAGGAACCGAGGGTCCTCCCGGCGCGCTTCCCGAACCTCCTGGTGAACGGGAGCCAGGGCATCGCGGTGGGAATGGCCACGAGCATCCCCCCGCACAACCTCGGCGAGGTCATCGACGCCACGATCCATCTCATCGACCACCCCAAGGCCAAGCCCGACGACCTCATGAAGTTCGTGCAGGGTCCGGACTTCCCGACCGGCGGTGTGATCCTCGGTCGACAGGGGATCATGGACGCGTACCGCACCGGCCGCGGCAGCATCAAGATGCGGGCGACGGTCACCATCGAGGAGGGCCGCCGCGGCCGTATGGAGATCCGCGTCACGCAGCTGCCTTACCAGGCCAGCTGCTCCGCCATCGCCGGCCGCATCCAGGAGCTCGTCGATGCCGGCGATCTGGACGGCATCGCCGACGTCAACGACAACTCCTCGGGCGGCCGCACCAGCCTCATCATCGAGCTCAAGCGCGACGCCAATGCCAAGGTGGTGCTCAACAACCTCTTCAGGCTCACCGCCCTGCAGTCGAGCTTCCCCGTGAACATGGTGGCGCTCGTGGACGGCGTTCCCCGCACCGTCAACCTCGTGGACGCTCTGGCGGGCTACGTGGCGCACCAGGTCGAGGTCGTCACCCGGCGCACGCAGTACCGACTCGACAAGGCCAAGGACCGCGGCCACATCCTCGAGGGCCGGCTCAAGGCGCTCAACGTCATCGACAAGATCATCGCCCTCATCCGGGCCAGCGAGGACGCCGCCGCCGCCAAGGCAGCGCTCATGAAGAAGCCCTACCAGTTCTCCGAGCGCCAGGCGATCGACATCCTCGACATGCAGTTGCGTCAGTTGACGAAGCTGTCACGGATCGACATCGAGACCGAGCTCGCCGACGTGCAGACCCGCATCAAGGAGTACGAGGCGATCCTGGCCTCCGACAAGAAGCTGCGCGGCGTCATCAAGGACGAACTGCTCCAGGTGCGCAAGGACTTCGCCACGGACCGCGTGTGCCGCATCGCCGCCGAGGAGGGTGCCCTGTCGCTCGAGGACCTGGTGGACGACAAGGAACTCGTCGTCGTGATGACCCAGGCCCAGTACATCAAGACCGTCCCGGCGACGAGCTTCAGGGCCCAGGCCCGCGGTGGCCGCGGCGTGAAGGGTGCCGCGCTCAAGGAGGACGACATCGTCCGCCGCGTGCTCTTCACCACGGCGCATGCCCATCTCCTGTTCTTCTCCAACAGGGGGCGCGTGTACCGGATCCGCGCCGCCGACATCCCCGAGCGCGAGCGCACGGCCAAGGGCGTGTCGATCGTCAATCTTCTCCCCCTGCAGGCCGGTGAGACCATCCAGGCCATCATCGACACCCGCGACTTCCCGGGCGAGCGGTTCCTCTTCTTCGTGACGAAGTCCGGTCAGGTCAAGAAGACCGCGTTCGACGCCTATCACTCGAGTCGTCGCGACGGACTCATCGCGCTCAATCTCAAGGGCAGCGATGAACTGGTGCGCGTGTTCGAGACCACCGGGGACAGCGACATCTTCATGGCCTCCCATTCCGGGCAGGTGCTGCGCTTCTCCGAGGCGGGCGTGCGACCCATGGGGCGCACCGCGGCCGGCGTGAAGGGGATGAAGCTCAAGCCGGGCGACGTCGTCGTGTCGGCCGACGCCGGACGCGCGGCCGATTCGCTGCTGCTCGTCACCGACGCCGGCTACGCCAAGCGCACGAAGATGTCCCAGTTCCCCCGCAAGGGCAGGGGCACCCAGGGCGTCATCGGCGCCAAGATCACCGGCAAGAAGGGACACCTCGTCGCCGCCTTCGTGGTGGGACTCGAGGACGAGATCGTGGCCGTGGCATCCGACGGGGTGACCATGCGCACCAAGGTGAAGGAGGTCTCCGAGCAGGGGCGCAACGCGTCCGGCGTGAGACTGATGAACCTGGGCAAGGGCGCCGTTGTCGCCTCGGTCGCTCCGATCCTCTCCACCGACGGCTGACGCCGCGCGCGGCAACGTGTCGTTGCTGGCCGTTCTGGTGCTCGCAGCGGCGGTCGTGTCGGCGGCCGCCGTCGTCGCGGTCGGCGAACGTGCGCGCGATCTCGCCCGTCACCGGTTCGTCGCCGACGGGGTGGCACTGGCGGTGTCCGCGGGGAACGAGAGGTCGGCCCGTGCGCTCGCCGAGGGCCACGGATGCACCTTCACTCTCCGGGACCGCACGACTCTCGGTGTCACCGTGCGTCTCGACCCGGGGTGCGGATCGGCCGTGGCGTCCGCGGAAGTGCGCCCCTGAGTCGTCGCATGCCCGGGACGTCGCGTCCACGGGACCTACGCTTCCCCCATGGCCGACGCTCCCCGCACCGTGGTCCCGCCGCGTCGGGTCCGCCGCGTCACGCGCGTCGTGCGCGACATCGACATGTGGACGGTCTTCAAGGTGGGCATCGTCTTCCACGCGGCGATGTACGTGATGCTGCTCGTGTCCGGCGTCCTGTTGTGGACCGTCGGGAGCGCGACGGGGACGATCGACAACATCGAGCAGTTCATGGAGTCGTTCGGCTGGAGCTCGTTCACCTTCGACGGGGCCGCGGTCCTGCGGGGGTACGTGGTGTTGGGGGTGTTCGGCATCGCCCTCGCCACGGCCCTGTGGGTCGTGGGGGCGTTGGTGTTCAACCTCATCGCGGAACTGGTGGGCGGGATCAGGGTCACCGTCCTCGAGGAGGAAGTGGTCGCCCGACCGGTTGAGGCCCGCCCGCCCCAGGGATAGAGTCCTAAGTCCCGAAAGGGGCTATAGCTCAGTCGGTTAGAGCGCATCCCTGATAAGGATGAGGTCACAAGTTCGATTCTTGTTAGCCCCACCACTGTGAAGTTCATCCGTCAAGTCGTCCTCGCGGTGTCGATCGCCGGTCTCGTGGCATCGGTCCTGCGGGCCCGGGGCAAGGAGAACCCCGTCGTGGGTCAGGGCGGCTGGCGCGAGATCACCCCCGGGAAGTGACGTGAGCGGGCGACATCGCGCCGTCGGAATCGTCGGGTCCGGCCTCGTCGCCTCCCGCGTCACCATGCACGTCGCCGCCGCCGGGGTGGACACACGCAACGCCCGGTCGGACACGCTCCATCTCCTCGACGACTGCCCGGTGGTGGTTCTGGCCTGCCCCGGTCCCCACGGCCCCCTCGTCGACTCCCTGGCCCGGGACGGACGCACGATCGTGTCGGTCGGCGACGACCTAGAGGACGTGATGGCTCTCGTCGACCGCGACAGGTTGCTCGTGGAACGCGGTGCCACCCTCGTGGTCGGGGCCGCGGCGTGTCCCGGGATGACCGGGCTCCTCGTGCGGTGGGCGCGCGACCGTTTCGACGAGATCGACGAGGTGCACGTGGCGACCCACGGCACCGGTGGTCCCGCGTGCGCCCGCCAGCACCATCGCGCCCTCGCCGGGATGTCGGTGGGATGGCACGACGGTTCGTGGTTGCAGCGGCCCGCCGGCAGCGGTCGGGAACTGTGCTGGTTCCCCGACCCGGTCGGACCACGCGACTGCTATCGACACGCATCGTCCGATCCGCTGCTCGTGCAGCGCGCCTTCCCCGAACTGCGTCGCATCACCGCGCGCGTCTCGGCCACGAGACGGGACCGGCTCACCGCGCGGCTGCCGATGATGTCCCCTCCGCATCCCGAAGGGGGGCTCGGCGCCCTCCGCGTGGAGGTCCGCGGCACGAGGAACGGCGCCCGGACGGTGGAGGTGCTCGGCGTCGTGGAGCGCGCGGCGACGATCGCCGGCACGGTGGCGGCCCAGACCGCCCTCGTGCTCCTCGATGCTCAGGCCGCGCCCGGTGTCCTCGTCTGCGGTGAGACGGGGTTCCCGTCCGCCGAGGTCATGGCGCGCGTCCTCGCGTCGGGGACGGTCCTGCACGAATTCGTGGGGACATGAGCGGCGACCACGGCCGTCCCCGCGGCACGGACGACGCCGACATCGTCGGCGACGTGGGTACCCGACTCGCCGGTGCGAGCCAGCGTTTCACCGCGTCCCGGCGCGCCATCGTGGCGGCCCTCGCCGCCGCCGACGGACCGCTGTCCATACCGGAGATCCTCGGGGTCTCCGGGGACCTGGCGCAGTCCTCGCTGTACCGCAACCTCACGGTCCTCGAGCAGGCGGGCGTCGTCATCCGCGTCGTCGGGGTGGACGACCGGGTGCGGTACGAACTCGGTGAGCACCTCACCGGCCATCATCACCATCTGGTGTGCACGTCGTGCGGGTCGGTGGCGGACGTGCGCATCCCCGATGCTCTCGAGGAGGACCTCGACCGGGTGCTCGGGCGCCTCGCGGCCACGGCTGGTTTCGCGATGGAACACCATCGGCTCGACCTGCTCGGGAGGTGCGCGGCATGCCGCTGAGACCCGGGATGGATGTTCCGTACCTGCTCCCGGGACGGATCGTGGATCTCCCCGGGCGCGGGGAGATGTTCGTGCGCCACCACGTGCACCCGGACGCGTCCCGTCCGACCGTCCTGTTGCTGCACGGATGGACGGCATCCGCCGACACCCAGTTCTTCCCCGCCTATCCCGCTCTCGCCGAGCACTATTCGGTGCTGGCACTCGACCACCGCGGACACGGTCGGGGTCTGCGCCCCCCGACGCCCTTCAGTCTCGAGGACTGCGCCGACGACGCCGCCGGGGTGGTGCGGGCGCTCGGGCTCGGGTCGGTCGTGACGGTCGGGTATTCCATGGGAGGTCCGGTGAGCATGCTCCTGTGGCAGCGACACGGCGACCTCGTCGACGCGATGGTCTTCCAGGCCACGGCCATGGAATGGCGAGCGAGGCTGCGTGAGCGGGTGCGTTGGTGGGTGGGGCGTCTCATGTCCCCGCTCACCCGCGTGGCCACCACCCCCCGCACCCTGCGCATCCTCCTCGAGCGATTCGTGCCCCGTGGGCACGAATCGCACCGTCATCTGCCGTGGCTCGTCGGCGAGATCCGTCGCAACGACCCGTGGATGGTGGCCGAGGCGGGCCGGGCGATCTCGCGCTTCGACGGCAGGGGGATCGGCAAGGGCATCGACGTTCCGGCCGTGGTCGTGGTGACGACCGAGGATCGTCTCGTGCGCCCCCGCAAGCAACGCTCGCTCGCCGACGCCGCGCGGGCCGACATCCTCGAACTGGACGCGGATCACCTCGCGCCCTTGCAGCAACCGCGCGAGTTCGCGGAGGTCACGCTCCGGGCGGTGGATCGTGCGGTCGCGCTTCGAGCGACTCGCCCAGCCTCGCCAGCGCCTCGCTGAGACGGCCGACCTGCTCGCGCAGGTCCTCCATCGTCACGACGTCGGCGAGGGCGAGTCGCACACCGGCGAGTTCCCGGGCGAGGTACTCGGTCTCGGCCTGCGTGCGCGCGGCCATCTCGCGGTCGCGATCGAGCTGTTCGCGGTCGCGGTCCTCCTGCCGGTTCTGGGCCAACAGGATGAGGGGAGCCGCATAGGAGGCCTGCAACGAGAGGACCAGGGTGAGGAAGATGAACGGGTAGTCGTCGAAACTCGTCACGTCGAGGAAGTTGAGTCCGATCCAGCCGACCACGATGAACGACTGGATGACGAGGTAACGACCGGTGCCGAGGAAGCGGGCGATGCCCTCGCTGAAGGCCCCGAACTGGTCGGGGTCGTAGTGGATGCCGACGCGCCTGCGCTGACGGGGCATGGAGAGGTCGCGACGCTTCATGTCCGGGCCCCCTGGCGGCGGCGCTGCCGCCAGTCGGCGGGCAGCATGCGGTCGAGAACGTCGTCGACGGTGATGGCCCCGAGCAGTCTTCCCGCTTCGTCGCACACGCCGACGGCGAGCAGGTTGTACGACGCGAGGAACTCGGCGACCTCGCGGTCGCTGATCTCCGGGGTCACCGTCGGCTCGACGACGAGACACCGGCCCAGCTCCGTGCTCGGCGGCTCGCGCAGCAGGCGCTGCAGGTGGACCACCCCGAGGTAGGTGCCCGTCGGGGCCTTGTAGGGGGGATGCACGACGAACACCTGTGCCGCGATCGACACGAGCCACTCGGGATCGCGCACCTGGGCGAGGGCCTCCGCGACGGTGGCCTGGGGTCCCATGACGATGATCTCCGGGGTCATCAGCGAGCCGGCCGATCCGCTGTCGTAGGAGAGCAACTGCCGCACGACGTCGGCGTCCTCGTCGTCCATCGCCTCGAGCACCCTCGTGCGCTGCTGGGCCGGCATCTCGGCGAGGAGGTCGGCGAGGTCGTCGAACTCCATCTCCTCGAGCACGGCGATGAGGCGGTCGAGGTCGAGGGTGGAGATGAGGGCCAACTGCTCGCTCTCGGGGAGTTCCTCGAGGAGGTCGGCGAGCCGGTCGTCATCCATCTCCGTGGCCAGTTGTTGGCGCTGAGCGGCGGGGAGGGCGCGCACGACCGCGGCCACGTCGCTCGGGTGCATGTCGCGGAGGCGTGCCGCCTCGGCGGCCATCTCGGTGCGGGCGGCGAAGAGCCCCGACAGTTCGTGCCACTCGACGAGACGATGGGTGGCGCGACGACCGAACAGACCACGCCGGGCGAGACGCACCTTGGCGACCTCCCATCCCCCGGCACGGTCTCCGCTGGAGGCCCGCAGGGCGATGTCGCTGACGCTCTCGTCGCCCACTCGGCGGTCGATGACGTCGCGACCGAGCAATTGCTCGCCTTCCCGCGACCTGAAGGGGTTGAGGTCGACGTCCCAGCTCCGCAGGCGCACACCCTCGCCGCCGATGGCCGAGATCCGGTTGACGTTCACGAAGATGCGTCGACGCTGGCTCGTGGCGACGAAACCCGAGACGCGGGGGGAGCTCCCTCCGCGTCCGGGAACGACGACGATGTCGTCGATGCGGCCGATGGCCGCGCCACCGGCGTCGAGCAGGGGCAGGCGCATGACCCGGAACGCGTAGATGAGGTCGCCTGCCATGGTGTCAGGGTATCCCCGCGCCCCGCGGCGGTCGCCGGGGTTCGTCCGCGAGGGCGCCGATAACCTCGGGGTTCCGCCGGCAGCGGTGAACCGCCGTCACCCGGGGACGTAGCTCAATTGGTAGAGCGCCTGCTTTGCAAGCAGGAGGTCGTGGGTTCGATTCCCATCGTCTCCACCACCGTGAATCCCGTCGCCGTCCTCCTCATCTCGTGCCCCGACCGCCCCGGCATCGTCGCGGCCGTGGCCGGATGGGTCGGGTCCGTCGGGGGCAACATCGTCCATGCGGAGCAGCACACGGACACTGCCGACGGGATGTTCTTCCAGCGCGTCGAGTTCACCCACCCCGGAACCGCCGATCTGGGCACGCTGCGGGCGGGTTTCGCCGCGCTGGCGGGCCATTGGTCGATGGAGTTCACCCTCGACGCACTGCCGCACCGACCCCGCACGGCCGTCCTGTGCTCGCGCCACCTGCACTGCGCGGCGGACCTGTTGTCGCGGACCGGCTACGGGGATCTCGGCCTCGACGTGCGCGCCGTCGTGTCGAACCACGACGACGCACGTCCGCTCGCGGCCTCCTTCGCCGTGCCTTTCCATCACGTCCCCGTGGGGGACGGTGACCGGGCCCGCGTCGAGCAGGAGCGGACGCTTTCCGACCTGCTCACATCGCTCGACGTGGAGCTCGTCGTGCTGGCCCGCTACATGCTCGTGCTGCCGGGCGACCTGGCCGCCCGCTGGTTCGGCAGGATGATCAACATCCACCACTCGTTCCTGCCCGCGTTCATCGGCGCCAACCCGTACCGCCAGGCCCACGACAGGGGCGTCAAGGTCATCGGGGCGACGGCGCACTACGTCACCGCCGACCTCGACGAAGGTCCGATCATCACCCAGGACGTCGCCCACGTGACGCACCGCGATGACGTCGCTGAGCTCACCCGACGGGGCCGCGACCTGGAGACCGTCGTGCTCGCCCGTGCGGTGCGCGCCCACGTGGAGCGCCGCATCCTCGTGTTCGGCAATCGCACCGTCGTGTTCGGCTGAGCCGCACCCGTAGCCTCGGTGGACATGTCGCGGATCGTCATCGTCGGTGCCTCCCTGGCGGGCGTGCGGGCCGCCGAATCGCTGCGCCAGGGGGGGTACACCGGCACCATCACGGTCGTCGGCGCCGAGCCGCACATGCCCTACGACCGCCCCCCGTTGTCGAAGAAGTTCCTGTCGGGGGAGTGGGACGCCGACCGCACTTCTTTGCGCAAGCCCGAGGTGTTCGACGAGCTGCGCGCCGAGTGGTTGCTCGGGGTGCCGGCGACGTCGTTCGACGCCGACGGGCGCACCGTGACCCTCGCCGACGGGCGCACCGTGGACGGCGACGGCGTCATCGTGTGCACGGGCGCCACACCGCGTCGCCTGCCCGGTCAACCGGACATCACCGGCGTGCACGTGTTGCGGACGATCGATGATGCGACGCGTCTGCGCGCGGATTTCGGTCCGGGCAAGCGGTTCATCGTCATCGGCGCGGGTTTCATCGGGCTCGAGGCCGCCGCCACCGCCCGGCAACTCGGCGCCGAGGTCGACGTGCTCGAGGGGGCTCCGGCACCGCTCATCCGCGGACTGGGTGCCGAGATGGGCTCGGCGGTCGCCGACGTGCATCGGCGCAACGGTGTGAGGGTGCACACGGACGTCAAGGTGACGGCGATCGCGGGCGAGGCGCGGGTGGAGGCCGTCGAGATCGTCACCTCCGGTGGCGACGAGGTCACCCTGCCCGCCGACGCGGTGCTCGTGGGCATCGGCGTGTCCCCGGCGACGGAGTGGCTCGAGGGCAGCGGGCTCGACGTGCGCGACGGCGTGGTGTGCGACGGGTTCCTCAACGCCGGACGTCCCGGTGTCTACGCCGCGGGCGACCTGTTGCGCTGGCCCAACGCCCTCTTCACCGACCTCGAACCCGACATGCGCGTGGAGCACTGGACGAACGCCGCCGAGCAGGGCGCGCATGCGGCGACGAACCTGCTGGCCGAACTGGCGGGCCGCGAGCGAACGCCCTATGCAGCCGTGCCGTTCTTCTGGAGCGACCAGTTCGACGCCCGTCTGCAGTTCATCGGACGGTCCACGCCATCGTCGCGAGTCGACGTGGCGGCGGGCGACCCGGCCGAGGGACGCTGGTGCGCGGTGTACAGCGACGGTGGACGGGTGTCGGGAATCCTCGGCGTGACCATGCCCAAGCTCGTGATGGCCAATCGCGACCTCGTGGCGGACCGCGCGCCCCTCAGCGAGGCGTTGGCCCGCCTGTCGCCTCCGGCCTGAGGGTCCGAACGGCCGGGGCGTCCGACTTTGGACCCTGCTCGCGGGCGGGGCAGACTGACCCTCCGGTCGGGGCTCGTCCCGACCCCGGACAAGGAGTCCCTCCATGCAGAACGCCGTCATCGTCGATGCCATCCGCACGCCTCTCGGTCGTCGCAACGGCCGCCTCAAGGACTGGCATCCCGTCGACCTCGCCGCCCAGACGCTCAAGGCCCTCGTGGAGCGCAACGACTTCGACCCGGCCCTCATCGACGACGTCATCATGGGCTGCGTCATGCAGGTCGGTGAGCAGGGACTCAACGTCGGCCGCAACGCGGTGCTGGCGGCCGGACTTCCCGAGACGATCCCCGGCACCACCATCGACCGTCAGTGCGGATCCAGCCAGCAGGCAGCGCACTTCGCCGCCCAGGGGGTCATCGCCGGTGCCTACGACGTCGTCATCGCATCCGGCGTCGAGGTCATGACGCGCGTCCCGATGGGGTCCGCGATGGCCGAGGGCAAGTACGGCTTCCCCTTCGGTCCGCTCGTGCAGGAGCGCTACAAGTCGGTCGGTGGTCTCGTCGGTCAGGGCGTGTCGGCGGAGATGATCGCCGACAAGTGGGGTCTCACCCGTGACGACATGGACCGCTTCGGGGTGCGCTCCCAGGAGCTCGCCGGCCGCGCCACGGCCGAGGGTCGTTTCGAGCGCGAGATCCTGCCCGTGGCCGATGCTGAGGGCAAGATGATGACCACCGACGAGGGACTGCGCGAGACGACCATGGAGTCGCTCGCCAAGCTCAAGCCGTCGTTCCGCAGCGAGGAGGAGGGAGGCCGCGTGCACGCGGGTAACTCCAGCCAGATCACCGACGGTGCGTCGGCCGTGCTCATCATGAGCGAGGAGAAGGCGGCGCAACTGGGACTGCGTCCCCGCGCCCGCTTCGTCAACTTCGCCCTCGCCGGTGACAACCCCCAGCTCATGCTCACCGCACCGATACCGGCGACCAAGAAGGTGCTCGAGCGCGCGGGTCTGGGGATGGACGACATCGACGTCACCGAGATCAACGAGGCATTCGCCTCCGTCGTGCTCGCCTGGGAGAAGGAACTGCATCCCGACATGGCCAAGGTGAACCCGAACGGCGGGGCGATCGCCCTCGGCCATCCCCTCGGTGCGTCCGGTACGCGCCTGCTCACGACGCTCCTCCACGAGCTCGAGCGCACCGGCGGCCGCTACGGCCTGCAGACGATGTGCGAGGGCGGCGGCATGGCCAACGCCACGCTCATCGAGCGCCTCGGCTGACGGGAGTCCCGTCCATGCCCGCTTTCGGCACGGTCGTCTGGACGGCGATCGGTGTCCTGATGGTGTGGTTCATCTGGAAGGTCGGTCTCGCCCTGCTGCGATCAATGACCTCGCTCATGCCCCCTCCGCCGCCGGCGGGGGAGATGCGACGGATCAACGTGCGCTATCGCTGCGACGTGTGCGGTGTCGAACTGCGCCTCACGATGGCCCCCGACGAGGACCCGCCGCCACCCAAGCACTGCACGGAGGACATGATCGTCGTCGCGCCCATCGAGTGACCGGCGCCCGGGTCGGGGTCGTCGTCAGTGGTACTTGGTGGCGGTGTAGAGGCCACCGAGCATGGAGAGCAGGCCCACGCCGAGGTACCAGTTCGACCTGCCTCCGGGCACGGCGCCCAGGTAATAGAGCAGGATGACGAGCGCACCGGCACCGAGCAGGATGAACATCAGCACCGGCACCCATTGGGGGCTGTGGCTCACCGTCTCGGGAACCGGGGGTGTGTAACGGCTGTTTCCCGTCCTCCCCGTTCCGCCGTCATCGTGCGTGTCGCGTCGCGCTCCGCCCTTGGGGGTGGCGCGTCCGCCGGTCTTCTTCGTTGCCACGACCCGAGTGTAGGACCCCGGCCGCGGGGCGGCGGGACATCGCCGCCGGTTCCACCGCGGCCGGTCCGAGGGGGCAGGCTGTGAGGGTGACACGCATCCTCGTCATCGACAGCTACGACAGCTTCGTCTACAACCTCGTCCAGTACCTGGGTGAGATCGGCGCGGATCCCGTGGTGGTGCGCAACGACGCCATCGGCACGGACGACGTCGCGGCCATGTCTCCCGACGGCATCCTGCTGTCCCCCGGCCCGGGGCGTCCCGAGGACGCGGGAATCATCTGCGACGTGGTGCGCGCGTTCGCCGGCCGCATCCCCGTCCTCGGTGTGTGTCTCGGCCATCAGGCCATCGGTCACGTCTACGGCGGGCGCGTGGTGCGCGCCCCTGCCCTCATGCACGGCAAGACGTCCGGGATCCTGCACGAGGGCGACGGCGTGTTCGCCGGGCTGCCGTCGCCGCTCCTCGCCACCCGTTACCACTCGCTCGTGGTGGACGCCGATTCGTTGCCCGACGACCTGCGGGTGACGGCCCGCACCGCCGACGGGCTGATCATGGGACTGCGGCATCGCCACCACGAGGTGGAGGGCGTGCAGTTCCACCCCGAGAGCATCCTCACCGTGTCGGGTCGGGAGATGTTGCGCACGTTCGTCGCCCGGTGCGGGCCGGTTCCCGCGCGGTGACGCCTCGTCAGTCCGTGGTGCCGGGCGGTGCAGCCTGTCCGACGGTGATCGTCACGGTCGAGTTGCGCCCCACCGAGGTTCCCGCCGCCGGGCTCTGCGACAGGACGAGACCCACCTTGTCGGGCGTGGTCGGCGCGTAGACGACCGACACCTTCAGTGCCGCGTTGACGAGGGTGGTGCGGGCCGCCTGCTCGGTGCGATTGACCACGTCGGGGACGGTGACCTGTCCCGATCCCGACGACACCCAGACGGTGATCGGCGACCCGGCCGCGACAGGCGTTCCCACGACGGGATCCGTGCGGATCACCTGGCCGTCGGGCACCGACGTGCTCGTCTCCTCGCGGAACTCGATGACGAATCGGTACGGCTCGGCCTGCAGGAGCGTCTGCGCGGCGGCGTAGGTCTGACCGCGCACGTCGGGGATGACGACCTGTCCCGCGCCCACGGAGATGACCACCCTCACGGTGGAACCCTTCGCCAGTTGCTGCTGGGAGACCGGGTCCTGACTGATGATGGATCCCTGCGGGAGTGCCGAGTCGGTCTGCGTTCCCGAGACCGTCAGGGTCAGTCCCAACCCCTCGAGGAGGTCGTAGGCCTCGTCGAAGGTCAGACCGATGATGCTCGGCACCGTGACCAGTTCCGCGGCGGGGTTGTAGGTGAGCGTCACCCGGCGGTCGGCCGGCGGCGCCGAGCCGCCCGCGGGGTCCTGTGCGTAGACGATGTTCTCGCCCACGCCCTCGCGGACCACGGCGTTGGCGGTGACCTCGAACCCCTCGTCCTCGAGGATGCGGGTGGCCTCAGCGATGGGGCGGTCGACGACGTCGGGGACGGTGTCGGCACCCGACCCGCCCGCCGTCACGAAGAGGAAGAGTCCCGCGGCGACCGCGAGCACCCCGGCGAGGATGGCACCGGTCCATGGGTTGCGCGGCGGAGGCTCGGTCTCGTACCCGTCGTCGCCGTCGCGCACCATCGAGCGGGGCATCATCTCCGTACCCGTCGCCGTGCCGACGGTTCCCGTGGGCGGGAGCGTGAGCGTCGCGTTCGGATCGGCGCCGACGGAGGGCAGAACGGTGGTGGCGGCGTCCACATCCGGCCTGCCCCCGGCCTGCCCCCGCCGCTGCAGCACCTCGTTCCAGGCCCGGGTCGGCTCGCCGGCCACGAAACGTCGCAGGTCGTCGCGCAGTTCGTCGGCGTTGGCGTAGCGCATCTCGGCGTTTTTGGTCATGCACTTGGAGACGATGGCGGCGAACTCGGGTGGCGTGCCCGGGGCATGGACCGAGATGGGATCGGGGGTGTCGTTCACCTGCATGTACGCCGTGGCCAATGCCGACGTGCCGGAGAACGGCGGACGTCCGGCGACCATCTCGTACAGGACGATGCCGAGGGAGTAGAGGTCCGACCGGGGATCGAGCGCCTCACCCTTGGCCTGCTCCGGGGAGAAGTACGTTGCGGTTCCCATCACGCTGCCGTCCTGGGTGAGAGCGGCATCGTGTCCGGCGTCCATGGCGCGGGCGATGCCGAAGTCGGCCACCTTGACCGTCCCGTTGTCCCCCACGAGGATGTTGGCCGGTTTGATGTCCCGGTGAACGACCCCGTTGCGGTGGGCGAACGAGAGGGCGTTGGCGATTTCGGCCCCCAGTCGGGCGGCGACCTGGGGCGAGAACCGCTGCTGGCGCCGCAGGTTCTCCGCCAGTGTCCGGCCCTTCACGTACTCCATCGCCATGAAATAGGTGTTTCCGGTGCGTCCCCAGTCGTAGACGCCGACGATGTTCGGGTGGTTGAGCCCGGCCACCGATTGGGCCTCGCGCCGGAAGCGTTCGACGAAGTTCGGATCTATCGCGTGCTCGGGGAACAGCACCTTGATCGCCACGTCGCGGTCGAGCAGGAGATCGCGGGCGAGGAAGACGTCGGCCATGCCGCCTCGACCGATGCGTCGCTCGATCCGGTAACGATCGTTGATGACCGGTTGTTCGGGATTCGACATAAGGGCTCCCCGAGGTTATCCCCGGTGCTCAGCGCACCAGGGGCAGCGCCGCGTCGAGGAGTCGCTTGGCCACGGGTCCCGCGAGACGGCCGCCCGTGCTCGAAGAGATCTCGTCGTTGACCCCGCGCAGCATGACGGCGACCGCCACCCGCGGCGCGTCGGCGGGAGCGAAGCCCATGATCCAGGCGTGCGACCTCTCGGTCTCACCTTCCGGGTTCAACTGGGCGGTGCCCGTCTTGGCCGCGGCCTGGATGCCCCCCTTGAGCGTCATGCAGCACGAGGCCGTGCCGTTGCGGACCACCTCGACCATGAGCTCGGTGAGCGTGGCGGCGGTGTCGGCGCGCATGGGAACGAGCCATGTCTCGGGTCGCGCCCGGTAGACGACGGCCCCGGTGTTCGTCCGCGTCTCGGCGATGACGTGGGGCACCATCATGCGCCCGCCGTTGCCCACCGCCGCGGCGATCATTGCCATGTGCAGCGGCGTGACCTGCACGTCGCCGCCCCCGAATCCGTGGAGGGCGAGCAGCGCGAGGGCGTCATCGAATCGGGACGGCCTGCCGCCGAACGTGCTCGCGGCACTGGCGGGGAGGTCGAAGGGGATGCGCTGTTCGAAGCCGAACCGGTCGACGCCGTCCACGAAGAGTGCCGGACCGATGTCCACGGCGGTGCGGGCGAAGGGGATGTTGCAACTGCGGCGGAAGACCTCGACGAGGGTGCCGCCGCAGGCCCTGCCGCCGTAGTTGCGCAACGGTTTGGTGGTGTCCGGCGGCACCCAGGACCTCTCCTCGGGGAAGACCGTGTCCGTCGTGAGGCCGCCCCGCTCCAGGCCGATCGCCGTCGTGAGCACCTTGAACGTCGAGCCCGGCATGTAGCGCTCCTGGTAGGCGTTGGCCAGCAGTGGCTTGCGCGCGTCCTCGTGCAGCGCGGCGAGCGCCCCGGAGGCGACGTCGCCGTCGTGCGCTGCGACGGGATTCGGGTCGAACGACGGCCACGACCACATCGCCAGCACCGCACCGGTGCGCACGTCGAGCACCACGGCCGACCCCTCGCGCTCGCCGAGTGCCTGCTTGGCCACTCGCTGCAGGTCCGCGCGCAGCGTGAGATGCACCGAACCGGTCGGGTCACCCCCGCCGAAGAGACCCCCGACGGCGGCGAGTTGCTGGGCCGGGTCCTTGCCGACGAGCACGGCGTTCTGCGTGCGCTCGAGCTGCGTCGCGCCGTAGTCGAGCGTGTAGTAACCCGTGACGTGGGCGAACAGGTCTCCCTGGGGGTACACGCGCTGCCAGTCGAAGCGGCTGCCCGGGTTCACCTCGTCGGTGACCGGTTCGGTGGCCGCCACCACGACGCCGTCGGCGGTGACGATCGGCCCGCGCCGGTCGTCGAACTCGCGCGCCGACACGCGGTTGTTGCGCGGGTCGTTCGCCAGGCTCTCCTGACGGAAGTACTGCCAGTTCGTGGTCTGCAGGAAGAGGACCAGGAACAGCATCGAGAGCGCGACGGTGAGACGACGGATGCGCTGGTTCACGACGCCGTCTCCCGTCGTCGGGCCGACCGGGCGGCCCATCGCTCGCGGGGCCCGGGCAGGTCCTCGACCTCGTGCAGTGCGCGCGCGGTGTCGTCGCTGATGCGCACGAGAAGTGCGAGAAGGACGTAGTTGGCCACGAGAGAGGAACCGCCGTAGCTCATGAAGGGGAGAGTGACGCCGGTGAGGGGCACCACGCGCAGCACCCCGCCCACGATGATGAAGGTCTGCACGGCGAGGATGGTGGTCAGGCCCGTGGCGAGCAACTTGTCGTAGTCGCGCTGGGCACGCAGAGCGGTGCGCATCCCCGCACCCGTCATGAGGAGGAACGCGGCCAGCACCGCCGTCGCCCCGAGGAGCCCGAGTTCCTCGCCGACCGCGGCGAAGATGAAGTCGTTGTGGGCCGCGGGCACGGCACCCGGATCGCCGAGGCCGAGTCCGGTCCCCGTCAGCGAGCCGTTCGCCAGCGCGAAGATGCCGCGGACGGGTTGGTACCCCGCACCGGTGTACTCGTCCCACGGATTGACCCAGATCCTCACGCGGGTGCGCACGTGCGAGAACAGGTTGTAGGCCGTCACCGCGGCGATCGCGAACATCGCCCCGCCCGCCACCAGCCATCCGCTCCTCTCGGTGGCCACCCAGATCATGACGATGAAGAGGGTGAAGAAGAGCAGGGACGAGCCGAGGTCACGTTGCCCCACCATGATGACGATCGACATGCCCCATGCCACCAGGATCGGAGCGAAGTGCCTCGGTTCCGGGACGGGAAGACCGAGCACCGTGCGCGACGAGCGCGTGATGAGTCCGCGGCGCTCGTCGAGGTACGCGGCGAAGAAGAGGGCCAGGAGGATCTTGGCGAACTCGCCCGGCTGGAAGTTGATGGGGCCGATGCTCACCCAGATGCGCGCACCTCCGCTCGTGAAGCCGACGCCGGGAACGAGTGGGAGCATGAGCAGGGACAGGCCGGCCACGAGCGAGGTCCATTGGTGGCGCCGGAGGTCGGACGTGCGGGTGACGACGACGAGGGTGGCCACGAACGCCGCCACGCCCACCAGGGTCCACGTTGCCTGCAGCCCGGCCCAACGGTCCGAGATGCGCGCGATCATCACCCACCCGATGCCGTGCAGGAACGCCGCCGTGGGCAGGAACATGGGGTCGGCCCCCGCCGCCGTGCGCCGCACGGCGAGATGGGC
>CAZSNB010000001.1:62674-65799 GCA_964608285.1 uncultured Bifidobacterium sp.
GCCTGGCCGGGCGAGGAGAACGTCCTGTTCAGCGCCACGTCGCGCATGACGTCCTCCGGCAGCAGTTCGCCGGCGAGATCGGTGACGGTGTCGATGGTGGGCTCGAACCACAGCACCCCGCCCGGCCTGCCACGGTAGATCGCCACGCGGTCGTTCTCGTCGAAGCCGATGAACCAGCCGCTGCGCGCGTACACCCCGGTGAGCGTCACCGCCGTGAGCACCACCATCACGAGGAGGGACCAGAAGAGAGCGGCACCGATCGGGACCGCGCGCCGTCCCCGCGACGCCTCCCCGGCGGGCTCCGAGATGGGCGCGGTGGGGTCCGTCGCCGGCCGGTCGACGGGTTCGCTGATGTCGTCGAGGATGTCCACGACGATCACCGTGGTGTTGTCGTGCCCCCCGTTCGAATTGGCGACCATCACGAGCACCTCGGCCAGCTCCTGGGGGTCGCTGTGCCGGGTCATGAGCGTCTGGATCTGGGCGTCGCTGACCTCGTCGACGAGCCCGTCCGAGCACAGCAGCAGCCGGTCGCCGGTGCGCACCTCCTGGAGGAACACGTCCACGGCAACGTGGCGATCGATGCCGAGTGCCCGTGTGACGATGTTGCGACGAGGGTGCACCCGCGCCTCCTCGGGGGTGAGGACCCCCTCGTTGACCAGCTCCTGCACGTAGGAATGATCCACGGAGATGCGCATGAGTCGCCCGTCACGATGGAGGTAGACGCGGGAGTCCCCGACGTTGGCCACCATCACCACCGGGCTCTCGCCGGGCAGGACGGTGACGGCCGCCAGGGTGGTGCCCATGCCGCGTTGGGCCGAGTCGTCGAGGCTGGCCGTGTAGATGGCCGTGTTGGCCTGTTGCACCAGTTCACGGAATTCCGCGGCGTCGCGCAGACCCAGCCTGGCGCCGGCCTTCACGGTGGTGACGGCCAGGGCGCTCGCGACCTCTCCGGCATTGTGTCCCCCCATGCCGTCGGCGACGACGAAGATCCCGTGCTCGGCGGAATAGGAGTCCTCGTTCTGTGCCCGCACCATGCCGGCGTCGGTGGAGGCACCCCAGCGCATCTTCATGCCCGCACCTCCATCACCGTCGAGCCGACCTGCACACGGTCACCACGGCGCAGCGACTTCTCCCCGGTGACGCGTTGGCCGTTGACGTAGCTGCCGTTGGTCGACCCGAGATCGACCACCCACGGTCCGGACGGGCGCATCTCGACGCGCGCGTGGTGGGAGGAGATGAAGGTGTCGGCGTCGAGCACCACGTCGTTGTCGTCGGCACGACCGATGGTGAGCGAATCGGCGAGCACGTGGGACGATCCCCGCATCGAGCGCGGTTCGAGCACGACGAGCATGGTGCGTCCGGCGGCGCGCGGCGCGCGACGGCCCCCGAAGAGCCCGGTCCGCGCGTCACCGGCCGCCGGCACGACGGGGGTGCGCACCTCGCTCCACACGCTCCACAGAACACGGGCGAAGAAGAGATAGATGAGGGCCAGGAGGCAGAGTTTCAGGAGGTTGAGGATCTGGTCGGTCATGGACGTTCGACTCTTCCCGACGTGTCGCGGCCGGTCCCGTGCTCGGGGTTCAGGTCGCCTCGAATCGGAGTTGGACCGTGCCGAGGTTGATCACGTCCCCGTGCTGGAGCAGCTGGTCACCCGACACGAGGACCCCGTTGATCTTGGTGCCGTTCGTCGACCCGAGGTCGTTGATGAGCACGCTTCCCCGTGCGCACACGAGTCGAGCGTGGCGGCGACTCACGTTCGAATCGTCGATGACGATGTCGCTCTGCAGGTGGCGGCCGATGACGTACTCGCCGTCGCGCAACTCCACCCGCTGTCCCCCGGGGAGGGTGAGCACCGACGGGGGTCGCTCCCCGCCCGGAGGGGCCGTGACCGAGACCTCGGGGAGCCGGGGAAGGTCGGCGATCGCCGGGTCCTGGCGGGTGTGGCGGGCCTCGACGCGGAAGCGGCCCTTGCGCAGGTCCGACTCGGTGCGCAGCGAGACCCTCGGCTTCCCGTCCACGACGTAGCCCTCCTGGGAGATGTACTCGCGCACGGCCACGGTGAGTTCCTGGAGGAGCGACATCTCGAGGTCGTCGCGGGCGAAGGCCTCGCGGTCGGCCGGGCTCAACTCGATCACGTAGGTGTTGGGCACCACCCGTCGCCCGTTGGCGTCGATGCCCCGCTCACCGTCGATGACCTGGATCAGACGACGCCCGATGTGGAGGGGCTTGACCTCACCGCGGAAGATCCGCGAGAAGAAGCCGTCCACGGCGCCCTCGACGGACTTCTCCAGCGATCCCCGGGCCATGGAGGGCAAGGCTAATCGCGGGGCAGACGTCCCGCGGCGAGTTGGGCGTCGAGATCGGGGGCGTTGCGGTCCCTCTCACTGACGACGACGGGGTGCCCGTCCGCCCAGTCGATGGCGAGACGGCGACAGAACGGCGAGATGGCGAACTCGGCGGACGGGTCGTACTCGGAGGACACGAGATAGGCGACGACCGTTCCGTCGACGAGGGCCTGGAAGGCGTGACCGAGGTCGCCCCCGATGAGCATCGCCGCACCCTCGTCGGCGGTGAGGCGCCTCCGAATCCACCGGCCGAAGGTCGTCGACGACGGACGGACATCCACGACGTAGTCGTCGATGGCCCCTGCCATCACGGTGACGAGCTTGGCCTGGCCGCCGGGTGCGGTGCTGAAGTGGACTCCTCGCACGGTTCCCCGCGCCGAACGGGAGATGTTCGCCTGGGTGGGGGCGAAATCGACGCCGCACGACGCCGCGATGTCGGAACGCCGGAACCACTCCTGGAACCAGCCCCTCTCGTCGTGGTGGCGCACCGGCGCGAGGAGCCACGCCCCGTCGATGTCGGTGCCGGTCGCGTCCATCTTCTCAGTCAACCCCGCCGCCGGCGACGATGCGGGGCAGGACGTCGGCGAGAGCCTCGACCCAGTCGCGCATCGGCCGGACACCCGCGCGCACCGTGGCCTCGTGACCGAGCACCGACCACGCCGGTCGCGCGGCCGGAGTCGGGTGTTCGGACGTGGCGACGGGAGAGACGAGACCGGGTTCGGCCCCGAGCAGTCGGTAGATCTCGCGGGCGAACGCGAACCATGTGGCCGTCCCGGCGTT
>CAZSNB010000001.1:65899-138878 GCA_964608285.1 uncultured Bifidobacterium sp.
CGAGCAGTCGGTAGATCTCGCGGGCGAACGCGAACCATGTGGCCGTCCCGGCGTTGGTGCCGTGATGGGTGCCGGTCCTGATGCCCGCCTCCACAAGGTCGATGATGTGGTGCGCCAAGTCGTCGGCGGAGGTGGGGGTTCCGTGTTGGTCGTCGACGACCTTCACCGCGACCGAGCCGAGGGCCCGAGCGGCCATGGTGCGGGCGAAGTTGCGTCCGTGTGCCGAGTAGAGCCAGGCCGTCCGCACGACGACGGAACCGTCGGGGTGAGCCCGACGCACGGCCTGCTCGCCCTGCAACTTGGTGCGCCCGTAGACGTTGAGGGGATGCGCCTCCGCCGTCTCGGGGATCGGTTCGGAACCGGTGCCCGCGAACACGTAATCGGTCGAGACGTGCACGAGCGTGGCCCCGACGCGCGCCGCCGCCTCGGCCACGTGTCGGGCCCCGTCGCGATTCACGGCCAGAGCCTCACGTTCGTGTTTCTCGGCTGCGTCCACGTCGGTCCACGCGGCCGCATTGACGATGACGGACGGTCGGGCGCGTTCCACGGCGGCTGTGACCGACGCGGGGTCTGTGACGTCCGCATCGCGCCTGTCGCACATCCGATGATCGAGGTTCCGCACGGACAACGCCGTCTGCAGGCAACGCCCCAACTGACCGGAGGCACCGAACACGAGCCACACGTTCAACGACCACCGTGCTTCAAGGGCCGCCACCAGGCGGAATTCTCCCGATACCACTGCACGACGTCGGGCAGGGCATCGGCGAGGGTGCGTTGCGGCGCGTAGCCGAGCTCATCGGCGATCTTCGACCAGTCGACGCTGTAGCGCCTGTCGTGTCCGGGTCGGTCCTCGACGTGACGGATGCGCCTCTCATCCTCACCGAGCAGGTCGAGGATCGTCCGCGTGATCTCGAGGTTGCTCAGTTCGGTTCCGCCGCCGATGTTGTACACCTCGCCGGCTCGTCCACCGGACACGACGAGCTCGATCGCCCGGCAATGGTCGTCGACGTGCAGCCAGTCGCGCCTGTTGAGGCCGTCCCCGTACACCGGCACGTCGAGACCCTCGAGGAGATTCGTGATGAACCGGGGAATGAGCTTCTCCGGGTGTTGATGTGTGCCGAAGTTGTTCGAACACCGGGTGATGCGGACGTCGGTGCCGTGGGTGCGGTGCGATGCCAGTGCCATGAGGTCCGATCCCGCCTTGCTGGCGGCGTAGGGACTGTTGGGTGCGAGGGGTTGCTGCTCGTCCCAGCTCCCCGCGTCGATCGATCCGTACACCTCGTCGGTCGAGACGTGCACGAGGACGGGCACCTCCGCCCGCCGGAAGGCCTCGAGAAGGTTCTGCGTGCCGAGCACGTTCGTCGCCACGAACCCGGAACCCTCACCGATGGAGCGGTCCACGTGGGACTCGGCGGCGAAGTGCACCACCACGTCGTGCCCGGGAAGCAGATCGGCGAGGAGGGACCCGTCTCGGATGTCGCCTTCGACCACCGCGAGGCGCGGGTCGTCGCGAACCGATCGCAGATTCTCCGGATTCCCCGCGTAGGTGAACGCGTCGAGCACGGTCACCTTCTCGACACCGGAGCCCCACCGCCCCTCCAGCAGTCCGCGCACGTGGTTCGAGCCGATGAAGCCCGCTCCACCCGTCACGAAGTACCGCACGGTCAGCGAGACTACGGCACCCCGGATGTGACCGATGATTAGGCTCGCACGAGTGAGGGGCATCGTTCTGGCCGGTGGAACGGGGTCGCGTCTCTGGCCGGTCACACGCGGAGTGAGCAAGCAACTCCTTCCCATCTACGACAAGCCCCTCATCTATTACCCCGTGGCCACTCTCATGTCGGCGGGGATCCGCGACATGCTCGTCATCACCACCCCGACGGACGCATCGGCCTTTCGGTCCGTGCTCGGGGACGGCTCGCGGTGGGGCATGTCGATCTCCTTCGCGACCCAGGAGAAGCCCGAGGGAATCGCCCAGGCCTTCCTCATCGGCGAGGAGTTCATCGCGGGAGAACCCGTGGCGCTCATCCTCGGGGACAACGTCTTCCACGGGGCCGGTCTCGGCGGGATGCTGCGCGGCCACACGGATCCCGACGGCGCCACGATCTTCGCCTACCGGGTGGGGAACCCGGGAGCGTACGGCGTCGTCGAGTTCGACGCCGAGGGCCGTGTCGTGTCCATCGAGGAGAAGCCGTCGAATCCCCGGTCGTCCTACGCCGTGCCGGGTCTGTACCTCTACGACGGCGACGTGGTGGACATCGCCAAGGGCGTGAGTCCCAGTGCCCGCGGCGAGCTGGAGATCACGGCGGTGAACGGTGAGTATCTCCGCCGAGGACGACTCTCGGTGCGGGTCCTGCCCGAGGGGACCGCATGGCTCGACTCGGGCACGTTCGAATCGCTCCACGATGCGGGCAGTTACGTGCGCGTCATCGAGGAACGGCAGGGCACCAAGGTGGGGTGCGTGGAGGAGATCGCCTGGCGCAACGGGTGGATCGACGATGACGACCTCGCGCGGCTGGCCTCCGAACACGCCCCGAGCCCCTACGCCGCCTATCTCCGCGCGTTGACTTCCCCGCGGTCGTGATGACCACGGAGCACGTCCCGGGGCGTGTGGCACCGGCACACCGCCTGTGGCGGGCCGGCTCCGACGACGATCCGCGGGCGGTGCGCCTCGCGCGCACCGTCTCGGCGGCCGCCGTGGCCCTCTTCACCCTCGTCGTGTGCGAGTGGCAGCCCCATCGCTTCTTCTCCCGCGGAGGCTTCAGCAGCGACTTCTACGACGTGCAGGCCCGCGCCTTCCTGCACGGTCGTCTCGACGTGCCCGCCGACATCGCGGGGATCGAGGGTTTCCTCGTCGACGGCCGCACCCATCTCTACTTCGGTCCGCTGCTGGCCGTCGTGCGCCTGCCCCTCATTGCCTTCGGTGCGTGGGCGGACGGTCGCATGAGCAGACTCTCGATGGTCGTCGCGTTCTTCGCGTTGTGCACCCTCGCGTACCACCTCGCGGTGCGCGTGCGGCGACTCGTCGGGGCGGGAACGGGTTGGGCCCCGGGGCCGGCGGTCGCCGTGGCGCTGGTTGCCTTCTCGCCGGCCCTGTCCCTCGCCGGGCAGGCGACGGTCTACTACGAGACGGAACTGTGGGCGTTCGTGCTCGTGATGCTCACCTTCGTGCTCGTCCTCGATCTGTGGGCCCGACCGAGCGCAATGTCCGCGGTGTGGGCGGCGACGGCGGCATCCGCGACGGTTCTCACACGGGCATCGGTGGGACTCGGGGCGGTGGCCGTGGTCCTCGTCGCCATGACGATCATCGTCCGTCGCCACCCTTCGGTGGTGCTCGTCGGTGCGGGAGCACTCGCCGTCGGTCCGGTCACCCATGTCGTCCTCAACCTGTCCAAATTCGGCTCGGCCTTCGGTCTGCCCGCCGATCGGCAGGTCCTGACATTGGTCGATCCTCGGCGCGCCGAATGGTTCGCCGCCAACCACGACAGTTTCTTCGGATGGGACTTCCTTCCGACGACACTGTTCCACTACCTGCGCCCGGATGCGGTGGGGTTCGAGCGTCTGCTGCCGATCGTCAGGTTCGGTCCCGCCGCACGGGAGTTCGGCGGGAGCCTCGAGAGTTACACGCCGTCGTCCTCCCTCACGGCGGCGGCCACGCTGGCGTTCCTTCTCTTTCTCGGAGGGTGCGCGCTCATCGTGCGTCGTCGGACATGGTCGCTCCTCGCCTTCCCCGGGGGGGCACTGGTCGCGGCGGGACCGACCCTGCTCATCGGATTCATCGCCCAGCGGTACCTCGTCGATCTGCTTCCGATCCTCGTGGTTCCCGCCGTCCTCGCCGCGACGACCGCACCACGGCTCGGCGGACGACCGATGCGCGCGGCCATCGGTCTCCTCGTCGCATGGGGGGCGTGGAGCAACGTCGCCTTCGCGGTCTGGCTCGGCTCCGTCGAGAGCCCCGGATTCACCGACATCCGACACCGGGTCGATGGGATGTTGTTCGACGGCGCGCCACGGGATGTGGGATCCGTCGTGCGTCCGGTGCCCCGCGACGGATCCGTGGCCATCGACGGTCCGTGCGACGGCCTGTACGTGGCACGGAGCGGCGAGTGGGTCGCCCTCGAGTTGGCCGACGGCGTCCGTCGCGTCGCGGGATCCTTCGACCCGTCCCTCGGTCCGACGCTGCTCTCGTCGGCCGATGACGGCGTGATCGGGATCCGACCCGTCGGTTCGGATCTGTTGTCGGTGGTCTGGACGCGTCCCGATGGTGCGGTGACCCGGGGCGAGAACGTGTCATGGTCCGGAGGACCGGTGGATGTGGAGGTCGTGTCCGATCCGGTCTCCGACCGTTTGCTGAGGGGTCTGCGCGTCCGCATCGGGGACCGGATGGCCCTCGCCGACTTCCGTTCGCCCCGTCTCGCCGGGATGATGCGAGGAGGGGGTTATCTGGTGGAGGTCGCCGATGACCGGTCCACGCCCGTGTGCAACCGATTGCGGGAACGCGCGGGGTGACCGTGCCCGGGCGGTTCCGTTCTAGGATTCGGCGGCGATAGGGACGAAGGTCGAGGCGCATGTCCGTCCACGAAGAGAGATCCGCGGGCGTGCACGAGCGGACATGGATCGTCATGCCCGCCTACAACGCCGAGGCGACCGTCGCACAGACCTTCGCTGACATACCCGAGGTCCTGAAGAAGCGGGTCATCCTCGTGGACGACGGGTCCCGCGACGGCACGGTGGACATCGCCCGCGGTCTCGGCATCGAGGTGATCGTCCATCCCGAGAACCGGGGCTACGGGGGGAATCAGAAGACCTGTTACGCGGCGGCGCTCGAGAGGGGCGCGGACATCGTCATCATGCTCCACCCCGATTACCAGTACGACTCCAGGGTGTCCCTCGTGATGGCGGAGCTGATCAGGTTCGGCATCTGCGACATGGTGCTGGGGAATCGGATACGCACCCGCCACGAGGCCTTGGCCGGCGGGATGCCCAGGTGGAAGTACCTCATCAACCGGGCCTCGACGTTCCTCGAGAATTTCGTCCTGGGGCAGTCCATCGGCGACTTCCACAGCGGTTTCCGGGCGTACTCACGGCGGATCCTCGAGACGGTTCCGTTCCGGGAGAACTCCGACGATTTCGCCTTCGATCAGCAGTTCCTCGTGCAGGCCGTCGCCTACGGATTCCGCATCGGCGACGTTCCCGTTCCCGTCCGCTACATGAAGGAAGCCTCGTCCATCAGTTTCCGCCGCAGTCTCCGTTACGGATTCGGTGGCCTCGGCGCCATCGGCTCGTACTGGTTGTGCAAGTGGGGGGTGTCCCGCGATCCCAAGTTCGCCGGACACCGCGAGAGCAGGAGAGAGCGTCTGCCATGAACGCGCCGACCGGTGAGCGCTATCCGGTGAAGGCGAGCCCGTACTCGAGCCACTCCCGGATCGTCGAGATGTGCGGCGACGGCCGCGGACGTCGTGTCCTCGATGTGGGCTGCGCCCGGGGCCATCTCGGTTCCCTCTTGCTGGGGAAGGGCTGGGCGGTGACGGGCATCGAGCCCGACCCGGACGACGCGGCGGTCGCGAGGAATGCCGGCCTCGAGGTCGTCGTCGCTCCGGCGGAGCAGGCGCTCTCGGGCCTCGCCAACCGGCATGACGTGATCGTCTTCGCCGACGTCCTCGAGCACATGGTCGACCCCGCGGCGGTCCTGTCGGCGGCCGTTCCCCTGCTGGAGCCGGGAGGGCGCATCATCATCTCGATGCCCAACGTCGCTCATCTCACGACGAGACTGCAGCTGCTGTTCGGTTCGTTCACCTACACCGACCGCGGGATCCTCGATCGGACGCATCTGCGCTTTTACACGCGCAGGACGGTGCGCTCCCTCGTCGAGGGCTGCGGGTTGTCCGTGGTGCGGATGACGGCGACACCTGCCCCGATCGAGGAGGTGTTGCCCGTCCTCTTGCGCTCGCGAATCCTCCGGCCGATCCTGGCGCTGGGTGCGCTCGCCGCGCGGATCCGTCCGTCCCTCCTCGGCTATCAGTTCATCATCACGGCCGAGCGGCCCTGAGGACCGCAGACGAGGGGTTGGGGCGCTCCCGGGGGGTTGCTAGCGTCGGCGTTCTCATTCACTCGCGCGAGTGGCGAAATGGCAGACGCGCTGGCTTCAGGTGCCAGTGTTCGAAAGGACGTGGGGGTTCAAGTCCCCCCTCGCGCACCAGTGCCGTCGTGTTCCGTGCGGGACCCCGCGTCAAGCGATGATGATGCCGAGGGCACCGGTGTCGCCGGGATCGGTCTCCAGCCCGACTCCTCCGTGCACCACCAGGATCACGCGGTCACCCGCGGAGAGAGCCGACAGGTCGAGTTCCACCGAGTAAGGGAGCGACTCCTCCATGGATCCTGCCTGGGTGCGCGCCTCGGCCACGATCGTGCCGGGCGAGTCGGCGAGCACGGCGAAGACGTGCACCAGGCCCTCGAAGCCGCGCGCCACGCCGGTGACGGTGATCGATCCCGCCGGCACGGTCGACCCCGCCTCGGGAGACGCAATCGTGGCGTGGTCGTTCACCACCCCGATGATGAACCATGGGGCGGCGGGACCGGCGCGGCGCAGCAGAATGGTGCCGCGCACCGCATCCTCCGATGCTCCTTCGACCCCGATCTCGATCTCGCCGCTCAACGAGTCGCCGCCCTGGAACGCACCGAGGCGGGCGGGTACACCCATGACTTCTTCCACGAAGGCCCGGGCTGCGGCGTCGGGTGTGTCGTAGACGACGCCCGGCGCGGGGAACAGGGCGTTGGCCGGGATCTGCGGCGCGGGCGTCGTGGTGGTCACCGGGGGCACGGTGGTGTCGGCACCGCTGTCGCCTCCCCCACAGGCCGGGAGAACGAGCAGGCCGACGGTGAGCAGCGCGGCGGACGAGCGGAGTGTCATGGCACGAGCCTGTCACAACCCGTCGGGGCTCGGGTCACATGCGGCGGAGTCGACGCAACTGGGTGGTGATGTAGGGACGTGCCCGTCGTTGCCCGCCTCGTTCGGCGATGGCCTGCTGCAGGCGCTCCAGTGCGGCGATGAGCACCTCGATGCGCGGTATGCGACCCATCCCCCGACAGTCCTGCAACCATCCAGCGATGGACTGATGTCCGCGCTCGCCGTTGCAGCGCCGACACGCCGCCACCTCGTTCTCGATCCAGCTCGGCCCTCCCTTGATATGGGGAACCAGGTGTTCGGTCGTGGGGCGATTGAGGCGTTCGTCGAGGGGCGCGGAGCACCACACGCACCAGGGTCCGTCCCGTTCGATGATCATCCTCATCCGCTCCCGCCGGTCGGGGGAGCGGCGGGGTGGGGCGGGCCCGGACTCCTCGGGCGACCTCATTCAGGCAGTATTCATGCCGCTCACGTATTGCTGGCTGGACTGAAGTTCTGTTAGAATCGGGGTGTCTTTGTGACCCCGCGTGCCTTCGTGGCAGGGGTGCCGGACGTCATCACCACAACGAAGGAGTTCATTAGGTGAAGAAGAACATCCACAAGCGCGTCGTTCTCGGCGTGCTCCTCTCGTTCGGCGGTCTCATGGTCCTGCCGAGCACCGTCCATGCGGACGAATCTCAGGGTGGCGGCGAGGCCGTCGTCATCAACCCCGGCGGCGGTCGTCTGTCTGACGGCTCCGACGGCATCGCCTCGGTGTTCAACGGCGCCGACGGTCTGGGCAACGACACGAACACGGTGTCCTCCACCGGCTCGGACCAGATCTTCTACGCCAATACCCCTCAGTGGTGTTGCAGTGGTGGCGGTCTGATGCTCGCCATCGGCGGAACCGCCTACGGCGAGGCCGGAGCGGCTGCCGACGAGGACTCGCCGAGTTTCGACTCCATCGCCGTGACCGCGGTCTCGGGGTCGGCGCGCAAGATCAACAATGGTGTGGCCGACAACTCGATCCAGGCCCTCACCAACACCGGTGACGGCTCGGCCACCATCAAGTACGAGGTCACCCACGGTGGCCGCCTGTACCGCGTGACCCGCGTGATCTCTTATCAGTACCCGGACAAGTTCTACTCCGAGTCGTACTCGGTGACGATCCCGTCGGGCAACACCGACCCGGTCAAGCTGTACTACGGCGGTGACGCCGCCCCCGGTGGCGAGGACAGTGCCTACGGCAAGTTCTACAACGTGAACGGCCGTCGCTTCTTCCTCTCGCTCGAGCCGAACAGCGGCATCTACCTCGGCTTCGTGGAGTCGGTGGGCAGCGAGTTCGACCGCTACTTCGTGGGCCTCTACGACGAGCCGTATCAGACCGTCGCGACGGGTCAGGACCTCCCCAACACGGTGGATGAGACCCCCGACACTGACATCGGTGTCTACATTCAGTGGAACTTCGGTTCCACCCCGGGCACCTACACCCGCTCGATGACCGGCGTGTCCGGCTTCGTGGCCGATGTGGACTCCGATGTGAACAGCCTCCCTGCGACCGGCATGAACCTGAACCTCGCTCTCGCGGGTCTGGCCACCGGCATGCTCGGAGCGATCGTCTTCGTGGCATCGCGTTCCTCGCGCCGCTTCGCCTGATCGAAGGACTTCCGATGGAGGCCCCGGGGTTCGCCCCGGGGCCTTCGTCGTTGTCGGCCCGACGTCGGTCTCGTCCTCGCGCCTAGCGTGCGTCCGTGGTCACCGGTCGGTTCGCCCCCTCGCCGTCCGGGGATCTCCACCTCGGCAACCTGCGCACGGCGATCGCGGCCCACGAGTCGGCGCGGGCCGTGGGCGGTCGGTTCCTCGTGCGCTTCGAGGACCTCGACCGGGTGACCTCGTCGCGCGAGACGGCCGCACGCCAGCTGCGCGACCTCGCCGAGGTCGGCGTGACCTGGGACGAGGAGCCGGTGTACCAGAGCGAGCGGTTCGTGCTCCATGAAGCCGCTCTCGACGATCTGGTCGGCCGCGACCTCGTCTATCCCTGTTTCTGCAGCCGCCGAGAGGTCCGCGAGGCGGCCGCGGCGCCCCACGACGCCATGGTGCGCTATCCCGGCACGTGCCGGGGCCTCGGCCCGTCCGAACGGCGACGCCGGGCCGCGAAACGCCCGCCGGCCCTGCGTCTGCGCACGGGAGGGGAGACCGTCGGCTTCACGGATCTCATGCTCGGGCGGGTGGAGGGCATCGTGGACGACATCGTCCTGCGGCGCAACGATGGGGTGCCGTCGTACCACCTCGCGGTCGTGGTGGACGACGCCGCCCAGGGAGTCACGGAGGTCGTGCGCGGCGACGATCTCGCCCCAGTCACCCCGTCGCAGATCCACCTCCAGGGTCTCCTCGGTCTCCCCGTCCCCCGGTACCGTCACGTACCCCTCATGCGAGGTCCGGACGGAGAGCGACTCGCCAAACGGCACGGGGCGGTGACCCTCGCCGACCTGCGCGCCGCGGGCACGGACACGGCACCGATCATCGCCTCCCTGCGCGCCGACGTGGGAGCATGGCTGGACCATGGGTGACCTCGAGAACCTCCTCGGATACGTCGGTGCCCGCGACGGCGGCGACGCGCCGGAACCCGTCGAGGTGGCACACGACATCCTCACGATGCCCTTCTGGACGCCGGAGTTCTGCGCTCTCGTCGTGCGGTCTGCCGAGGCCACCGGGGCCTTCGCCCCCGACCCCGACGATCCCGTGCCCGGGCACGAGGTGTCCCTCGCCGCGATCGCGCCGGTCCTGTACTCGCACCTCGAGAACGACATCGGACGGCGCATGTGGCCCGCCATCCGCAGGTGGTGGCCCCTCGTGGACTACCACGGTCTGCGCGACGCCTTCGTCATCAAGTATGCGATGGGCGGTCAGGAGGAACTGCGCATGCATCACGACGTGGCGCAGGTGTCGGCCAGCATCAGGTTGAACGACGGGTACGAGGGCGGTGCACTCGACTTTCCGCGACAGAGGTGGGACACCTCCGACCTCCCGGTCGGAACCCTCGTCGCGTGGCCGAGTCTCGTCACCCATCCCCACGCCGGCGCGCCGCTCGTCTCGGGCACGAAGTACAGCCTCACCATCTGGTGCGAGCTGCCCCTCGCCCACGACTGATCAGGATCGGGCGGGGTCGTCCGGGACGGAACGCCTGATCCGCAGGCTGCGTTCCTCGGCGTTGCGGCACGCTCCCGTCTCGAGGTCGAAGCGCCAGCCGTGCAGCGTGCACACCAGGTCGTTGCCGTCGATCTCACCGAAGACGGCCAGGTCGGCATCGCGGTGCGGGCAACGGCGTTGCACCATGAAGTCGCCGATGCGCACGTCGGCCTCGTCGCCGGCCGTCGTCCCGGACTTCATGAGGGCCTCGGCCTCGGTGCGGTTCATCTTCTCCACCGAGAGGGACTTGAGGAAGTTGTAGAGGCTCTCGTTGTAGTCGCCGGAGCGCCACGCGGTGAAGCGACAGCTGAGGAGCAACGAGTTCGACCAGTCGAAGGCACGGTCGGCGATGACACGCTCCAGGAGGTCGCGCGCGATGCCGAAGCGGAAGGCGAAGGGCTGGTCGGCCCCGCCGTGGTGTTCCTCCACGCGGCCTGCGACGAAGTCCACGTAGACCCCGACATCCGTGGTGCCGTCCGGACCCACGGCGTCGATGACACAGTTGGCGCCGATGTGGGCGCGGAGCGTGGGTGCCATGGCCAGGAGCGGCTCCCACCACAGGCGCAGGGCGCCCACGATGTCGGTCGCCGGCCGGGCCCACGACGCGCGATGGGCCTCGATCCAGGGCATCCAGTCGTGCTGGTACTGGCGCAGGTAGGTCTCCTTGTCGGAGAAGATGTGGTCGACCTCCGCGTCGTCCATGGGTTGGGTGACGGTCACCTCGCCGTTCTCCACCGTGAACACGGTTCCGGGGATGGTCATGGCGGCCACCGGTCGCCCTGCCTCGGCGAGCCGGCGGCGGAATTCGGTCTGGTCGGGAAAGATGCTGATCTCGTCGCCCGTGATCATGTTGTTGCCCCAGAGGTCGGGGTCGAGGAAGCAGGGCGGCCCGGCCGAGGGTGCCACGACGCGCGCGTCGACGGCCTCCACGTAGCGCATCGCCCGCGCGAACTGGCTCTCGACCTTGGCCCCGCACAGCTTCTTCTTCTCGTCCGCGTCCATCTCGTACACCATCGGGTACCAGATCGCCCCGGAGAACTGCAGCCAGTGCACGTCGACGGGTCCGTGGGCAGCCAGTTCGCCGAGGTCGTGGGTGCGACAGTCGTTCTGGTCGACGATGCGCCCCGTCGCATCCGACACGACGATCGCGGAGTCGCCGCCCGGGCCGTCGGTGATGGAGGTCTCCACGTGGATGGCCACCGACACCCCGGGCGAGATCTCGCGCTCGACGCCGTGCGACGTGCGGATGAAGCGGCGGAAACCGAGTTTGTTGAACTCGCGCTCCAATTCGCGGGTGGGGTAGTCGGGCAGCAGGACGGTGACGTCCTTGTTCATCCGCTCTGCGAGGAACGTCGCGTCGAAATGGTCACCGTGCAGGTGCGAGACGTAGAGGAAGTCCGGGTTGCAGATCTCCTCCATGAGGGCCGCGTCGAGGCGGTCGTTGCGAGGGAAGACGAACCATGACCCGAAGAAGGCCGGCGTGAACCACGGATCGCACGTGATCGTGGCGCCGGCGGCGCGGATGAGGATGCCCGCGTGGCCGATGGAGACGGCCTGCACGCGTCAGGCCTTGGGCGGGTCGATCGACTGCGCTCCACCGGTCGAGACGTGCTCGGTCCAGGCGGAGCCGTTCCAGTAGCGCAGTTCGAATCGTCCCGACGGGTCCTTGTACCAATTCGCGGGGACCGCGGGTGCAGTGCTCGTCGACGCAGTGACGGGCGCCGCGGCCTGCGGTGCGGACGCGGTAGGCGAGGCCGTCGTGCCCGTGCCCGTGGTGGTCGAGGTCGGTGTGGACATCCCCGGGCGCGGTGCCACCTGGACACTGCCGGCGTGGCGGATGAAGGCATGGAACCAGTTGGTGCCGTCATTGACGATCTCGACGACCTCCCATCCTTCGTGGGAGCGCCGTGTCAGCTCGGCGGCGAGTTCCTGGGGGTTGCGGAACGATTCGGAGACGACGTCGTAGGTGTACATGCGCCCACCCTACTGTCCCCGGCCGTCGCGCTCGCCTGCGGGGTCCTCGGCGCGAACGAGGGCGGCCACATCGGTGCCCCGCACCGGGCCGTCGTGCACCAGCCGTCCGTCGCGCAACGCAACGATGCGGTCCGCCTTCTTGACGTAGGACAGCTCGTGGGTCGCCACGAGAAGCGTCGCGCCGGAGCGGGCAGCGGTGGCGAGCAGATCGAGGAGCGCCTCCTTGCCGGCGGCGTCGAGACCGACGAAGGGTTCGTCCACGAGCAGCACCTCGAACGGCCGCACGAAGCCGATCGCGATGGCGGACTTCTGGCGCAGGCCGCGACTGAAGGTGCGCGGCAGATCGTCGGCCCGGTCGCGGAGGCCGAGCCGGTCCAGGAGGTCCGCCGCCCGTTGCTCCCATCCGTCGACGCCGTGCATGCGCGCGACGAACTCGAGGTGCTCCCACAGGCTGAGGTCGTCGTAGAAGAGCGGGTGGTCGGCGATGTAGCTCACCGCGGCGCGCGCGGCGAGCGAGCCGCGCGCGGCATCGGTCACCGTCACGGAACCGGTCGAGGGCTCGAGCAGACCGGCGACGATGCGCAGGAGGGTGGTCTTGCCCGATCCGTTGTGTCCGATGACGGCGATCCGTTCTCCCGCCACCACGGTGAGGTCCACCGGCTCGAGGGCGGCCGCCGCCCCGTAGTCCTTGGCGACGCCGGCGATCGTGAGCACCGTCCGGGCCGGCTCCTTCCGTCGGGTCGCACCGCGGGAGGTCGTCGATTTCTTCGGGGCCTTCGCCGCGGTCTTCTTGACCGCCTTCTTCGTGACGGTCGTTCTCTTAGCGGTGGCCACGGGACACCCCTCCTTCGTCGTGTGTCGTCGCCGGTCGGGCGCCGAGCGAGTCGAACCATGCGCGGATGTCGTCGCGGCGATGCACCCACGCGGCGACGAATCCGCACGTCAATGCCACGGCGATCACGGTGCGGACGGCGGTGGGAGCGAGGGCATCGCCGGCGCGATTCGTCTCGCGCAGGGCGGTGACGACGAGGGCGGCGGCCACCGCCAGCGACGGCGGCCAGGCGGTGCGCAGGACGGTCCCCATGCCGCTCACCTCGGGCGGCAGCGCCAGACCGCGAGTGGCGCCGGCGGCGGGATCCGGTGCGCCGGCGACGATGTTGAGGGTGGCTCCCGCCAGACCGCCGGCCACGGCGCAGGCGGCCCCGACGACCGCCACGAAGACACCGGGTCGGTCGCCGGTTCCGAGCGGGACGAACAGGACGGCGAGAACGGTGCCGGGCACGAAGCAGAGGGCAGCGAGGCCGGGAGCGATGAGATGGCGCACGTGCATCGTTCCGCGGTCGATGGGCAGCGAATCCGCGGTGTCGGGCAGGTCGATGTGCTGGGAGAGCGGTTCGAGCAGCTCCAACCCGAGCACGAAGAAGAGACATCCGGCGACGACGACGAACGGAACGGCCCCCCGCCACACGGGCACAAGGGCGGCGCCCCCGGCCGCGGCGACGAGGGTCATCCGCGCGAGACGTCGCGCCGGGGTGCGGGCGAGCCCGCGCAGGGCCCGTACGGTCACGGCATCGCGCGTCCCCCCGCGGACCCTCACCCAGGGTGTGCGACGCGGCCGCTCGGCCGACAGCTGACGACGCAACAGCACGACGGTGCGAATGTCCTGCAAGGTCACGGCGAAGCGCAATTGCGAGACGAGTCCCCCGCGCACGGCGAGATGCTCGGCCGACAGCGCACCGACGGCGGCGAAGGCGGTGGGGACGAGGGCGAGGGCGACGACGATCGGGACGGCGTCGGCGAGGTGAGCGTCGCGCGCGGCCCACAGCGCGAACGCCCCGACCCGATCGAAGGGCCCCGCGGCGACGAGGGATCCCTCCAGTGCGGCGGCTTGCCAGGCGACGAGGATCGCCGACACCGCGGAGGTCACGACACGAGGAAGGCGGGACGCGTGCACCATCACGGCGACCGCGACGGTTGCCACCGCGACCGTCCCGCCGGCGAGGCCTCCCCACAGCGACCATTCGGGGAGCGCGGCGGCGTCGGGCATGCGCCGACCGAGCAACTGACCCGCAACGGCACCGACGAGCATCCCGACGGACCCGACCGTACGCATCCTCTGCGCGAGGGGGCGACGGAGCGCCGCACCCCGCGACACCGGGGCGAGCAGCACGTGGCTCGCATCGGCCGGTTCCAGGGACAGGGGACCCCCGGCCGCCCCGCTCGAGGCGCCCAGGTGAAGGAGGACGGCGACGAACAGACCGAGCACGCCCGGTCCGTGGGTGACGATGTCGGTCACGGTGCGGGGTCCGAGGGGGTCCCCCCCGGCGAGATCCGAGAGGAACAGCACGACCCAGAGCCCGAGGAACGCGGCGATGTAGACGCGGTAGAGGGCCTCGAACCACTCGATGGCCGCCACCCGGTTGCTCCGGCGACGGACCCGCATGTCGTGCAGCGCACCGGTTCCCGTGCGCACAGTGGTCACCCCGACAGTCTGACACCGGAGGGTGCCATGCCGAGGGAAAGGCCCGGCGTTCGGCGAGAATGTGGGGATGGACACCGAGGCCATGGAGATCTTCACCTCCCTCCTCGCCCTCGCCACCGGGGCCGGGGCGCTGGTGATCCTCGCCGCGATCCTCCTGCAGAGGTCCGTTCCGGCCGCCCGCTCGCTCGTCGAGTCCGTGCGCGACCTGGGTCCCTGGCTCATCTTCGCCGTGTCGGGTGGGGCCATGGCGGGGAGTCTGTGGTTCAGCGAGGTGGCCGACTTCGCACCCTGCAAGCTGTGCTGGTACCAGCGCATCGCCCTCTTCTCGATCGCGGTCGTCTCGCTCGTGGCGGCGATCCGTCGTGACCGGCGCATCGCCCCCTACACGCTGGTGCTCGCGTCGCTCGGGGTGATCGTGTCGACGTACCACTACCTCCTCGAGTGGTTCCCGCAGTTGGAGACCAACGTGTGCTCGGTGGACGTTCCGTGCACGTCCGTGTGGTTCCGCGGGTTCGGATTCGTCTCGCTCGCCCTGATGGCCGGCCTCGCCGGCGTGTTCGTGATCGTCGTGTCCGCGGTGCTCGTCGCCGCGGAGAAGTCGTCCCCCGTTGAGAGATAAGGAAGAGACATGGCATACGCGAAGAGAGGATCCGCCGGCGGCGCCAAGGGCGGTTCGGGAATGAAGAAGTCCTCGATGTGGGTGCTCATCGGCATCGGCGTCGTGGTGGTGCTGGCCGGCGTGATTGCCATCGGTGCCAGCGGGGGCGGCGATACCGAGCCCGCCGGGACGACGATTCCCGGCCAGCCGGCGAAGTCCGAGTTCCAGGACGTGCAGACGACGGGCAATCCGCTCGCACCTCCGAACGGCGATGGGACCGACCTCGAGATCGGCAGTCCGGCGCCGAGCCTGCTCGGCTACGCCTCCGACGGCACGAAGGTGGACGTCGTCCCCGGTGACGGTTCCGGCCCCATCATGCTCGTCTTCCTCGCGCACTGGTGCCCGCACTGCAACGCCGAGATCCCGGTGCTCATCCAGTGGAAGGATGCGGGCCTCATGCCCGCCGGTCTGCGGGTGGTGGGCGTGACCACGTCCTCGAACAAGCGTCAGCCGAACTGGCCGCCGTCGGAGTGGCTCGAGGACAAGAAGTGGCCGTTCGAGGCCATGGCCGACACGGAGACCAACGTGGCCGCGAACCTCTACGGCGTCACGGGGTTCCCCTTCATCGTCGTCATCGACGCCGAGGGCAAGGTGAAGGGGCGCACGTCGGGCGAGAAGGGTCTCGAGGCGCTCGCGTCCTTCGTCGACGTGGCTCTCGCCTCCTGACCCGCGAAATGCCCCGACCCGCGTCGCTGGTCCGCACCTAGCCTGTCAACCGTGACCGAACGACGCCCGCGCATCGGCTTTCTCGGACCGTTCGGCACCTTCACCGAGCAGGCCCTGCTCACCCAGGCCGACCTGGCGGGGGCCGAGCTGGTGCCGTATCGCAGCGTTCCCGAGGTGCTCGACGCGGTCGAGGCCGGGGAGGTCGATCGCGGTTTCGTTCCCATCGAGAACTCCATCGAGGGAACGGTCAACTTCACCCAGGACGCCCTGGTCTTCGACCACGACCTGCTCATCCAGCGCGAGGTGGTGCTCGACATCGAGCACTGTCTCCTGGCTCCCCCCGGCACCGCCCTGACCGGGGTCACCGACGTGCACTCGATCCCCGTGGCCACCGCCCAGTGCGCCGGTTGGCTTCGCTCGACCCTGCCGTCGGCCGATGTGCATCTCGCGTCCTCCACGGCCGACGCCGCCCGCACGGTGGCGGAGAGGATGGAGGCCGGGAGCCGTGGCATCGCCGCCATCGCCTCGGCGAACGCGGCCCGGCTCTACGGCCTCGAGGTGCTGGCACGTGACATTGCCGACCACCGCGGGGACCAGACGCGCTTCGTGCTCGTGGGCAAGGGGGACATCCCCGCCCCGACCGGCCACGACCGCACCGGCATCGTCGTCTTCCAGCGCGCCGACGAGCCCGGCAGCCTCCTGTCGATCCTGCAGGAGTTCGCCGCCCGACGCATCAATCTCTCGCTCCTCGTGTCGCGGCCGACCAAGGCGGGGGGACTCGGCGACTACTGCTTCATCATGTACGCCGATGGGCACATCGCGGATGAATTGATGGCCGATGCCCTGCGCGACCTGCACACGAAACAGGGGGGAGTGAAGTTCCTCGGTTCGTACCCCGCGGCCGGGGTCGCCCCCCACACCGCCCGCGAGCACGCCGACGACCGTTGGCGTCGGGCCGACGACTGGATCTCCGAGTTGCGCGGCCGGGTGGGGCGGGCCTGATTCGATCGTCCGATCACCGATAGCGTGGGACGCGGAACGGTGGCAGAGCGGACAAATGCACCCGCCTTGAAAGCGGGAGGCTCACAAGGCCCGGGGGTTCGAATCCCTCCCGTTCCGCGCGAAACGGTCCCGTTGCGGGCGAATACCCGCCCGTCGGCGACTCCTCCGACGGGGGTAGGGTGATTTATCCCCAGGAGAGGTGCCAGAGTGGCCGAATGGGGCGCCCTGCTAAGGCGTTGTCCGCCTCAAAGCGGACCGTGGGTTCAAATCCCACCCTCTCCGCCATGAGAACAACGAGGATCCTCCTGGCGGCCGTGCTGGTCGCTGGTTCCGCCCTGACGGTGGCCGCCGCCCCCGTCGGGTCGGCCTCGGCCGCCTGCGCCAAGACCCATCTTCTCCGGACGGGCGACTCGGCCTGGAGGGTCGCCGAGATCGTCAAGAGGTCGACGAACACGTCGAAGTCGGTCCGGACCATCTCCAACGAGATTGCGGCGCTGAACAAGAACAGCTCATGGCGCGTGAACACGCGGATCTGTCTCCCCTCGTGGGCCAACGCGGCTCCCGCGCCGCCCGCATCGACCGTTCCTCCCGTGCCGCCGGTGTCCACGGCGGTGGCGAAGAACATCATTCTCGAGGTGTTCGCTGCGTTCGCCGCCGATGCCCCGGGAGTGCCCGCCGAGTATGCCGAGCTGTTGCCGTGGGTGGCGGTGCGCATCGCCTGGCACGAGAGTCAACTCAACAATCGGAACGTGAACGGCTCGGGATGCTGCGTGGGTCTCTTCCAGATCAACTACTCGGCCCATGGCGGCAGCACCTGGCTCCGCACCACCCTCGGCGTCCGGTCGAAGGAGGCCCTGAAGGACCCCACCAAGAACACCCGGGCCGCGCTCGTGTTGTTTAAGGGTCGTTCCAGCCAGTGGCGGCCCGGGTCGTGGTGCGCCTGGGACTGGATCGTGCGGGATCGCTCATGGAAGGACGCCGTGCGACGATTCCCCGAACTCGCTTTCAGCGAGGAGACCGGGCTCATCGACTCCGCTCGGGCCACCCGGAACAAGAGGCTCCTGGGTCTGTCCTGCTGACCCGAGGTCTCCCCAGAGGCGGTCCTGCGGGGAACCTGTAGGCTCACCAACACAATCGGCGCTCGTAGCTTAATGGATAGAGCATCTGACTACGGATCAGAAGGTTGGGGGTTCAAGTCCCTCCGAGCGCGCCACTCGAATCCCGGTCCGGTCGCGGCCTTCTCGTAACATGCGGCGATGATCGTGCGAATGCGACACGCTCTCTTCGCGGGAATGTTCATCGTGTCGATGCCCGCATCGGTCGCGGCCGCCGACCTGAACTGCTCCGACTTCGGCACCCGCGAGCGCGCCCAGCACGAGATCGACTCGGCCGGTCGCGACCGCCACAATCTCGATGGTGATGCCGATGGACAGGCCTGCGAGGGCAACCCCAGCACGGGGTGGATCCCGTGGCCCGTCGCCAGCATCGCTCTCGTGGCGGGTCGCCATCTCGCCAGGCGCACCAAGGCCGACTATCGCCTCGTCCCCGGCGTCGAGGGCGTGTGGGCCTACTACGACTTCCCCGATGACGACGCCGTCACCAAGGTGTTCGACCGCGCCGTGCCGGTGTTGCTCGGCGTCGGGGCACTCGCTCTGCCGTTAGTGAATCTCGTGCGCGACCATGTCGCACCGCGCTCCTTCTCCCCGGCGGGATTCTGGGTGCTCACGGCGATCGTGGCCGGGATCGCGGCGTACGTGGGCACCGTCCGTTGGTCACGGCATCTCGTGGCGGAGGATTCCCTCGACCGGGATCCGGGCGCCTGAGGATCATCGGGGCGCGTAGTCACCGTTCGTCCCGGGGATGACGCCGACGCGCTCCCACTTCCATACGGGAAGGAAGGCGAGGAAGTCCTCGTGCATCTCCACGCCGCCGACGCGCATGCGATTGAACCGCTCCACCATCACCTGCTCGACCCGGTGCTTGCGCAGTGCGAAGCGAAGGAAGCGCTCGGCGTGGAGGACCCGTCCCGTCGAGAGGTAGTACGGGATGAGTTGCCACCGCCCGAGGTACCGCCGGGCGAGGTGCGGGGGCATGAGAGCGAGCCGGTCGTTGTAGCCCCCGAAGGGGTGCCAGTACGGCACGATGACGGCGTCTCTGGCCACCTCCGCGTATCGCCCGATGTCGAAGACGTCGAGAGGCATGAGGTCGGGACGGATGAGGAACACGAGGTCCGCGTCGTCGTCTATGCGACGGGCGGCGAGGTGCTGCAACTTGAGGGAGGAGATCTGGTTGCGCAGGTTCTTGAAGTTCGATTCCGGCCAGGGATCGCCGACACTCTTCGCAGCGAGGAATCGCCGCCTCACCCGCAGGTCGAGCAGGCGCGCATTGACGGTCCGCGTGCGGTACCGAGCGGCAGAGGGCGGCAGGTGCCACTCCGGCTTCCCGGCCTCGGCGGAGCGGGTGTTCACCACGCGGCGTCTCGACCGGGAGACGAGGACGTCCACGGTCACCTCGCATCCGGAATCGCGCATCGGCTGCAGGACCCTCTCCTCGATGGCCGGCATCGTGACGCCGAGACACCGGTTGAAACCGACGAGCATGACCTGCACCCTGATGCGGAGACTCTACTTTTCCCGGGTTGCCGCCCGACTAGGTTGAGGGCCATGGATTTCATCAACGCCGTCAAGTCCGGCTTCCTCAATTACGCCAACTTCGAGGGACGTGCCGACCGTCCGATGTTCTGGTGGTGGGTGCTCTTCTCCTCGATCGTCAGCGTCGTGGTCTCGGGCAGCGATGCGCTGAGTCTCCTCGTCAATCTGGCGCTCCTCGTGCCGTCCATCTCCGTCGGCGCTCGGCGCATGCACGACATCGGTCGCAGCGGATGGTGGCAGATCGTGCCGTTGTACAACATCTATCTCGCCGTGCAGCCGAGCGATCCGGGCATGAACTCGTACGGCCCTCCCGCTCCGCCGCTGAATCAGATGGGGTGACGCACCCGGGCCCTGCGGCTCGACCATGACATCCCCGTCGTACACTCCTCCGATGACGAAGCCCAGGTTGACGTCGCGGTTCCTCGACGTCTTCGCCCTGTGGGGCGTGGCCGTGGTCCAGCCGATGCTCGCCATCCTGGGGGGGAACACCGAGTACTTCGTTCGTTTCGGCGTGCCGCAGAGGTCGATCATCGGATTCGCCGTCGTCGCGGTGATCGCCGTTCCGGTCCTCCTCACGGGAGTCGGTGCCGCGCTCGTGCGGTGGCCGCGCGGGGAGGAGATGTGGCACTCCTCGGTGGTGGCCGGGCTCGGTCTGCTCGTGGTGGGTCAGGTCCTCAAGTTCGGCGTGTCCCTCGGCGGCATCGTCTATCTCGTGGCCGCGGTGACCCTGACGGTCATCGGTCTGCTTCTCTGGCGCCGATTCGAGCCGTTGCGCCAGTGGATGCGTTTCCTCGCCGTGGTTCCCCTGGTGTCGGCGTTCCTGTTCGTGCTCACGACGCCCGCCGGCCGTTATGCCCGCGCGGACACCTCGATGGAGACGGTGGCCGGGGTCACCGACGTCCCCGTCGTCATGGTCATGTTCGACGAGTTCCCGATCGCCTCGCTCCTCGACGGCTCCGGCCGCATCGATGCGGTGCGCTTCCCCCATTTCGCCCGGCTCGCGGGGATGTCGACGTGGTACCGGCAGGCCACCACGGAGTCCGAGGTGACCTCCTACGCCGTCCCGGCCGCGTTGAGCGGCGTCGCGCCCCGCGAAGGCCTCAGCGCGACGTGGGTCGATCATCCCCGATCGCTGATCTCCCTCTTCACCGATTCGCACGACCTGAACGTGTCCGAGACCGTCACCCAGATGTGCGACCCGAGTCGATGCGGGGGTTCGGGCCCGGTGTCGACCGACTGGAAGGGGTTCCTGCGGGGTCTCGCGCGGCTGTACCGTCAACGCGTCGACACGACGTTGGCCGACGAGTTCAACGCCGTGGCGGGTGTGGAGGGAACGCCGACGGAGGGCGATGCCGACGTCTTCGACACGTCGGGCTCCGCTGTGGCACCCGTTCCCGGGGTGGGCAACTTCGTCGCCCTCGAGCAGACCACCCGCTTTCGTGACTGGCTCGAGCGGATGGGGGGCTCCGACCAGCCTCAGTTCTCCTATGTCCACTTGCTCATGCCGCACCAACCGTGGGTGTATCTGCCCTCGGGGATGAACTACGGAACCGACGCCCTCGAATCCCTTCCCGACGAGACGGAGTGGGAGACGCGGGTCTTTCGTCAACGTCACCTGTTCCAGGTGCAGCATGCCGACCGCCTCGTCGGCGAGATGCTCGACCGACTCGAGTCGACCGGCATCCTCGACGAGGCCATGGTCGTGGTCACGGCCGACCATGGCGTGGCCCTCTCCAACGGATACGCCCGTCGCTACGCATCGGGTGACTACGCCAACGCCCGGGAGATCATGGGGGTGCCCCTTTTCGTGAAGTCCCCGGGTCGTGCCGAGGCCGCGGTGAGCGACGCCAACGTGCAGACCACTGACCTCCTGCCCCTCCTCGCCGATGTGCTCGGCATCGACGTCCCGTGGTCGACGGACGGCGCGGCCCCCGTCTCGCCGACGCTCGATCGCGGCGCGACGAAGACACTCCTCTTCCAGATCAACCGTTTCAACGCGATCGACACCGACAGGAGCGAGGACAGCCACAGCATCGGCGCGGGGGAGTACGCCGACTGGCTGTCGGGGGCCGGCAGTCCGGGGGTGCCGGGTGATGCGGCGTCGTGGCTGTTCGACGGGCTCGACATCGCGGACCTGCGCGGCAGGAACGCCCCGTCCCTCTCCGGGGGCCGCAGCGACGCCGAGATGGTTCTCGATGCCGACATCGCGTCGCATCCCGTGAGGGTGCTGCTCCGGGGCGAGGTGCGCGGTGCCCCGTCCGGGGCGAAAGGTCTCGCTGTGGCCGACGGCTCAGGGCGCATCCTCGCCGTCGCACCGTTCGAGAGGCCCGGCGCCGCACGACGTTTCGTCACCGTCGTCGTCACTCCCGAGGGGGACTGGGCGAGGGAGCAGACCTACTGGCTCATCGCCGGGGACGGCTCGCTGTTGCGCATCGCCGACTGACTCACCGACCCGCGAGACCCGCGTGCCCGAGTGCATCCACGAGCGTCGACGCGCGCAGGAGATGCGCACCGGCATGGCCGGTGTCGGCGCTCGCCGGGACGATGGCGGTGGTGAAGCCGAGTCGTGAGGCCTCGGCGAGACGACGGTCGAGGTGCCCCACCTGACGCACCTCGCCGGCGAGTCCGACTTCGCCGATGACGACGAGATCGGAGGGGAGAGGCCGATCGAGCACGGCCGACGCCAGCGCGAGACAGAGACCGAGGTCGGCACCGGGCTCCCCGAGTCGCACTCCGCCGACCACCGACGCGTAGACCTCGTGACCCGAGAGCGAGACGCCGGCACGACGTTCGAGCACGGCGAGCAGCATCGACAGGCGCCCCTGGTCGAGACCCTGGGCGCTGCGCCGCGGCGGGGCACCGGACGTCACGGGGTTGGTGAGGGCCTGCACCTCGACGAGCAGCGGCCGCTGTCCCTCGATCGTCGGTACCACCACCGATCCGGGCACGCCGGTGGTGCGGTCGCTGAGGAAGAGAGTGCTGGCATCCGGCACCCCGCGCAGGCCCTCGCCCGTCATCTCGAAGAGGCCGAGGTCGTTGGTGGAACCGAAGCGGTGCTTCACCGCGCGAAGCAGTCGCAGGGAGTGGTGGCGTTCGCCCTCGAACGAGAGCACCGTGTCGACGACGTGCTCGAGCACCCGGGGCCCGGCGAGACCGCCCTCCTTGGTGACGTGCCCCACGAGGACGAGCGGGACATGGCGGTTCTTGGCCTCCTGCACGAGCCGGTGCGCGCACCCCCGCACCTGCACCACCGAACCGGGGGCCGAACCGAGTTCGGGGTCGAGCACCGTCTGGATGGAGTCCACGACGACGAGCACGGGGGAGATCTCGTCGATGGCGGCGACGATGCGCGGGAGCGACGTCTCGGGCAGCAGCCACAGGTCGGGGCGCACGGCACCGAGGCGGTCGGCGCGCAGGCGCACCTGCCGGGCGCTCTCCTCCGCCGACACGTAGAGGACGGGTCCCGTCGCCGCCGCCAGCATCTGCAGCAGCAGCGTGCTCTTTCCGATGCCGGGCTCGCCGCCGAGGAGGGTGACCGAACCCGGCACGAGTCCGCCGCCGAGCACCCTGTCGAGCTCGTCGACACCGGTGCTCACGGGACGACCCCCGAGTGCGTCCACCTCTCCGATGCGCGTGGCCACGCCCGGGGCCACGAGGGACATCCCGGTGGCGAGCGACGCGGCCGTTTCGGCGGGGTCCTCCACGTCCTCGACGAGGGTGTTCCAGGCACCGCAGGCCGAGCACTGCCCCGTCCACTTGGGGAACGCGGCACCGCACTCGGAGCAACGGTGCACGAGGCGGAGACGGGCCATGTCGCGACCCTAGAAGCGGGGTGTGCGCGGGGACGGACCCCGACCGGGTCGGCTACCGCGCGCGCGCACCATGAACCACAGCGCCATGGCACCGCCGATCCACAGCACGGCCAGCCCGAGCAGCAGCACGCGCGCGACGCGCGAGATGCTCGAGGCCACGTCGACGTTCGTGACGGTGGTGGCCAGGTCGGTGCTCGACCCGTCGAGGGGGATCTTCCAGGTGATCGTTCCCCCGGCGGGCAGGCCGGAGGTGGCGTCGATGGCTCCGGGGATGGACGCCTCGAAGGTGAGGCCGAGTGCGGCACCGATGTCGAGACCGGCCGCCTGCACCTCGTCGGCGTAGGGGGCACCGCCCAGCAGTGCGCGCGTGGCCTCATCGGCGAATGCCTCGAGCCCGCCCGTCACCTGCAGTCGCCCCGACAGGGTCCAGGTGCTGTTCGTGTCCTTGCCCGCGCGGGCGAGGGCAACCTGCTGCAGAGGACCGCTCGGCCCGTTGATCTCCGAGAGGACCTGCGTGGCTTGGGCGGGCCCATCGAAGGACCTCTCGAGCACCAGGCGCAGCCCGCCGTCGTCGGTGGCGTCGGGTCCGTCGACCTTCCAGCCGACGGCCTCGAGATCGGCTGCGCGCAGGTCGTCTGCGAGTCCCTCGGCGCGGGCCACCACCTCGGGGTCGGCGGTCACGGTGACGCGCACCTTTCCCGAACCGTTCGGCTCGACGTCGAGCCGAACCGTGGCGTCGACCCGACAGGAGGCGAGCATCACCGCCGCGAGGGCGACGGCGATGAGCCGCGCCGGACGGAGGCGCGTCACTCGCCGGCCGAGGATTCCCCGGCGAGTGAGGGCTCGGCCGGGGCGACGAAGCCCTCCACCGCACGGAACACGATGTGCTGCCGTCCGGGGCTCTCCGGGTCGTCCTCGGAATCGACGACGATGATCTGTCCCGCCGCGAACTGCTTGTAGAGGATGCGCTCGCTGAGCGGGTCCTCGATGTGGCGCTGGATGGCCCGGCGCAGGGGTCGCGCACCGAGCTGGGGGTCGTAGCCGAACTCGGCGAGGGTCTCCTTGGCCGCCTGCGTGAGCTCGAGCCCGAGTCCCTGGGACTCGAGCTGGCCGGCGAGGCGCTTCACCATCATGTCGACCATCTGGACGACCTCGTCCTTGGCCAGCTCGTGGAAGACGATCGTCTCGTCGATGCGGTTGAGGAACTCGGGCCGGAAGTGCGACTTGAGCGCGTCGTTGACCTTGTCCTTCATGCGGGCGTACGACATGGCCTGATCACCCTTGTTGAAGCCGACGTTGGCCTTGCGCAGATCCTGCGTGCCGAGGTTCGAGGTCATGATGAGCACGGTGTTGCGGAAATCCACCGAGCGTCCCTGGGCGTCGGTCAGACGTCCCTCCTCGAGGATCTGCAGCAGGGTGTTGAAGACGTCGGGGTGAGCCTTCTCGATCTCGTCGAAGAGCACCACGGAGAAGGGCTTGCGACGGACCGCCTCGGTGAGCTGGCCGCCCTCCTCGTACCCGACGTAGCCGGGGGGCGAACCGACGAGACGGCTCACGGTGTGCTTCTCCATGTACTCGCTCATGTCGAGCGTGATGAGGGCCTGGTCGTCGCCGAAGAGGAACTCGGCCAGGGTCTTGGCCAACTCGGTCTTGCCGACGCCCGTGGGCCCGAGGAAGATGAACGAGCCGCTGGGGCGACGGGGATCCTTGAGTCCCGCCCGCGTGCGGCGGATGCTCTGCGAGACGGCCTTGATGGCGTCCTCCTGGCCGATGATGCGCTTGTGCAGCTCGGCCTCCATGTTGAGGAGCTTCGCGGTCTCCTCCTCGGTGAGCTTGTAGACGGGGATTCCGGTCCAGATGCTGAGCACCTCGGCGATCGCCTCCTCGTCCACCTCGTCGAAGAGGTTGATGCCCTGGGCCTTGATGTCGGCCTCCTTCTGGGTCTTCTCCTCGAGCAACGCGCGCTCCTGGTCGCGCAGACGCCCTGCCTCCTCGAAGCGCTGCTCCTCGATGGCCTTCTTCTTGGCGTCCTGCACACCCGAGATGCGCGACTCGAGGTCCTTGAGGTCGGGCGGGGTCTGCATGCGCTTGATGCGCAGGCGCGAGCCGGCCTCGTCGATGAGGTCGATGGCCTTGTCGGGGAGGTGCCGGTCGCTGATGTAACGGTCGGCGAGGTTGGCCGCGGCGACGATGGCCTGGTCGGTGATCGTCACGCGATGGTGCGTCTCGTACTTGTCGCGGACGCCCTTGAGGATCTCGATCGTGTGGGCGACTGTGGGCTCGTCGACCTTGACGGGCTGGAAGCGGCGCTCGAGCGCCGGGTCCTTCTCGAGGTGCTTGCGGTACTCGTCGGTCGTGGTGGCTCCGACCGTCTGCAGCTCGCCGCGGGCGAGCATCGGCTTGAGGATGCTCGCGGCGTCGATGGCACCCTCGGCGGCACCCGCCCCGACGAGGGTGTGGATCTCGTCGATGAAGATGATGATGTCCCCGCGGGTCTTGATCTCCTTGAGGACCTTCTTGAGGCGCTCCTCGAAGTCACCGCGGTAGCGGCTGCCGGCCACGAGCGCGCCGAGGTCGAGCGTGTAGAGCTGCTTGTCCTTGAGCGTCTCGGGAACCTCGTCGGAGACGATGCGCTGGGCCAGCCCCTCGACGATGGCGGTCTTGCCCACTCCGGGCTCGCCGATGAGAACCGGGTTGTTCTTCGTGCGACGGGAGAGAATCTGCATGACCCGCTCCATCTCGCGCTGGCGTCCGATGACGGGATCGAGCTTCTTCTCGCGGGCCAGCTGGGTGAGATTGCGACCGAACTGGTCGAGCACCTGGCTGCCGCCCTTCTCGGACGGCTCGTCCTTGGAGGATCCCGACGAACCCGACCCACCGGACGGCTCGCCCTTCGAGCCGGGGCCCTGGTAGCCCGAGAGCAACTGGATGACCTGCTGGCGCACGCGACCGAGGTCGGCGCCGAGCTTGACGAGCACCTGGGTGGCGACTCCCTCGCCCTCGCGCAGGAGGCCGAGGAGGATGTGCTCGGTTCCGATGTAGTTGTGACCCAGTTGCAATGCCTCGCGCAGCGAGAGTTCGAGCACCTTCTTGGCCCGCGGCGTGAAGGGGATGTGTCCCGACGGCGAGGAGCCTCCCTGTCCGATGATCTCCTCGACCTGGGCGCGCACGGCCTCGAGGGAGATGTTGAGCGCGTCGAGGGCCTTGGCGGCGACGCCCTCACCCTCGTGGATCAGTCCGAGGAGGATGTGCTCGGTGCCGATGTAGGAGTGGTTGAGGAGACGGGCCTCTTCCTGGGCGAGCACGACGACCCTTCGGGCCCGGTCTGTGAAGCGTTCGAACAAGATGACCACCTTCCGTGATCCGCACGTTCCTCCCGAGTGTATCGGGGGAGGGAGTCAGGTCTTTCGGGGGGGCCTAGCCTGACGGGGTGGAAACCTCGCCGTTGTTGGCCATCTCCCACATGGCCGACGACCGGCGACGGGTGGAACGGGCCCTGCTCGACGCGGTGCGCACCCCCGACGACTACCTCACCGAGATCGCCTCGCACCTCATCTCGGCCGGCGGCAAGCGACTCCGTCCGGTCTTCACCCTCGTGGCGTCCCGCGTCGGCGGGGACGGTCCCGCGTCCGAGGAGTCCGTCGCCGGGGGGATCGCCTGCGAGCTCGTGCATCTCGGCTCGCTCTACCACGACGACGTCATGGACGAGGCCGAGACGCGCCGCGGAGTGGAGACCGTGAACGCCAAGTGGGGCAACCTGCAGGCCATCCTCGCGGGGGATTTCCTCCTGGCCAGGGCGTCGGAGATCGCCGCATCCCTCGGCACCGAGGTCGCAGGACTGCTCGCCCGCACGATCGGCCGTCTCTGCGAGGGCCAGATCGAGGAACTGCGCCACACCTACGACGTCGGGCGTCCCGTCGAGTCCTATCTCGAGTCCATCAACGGCAAGACGGCGTCGCTCTACGCCACGGCCGCCCGCATCGGCGGACTCGTCGCCGGCCACGACCGCCCGGTGGTCGAGGCGCTCACCGAGTTCGGCACCGCCTACGGCATGGTGTTCCAGATCGTCGACGATGTCCTCGACCTGGTGGCCACCGACGCGCAACTGGGCAAGCCGGCGGGACACGACATGGTGGAGGGCGTCTACACCCTGCCCGTGCTCCACACCCTCGCCGACGGTGGTCCGGCAGCAACCGAACTCGGTTCCCTCCTCGGCAAGCCGCTCGACCAGGCGGAGCGCACCAAGGTGCTCGACATCGTCCGCTCCGGCTCCGGCGTGGGTTCGGCCGTGGCCCATGCCCGCCGGTTCGTCGAACGGGCCGAGCAGGCGTGCGCCGCACTCCCCGCCGGCGAGCCCACCGAGGCCATGCGCGCCTCTACCGCCGCTCTCCTCGCGTCCGTCTCCTGACGACTCCTCGCGGAGGCGATGCCTAGACCGCGCTGCGTGCGGCGTCCCCGAGCGGACGCCAGGCCTTCTCGGCGCGCCCCAGGAACTCGAGCAGGATGCGATTGAACGTGCCGGCGTGCTCGATGGTGAGTCCGTGCGCCCCGCCGCTGATGACGACGAGCTCGGCGGTGGGGATGAGCGAGGCGATCTCCTCGGCGTCCCCGCGCGGGGTGAGGATGTCCTGGTTGCCCACCACGACCATGGTGGGACAGGTGATGTTCGCGAGATCGGACTGAAGACCGTCGGGTGTGCGCACGATGGCATCGACCTGGCTGACGAACGCGGTGGCGGGGTTGCCGAGTGCGAGCGGTCCGAGCACCCCGATGGCGGGAACGAGCCGTCGGAACGAGCGCGGCCCGATCATCCAGCGCGCGGCCTCCCTCGTCATCTCGCCCATTCCCTTCGTCGCCGCGACCGCCGCCCACGACCGCAGCAGCTCCTCTCGCCACGGGTGGTTCCGGCACGCCGTCGCGACGAGGGTGAGCGAGCGGACCCGGTTCGGGTGGCGCAGGGCGAGGATCTGACCGATCGCGCCGCCCATGGAGAGGCCCACGACGTGCGCCGCGTCGACTCCGGCGGCGTCGAGGACGGCGACCGCGTCCTCGGCCATCTGTTCGAGGTCGTAGACGCCGTCGGGTTTGTCGCTGCGCCCCGCCCCGCGATTGTCGAACGCGACGGTGCGCCAGCGCAGCGCGAGGGCGGCGCGTTGCAGATTCCACGAGTTCTTCTCCGCCCCGAGCCCCTGCACCAGCAGCACGGGCGGTCGTCCGCGCATGCCGGTCACCTCGAAGTGGAGGCGGGTGCCGTCGGCGGCCGTGGCGCGGGGCACGTCAGGCCACCGGGACCCGGGCGGGGATGCGCTCGATGGCGGGCCATCCATAGAGACGCTCGATGACCTCCACGGTCGAGTGGCGCGGGGCGAAGCGCAGGAGATGCGCCGCCTCGTTGCTCGCGGCGAGGCGGCCGTGGTGCAGCAGGTTCTCGACGTGGTCGGGGACGGGCGCGCCGGCTCCCGCCGCGGCCCGGCGCGCCATCCACCAGGCCGGACCGAACTGGGGCAGGGGCAGGCGGTTCCCGGTGGTCACCGCGCGCAGGAGACTGATGGCCCCGTTGGCCACGATGTTCACCGTGCCGTCGGCATCGCGTTCACCGGCCTGGATGAACGCCGTGGCGGCGTCGTGGTCCTCCACCACGCAGAAGATCGGGTTGTGCAGTCCGCGCACCGGAACCACGGGGAGACGCAACAGGCGACCGAGCGGGCTCGGCACGTGGGGACCGAGCACGGGTGCGAGGCGCAGGACGCAGACGTTCACGCCCCTGGCGGTGCGCAGTTCGATCGCCTGGCTCTCGATGGTGCGGCACATCGCGCCGTAGACCGTGTCGGGGTCCGGTGGCGTCGTCTCGACGGCGATGCGCGGGGAGTGCGATGCCGGTCCGTAGATCTCGATGCCACTGCGCACCACGACGGTCTCCAGCGACGGCGCACGATGGGCGGCGTCGAAGACGTCCTTGGCCACGGCCTCGGTGCAGCGGCGGGCCTCGTCGGTGGCGAGGCGAGCGTGGGGCTCCCACACACCCACGTGGAGGATGACGTGGGGATCGAACCGGACGACGAGTTCCTCGATGCGTCCCGAGTCCTCCGGGTCCACGCGCACGAAGCGGGAGCGCTGCAGGAGGCGGCGCGGCGGGTCGACGTCGAAGCCCATGACGTCGCCGACCCAGGCGGCCCGCTCGGCCATGGAGGCCACCAGCGAGCCGAGTTCTCCCCCCATCCCCGTGACGAGGACCCTTCTGCCCCTCACGCCGTCGTCGCCCCGGTTCCCCCGTCGACCCGCGTCAACGCAGTTCGTGCGCGCCGAGGATGACCTCGCGTGCCCAGGTGTCGAGCTGTCGCCCGCCGATCTGCTCGGTGATGATGATGGCCTGGGAGGGGTCCTCGATGAGTCCGCTCCACCGGATGTAGCCACCGACGATCCCGAGGATGCGGTCCCCGACCTCCTCGCCGTGGATGACCACTCTGGCGTCGCGCGAGACCAGTTCGTGCAGCTCGCGATAGAAGTCGCGCAGGAAGCTCTCGGTGTCGTCGGCCCCGCTCAGGGGACGGTGACGGTGCGGCATGTTGAGTTCCTCGTAGGCATGGAGGTTGTGCGGCGCGGCGATGATCGAGACGACGAGGTCGAAGTTGTTCTCGCGCAGCCAGATGATCTCCTCCTGACGACGCACGCGACGATGGTTGTCGCCGTACCCGCCGGGACGCTCGCAGATGGCGAGCTTGTCCTTGATCACCCAGGTGAAGTTGCGGGGTGTGATCCCCAGCGCCCATTTGCCGCGCAGTTTGGGTGGCATGCGAATCTCCTCGATCCTCGACGGGTTCCCCCGCGTGCGGGACCGTCGGAGAATTTACTCCAGTCTGCGGAGGGTGAGTCGCTGTTTGCTGCGACGAATCTCACGGTTTTCGCCGACGTCGCAGGCCATCCGCTCGTTGCGGGCCACCTCCAGCACCCTCTCGATGGTCGCGGCATCGGGCGGATAGGGGTCGGACAACCAACGACGCACCGCTCGTCGCGCCAGGGGAGTCGGTGCCGACGCGAGCGACGGGGCGTCGGTGGGGTCGATGCCGCGGGAGAGTTCGTCGAGCAGGGCCTCGTCGTCCCCGAGAACGTCGGCGGTACGCAGGATCAGGGGCACCGGATCGCGGCGGGCGATGTCGGCGGCGAGGGGGAGCATCTCGGCCCGCACCCGGTTGCGAACGAACCGTGGTTCGTCGTTCGTCTCGTCGTGGACGGGCTCGATGCCCAACTCGTCGCACAGATCCCGGGTGTCGGTGCGTCGCAGCGCGAGCAGCGGTCTCGTGGGGGACGGTCCCATCGCGGAGAGTCCGCGGGTGCCGGCGCCGCGCAGCAGGTTGATGAGGACGGTCTCGGCCCGGTCGTCGGCCGTGTGGCCGGTGAGGACGCCGGCGGGCATCGCCGCGAAACGGGCGTCGCGGGCGCGGGCCTCGAGGTTCGCACCCGGTGCGACGGTCACGGTGTGCACCACGACGGGAACCCCCAGTCCGTCGGCCACCGCGCGCACGATGTCGGCGTCACGGGGAGACGACGGGCGCAATCCGTGGTCGACGTGGTGCGCGACGGCGTCGAGACCGGCCCGGTGGGCGAGGACGAGAAGGGCCAAGGAATCGGCGCCCCCGGAGACGGCGAGGTCGACGCGTGACCCCGCGGGCGGGAAGACGCAGTGGTCGAGCAGTGCGGAGACGAGGGGCGACCCCGTGACCGGGACGACGGGGTCGCTCACCGAGGCACCCCCGTCATCGGCGCGAGGTCACGCGCCGGGGGGAGACTTGCGCTGGCGACGGTTCGGGTACTTCATCGCCGAGACCTTGACGATGTAGCCGATGACGCTCTGGAGCACCGCGCCGACCGCGGCGAGGAGGAGGAACAGTCCGAGCCAGTAGTGCCACACCTGCGCGATGATCATGGGAACAGCCTAACCCCGGGACGTGCCGGGGTCGGTGCCCGGGTCGGCCGAGAGGAAGGACCTCAGTCGATCGGCGAATCCCGGGTCGAGGTCGTCGTCCTGGGCGTGCACGCGCACCACCCGCACCAGTTCGGTGTGGAACTCGAACGCACTCTGGCAGTCCGTGCACCCCTCGAGGTGCGACATCACGACGGCCACCTTCTCAGGCGGCAGTTCCCGATCGAGGAAGCGCTGCAGTTCGGCGAGCGTCTCGGTGCAGTTGCTTTCCGCGGTCATCCGTCCCCTCCTTCTCCCGTCTCGGTGGCCACGTCGACGAGCCCCCTCTCGGTGGCATAGGCGTACAACCGCTTCTGCATGGCCTTTCTTCCCCGGTGCAACCGGGACATCACCGTGCCCACCGGGACATCGAGCATCTCGGCGATCTCCTTGTACGAGAATCCGTCCACATCGGCAAGCAGGACCGGGAGGCGGAAGGCCTCGGGCAGGTCCTCGAGCGCGGCCTTCACCTCGTCGGCCGTGAAGAGGGCGAGCATCTGGTCCTCGGCGGAGGAGTCGAGGGCGGCGGGGTCGAGGGTCCCGAGCCGGCGGTAGAGGTAGAGGTCCTCGACGTCCTCGATGTCGGTCTCCATGGGCCGCCGTTTCGCGGCGTTCCATCTGTTGATGAAGGTGTTCGTCATGATGCGGAACAACCAGGCCCGCAGGTTCGTGCCGCGCTCGAACGTGTGCGACGAGCGCCATGCCTTGAGGAACGTCTCCTGGAGAAGGTCCTCGGCATCGGCCCGATTGCGGGTCATGCGCAGCGCCGCCGACCAGAGCTGCGGTGCATGCGACATGACCTCCTCGACGAAGGTGTCGTCCCCGGTGGAGGGGGTCACGACGGCCCGGAGGACGGGTTGTCGGTGATCTCCTCGATGGAACGAACGAAGAGCTGCAGGTTCTCCACCAGCTCGCGCCGCCGCCGGGGTTCGATCGAGCGCACGAGTTCGAGCAGGACCGCCCGCCGTCGCGCGAAGACCTTCTCGTGGGCGGCGCGTCCCTTACGCGTGGGTGCGACGTGGACGGCGCGGGCGTCGCCGGCCACCTCGACCTGCTCGGCCAACCCGTCGCGCATCAACCGCTGTATCGCGCGCGTGGCCGTGCTCGGGTCGATACGCAGGCGCGCGGCGAGGTCGCCCATGCGCCGGGGTTCCTCGGCTGCGACGAGGATGTCGAGCAGGTCCATCTGGCGGGGATCGAGGGCGTCGTCGCCCTTGCCGTAGATCCGGTCGCGCAGGGGCCCGTTCACGCCTCCTCGGCGGATGTCGCGCCACGCACGGCCGATGTTGGCGATGAGGTCGAGTTCCTCTGCCGTGGGCGCCGGCGCCGTTTGCTTGCGCGTTGCCATCACCCGATGACAGTAGTCACCCCCACGGGAGGGGTCACCAATGGAACGGGAAGGGTGCCTCGTTGAAACCGGTGACCCACTTGTCGGGATCGTGGCGGTCGTAGCGGGGGTATTTGTTGTTCAAGAGGGTGAAGCCGTCGCTGAGGGAGCGGAAGGTGTGCCAGACCCCGGGGGGGATGCGCAGGGCGTGCCACCCCTCCGTGCCGAGCTCGACGAGTTCGAAGCGGACGAGGTTCCCGTGCGTGGGGCTGTCCGTCCGAGCGTCGTGGAGGGCGACCTCCACCCGTCCGTCAAGCATGAGGTAGCGGTCGGTGGTCCTCTCGTGGACGTGCCACTGGTCGCGATGGTGCCTCGAGTTGGTGATCGTGTACATGTGCTCGATCGGCTCGGTGTAGATGGTGTCCCAGTCGGGGTGGAACACCTCCGAGAGATGTCCGTACTCGTAGTGCACCGTCGGCACGCGCATGAGCAGGGCTCCGTCGATCGCGGTGGGTTCCACCACGCTCGAGTGGTCGACGCTGGGCTCCGACTTCTTCATCGTGGGCGACGGCTTCTCTTGGCCATCCTGACCAGCCTACGAATGGGAGCGGTGAGACGCCACGAGGCCGAGCCGGTGAGGGAGGCCACGTCGCGACGGAGACTCTCGCGTTGGCGTCGAAGAGCCTCGTTCTCGCGCCGGAGGTCGGCGACCTGTGTGCGCAGGTCGCGCAACCGTGTGTCTGCCTCGGCCGCAACGTCGATGAAGAGATGCGAGGCGCGCCGGGCGACGGCGTCCCGGATGTCGTCAGGAACGGGTGGCTCGGGAGGCGGGAGTGTCGGCAGCTCGGCGAAGCCGCGCGCCAGCTTGGCCTGCACGAGCGGAGTGTGACGGCGGTACAGGACGTGGGAGAGCAACGGTGTCGTCGATCCGCGCACCTCGTGCTCGATGCGCGCCTCGGGGATGAGTGCCAGACGGTGGCCCCGACGAATGAGCCGCAACGAGATGTCCACGTCGACGTTCGTCACCGGGTAGAGGTCCAGATCCCAGCCGCCGATCTCCTCCAGCGCCGTCGACCGGTACAGGGCACCCGAGCCCGAGACGAAACACCAGTCGATGCTCGTGTCGATGTCGTCCGGTGCCATGTCCTCGAAGGGGTAGTTCGTCCAGCGGGTTCTCGCGTCGTCGGCGAAGATGCCGGCCCGGGTGTGGCGAGGGACGACCCCGTCGCGCACGAGAATCGGCGAGGCCGTGGCCACCCGGGGATCTGCGTGCAGGGTGGCGAGAAGATGCGCGAGGACGTCGTTCGACAGGGTCATGTCGTCCTGCACCGACCACAGGAAGTCGGCGGGGAAACCCCGTCGCACGTACTCGAGCGACCCGACGTAGCCGAGGTTGAGCCCCGGGGTGACGACCCGATCGGCGTCGGGGAGGGGGTCCCCGAGGGGTTCGCCGGAGTTGTTGACGACGACGACGGTGAGACCGGGATGCCGGGTGTGCTCGCGCACCGAGGCCAGTGTCGCCTCGAGGCGGGGGATGTCGCGTGCCAGGGTCGGCACCACCGCCACCACGCTCTCCACTCGTTCGACGGTAATCAACGGGAGTCTGGAGCCCAAGAGGGGAATCGAACCCCTGACCTACGCATGACACATGAATGGTGTCGTTTCCCGGGGATCAGCCCGGTGCCTGCACCCCGACGGTGGAGCCGATCCTAGGAACGGCGACGCAAGACGTTGTCGAGACCGATGACGAGGCCGATGATGACCATGATCGCCCCGATTGGCATGGTGAGCACCCCGAGCCAGAGCAGCACGCCGAGGGAACTCGTGCTTTCGTCGAACGGATTGTCGACGAAGATGGACCCCGCGAGCGCGATCAGCAGCGGTGAGAACGCAATGAGCAGGCCTCCGACAATCAACAGGGTTGCCTGACGGAGATTCCCACGCTCGAGCGGTCCGTTTATTGGTGGAGGTGGAGGTGGAGGAACGGGCGGGGGCAAGTGATTCGACACCACAGAATCGCTATCACACCTGCAGCCCCTCGCCGCAAGATCGATGTCGCTGTCCATGTGCGGAGCAGCAACATCTGCGAATGCGAGGAATCCTCCACTGTCTGGCGGAGCCCAAGAGGGGAATCGAACCCCTGACCTACGCATTACGAGTGCGTTGCTCTACCGACTGAGCTACCTGGGCGAGGAAGGAAAAGCCTAGCGAGCAATGCCGCCCGGAGAACCATGAAGGCCGGCCCGTCCGCGGAGTTCCGCGTCCGGACCGGCCTTCGTCAGGCTGGTGGCGTGATCGTCAGGCGAGGCGCCGGCGGCGGGTGCCACCGAGCACGGCCGCTCCGGAGAGCAGCATCGCCAGGCCGACCATCAGGGTCGTGGTCTGCAGTCCCGTCGAGGGCAGCAAGCAGACCTCACCGGTCTCGATGGTGCGGCTGTAGATGTGCTGCAGATCGGGGTTCGCGTTCTCGTCGGGGGTTCCCTGCCAGGTCACCACGTAGGCGCACGCGTTGTTGTTGAGCGTGACCGCCGGCCGTTGGTGGACCGAGTTCTCGCCACCCTCCGACTCGGACACGTTCAACTCGTCACCGATGGGGGCACCGGTGCCGTCCACACGGAGAGCCCAGACGTTGGTGCCGGGTTGCCAGTTCGGTCCCATGTGCCACACCAGCACGTATTCGTTGGAAGCGCCGTTGGCTGTCAGCTGGGGACGGTAGAAGTCCTCGCTGGTGTTGGTCGTGCTGAAGAAGGTGATCGTGTCACCCGAGAGGGTGCCGTCGGCGTTGACCAACTGCCCCCACATTCCACATGCCGTGGTCGGCGTGGAGCAGTTGTTGTTGCGGCCCGAGGACCAGACGACGAGGAACTTGTTGGTGGACGAGTTCCAGGACACACCGGCGCCGCTCACCGGGGAAGCTTCGGCGTTCGGGATGATGCGGATCGTGGATCCCACGCGGGCGCCACTGCCGTCCACGAGCTGCCCGAACGGTGCGTACGTGTCGCCGCTCTCGAGATTGCCGACGGTGACGAGCAGAGCCCGGTCACTCGTGGGTGAATAAGCCATCTGTCCGTTGGCATAGACCTCGTAGGCGTCGCCGACGACGGTCGGACCGGTCAGTCGCGCGCCCGCCGAACTCACCGTGAAGGTCATCCACTGCTCATCATCGTTGGTGTTGGTGAGCGGAGTGATGTATTCGACCACAGCCGAGAAGAGGAAGTGATTCTCCGACTCGACCCAGACGGCGTTGGCCTGGGCCATGTACGCGAAATTCTGTCCATCGACGAGCAACGGAGAGGTCGACGAATCCCAAATCTCGGTCGAAGCACCACTCAGGCTTCCGTCGGCGGCGATCGCCTGATGGACGATTTTGCCGGTGTCCAGCGGAATCAGGAACACCGACCAACCGTCGGTGACCGGGTTGTACACGATTGCAGGCGCCGAGTAGTAGTAGTCGGGAGCGCTGTCGAGCCGAACCGGGTCCGTCAGCGGTGCTCCGTCAGGGCCGAGCAGCTGGGCGTAGTTGTAGCCGATTTCGGCACTGCCGGACTCGGCCTCCACCTCCCAGCCGTAATACACGACGAGTGAGTTGCCGTTCGGATGGGCGGCGACGGTGGTCCAGCCGAGGTCGCCGTAGTCGGCTTCGGGGAAGTTGGAGACCTGGTTGACGTCGGAGATGGCCGCGGCGCCGGCGAGACCGGCGGATGCGAACAGGGTTCCGACGGCAACCAGAGCCGTTGTGAACAGTTTGGATTTCTTCATAGATGGGTCACCATAGAGGACGGGTGACACCAATTGTCAACCCGCCACCCCGGTCATATCCGACCACGACCGGCCCGTCCGCGGTGTCCCGCGTCAGGATCGGTCGTCGTCGAGGGCGGCACGGCCCGCTCGGGTCCACGCTCGACGTTGACGGGAATCGGTGCTGATGGCGGCTTGCCTGAAGCAGAAGGTCGGTCCGACCCTTAGGGTCGTCCTCTTCGTCTCGTTGTGAAATCTTGTCACGTGTGTCGACCTGTTCCGTCGCAACAATGTCCATGGGGCGAGGATGTCATGGCCCGCCGACCCGTGAGGTACGTCGCCGAGCAAGGACTGGCCGTAGCCGAGGATCACCTTGCCCAGGAGACGCAACGTGTCGTTGTCCTGGCGATGTCGGGTGGCGAGAGCCTCGAGCGGTTCGAGGCCCCATGTCCAAAGCTCGGGTGGCCGACCGTCGCGCACTCCCGTCTGCGCGAGACGAATTGTCTCGCGCACGAGATCGTGGTCGGAGATCGGCATCCCGTCGAGAAGCGCTCGTGCCTCGGCGGATCCGGCCGTGGCGCACAGCGCAGCGGCATGGACGAGTTTGATGTCGGCGAGCCAGTGACCTTCGATCCGGGACCGGAAGTCCGAGATCATCCCGATGGTGGGCATCGGCGCATCGGTCGCGCCGAGCATGATGCCCCGTGCGACGCTCAGGGCGAGGTGCGAGGGGTCCCGTCGTGATGCCTCCGCGAGAATGCGGTCCCAGAGCGGGCTGCATCGGTCCGGCCATGTCGCGCGCAATCGAGCCGCGATCCAACCGGCGGCCCCGAGTGCCAGGTCCACATCGTGGGCACCGGGGGGAGCCGCATCGATGTCGCGTTCCACGAGGCCGATGAAGCCAGCGGGTTCGGTCAACGACAGGGTCTTGACCAACTGCACGGCGGACGACCAGCGCACGACGATGTCGGGTGTCGCTGCGAGCCCGAGCAGAACCCTGGCCCGGTCGAAGGAGTCGGCGCGGAGAGAGGAGATGATGTCGAGCAACCACGAGCGCGGAAGTTCCCCGCGCAGGGCGGCGACGTCCCGATCGTCGACGTCGTGGGGGTGGAGGCACATGCGTCGCTTGATGGCCAGGAAGCCGGCGGCATCCGCGTCGCGGAGGACCCCCGGGTTCCAGTGTTCCGGGACCGGGGACGCGAGATGGGACAGCACCCTGATGCCACGGGAGGAGAACTGGAGGTGGTCGTGGAGCTCCTGCCGTTCCGAGGACGAGAAGAACTCGGGATCGGACAACAAAGCGGCCGCCGCCCTGTCGGTGCTCTCGCTCGGTCCCGGGACGGGCCCCACCAACCGAGTGGCGGCGACGAGACGGGTGGTGATGCCGGCCTCGGCGACGGTTCTGTCACCGACGATGTCGAGCAGTGCGGCCGCACCCCGGAGGGGGGAAACCACCGCGATGTCGGGGTCCTGCCGCAGGTGACCACCGACGTGTCGGGTGGCGTCGGAGTCGAATTCCGGCCCGATGCCATCCGTGTCGGGGAGAGGGTGGGTCGATCCGACCCACACCAACCGCAGTCCCCGCACGCCGAGGGCGTCGATCGTCGCGGAGGGCACGGTCGGGACATCGAGCGTGTGGGGGGAACGGACCACCATCACGAGATCCCGGCGGCGGAGGAGAACGCTCCAGAACTGCCGCACTTCCGTGTCGCGGAAACCACGCGCGATCACATCGGTCGAGAACCGCTCCCGGGCGACCGAGAGGGCCGCCACCGCGTCGTGACTCCGGCACACGCGGGAGGTGGCGGCGCCGTCGCATTCGAAGGACACCTTGCCCGACGCTCGGCAGGCCGCCCTGACGGTCTGCACCGCGTCGGAGATGTCCTCATCGGCGCACCGCACCACGATCACCGACTGTCGGTCGCCGGACAGGGCCGCGCCGAGGGCGAGGACGAACGCCTCGGTGCCCGTCGCGGGAGACCCGCCCGACTCGATCACCAGGAGACGGCGGCGGCGGACACGGAGGTACGCATCGGCCGATCCCCACGCCAGCAGCGAACCGAGCGCGAGCTGCACCGTGGCGAGCGCCACACCACTGTCCTCCAGCAGGCGGTCCGGCCACCGCCACACGATGCTGGCGACGGCGACGCCGAGCGGGACGGCGAGGGCGAGAATCCTCAGCGGCGCGGGGACGGACGCCGGATCCGACCGGGGTCGTCGTCGCGTCACTCCTGTCTTCACCGGGTGTCGCTCGGGAGCGTCGCGGAATCGCCGGGAATCGGCGGCCGGTCGGGGTCCGATGTGTTCCGGGCCACGTGAACCGCGGCCCAGATGAAGAGGAACTGGAACGGCAGGCGCACCCACGACACCACCTGTTCGGCCGTGGTGCGGTCGCGCCAGTCCCACGTCATGTAGAGGTTCGCCGGGTACACCGCGACGAACAACCACGCCGCGAGGATGGCCCCCCAACGTCGGCTGGACCGTCGCGCCAGCAGGGCGGCGACGACGATCTCGGCCGCGCCCGATGCCCACGTCCAGAACAACTCGTTGGGCGGGAGCCACGGCGGCACGATGTCGTTGAAGAAGTCGGGTGACACGAAGTGCATGACGCCCGCGAACCCGAGGAACACGGAGAGCAGAACCGCGAGACGATCGGCGAGGGAACGGTCGTCGGTCATGACCGCTCCGCGAGGGCGTGCTGGAGCCGGGCATCGGCGTCGGGAGAGGGCAGCGACCACACCAGGTCGCGCAGCAACATGGCCTCGTTCGCCGACAGTGAGAGACGTCGCATGGCGTCGTGGATGCGCTCGATGGCGGCCACGTAGGTGTCGGCACGGGAGAGATGTCCGTTGCGCACGAGTTCGTCCCGGTACACACCGGCGATCTCCGTGAGACCGGCGCGCAGCGCGTCGGTGCGGTGCCGGCGGATCTCGCGTTTGTGGCGGTCGTCGAGCGCCTTCTTGGGGCTGCGCTTCACGCCCATCGCCGCCCAGCTCGCCTCGAGGTCGGCGACTTCGCGGGCGTGGTGTTCCTTGAGGGGCTCGACGACCTCGTCGAGCACGGCGAGGATCCTGTCGACCTCCGCCGCGGCGGTCGCCCCGGTGCCGTCGAGGCGAGCCGGGATGCCGGCGAAGAACTCCCGCCTCTCCCCCACCCGAGGGTCGGTGGCGAGGAGGCGCGCCATTCCGAGATTCCCGTGGGCGGCACGGGCGGCTTCGGCGGCCGCCTCGGCGGGGACGCCCTCGGCGACGAGGGTGGTCGCCACCGACTCGGGCGACAGTTCGGCGAAGTGCACCACCAGCGAACGCGAGGCCAGGGTCACGAGCAGGTCGGTGACCTGGTCGGCCAGCAGGATGAAATGCACGCCCGCGGGCGGCTCCTCCACCGTCTTGAGAAGACGCACCACCTGAGCCGGGGCCATGAGGTCGATCTCGTGGAGAATGACCACCTTGTGGGGACCCTCGCGGGCGGCGAGCGGAGCGTGCTCGATGATCTCCTCCACCTGTTCGACGCGGATCGACGCGCCGTCGCGACGCACCTCGTCGAGGTCCGCGTGGATGCCGCGCATCACGAGGCGCACCCGTTCATCGTCCGCGTCGTCGGAGCCGAGGAGGACGGTCGCTGCCAACGCCCGCGCCGCCTCCTCGCGACCGCAGCCTTCGGGGCCCACGAGCATGAAGGCGTGCGCCCCGCTCGTCGAGGCGCCACGTAGGGCGGCGGTCGCACGGTCCTGCCCCCTGATCGACTCCCAGACTGACGCCACGACGGGCAGGCTAGCCATCGATGCGGGAGGTGACCGCCGCGCGGACGGCGGCCTCCACGTCGTCCTTGGGTGCGGTGGCATCCACCGTCACCCAGCGCCCGGGATCGGCGTCGCGCAGGGCGCGGAAGCCGGCGGCGACGCGCTCGAAGAATTCGGGGCCCTCGCGTTCGAAGCGGTCGAGGTCGCGCTTGGCGAGACGCGCGCGCATGACGTCGTCGGGGACCTCGAGCAGGACGACCACGTCGGGCAGACGCCCGCGCAACGCCCACGCGGAGATCTCGAGCAGTCGGTCGACATCGAGACCCCGCCCGTGTCCTTGGTAGGCGAGCGTCGAATGGATGCTGCGATCGCTCACGACGTGCGAGCCGGCGGCGAGGGCCGGCTCGACGACCTCGATCATGTGCTGGGCGCGGTCGGCCGCCATGAGGAGCGCCTCGGTGCGCGCGTCCATGTCGGTGTTCGCCGTGTCGGCGAGGATGTCGCGCAGCAGGGATCCGATGCGCGTGCCACCCGGTTCGCGCGTGACGACCGCGCCGAGGTGGTCACCGAGACGACGGACGTGCGTGCTCTTGCCGCACCCCTCGACCCCCTCGAGTGCGATGTAGAGCGGACCGCTCACGGCGTGTCGGGCCCGGATCCGTCGGTGCCGGCTGTCGCGTCGTCGGGCCCGGCGTCCTTCGCTGCGGACTTCTTCGCCGCCGCCTTCCCGGCCGCGGATTTCTTCGCGGGTGCCTTCTTGGCGCCCGCTTTCTTCGCTGCGGACTTCTTTGCCGGCGCCTTCTTGGCTGCCTTCTTCTTTGCGGCCGCCCCGCGTCCGGCGGCCTTCTTCTTCTTGGGCCCGCCGTTCTCGGCGATGTAGTCGCGCCGGAGCTGCAGCAGTTCGTAGGCGCGTTCGTTGGTCATCGACTCCATGCGATCGCCGCGGGTGAGACCGGCGTTCACCTCGCCGTCGGTGACGTAGTCGCCGAACTTGCCCTCCTTGCCCACGCATGGCAGACCGGTGCCGGGGTCGGTGCCGAAGTCGCGCAACGGGGGCTTCGGTGCCGCGCGTCCGCGTCCGAACTGGCGCGGCTGGGCGAGCAGGGCGAGCGCCTCGTCGAGGGTGATCTCGAGCAGCTGCTCCTCGCTCTGGAGCGACCGGCTGTCCTTTCCCTTGCTGATGTAGGGGCCGTAGCGACCGTTCTGGGCCGTGATCAATTCACCGTCTGCCGGGTCCGCCCCGATGGTGCGCGGCAGCGACAGCAGGTCGAGCGCCTCGCGCATGGTGATGTGCTCGATGTTCATCGTCTTGAACAGCGACACCATCTTGGGCTTCTCCAGACCCTCCGGCGGCTCGTCCATGGTTCCCCATTGCACGTACGGGCCGTAGCGGCCCGTCTTGGCGAACACCGGATGGCCCTCCCACTCGCCGATCGGCACGTCGCCCTTGGGCGCCGCGAGCAACGCGATGGCGGCGTCGAGGGTCAATTCGTCGGGCGTCATCGAATCCGGGACGCCGACGGTGTCCTCACCGCAGCGCACATAGGGGCCATAGAGGCCGGGCTTGACGATGACCATCTCGCCCCGTTCCGGGTGCACGCCGATCTCGAAGGTGTTGAGGAGGGCCGCGTCGATGGAGTCGAGCCGGGCGGCGACGATGTCGTGCAGTCCCTTGTGCTCGCCGTCGCCGAAGTAGAACTCGCGCAGCCACGCCTCCTTGCGCACCTCGCTGCGGGCGATGGCGTCGAGGGCTTCGTCGACGCCGGCGGTGAAGTCGTAGTCCACGAGGTCGCCGAAGTTGTCCTCGAGGAGGCGGATGACGGAGAACGCCGTCCACGTGGGCACGAGCGACGTGCCCTTCTTCCACAGGTAGTGGCCGCGGTCGACCATGGTGGAGATGATCGAGGCCCATGTGGAGGGCCGTCCGATCCCCTTGGCCTCGAGTTCCTTGACGAGCGAGGCCTCCGTGTAGCGGGGCGGCGGGGTGGTGGCGTGCGAGAGCGGTGACCACTCGGCGACCGGCACGCTCTGCCCGGCGGTGAGGGGCGGCAACAGCAGGGCGTTCTCGTCGTCCGCCTCGGTCTCACCTTCGTCGTGGGACTCCTCGTAGGCCTGGCGGTACCCCTGGAACGTGATGGTGGTGCCGCTGGCGGAGAACTCGCACTCGCTCCCGCCCGCGTCGCGGGCTGTGGCACCGAGGCGCACGCTCACCGTGGTGCCGGTGGCATCGGACATCTGGGAGGCGAGGGTGCGCTGCCAGATGAGGCGGTACACGCTGAGGTCGGTGCCACGGATCTCTCCGGCGACGTCGTCGGGGGAGCGGAGCGGCAGGGCGGGCCGGATGGCCTCGTGGGCCTCCTGGGCGTTCTTGACCTTGTTCGACCACGTGCGGGGGGCGGCCGGCAGGTGGGTCTCACCATATTTATGTGCGATCTGGGAGCGGATCTCCCCGATGGCCTCGGAGCTCAGGGTCACCGAGTCCGTTCTCATGTAGGTGATGAATCCCCGTTCATAGAGGCCCTGGGCCACGCTCATCACCTGACGGCTGGAGAGGCGCAGTTTGCGGCCCGCCTCCTGCTGCAGGGTGCTCGTGGTGAAGGGGGCCTTGGGTGCGGAGCGATAGGGCTTCTCGTCCACCGAGCGCACGACGAGGTCGACACCGGCCAGCCCGTCGAGCAGGGCCGCGGCCCGGTTCGCGTCGAGCACGAGCACCCCGGGGTTCACCTCGCCGAGGAGGGAGAAATCCTTGCCCTGGGCCAGGCGGGTGCCGTCGACGGAGATGAGCTTGGCGGTGAACGAGGGGGAGGTGGCCGTCACGGCCTGGAGGGAGTGGTACTCGGCGAGGCGGAAGGCGATGCGTTCACGCTCGCGCTGGACCACCAGGCGCAGGGCGGGGCTCTGGACCCGGCCGGCCGACAGGCCCCTGTTGACCCGGCGCCACAGGACGGGCGAGACCTCGTAGCCGTAGAGGCGGTCGAGCACCCGACGGGCCTCGGCGGCATCAACGAGGCCGTAGTCGATGTCGCGGGGGTTGTCCACGGCCTCCTGGATGGACTTCTTGTTGATCTCGTGGAAGACCATGCGGTGGTGGGGAACCTTGGGTTTGAGCTGCTCCAGCAGGTGCCAGGAGATGGCCTCGCCCTCGCGGTCCTCGTCCGTCGCGAGGTAGAGCTTCTCGGCCGACTTGAGCGCGTCCTTCAGTTCGCGCACCACCTTGCGGCCCCGCTCCGTGAGTTCGTACGTGGGGGCGAAGTCGTTGTGGACGTCGACGGCGAGTCCCTTGCTCGGCAGGTCCGCGATGTGGCCGACCGACGGGCGCACGTCGTACTCGGGACCGAGGTACTGGGCGATGGTCTTGGCCTTGGCGGGGGATTCGACGATGACGAGGTACTTGGACATATGACGTTTCATGGCTAGGTGATGGGACCCGACCGAGTCAAGGGTATGTGGGACGGAGGCGGAGGAAACGGTCGGCTGCACCCGCGCGACGGACGGCGACGGTACCGTTCGGGGCGATGGGCCACGGCACCGAGACACGAGAACCGCTCGTTCCCGGCGTGCGCACGGGCAGGATCGTGCGCATCGACCGTGGTTGGAGCACGGTGATGCTGGGTGACTCCGCGGTTCTCCGCGTGCGCAACATCGGGGCCGACGTCGCGGTCGGTGACCGCGTCACGATCGATCCCGATGGGGAGCGCATCGACGGCGTCGAGCCTCGGACCAGTGCGCTCACGCGCCGGAACTCGTTCGAGGGCGCGCGCGCCGTGCGCCAGGTGGTCGCCGCCAACATCGACACGGTCTTCGTCGTTCACGCGGTGACCGCCGATCCCAATCCCCGCCGACTGGAGCGCGAACTGGTCCTGGCGTTCGATTCCGGCGCCGATCCGGTGGTGGTGCTCACCAAGACCGACCTGGTGGACCCCGGATACGTCGACGAGGTGCGCGGGAGACTGGAGGGGACGGCCGTCGGGGTTCCGATCCTCGCGGTGTCGTCGGCGACCGGGGAGGGCCTCGACGCTCTCCGCGCGCTGCTTCCACCCGGATCCACCGTGGCCCTCATCGGCGCGAGCGGGGCGGGCAAGTCGACACTCGTCAACGCCCTCGTCGGGCGGGAGGTGCAGAGGACCGCCGAGGTGCGCGACGACGACCAGCGGGGTCGGCACACCACGGTGGCCGCCGAGCTCATCGGTCTGCCGTGGGGCGCCTGGCTCCTCGACACGCCGGGTCTGCGCGCCGTGACCCTGTGGACGAGCGGACGGGGAATCGAGATGGCCTTCCCCGAGGTGTTCGCCGCCGCCGACCACTGCCGCTTCCGGGACTGCAAGCACTCCGACGAACCGGGGTGCGCGGTGACCGCCGCCATCGCCGACGGCCGTATCCGTCCGGAGCGCCTCGAGTCGCTGCGTCGACTCGTCGCCGAGGAACTCAGCGTCGAAGAGGAGACCATCGAACGCGAGAGGTCGATGGATCGTCGCGGAGTGCGCCGACCCCGGCGCGGGTGACTCACCCCTCCGCGCGCGGGAACTGGATGCCGAGGATGGCCCCGCCATCCGCGTTGTCGAGCACGTAGGTGTGCGCGTCGTGGTCGAGGGCGAACTGGTGCACGATGGCGAGCCCCAGACCCGACCCCGGGAGCGAGCGACCGGACTCGGCGCGCCAGAAGCGGTCCCATACGCGGGGTTTGTCCGCGTCGGCGATGCCGGGGCCGTTGTCGCGGACCTCGATGCGACCGGCACCCACGTGCACCTCCACGCGCGCGTCCGGGCCGGAGAACTTCAGTGCGTTGTCCACGAGGTTCGTCACGGCGCGCTCCAACTGGAATGGGCGCGCGCGGACCTTCGTCCCTTCGCCCGCGTGCACCGACACGGGAGAGCCGTCGCCCGCCCTCCGGTTCGCGCGCGTCGCGACGTCGTCGGCCACCTCCGCGAGGTCGCATTCGACGGCATCCTCGGTGGCGGTCTGGTCGGACGCGAGGGCGGTGAGCTCCGCCCCGAGCGACACGAGTTCGTCGATCTCGGCGCGCATGTCGGCGAGGACACCGGTGCGCTCGGACTCGGCGAGGTCGGCCCGACCGAGCAGTTCGGTGTTGGCCCGCAGGCTGGTGATCGGCGTGCGCAGTTCGTGTCCCGCGTCCTGGACGAGACGCCGTTGGCGGTCGAGGCTGTCGCGCAGGGCGGCGAGCATGGTGTTGAACGACCCCGAGAGCCGGCCGACCTCGTCGCTGCCGGAGTGCGCGATGTGCTCGTCCGGGTCGCGGGTGCGCGCGATGCGGTCGGCGGTCTCGGCCAGGTCCTCGAGCGGGGCCGAGATGCGTCGGGCGAAGAACCAGCCCACGAGACCCGACAATCCCACGGCGAGGGCGGTGAACGCCGGGAACCAGGCCCGCATGCCCCGCGCGGCGTCGTCGACGATGCTGAGGTCCTTGGCGACCTGCACCAGCACACCGTCGCCCGCCACCACGGTGAGGGCGCGGTACGAGGTTCCGTCGACCGCGTCGAAGCGGAAGTAGCGAACCCGCCCCACCTGTCCCCGCATCTCCTCGTCGCCGGCGGAGGTGGGGATGACCGGCGAATTGACGCGCGCGACCGGTCCGATGCGGGGGATGTCGAGCTGCGTGATGGCGTCGAGTTCGGTCTGGAGGATCTCGTCGCGCAGGTCGCGGTTCATGATGCTGTCCGGCCTGGCACCGGGGCGCTCGAGCATGGCGAGGATGCGCGTGGCCCTCGATGCGAGCGAGTCGTCGACCTGCCCGCGCAACTGCCGCGTGGCGATGCCGTAGGCCCCGGCGCTGAGCACGATCGACAGGACCAGCACGATCCCCGCGGTGACGAGTGCGAAGCGGGTGCGGAGGTTCACGGTTCCCTCGCGACGTATCCGACCCCACGGACGGTGTGGACGATGCGGGGCCGGTCGCCATCCTCGGTCTTGCGTCGGAGGTAGCCGATGTACACGTCGAGCGACTTCGAGTTCGTCTCGAAGTCGTATCCCCAGATCTCCTCGTAGATCTGCTCGCGCGTCAGCACGATCCCCGGGCTGCGCATGAGCATCTCGAGGAGGTCGAACTCGGTCTTGGTGAGGTTCACCGGTGCGCCGGCACGGTTCACCTCGCGCGTGAGTGGGTTGAGCTCGAGGTCGGCGATGCGCAACGGAGCCTCGCCTGCGGGGGGCTGGCGACGACGCAGCAGGGCGCGACAGCGCGCGAGGAGTTCGTCCACCGCGAAGGGCTTCACCATGTAGTCGTCGGCACCGGCGTCGAGGCCGGCCACCCGGTCGCCGACCTCGTGACGGGCGGTGAGAAGGAGGATCGGGGTGTCGACCCCGCGGTGCCGGGCCTCGCGACACACCGTGAGACCCGATGCGAAGGGCATCATCACGTCGAGGACGGCGAGATGGAACGTCCCACCGGTGAGAGCCTCCAGGGCCGCGGCCCCGTCGTTCACCGCGCTCACCTCGTAGTGCTCGAGTTCCAGTACCCGCGTGACGGCCTTGCGCACGGAGGGGTCGTCCTCGGCGACGAGAACCTTCATGTGCTCCACGTTTTCACCGTATCCGTGCTCCCCGGGGTCGTTCCCGACCGTCCCGGCATTCTTGGGCTCCTCTTACCCTGTTCCGACAGTCTCCTTACCCGGGACGGCGACCATGTCCTCGTCGGAGAAACGCCGACGCGGCCCGCGGGTCGTCACCCACCGAAAGGACACATCAATGAGAACAGCATCACGCTTCACGAGGATCGCCGTCGCGGCCGGACTCGTCGTCTCGAGCGGGGCGGCCGTCTTCGGCCTCACCAGCTTCGCCAGCGCCCAGGTCGGCGACGTCGCCGCTCCGACGATCACCGGGGACCCTGCACCCGTCGACACCGCGTCGGAGCGCCCGCGTCCGCTCGCCGTCGCCGCCGAAGCCCTCGGCATGACCGAAGCCGAACTGCGGGCCGAGCTCGAGTCCGGCAAGTCCATCGCCGACGTGGCCGTGGCCGAGGGCGTCGATGTGCAGACCGTCATTGATGCTCTCGTCGCCCGGTTCACCGAGCGCGCGGCCGAGATGGTGAACACACCCGGCCTTCCCCGCGAGGGCCGTGGCGGACCCGGCAGGGGCGGTCGCGGTCACGGGAAGGTCATCGTGAGCGATGCTCTCGCCGATCTTCTCGACCTCACGCGAACCGAGATCCGTGATCGTCTGAAGGCCGGTTCGAGCCTGGCGGAGATCGCCGAGGCACAGGGAGTCTCGATCGACGACCTGAAGGCGACCCTCATCGCCGAGGTGACGGCGCACCTCGCCGAGGAGGTCGCCTCCGGTGAGCACACCCAGGCCGAGGCCGACGCGAAGCTGGCGCGATTCACCGGGAACATCGACCGGCTCATCAATGCCACACCGCGCCTCGGCGGTCGCGGCATGCGCGGGGGTGCCGGTCGCGACTCGAGCGACGGTGCTCCCTCGGTCGAGGAGGGTTCCCTCTCGGGGATCTAGAGAGTTCCGGCGTCGAGGCGGTCGAGCACCGTCCTCGCCCGGATGCGCACCTCGGCGGCGTCCGCGAGCTTGCGGGCGCCGCCGATCTGCGTCGTCATTCGGTGATTGCGCGCGAACCGATCGGCGTGGCGCAACAGGAAGTCCCAGTAGAGGGTGGTGAACGGGCAGGCGTCGTCGCCGGTGCGCTTGCGTCGGTCGTAGGCGCAGCCACGGCAGTGGTCGCTCATCTTGTCGATGTAGGCCCCGCCGGCGGCATAGGGCTTGGTGGCCATGCGGCCACCGTCGGCGTGCAGGGCCATGCCCACGACGTTCGGCACCATCACCCATTCGGCGCCGTCGACGAACATCTCCCACATCCAGTCCGTCAGCTCGTCGGGGCGCACCCCGGCGAGGAGCGCCAGGTTCCCCATGATCATGAGGCGCTGGATGTGGTGGGCCCATCCGCGTTCGTGCACGGCGGCCACCGCGGACGCGACGCAGGCCATCGACGTCCGGGCCGGGTCGCGGAACACCGGCGGCAACGGCCGTGTCGCGTCGAGTTCATTGAGTCCGGCGTAGTCCTCGCCGAGGAGCCAGTAGAGGCCGTGCACGTACTCGCGCCAGCCGATCACCTGCCGGATGAAGCCCTCGGCCGACGACACGGGGACGCGACCGGACTCCCACGCACGCTGCACCGCATCGCACACCTCGCCGGGAAGCAGCAGGCCGTTGTTGAGGTACGGGGACAGGAGCGAATGGGCCAGGTGCCAGTCGTTCGTCATCATCGCGTCCTCGTGCGGACCGAAATGGGGCAGCACGTTCTCGACGAAGTGGCGCAGCCTCTCGAGCGCACCGGCGCGTGAGGTCGCCCACAGACCGTCCGGGGCCCCGCCGATGCATCCTGCCGGCAGGTCGGCGAGCACCGCACGGTCGATGTCGTCCATCTCGCCTCCGGGAGCCGCGGGCCACGGCACGGCACCGCGGGGCGGGCCCTGACGGTTGTCCTTGTCGTGGTTCCACCGTCCACCGGCGGGTTCACCGTCCTCCATCAGATACCCGAGGCGCACGCGTTGCTCCCGGTAGAAGTCCTCCATCCGCAACGACTTCCGCCCGGCGGCCCAGGCGGCGAAGTCCTCGGGTGCGACGAGGAACTGATTCGACGCCGTCATGGGCACGTCGAGCGTCTCGAGAAGGCGTCGGGCACGGCGACTGTTGGGTGCGGTGGCCGTCACCCTGCATCCCGGATTCTCCGCCCGGTGCGCCTCGACGCCGGCCCGCATCGTGGTCGCCCGTCGATGGTCGACGGAGAACCCCTCCGCGCGCAGGTCGGCGACGAAGTGGCGCATCGAGGACACATAAAAGTGGAGTCGACGGACGTGCCAGGGGCGACCGCCGATCTTGTCGGCGGCCTCGATGATGAGCACGGTGTCCCGACCCGGCACGGCCGTGGCGAGCGCGCCGATGGCCCGATTGCACTGGTCGCCGAGGACGAGGACGGTGCGGCCCCCCGCGGGCTCCTCGTTCGACATGCGGGTCACGCTAACCCGGTCATCCGATGACGATCGGGGGCTCGAGGACCGTCGTGGCCTCGGCGGCGAGGCGCGGCGCGGGCACCCATCGACCCACGACCGGCACCGAGGCCGTCCATGGTCTCGTCAGCCGCACGGTGACGAGACCATCTGACTCGTCGACACGGACGGTGACGTCGGTCCCCGGGGGAACGACCCGCGCCACCGCCTCGGCGGGGTGTCGTGCGGCGGCCGCGATGCGAGCGGCCCGTCGCGCGACGTCATCGAGACGCAGGGAGGCGAGACAGACCTGCAGCACGACGAGCACGAGGACCGCCGCGAGGGCGAGCAGGGGCATGACGAGCGCGAATTCCACGGCGGCCTGGCCGCGCCGGTCACGGCATGGTCGGTGCACGGGTGACGACCTGGTCGAACACGGTGTCGAACAACGACCCGATGCGTCCCGCTCCTCCGCCGGCGGTTGCCCAGGCGATGACGAGGGAGGCGATGACCGCGGCGACGAGGAGGATGAGGGCGTACTCGGTCGTGGCCTGGCCGTTCGAGGTGCGGCGGCGCCGGTCACGGGTCCGTGCGGGTCGATGGTCGTGCATGGGTTCTCCTGTCAGCCGGCGGTCGGTGCGAGATGTGTCGTCGCGGCGACGACGAGGGGCAGGACCCCGAGGAGGAGGAACGAGGGGAGGATGCACAGCACGACCGGGAACGCGAGAAGGGCGGGCAATCGTCGCATCGCCTCGTCGGTGTCCCGTCTGCGTCGTGCCCGGCTCTCCGCCGCCAGGCGTTCCGCCACGTGCGTCACCGGCAGTCCGTCGCGGAGGGCACGCGCCAGATTGTTCTCCAGTTCGTTCGCATCCGGCCCCCGTCCCGATCGACGCACGTGGTCGATCACCTCGGGGACGCCCCGACCGGCGCGCAGGGCGACGGCGGCGACGTCGGCGAGGACCGGGTCGGCGTCGTCACGGCGTGTCGCGCCGTGAATCGCGCGCGCCGCCCACCACCGGCCGACGGCGTTCAGCGCGAGACCACCGAGGATCGGGGGGATGAGTGCCCCGCTCGTCACCCCCCGCCGCACGGATGCCGATGCGACGAGTGCGAGGCATCCTCCGACCAACGGCAGCGCGGTGAGGAGACGCACGGTGAGGCGCGCCTGGGCGGTGGCCACGCGGAGTTCGCCATGGAGGGTGTGACGGTCACGCATGACCGCGGCGACGGTGTCGAGTCCGTCCGGGTCGAAGGTGTGTCCGGTCACGCACGCGGTGACGAGCCCCAGCATCCGCTCGGCATCGCCGACCGCCCGCGCCCGGGCGTCGCCCACGGCCGCCACGAGGGAGCGACGCGAGTCGAGGCCGACACGGATGACCTGCCACGGATCGTCCGGTCCGACGGACGGCACGTCGGCGAGGGCGCCGTCCACCGCCTCGCCCGCCCTGATCGCTCGAGCCGTCCGTTCGCACGCATCGGCCCATGCGAGCATCCGTCGCCCGGATGACGGGTGTGCGGGCCGGGAGTCGACCCGGACACGGTGTCGATCCGCGCGTCGGTCCACCCGGTCGACTTCGTTCGGCGTTGGAGCGAGCCGTCGCCGCGCCACGAGACGGTCGCAGGAGAGCGCGAGGCGGGGCAGACCGAGCAGGAGAACGGCGACGAACGCGGAGATGGCCGCGACGAGCGTCATGGAACCTGCTCAGGCAGGAGGCGACCATCGTCATCACGCACGAGGACGGCGGCAACGCGACGCCGTCCACGACGGTCACGGTCGAGGTGGACGATGGCATCCACCGATTCCTCCACCAATCGGTCCACGGCGGTGTCGTTCCACTGCGCGGCGTCGCGCAGCACCAGCGCCCGGAGGCGACCGATCGCCTCCGATGCCGAGCGGGCGTGGACCGTCGACCAGCATCCCCGGTGCCCCGCCGCGAGGGCCATGAGCATGTCGATGGCCTCGGCTCCTCGCACCTCCCCGACCACGAGTCGGTCGGGTCGCAGGCGCAGGGAGGCGCGCACCAGGTGCTGCAGGGTCACCTCGCCGCGACCGTCGATGCCGGCGGGCCGCGTCTGCAGTCGCACGACATGGGGATGGGCGAATCGCAGTTCGGCCGTGTCCTCGGCACAGACGATGCGCTCGTTCCCGTCGAAGAGGCGGCTCACCGACGACACGAGGGACGTTTTCCCGGTCGAGGTGGCGCCGGACACGAGGACGTTGCGCCGCTGTGCGACCAGTCGCGCGAGCATCTCCCCGGTGTCCGGGGGACCGAACGCCGCCAACGGGAGGATGTGGCGGCGGAAGAGCCGCACCGAGAGCACCGGTCCGCCCCGGGCGACGGGCGGGACCACGGCACAGACGCGGGTGCCGTCGGCGAGGGCGCAGTCGAGCACGGGGGACAGCAGGTCGAGCCGTCGTCCCGCGGTGCGGGCGAGCAACTCGAGGCACAACGACACGTCGTCCGGGTCGAGACGCGACGCCGGCGAGAGGCCGTCCGGGGTCTCGATCCACACCGTCCCGTCATGGAGCACCATGATCTCGGAGACGTCGGGATCGTCGAGCAGGTGCTGCACCACGGCGAGCGGCTCGGCATCTGTCCGCGCCTCCGGGGTGCTCACGTCACCGGGAGGTGGCGGCCGAGGAGTTGTTCCACGCGTGACGGGAGGAGTCCGGCGTCCACGGCCCTGGCGATGGCAGCGGTGTGGGGGATCGTGGCCGCGACGGGGACGCCGAGCACGTGGGCCACGTCGTCGACACTGAGGGCGCGGTCGGTCTCCTTGACGACGTAGACGGATCCGGGGCGGGGCAGGGCCGATGCCCGTCGCAGCGAGAGATAGCAGGGACGGGTCACCATGGCCACCGAGGCCATCACGTCGCGGATCTCGTCGGGGACGGGCCCCGTTCCGCCGTCGATGACGACGTCGGCGTCGAGTCCCCTGATCAGGTCGGCGAGCGCACTCCAGCGCGGTGCGCCGTCGATGAATCGGGATCCGCGGTGCACGAGGAGCAGGGCATCGTTCACCGCGGTGGCACGAGCCAGGAGCGCGTCGCTGCCCGCGGCGTGGTCGCCGAGCCATTCGTGCATGCCCGGACCCCCGGGTTCGGGGATGCCGAGCACCGCGGGGACGTCACCGCACCAGTCGAGCAGCAGGGTGCGGTGTCCGCGCGCCGAGCGCAGGAGGGAGTGGGCCACGGCGACCACCGTGGTGCCGTTGCCGCCCTTGGGCGACGTGAAGAAGATGTTCATCGGGTTCCTTGCTCGCCGGCCGTTCGCCGGCGCGCGCCGATGTGTGCCCGTCGTCGGGCGACGGGTCAGGGGCCGACCGCGTTGCGCAGGGGCTCGTTGCGCATCCAATGCCCGAGGTTCTCCACGAAGATGTCCGTGGCGCGCTCGGCGGACCGGGGCGACGATCCCGAGTTGTGCGGCGTGACGATGACGTTGTCCATCGCCCACAACGGGCTGTCACCGGGCAGCGGCTCCACCTCGAACACGTCGAGACCCGCGCCGCCGAGCCGGCCGCTCCGCAGGGCCTCCACGAGGGCCGCCTCGTCGACGAGCTCGCCTCGTCCGACGTTGATGAATCGTGCCCCGTGCTTCATCCGCGCGAACGCCGACGCATCGAACAATCGGCGCGTCCCGTCGGCGAGCGGGAGGGCGACGACGACCCAGTCGGCGCGGGCGAGCACCTCGGGGAGGGCCGCGAACGCGACGGTGGGGCAGGGCTCGTCACCGGTGGGCGTGCGTCGCACCGCCTCGACGGACATGCCGAGCGCCACGCCCAGTCGGGCGATCTCGGTGCCGATGGGCCCCATGCCGATGACGGCGAGACGGGCGCCGTCGAGTTCCTCGATGGGGTGCATGCTCCATTCGGCACGGTCCTGGCTGCGCATCCATCCGCGCAGGTCGCGACTGAGGGCGAGCATGTAGAGGATGGCCGTCTGGGCGATGGGCGACGCCGTGGCGCCGGAGGAGTTGGTGAGGACCACGCCCCGCTCCATCTGCTGCACGAAGAACGGGCTGTCCACGCCGGCCGAGAACGAATGCAACCAGCGCAGCGAGGGCGTGTTCATGATCGAGAGGGCGATGCCGCGCGTGCGTTCCGGCCACACGTCCGAGGAGAAATAGGCGACGTCGACCGCGGCCAGTGCGTCGGCGGGGAGGGGATCCGCGCCTTCGTACACGACGCGCTCGGCGCGGGGAGCGAGAGCGATGATGCGGTCGCCGTGGCTGCGCCACACGTTGTCGCTCGCGAGAATCGCCCGCACCTCGGCCATCTCCCCACACTAGGGAGGCGTCCCGCACGGGAGGGGCCTCGGCGTGGCGGGTACCGTCGTCCCATGCGTCCGATGCTCGCCGCCGCGATGCTCGCCCTCTCCCTCTCGGGGAGCGCGCAGGCCTCGGACACCGTCGGGGTCATCGAGTCGGTGGTTCCGGCTCTCCCCGCCGGCGTCAAGGTGGACATCGCGGGCGCCGACTCCCCTCTGCGTGTGAAGTCGCAGGGCCATGCGGTCGAGGTGCGCGGCTACGAGGACGAGCCGTACCTGCGCATCGATGCCGACGGATCGGCGTGGATCAACGACGCGTCGGTGAGCGCGGCGCTCAACGAGGACCGCTACGGCTCGGATGCCGGTCCGCGGCTTCCCTCGACGGAGCCGTCCTGGCGCCGCACGCGTCCCGACGGCACGGTGATGTGGCACGACCATCGGGTGCATTGGATGTCGCGGACCGATCCGCCCGTGCTCGACGACGAGGGCCGCGTGCTCGTGTTCGCGGTCCCCATCGTCGTCGACGGCACCGTGCACACGGTCGCCGGCACCTTGTACCTCAGACCGGAGGCGTCGGCCGCGTGGTGGGCGGGTGCCCTCTGCGCCTTCGCCGTCGCCCTCGCGGTGCGCCGCCGCGAGACGGTCACGGTCAGCGTGTCCGTGGGCATCGCCGCGGTCGGTGTCCTCGTCGGTGCGTCGCAATGGTTCTCGCTGCCGTCCGGTGCGCGCATCGCGCCCCTGCTCGCCGGCTTCTCCGCCCTCGCACTCGTCATCCTCGCCGTCGGGACCCTTCCCGTCGTGCGTCGACTCCCGGGGATCGGTGCGGCGACTGCGGCGGGGACGGGCGCGTCATTGGCCGTGGGCGCGGTGCTGTGCAGCGAGCAGGTGCGCGCGGCCTGGGTTCCCGGCACCGACGTGCAGGCCCGGGTGCTCGTGCCCATGATGCTCGGATGGGGAGCGTTCCTCGTCGTCGATGCGGTGCTCGAGATCGCGCGACCGCAACGTTCTCCGAACGTCTGACGTCTCGCTCCGCCGGGTCGCGGCGGTTGACGGATCAGACCGAGAGCAGGTCGCGCGCGCCGGTGTCCGAGGACGGGTGACGCAGCTTGCTCATGGCGCGGGCCTCGATCTGGCGGATGCGCTCGCGCGTGAGGTTGAAGTGCTCGCCCACCTCCTCGAGCGTGCGGGGCTCGCCGTTTCCATCGAGACCGAAGCGCAGACGGAGGATCTCGCGCTCGCGTTCGTCGAGCGGGGCCAGCAGACGCTGGATCTCCTCGGGCAGGAGCGCGGTCGCGGCCACCTCGAAGGGCTCCTCGGCGGAGCGGTCCTCGACGACGTCGCCGAGTTCGGCGTCACCGTCCTCGCGCAACGGCTCGGACAACGACAACGGTTCGGCGGCGAAACGCAGCGCCTCGGTCACCTTGTCCTCGGGCATCTCGACCTCGGCGGCGAGTTCGGCGAGGGTCGCGGGGCGACCGAACTTGTGCTCGAGGCGCGAACGGGCCTTCTGCAGCCGGGCCAGGGTGTCGCCGGCGTGGACGGGGAGGCGGATGGTGCGTCCGGTGTTGGCGATGCCGCGGGTGATCGCCTGACGGATCCACCACGTGGCATAGGTCGAGAACTTGAAGCCCTTGCGCCAGTCGAACTTCTCGACCGCGTGCATGAGACCGAGGTTGCCCTCCTGGATGAGGTCGAGCAGGGGAAGGCCGGAGGCCTGGTACTTCTTGGCGATGGAGACCACGAGCCGCAGGTTCGACTGGACGAAGGTGCGTTCGGCGACCTCGCCCTCGCGTGAGAGCTTGCGGAGCTCGCGCCGGCGGGTGGCCGAGAGGTTCTTCGTGTTCTCCAACTCGGCGGCGGCTTCCTTGCCGGCTTCGATGGCCTTCGCCAGGCGGACTTCGTCGTCCTTGGTGAGCAGGGTGTACTGACCGATGCCGGTGAGGTAGAGCCTCACCAGGTCTTCGTCGTCGCGGTCCATGCGATCCTTGGCCACCCGGCGTCCTCCTTGTCGTTCCCTGGAATTTCCCGAGACATGCACCGGGCGGTTCGGCATGCCGATTCCCCCGGATTGGGGCAGGATACCGATGCCCTCCGCCACGACAACCGGCCCGGGAGGGTGTTTCCCCGCCCTGACCCGCGATGGGGGTGCCCGCAGGAGTGCCCCGCGCGCTCCTTATGCTGGGGCACATGTCGAACCCCCTTCTCACCGACAAGGCCATGGGCACCGGAAACCTCGAGCGCGACTCGGGTTCATGGGCGCCTCCTGCTCCCGTCACCGACGGCCCCGTCAGCCGCTGGGACGGGGGGATCATGACGGTCTCGGGCACGGCGAACGCGACCATCATGTTGCTCCTTCTCATCCTCGCCACCGCCACGGTGACCTGGTTCTCCATCGATGCGCCGGCCGAGGGCGGCGACATCGTCTTCCCCACCGGTTGGGTCATCGGCGGCGTGCTGGTCGGATTCGCCGCCGCCATGGTGGGGACCTTCTCGCCGCGCCGGGCGCGCATCGCCGCACCGGTGTACGCACTGGCCGAGGGCGTCGTGCTCGGCGCCATCAGCCGCGCCTACTCGGTGGCCTACGAGGGAATCGTCCTCCAGGCCGTGGGAGCCACCCTCGGGGTGTTCCTCGTCATGCTCATGCTCTACCGCAGCCGTGTCATCCGCGTGACGGACAAGACCCGTCGCATCGTGGTCGGCATGATGATGGGACTGCTCGTGTTCTACGGCGTGTCCTTCCTCATGGGGATCTTCGGGGCCATGCCGTCGTTCATCACCGGCGCGACGCCCATGGGAATCCTCTTCAGCGTCTTCGTTGCGGGTCTCGCGGCGTTCAGCCTGGCGCTGGACTTCGACATGATCGAGCAGGGTGCGGCGAACAAGCTGCCCGCCCACATGGAGTGGTACGGCGCCCTCGCGGTGACCATCACCCTCGTGTGGCTCTACCTCGAGATCCTGCGACTGCTGGCCAAGCTGCGCGAGAACTGAGCCGCCGGCTCAATCGGCGAGGCCTCCGGCCGCCTCCACCAACCCCTCGAATCGTCGCGCCGCGGCCGCCCCGCGCTCCCCGTCGGTCGACGACGCGACCATCGATCTCAGGAGCTCGTCGCCGTCGCTCCAGCACGCCGTGCAGTCGTCGATGACGAACTGCAGCGTGCGCACGGTGGGCGAGTCCGTGAGTGGGTCGGTCATCTCCAGGTGCTCGCCATAGGCGGCGAGCAGGTGGGGCACGACCACCTTGTAGTGAGCCACCACCCGCTCGAGGCTCGATGCCGGATCGCGCAGACCGGCGAGTTCGTCGAAGAGGCGGGCGACCGAGTCGTCGGCGGGCCCCGCCAGCGCGGCGGTGTCCCGGTCCCACAGCACGGGGAGTCTCTTGTGCCAGAGCTTCGCGTGCCACGCGTGCAGGTGGACGTGGCGGCCGAGGAGCGCGGCGACGCGCGGCTCGGGGGACACCGTCACCCAGTCGGCGAGCACGTCGTGGAGCCGGGTCTCGACCCACGCGTAGCGACCGATGCGTCGCGCGTTGTCGAGGATGCCGAAGAACCCGGCCTCGGCCTCGCCGCTCATCGTCCCGGCTCAGCCGCCCGTGACCGGAGGATTGCGACGCGCCAGCGGATCGGCAGCGAGGAGATCGTCACCGAGCTCGGCTCCGGTGACCTCGTCGGTCCAGTAGGTGCCGTCCTCGAGACGCTCGAGCGCCGCGTCCACGTCGGCGAGCACGCGCTCGATCTCGTCGAGCTCCGCGCGGCCGTGGTCGTCCCTCTGGTCCATGGCCGTTCATCGTAGGGGCGCATGTAGCGTGGTCGCCATGCCGCACCCCTTCCCCGCCCTCGATGGTTCCGCCCCCCGCACGCAGAAGTTCCCCGACGTGCCCGAGTTCGGCATCGATCCGGCCAAGCGGTACACGGCCACCATGGAGACCTCGATGGGCACCCTCGTCATCGCCCTCGACGCGGTGCGCGCCCCCAAGACGGTGAACAACTTCGTGTTCCTCGCGGCCCACAAGTACTACGACGGGGTCATCTTCCACCGCATCATCAAGGGCTTCGTGTGCCAGGGCGGTGACCCGACCGGGACCGGCACCGGAGGCCCCGGCTACCGCTTCGAGGACGAGCTTCCGAAGGCCGGTCAGTACCAGCTCGGATCCGTCGCCATGGCCAACGCCGGGCCGAACACCAACGGCTCGCAGTTCTTCCTCATCAGCGGCCCGTCCGGCGTCGGGTTGCCGCCGCAGTACTCGTTGTTCGGACAGATCGTGAAGGGCCTCGACGTGCTCGAGGCGATGCAGAGCGTCGAGACCGACGGACGCGACCGTCCCCGCACCGATGTCGTCATCAACAGCGTGACCGTCTCGGTCGCCGACTGACGCGGTTGCCCGACGAGCTGAGTCTCGCCGAGGCGCGACGTCTCGCCGTCACCGCCCAGGGCCTCGGGGGTCCTCGTCCGACGGGCCGCATCGGTCGTCGTCATCTGGCACGGGTGCTCGACACGGTCGGTCCCATCCAGATCGATTCGGTCAACGTGCTCGTGCGCAGCCAGGAACTGCCGCTCTTCTCGCGCCTCGGGCCCCATCGGCGCGATCTCATCCCCGAGGCCACCGCCGAGGGCGAGATGTTCGAGTACTGGTGCCATGCCGCCTCGCACCTGCCGGCGTCGATGCTCCCCCTCGTGCGCCATCGCATGGAGCGGGCACGTCGCGGTGAGGTGTGGGAGGGGGTCGCCGAGACGGCCCGCGAGAACCGCCGACTCGTGACGGCGATCCGTCGGCGCATCGCCGTCGAGGGGAGTCTCGTCGCCGGTGACGTGCGCACCCGCACGGGGCCCAAGGGCACCTGGTGGGACTGGGACGAGGGCAAGGCGGTGCTCGAGTGGATGTTCGCCACCGGTGAGATCACCGCGCAGCGGCGTCCCGGCGACTTCGCCCGCGTCTATCGCACATGGGAGTCGGCCCTGCCCGCCGGGATCCTCGCCCTGCCGACGCCGACCGAGGAGGAGGCACGCAGCGAACTGCTGATGCGCGCCGCGCGCGGACTCGGTGTGGCGACGGCGAAGGACCTCTTCGACTATCACCGGCAACGCGCACGGGAGGCGGCGCCGTTGCTCGCCGCCCTCGTGGAGGAGGGACGTCTCCGTCGCGTGCGTGTCGAGGGGTGGCACGATGCGGCGTACATGCCCGCGCGCACACGCGTTCCGGATGCGACGTCGGCGAGGGCGCTCCTCTCCCCGTTCGATTCGCTCGTGTGGTACCGAGACCGCGTCGAGCGTCTCTTCGGTTTCCGCTATCGCATCGAGATCTACACCCCGGCGGCCCGGCGCGTGCACGGCTACTACGTCCTGCCCTTCCTCCTCGGCGACCGGCTCGTGGGGCGGGTCGATCTGAAGGCCGACAGACCGCGCGGGGTGCTGTGCGTTCCCGGTGCGTTCTCCGAGGCCGGCGGGCGCCCCACGGAGGTCGCGGCCGCCCTCGCGGACGAGCTCGTGGACATGGCCCGCTGGCTCGGTCTCTCCGCGATCGAGGTCGGCGGGAAGGGCGACCTCAGTCGCCCGTTGCGGCGAGCCGTCGCGGCTCGAGCGCCCATCTGATCGTCCCCGCGGCGAGACGGCCGGCGGGTCGGGCGATGACGGCGTCGACGGGCGAGGGTGGGGGAAGGCGCAGCATGGTGCGGGCCCACCCGGGGAGGATGGCGACCGCGGCCGCACAGAGGACGCCGTAGGGGAGACGCGCCGCGGCGTCGATGGGCGGGGAGACGATGAGGTATCTGGCGACGTCGAGCGCCTCGGGTGTGGTGGCGGTCTCGAATCGGAACGAGCGCAACTGGTCCGCGAGGCCCCGCACCGAGACGGGCGGCGCGGGGACACCGAGTCCGCGGGCGACGACGGCCATGTCGGCGACGTAGCCGTCGTAGTCGGCGGTCGTGAGGCGTCGCGCACCGTAGGCGCGGTGGGCCGCCATGAAGCTGTCCACCTCGGCCACGTGAACCCAGCGCAGCAACCTCGGGTCGGACGCCGAGTATGGCCGCCCGTCGCGCGCGGTTCCCGTGACCCGTTCGTGCACCCGACGCACCATGGCCATCGCCCGCTCGGCTGTCTCGACCGTGCCGAAGGTGGTGGACGCGAGGAAGTCGGCGGTGCGCTGCAGCCGACCCCAGGGATCACCGCGGTAGTCGGAGTGGTGCGCCACGCCGGCCATGGCGAGCGGATGGAGCGATTGCAGGAGCAGGGCGCGGATGCCGCCGATGAACATCGAGGAATCCGAGTGGATCTCGTGCACGGGACGATCGGGGGCGAAGAGTCGCGGACCGGGGGCCGACACGATCGCGTCGCGCCGCGCCGCCGCGTCGTCACCCACCACACGGGCCTCGAGGGCGTCGGCGATGGCCGAGCGCATCGCCTCGATCCTGTCCGTCACCGTCGCGTCCACCGGTTCATCGTGCCAGCGGGAGGGCGGGGGGACAACGGTGACCCCCGTCGGAAGGGCACTACGCTCCGTGACGTGAGCAACACCGCCGGTCCGGATCGAAGCGGCGAGCGCATGCCCCGCTGGGTGCCCCGGGCGATCGCCCTGTTCTGGGTCGGGTTCCTGGCCACCATCGTCCTGCGGTTCGCCTTCACCCAGTTGCACGACCTGCTCATCCTGCTGCTCGTGTCGGTGTTCATCTCCTTCGCCGTCGAACCCGGGGTCAACAGGCTCTCGAAGCGCGGATGGCGGCGCGGCAGTGCCACCGTGGCGATCCTCATCGGCGTCCTCGCCGTTGTCGTGGCGTTCCTCGTGACCGTCGGTGCGGTGGTCGGTCGCCAGGTGGCCGACCTCCTCTCGAACAGCCAGACCTACGTCACCGACGTCGTCGACTTCCTCAACGACACGTTCGACACCAACATCGACGCCGACGAGGTGAACGACCGCATCAAGGACCCGAACGGACCTGTGCAGGAGTTCATCCGCAACCAGCAGGACAAGGCCTTCAGCCTCTCCCTCGCCGCGCTCGGCGGCCTCCTGCAGGTGTTCTCCATACTGCTCTTCTCCTTCTATTTCGTCGCCGACGGACCCAAGATGCGTCGGGCCATCTGCTCGCGCCTCACCCCCGACCGGCAAAGAGGTGTGCTCGACGCCTGGGACCTCGCGGTGACCAAGACCGGCGGCTACCTCTATTCCCGCGCCCTGCTGGCCGGCCTCTCGGCCCTCTTCCATTGGATCGCGTTCCAGGCCATCGGCATCCCCGCTCCCATCGCCATGGCGTTGTGGGTGGGTCTCGTCTCCCAGTTCCTCCCGGTGGTCGGCACCTACCTCGCCGGGGTGCTGCCCCTGCTGCTCAGCGTCCTCGACTCCCCCGTCAATGCCCTGCTCGTGCTGGTGACGATCATCGTGTACCAGCAGGTGGAGAACTACTTCTTCGGTCCCAAGGTCACCGAGCGCACGATGGACCTCCACCCCGCCCTCGCCTTCGGCGGGGCCATCGCGGGTGCCGCGATACTCGGTCCCGTCGGGGCGGTGCTGGCGCTCCCGGGAGTGGCGATGTCCCAGGCGCTCATCAGCGCGTGGGGTGAGCGGCATCCGCTCATCGACGACCCGCTCATCAACGTGCAGTCGCGCCCCCCGCGCAGCCTGCGCCGCAACCGGCGCGCGGGAGAGTCCGAGGACCTCGGATGACGGGGCTCGCCCCCGACGCTTTCGTTCCCGTCGCCGTCGTCGATCGCAACGGCACCGACGAGAGCGTGCACTGGGGAGCAGCGGTGGGGCTCGCCCCCGACGGAGGACTCGCGGTGTCGGTGGGTGACCCGCTCGTTCCCGTCTACCCCCGCTCGTCGACGAAGCCGGTGCAGGCCTGGGCCATGGTGGACGCCGGCCTCGACCTGCCTCCCGAGCAACTGGCGGTCGTGTGCGCCAGCCACAACGGCGAGACCGAGCATCTCGACACCGTGCGCCGCATCCTCTCGGGTGCCGGCCTCGACGAGACCTTTCTGCACAACACCACGGATCATCCCCTGCATCAGGAGTCGGCCCACGGAGCCATCAGGGCCGGTGTCGCACGGTCGTCGCTGCAGATGAACTGCAGCGGCAAGCACGCCGGGATGCTCGCCACCTGCGTGGCCAACGGGTGGGATCTCGGGACCTATCTCGAGCGGGACCATCCGCTGCAACGTGCCATCGACGCGGCGGTCGAGCGTCTGTGCGGTGAACCGGCCACCGCCGTCGGCGTGGACGGGTGCGGGGCCCCGGCCCACGTCGTGCCGCTCGTGGGACTCGCCCGCGCGATGCGGGAGATCGCTCTCGGTGCACCGGGAACGCCCGGGGCGCGCGTGCGCGAGGCGATGTCGGGACATCCGCACATGGTCGGGGGAACCGGCCGTCCGGTGACCGCGATCATGCGGGGCATCCCCGGTCTGATCGCCAAGGACGGTGCCGAGGCAGTGTTCGTCGCGGCGTTGCCCGACGGCCGCGCGGTGGCGCTCAAGATCGCCGACGGCTCGGCCCGGGCGACGGTCCCGTTGCTCCTCTCGGTGCTCGTGCGACTCGGGGTGGACGTCGACGGCCTGCAGGAACGGCTCGCCGAGAGGGTGCTCGGCCACGGCCGTCCCGTCGGTGGAGTGCGCATCATCGCGTTCGACACGGAGTGAGCGCGCGGTCGTGACCATCCCCTTCGTGCCCCGCATCGACCACGTCCCCCGCGGGACGGTGCAGAGGGTGCATCCGCTCGTCGAGCGCATCATCGCCGGGAATCCGTCCAAGTTCACCTACCACGGCACCGGCACCTACATCGTGGGGAACCGCGAGGTCGTGGTCATCGACCCCGGCCCGGTGATCGACGCGCACCGTGACGCGATCGCCGCGGCACTGCAGGGTCGCAGCGTCGTGGCCATCGCCGTCACGCACTGCCACAGCGACCATTCGCCGCTCGCGGAGTGGCTCCACGGGCACACGGGGGCGCCTCGCGTCGCCATCGGCCCGCACCGTGTCATCGAGGGGTGGACCGAGGACGACGACTTCGACCCCTCCGAGGAGATCGACGATGCGGACATGCATGACGATGCCGAGGCCGCCGAGGAACGCGAGACGATCGACCTCGACTTCGCCCCGGACGTCGCGGTGGGCGACGGGGACGTCGTGGCCCGCACGACGGAGTTCACCATGAGGGCCGTCGCCACCCCGGGTCACACCTCGAATCACATGTGCCTGTCGGTGGACGAGGACGCGATGCTGTTCACCGGCGACCACGTCATGGGGTGGTCGACGACCGTCGTGGCCCCGCCGGACGGCGACATGGCCGACTACATCGCGTCGTTGCACAAGGTGCGCGGGCGCGGGGACCGTGTGTTGTGGCCCACGCACGGCGGGCCCGTCACCGATCCGGGGCCGTTCCTCGACGCCTATCTCGCGCATCGTCTGGAGCGCGAACGTGGCATCCTCGAACAGATCCGTCTCGGCAACGACACCATCCCGGGGATCGTCGGGGTGCTCTACGCGGACGTCCACCGCCGGCTGCACCGACCGGCGCGTCGCAGCGTGTGGTCGCACCTGCGCAAACTGCACTCCGAGGGCCTCGTGGTCCCGGAGGACGGCGAGGGACGGTTGCTCGGGCGGTGGGGGGCGGTCTGACGCGTCAGTCGCGTTCGTCGCGCTTGCGACGGCTGCGGCGCCAGGCCCACGCCACGAGACGTTCGGCGACGATGGTCACCGCCGCGACGACGAGCGTGTACCACCACAGCTGGATCTCCTCGGCCTTGTAGACGATGAAGTTCACGTCCACGCGCTCGGTGTTCGCCACGATGAGCAGGAGGGCCACCAGCAGACCGAGCGCCGCCGCGATGATCTGGGGCGCGGGACCGGAGTCGGGCTTCGTGCGCTTCGGTGCGTCGTTCTGCTTGTCGCTCATGGGGTGATGCTAGGCCCGTCGCGCGGGACGCCCGGTCATTCCACCGACCCCGCCGGGAGGGTGGCGGGGTCGTACAGGGCGAAGAAGTCCTTGGTCGACTTGTTGAGATAGCGGTTGCGGTTGCCCATGCGCCGGTCGAGGAGGGTCCCCTCGCGTTCCCCAGTGCCGAATCCCGAGTAGACGGTGAACTGGGGCCACGTGCCGTTGATGTCGAGTTGCATCGCGAATTCGCAGTCGAGCAGCACGAGCGTCTCGGCCAGCAGTCTGATGTTCACGTTGCCCACCGCCACGAAGGCGAACAACCCGTCCGTGCGGCGGCACAATGCGGACCGGAACGTGTACTTGACGTCGCCGTAGTCCTCGCCCCAATCGGTGCCGGGATGGTCGTCGATCGAGACGCGCCCCGACGTGACGACGGGAGGGAGGTTCTGGCGCATCGTCGTCCACGATCCGTCGTCGGCGAGGTCGATGCCCCATCGTCCGAGACGGGCCACACCGTCGCGACCGACGGCCAGGGTGGCGAGCCCCCTCTTCATCGGCTTCACCTCGCGACCCTCCGTGACGTACCCGCCGGCTCCGTGTTCGAAACGGAAACCGCCGTTGAACGCGGCGACGAGGGCCGGACGCGCGACGGCGGACACGCGGACCCCGTTCGTCCATCGCCCGGAGTCCGGCGACCCGGGGATCTCGGTTCCGTTGTGCAGGGCGGTGCGCACCGCGGCCGGGTCCCACACGGCCGCGCTCGCCACGACCGAGGGATAGTCCCGCGACGGACGCAACGACATGGCCCACACCGCGGTCTCCCCGCGCACGGTCTGCAGCGGCCGCCATCGTCCCTCGCCCTCGAGGGCCGGCGTGACGACCGGGTCGATGTCGCCCGGAACCGTGGGACCCGGTGGCGCCGTGGTGCCCGGCACGGTGGTCACCGTCGGCTCGAGACCGAGTTCGTCGGCGGGATCCGTCGACGGGGGATCGGAATGGAACAACCTCTCCAGGCCGTCCACCGCCCAGCCGAGTCGGTTGTTGCGCGCCCACGAGGCGACGCTCTGCTGCACCGGGTCGCCCGGGTTGTCGAGCACGTACCGCACCACGGACACGCCCGTGACGAGTCCGGCCAGTGCGACAGCGACGACCCCGCCGCGCAGGACGCGGCTCCGGGCGCGACTCCGCGGGGGTTCGCTCAGCGGCTCATCTCCGCGACGAGCTGGTCGAGGCCGAGGTTGCCGAGGTCGAGCGCCCGGGCGTGCCACGCCTTGAGGTCGAAGGACGCCCCGTCGCGCTTCTTCGCGGCGTCGCGCAGGTCGAGCCACACGCGCTCGCCGAGCTTGTACGAGATGGCCTGGGCGGGCCAGCCGAGGTAGCGCAGGACCTCGGAGCGGTTGAACTCGTCGTCGCTCGAGGAGCGCCTCGACAGGAATTCGAGCATCAGGTCCGCCGTCCAGGCCTCCCCCGGGTGCCAATCCGAGTCGGCCGGGATCGGCAGGCCGCAGTGCATCCCGAGGTCCACCACCACGCGCGCGGCGCGGAAGGCCTGGGCATAGAGGTATCCGAGGCGGTACTCGGGGTTCTCGAGGAAACCGAACTCGTCCATGAGGCGCTCGGCGTAGAGGGCCCAGCCCTCGCCGTGGCCGCTCACGAACGTGTTGCGCTGGAAGCGCGAGAGTCGGTCGCGGTTGACGGTGGCGACGGCGATCTGAAGATGGTGCCCGGGGACGCCCTCGTGGTACGCGGTGGTGGGTTCACCCCAGCGCGGGAACGACGTGCGGCCGTTCGCGGGATACCAGGTGCGACCCGGCCGGCTGAGATCCTCGCTCGGCCCCGTGTAGTACATCGCCGCCGCGCCGCCCGGGGGTGAGATCATCGCCTCGACCGTGCGCACGCGCGGGTCGATGTCGAAGTGGCCATTGCCGAGGAGGAACGACATCGCCTCGTCCATCAGTTCCTGCAACCAGTCGCGCAGGGCCTCCTCGCCGTGGATGGCCCGTGCCGGGTCGGTGTCGAGGAGGTGGCGCACCTCCTCGGCGGTCGATCCCGGGGAGATGAGGGCGGAGCAGCGACGGATCTCCTCGTCGAGACGCATCGTCTCCTCCCAACCCCAGCGGTACGCCTCGGCCGCGTCCACCTGCATGCCGAGGAAGCGCCGGCGCTCGATGGCGTGGCGGTCGGGTCCGCAACCGTCGGTCTCGACGGCCCGGGGCAGGTACGTGCCGGTGAGCCAGGCGGAGGTCTCGGCGAGCGAGGCCGAGGCCCGCGCTGCTGCGTCGCGCAACGCCTCGATGGGTGCGCCCGGCACCGACGCCGCCTGCTCCACGAAGGAGGCGAAGAAGCCGGGGGAGGACGGCGTGCCGGCCCAGTAGGCGAGTTGCTCGGCGGACGCCTGCACCTGTCGACGGCTGGTGACGACGTTCCTGTCGAGGCCGAGCTGCCACGACTCGCGCATCCCGGCGAACGCGGCCGGGACGCCGTCGAGACGTCGGGCGATGACCTCCCAGTCGGCGGCCGTGTCGGTCGGCATGAGGTCGAAGATGGCGCGCGCCGAGTCGACATCGCCGGCGATGATGCGGATGGAGCGCAGGTGCTCGCCACCGTCGTAGGACATGACGTCGGTCTCCAGCTGTTCGCGCAGCACCCCGGCGGCGAGACGGTCGTCGTCCGAGGCGGGAACGAGGCGGGAGAGTTCGTCGAGGGTGCCGCGCGTCAGTTGCTCGCGCGCGGCGTGACCGGCGGGGCTGAAGTCGGTCATCTCGTCGTCGTGCCCCGGGATGCCGAGGTACGTGGCCATGCCGGGGTCGAGGACGGCGAGGGAGTCGATGAAGCGGTCGGAGAGGGCGAAGATGTCGGATGCCATGGCGTCAGGCTAGACCGCCCCGGGGCCGGCCTCTTCAGTTGGTGCCGGCGTCGCGGAGGTGCCGACCGATGTGGGCCACGACCGTCTCGCGCGTGTCGGGGTCGAAGTACACGTAGATGCGGTAGTGCATCGGGCCCCTGCCCCGCTTGATGTGCCCGGCGGCCAGCACCGGCCTTCCCCGCCACTCGATCGTGTAGTCCTCGCCGTACTTGTTGACGGCGGTGTCGCTCACGTTGTTCGCCCACATCAGGCCCGCGCGCTTGCACTCGTTGGCGATGCTCACCCCGGAGAACTGACCCGCGGCCCACCTGCCGGCCACGTTGTTCAGGCGGAAGAGGTCCTTGAGCACCAGATTCGGATCGGGGCCGTGGAAGCGCCCCACGGACTCGAGGGCCCTCTGGTGGAACTCGAGGAATTCGCAGTACCTCTCGACGGTGGGGACGACCTCCGACATGTATTGCACCCGGATGGGCATGTCCTGCGTGATGTCCGAGCGGGGGTTCACGAGTTGGCGCACCATCCAGTCGCGCTGGTCGTCCACCTGACTGAGCTTCTCGCGCTGCTCCTCGATGATGGCGTCGGCGTTCTCCAGTGCCGCCTGCAGTTCGGCCACCTGTGCCTGGAGCATCACGGCCTCGGCGGGGTCGGGTGCGTCCTCGTCGTCCTCCTCGTCGTCGAGATCGTCGGTGCGCGCCGCGGGAACGCGCGGCGGCGGCAGGGAACGCGTGGCGGCGTCGAGGACCATGTCGACGATGCGCATCGTCTCGCGGGCGGCGAGGTCGGTCGACGGTGCACCGAGAGGGACGACCGTTTCCTCGGGCACGCCGGCCCAGTGGATGACGACGTCGCCGGTGCCGGCCCGGAGCGAACCGCCGAGGTCGCGGTATCCGGCGAGCGCCTCGGGCGAGGCGAGGTGCACCACGTGCACCAGTCCCGTGAGGGGCCCGAGATCGGCGGCGAACAAGGGCGCACGGGCGGAGGGACGGTCGAGCACCTCGACGATGATCGGCAAACGCCGTCCCGCCGCCGTGGTCGCCAGTGCGGCGAGCGACTGTCCCTCCATCTCCGAGGTGATGCGGATCGGGGTGCGCAGCACGCGTTGTTCCGCGTCGCGGAACCCGACGGTGTCGAGGGCGTCGCGGAGCAATCGCAGCACGCCGGGCTGGATGCGCCTCCTCGCCCGCGGGGCCACCCTGTTGGCGGCCGGCATGATGACGACGCGCACGTCGAAGGTGAGCGACCTGCTGCCCCGGGAGTCGGTGCGATCGACGACCGTGACGGTGGTGTTCTCCACCCTCACCGAGTGTTCAGAGGAGTCGGTGACGGTCACGCGGAAGACGCCGTTGTCGGGCTCGTGGCGCGACGACAATGCGATCCCTGGGGCGAACCCGTCCTCGCCGTCGTAGGGGAACGTCTCGGAGAGCCACACGTCGACGAGGTCGACGAGACGGGCGAAGTCGCCGGGGGCGGGGTCGACGCACGACAGCGAGACGGCGTGGACGGTGATCACGACGCACGCCCCCCGGCGGCCCGGTCAGCGGAACGCTGCGAGGGCGTCGTGCACCAGCGACAGGAGTCTGGTCGCCGTGGCCGCGTCATCGGGATGGAGTGTAAGGAGGCGGTCGAAGGCCTCCGACCCGATGGTCATCGACGGGTGCAATTCGAATCCCTCCGGCCGGGAATGCCCGGGCGTGCACAGGACCGCTCCCGGGGACTCGCGGTCGATCCACGACTGCGCGGCACTGCCGAGGGCATCGACACTCCACGCCGTCTCGATGCGCAGCGACCACGGTCCCTCCGGGTCGAGCCCGGTGGCGAGAGGGAGGCTCGCCGGTGCGTGGGCGACGGGGGACTGCATGCGCACGAGCGGTGTGCCGAGGTCGCGGTGGTGGACCTCGGTGATGACGACGTCCTGGGGGACGGCGAGCACCATCGGATCGGCGCGCAGTGTTCCGGAACGCTCCCACTGTCGCGGTGTCACGATCTCCCAGACCCACGGCCGTCCGCCCGTCTCCACCGTCGGCACGTCCACGCCGGCCCAGGGGACGTCGAGGCCGGGCATGGTCACCCGCCGCCAGACGAGGACGTCGGTGCGATCGGCGAGGGATCTCTTCACCGTGTCGACGAGGGGGGTCACTCCACGATGTTGCTCGTTCGCCCGACGACGATGGTGGATACCCCGGCGCGGCGGGGACGTGCGGTCGACCCGCTCAGCCGAGACGGACGACGGCGCGCGCGGTGCCGGCGCGCGGATGTGCCGCCTCCACCCGCACCTCGGTTCCGGCCGGCGCGCGCACCACCCAGGTGGCGAGGGCACGGTCGGGGGTCCCGTCGTTGCGCGATCCGCCGGCGAGGGCGAACGCGACACGGCCCTCCAGTTGACCGAGGCGGATCCGCGACGGTCCGTCGACCGTCTCCACCCCGTCGACGGACACCGTCACGGGAAGGACGAGGTTCCTGCGCCGGGCCTGGATCGAGACGTCGGTGGGGAGCCAGCCCGTGTTCGCCACGCCGACGGCGAGACGCCAGGTGTCGTCCCCGAGACGCTCGACGGCGGTGTGGACGACGGCGAGCGCCGGTGAGAGGAGAGCCTGGTGCACGGCGAAGTCGGCGTGCGGGGCGACCTCGTCGCGCAGGCGCGACTCGGGGGCGTTCGTCCAGATGCGGAAGTCGTCCGCTCCGCCGATCTCGACGGGTCCGAGCTGGGGATGGTCGAAGGGAACCCAGCCGGCGTACCCGCCCGGTGCGTGCACGTCGCACCACGCGGCGACGGCCAGTTCCTGTTCCACCGTCGGCCCCACGTACCAGATGTCGGTGCCGGAGCGTCCCGTGCCGGTGGCGGCGACGGCGTCCCAGAACTCGGTGGTCCAGCCGTACACGCCGAGATGCTCGTACGCCCAGTCGTCGGCCGCTCCGCTCATGACGTCGGACTTGTCCCATGTGAGGTCCTCGTAGACCGAGTGCACCGGATACGTCGTGAGCGCGGTGCATCGCTTCCCCATCTGGCCGAACACCCACACGTCCTCCGGCGGGAGCGACGAGTCGGGCATCGTGCTCGAGGGACGCAGGAGGAAGCCGCCGGAGGTGTGGTACGCGTTGTACCCGCACACGTTCGGTCGCGCGGTGACGGCGCGCACGAGGGCGTCGATCTCGGGCTCCGAGAGCGGATGGTCGCCGGCGCCGGTCACCTTCTGGCTCCATCCGGCGGGGAAGTTGCGGTTCAGGTCGAGACCCTCCACGGGTCGGGGCACGGGAACGGTGAATCCGTCCCAATCGGTGATGGTGCCCTCGGCGAGGAGGCGGAATCTGGGCGCGCCGTCGGGCGCGTCGTCGTGCTCGCGCGGGATCATCACGCGCGGGTCGGAGGGATGCTCCACCCAAGCTCCATGCGGGTCGGCGATGCGCATCGTGCGCACGCGTCCGTCACCGTCGACGTCGTGCTGCTCGAGCCCGGGCCATCGGTGCGCGTCCCGCCACGGCCAGGGCCGCATGCTCGAGCGCCGGTAGCGGGGCCGGTCCCCGAGCGCGGCCTCGACACCGTCGGGATTGACGCGCGGTGCCACGTAGAAGGTGCGGGTGGCGAGGGCCTCGACCACGCGCGCATCGCCGGCGGCGTGCCGGGTGAGCAGGTGGTGGACGAGGTGGAGCGCGGCGACGCCCCCCGTCACCTCGATCGAGTGGATGTTGGCATCCACCCAGTGAGCCGGCTTCTCGTGGTGGGGGCCTGTCGTCGCGTCGGTGATCGTGACGAGAAGGAGGGGTCGACCCTCGTGAGATGTGCCGTAGGACTCGATGGTCGCGAGACCGGGGTGCGCCGCCACGATGTCGTCGAGCCACCGGGACATCTCGTCGTAACGGAGGAACCTGTCGAAGCCGTAGTCCATCGCCCCACACTAAGAGCCTGTGTTCCTGTTCCCCTCGCTGGACCATCGACTCACGCTTACGGATCCCTTACCCGCTGTGCCGATAATGGAGTCGTGCGTGGTCTTCGCGTCCTGATCCGGCGAGTGGCGGTTGTCGCCCTCGTCCCATTCGTGGTGGCCTGCTCCGGTGAACCCGCCGACCCCGGTCAGGTGACCACAACCGCGGTGGGGCTGGCGTCGACGACGTCCACGCCCACACCGATGCCGTATCCGGAGGGTGAATCGCTGCACGACATAGACATCGAAGGGGTGCCTAGGAGGTTCCTCGTGCATGTGCCGGTTGGCGTCGTCGAGCCTCATGCGGTCGTGTTCGTACTGCATGGTGGAGGTGGAGAAGGCTTGAACATCGCCACTGTCGGCGAGTACCCACTTGCGGTGTTCCGAACGGTCGCCGACCGGGAGGGCTTCATCGTCGTCTACCCCGAAGGCCTTCCCGTCGACGATCGTCAGGGTCGCGCCGGATGGTCCGACTGTCGGGGCGACAACTTGGTGTCGAGTGGCGCGAACGACATCGGGTTCCTTGCAGCGCTCGTCAAGTCGGTCGCCGCGACGTACGAACTACCAGCGTCGAGTCTGTTCATGGTCGGAAGCTCCAACGGGGCGCAGATGACCCAGGCCTTCGCGTTCCATCATCCAGAACTGCTCGGTGCCGTGGCGTCGAACGCAGGCAGCCTCCCGGCGTCACCGCTGCCCGGCCCTTGTACGAATGGGCCTCCGCGTCCGATTCCGATTCTGTTGACACACGGCACAGCAGACGCGCAGATGCCGTTTGACGGCGGCTGCGTGGTCAATGTCGGGGGTGCATGCAACCGTGGACGGGTCGTATCCGCAGAGGTGACGAGGGACCGCTGGCTGGCAATCAACGGACTGAGCAGCAGGACTCCGGTTGAGACGACGTTGGATCTGGACACAACCGACGGCAGCACTGCACACCGCTTCACGTACGCCGGATCATCGCCAGTGGAGTGGTGGCGACTCGACGGCGCCGGACACACGGCTCCCAGCCGCACCGTGCGGGTGGAGCCGAACCGTGTCACCGGGTCTCAGAACGGCGACATCGAGTTCGCTGAGGTCGCGTGGACGTTCTTCGAGCAGCGTCTCCCGCCCGGGTGATGCCGTTGGGGTCGGGAAGCGCGAACGGATAGCGCCGGGCCGACCGGTGCCGGGTCAGGCGCGCCAGTCGGAGACGTCGAGGTCGATGGCGGAGAACAGCGTGTGCAGGAGGGCACCGTGGGCGACCGACACGTGCGTGCGGGAGAGCCGCACCAGTTCGTCGCGGAATTCGCGGCCGTGATTGTCGGCAGCGGACACGAGATGGGCGAGTTCGTGGACGATCACCGACAGCGGCACCGACCCCGGTCGCACGCGCATCTCCCGGGTGACGAGGTCGACGGAGGCCGCATCACTCGACCCGCGACGTGGCGTCCGGAAGAGGGACGGTTCGTCCACGTCCTCGGCCTCGCAGAGCGCGGCGAGAACGTCGCCCACCTCGTGCTCGGGGACGATGCGGATGCCGAGCAACGCGTCGACCTCGTCCTCCGCCGCATAGACGAGGGCCTGTTCGGTCGAGCAGCGTGGGTAGCCATTCGCTGCGTGCGACCGCACACGTGCCGCTGTCTCGTCGATTCCCGTCACGTCAGTTCGCCGCGCACGCCCCGGGAGAAGGACCGACCCCGCGCCGACAGCGTCCGCCCCGCCCGTTCTCCGTCGGCGAAGGCGCCCGAGGCCGTGTCGGCCCAGGTCCACGAGCCGCGCAGCCGGGGCCCGGTCGCGCGCAACTCGTCCTCGGCGCGCGAGAGACGGTCGCGCAGCACGAGGCCCGCTCCCGGTGTCTCGTCGATGTGGCCGTCACGGGCCGTCTCGAGGGCGTCCTCGATGCCGCGCTGGAAACCCTTGAGCCACGTGGTGCGCCACGAGCGCGCACCCGCCGGCATCGCGCGCACCGCGAGCGCGTCGGCGGCGACGAACAGCGTGCGCGCCGCGAGGATGTCGTCGCGGCGTCCGTACAGCACGAGCACCTGGGTGCCGTCGTCCTCGATGTCGCGGTAGCCGGTGCACGAATGGGCCCGGGCGATCGACCACAGGATCGCCAATCGCCGGGGCACGTACCGACCGGTGCAGGCCACCCGCTCCACGACGATCTGCTCGTTCTCCGGAGCGTCCCCGAGGTCGTGCTCGGCGATGCCGTGCCGGTGCATGAGACGCGACGCGGCGGCGAGGGCGGCCTCGGCCTCGGCCCGCGGCGTGCCGGGGTGCTGGGCGAGAGCGAGCAGGGCCCGGATGCGGTCGTGCATCGCTCAGTGGTTCAGGACGCTCTGGAGGAAGCGCTTCGTGCGTTCCTCCGCGGGGTCGGCGATGACCCTCGAGGGCGGACCCTGCTCGACGATCGAGCCGGCGTCCATGAACACCACACGGTCCGCGACGTTGGAGGCGAATCCCATCTCGTGGGTGACCACGACCATCGTCATGCCCGCCTCGGCGAGCCCGCGCATGACGGCGAGCACGTCGCCCACGAGTTCGGGATCGAGGGCGCTCGTGGCCTCGTCGAAGAGCATGACCTCCGGGTCCATCGCCAGCGACCGGGCGATGGCGACGCGTTGCTGCTGACCGCCGGAAAGCTGTCCGGGGAAGGCCGTCTCCTTCTCGGCGAGCCCGACCCGGGCGAGGAGGGCCCTCGACGTGGCATCGGCCTCGTCGCGCGAGCGGCGCAACACCTTGCGCTGGGCCACCGAGACGTTGTCGAGCACCGACATGTGGGGAAAGAGGTTGAACTGCTGGAACACCATGCCGATGCGCGTGCGCACCGCGTCGATGTCGCAGTCCGGATCGGTGAGCTCGTGACCGAGCACCGACACCGAGCCCGACGTCGGAATCTCGAGCAGATTGATGCAGCGCAGCAGCGTGCTCTTTCCGGATCCCGACGGACCGATGACGCACACCACCTCGCCCCGCTCCACGTCGAGGTCGATGCCGGCGAGCACCTCGTGGGACCCGAACGACTTGCGCAGCGCGCGCAGGCGGACGACGGGAT
>CAZSNB010000001.1:138978-145329 GCA_964608285.1 uncultured Bifidobacterium sp.
AGCACCTCGTGGGACCCGAACGACTTGCGCAGCGCGCGCAGGCGGACGACGGGATCGCTCATCGTCGGGACGCCTTCGCTCGGCGCTCCATCCAGGCCACGGCCTGGGTGAGCGGCAGGGTCATGGCCAGGTAGACGAGACCCGCCACGATGAGGGGAGTGGCGTTCGCGGTGTCGTTCACGCCGTCGCGACCGAAACGCGCGAGATCGATCGTGCCCGCCGTGACACCGAGGACCGAGATGAGGGAGGTGTCCTTGATGAGGAGCACCAGTTCGTTCGTGAGCGGGGGCACGATGATGCGCAGCGCCTGGGGGATGACGATGGTGGCCATGGCCCGTGCCGGTCCCATGCCGAGCGAGCGCGCGGCCTCGGTCTGCCCGCGCGGCACGGCCTCGATGCCCGCACGGATGGTCTCGGCCATGTAGGCACCGGCGACCAGTGCGAGCGGCACGGCGCCGCGGAGCCACGGGTTCGGCCAGCTCCATTGGAAGGCGATGGGCAGACCGAACCCGAGAATGAGCAGCGTCACGACGAGCGGGATGCCGCGGAACACCTCGATGTACGTGGCGGCGAACCAGCGATAGGGCCGCACGCTCGAGAGACGCATGAGCGCGAAGACGAGCCCGAGCACCAGGCCGCCCGCGAACCCGAGGACGGTGAAGATGAGCGTGTTCTTCGCCGCCGAGGTGAGGATCCCGGGGAACTGCTCGGTGACGATCTCCCAGCGGAACATCGCATCGGCGAGGCGTCGCCAATCAACGGCGGCGGCGACCGCCACCACGGCGACCAGGGAGGCCGCGTACACGCCGCGCCGCCGGAGCATCCTCCGGCGACTGCGACTCAGTGCCACGCGGTTCCCCCTGGTCCCGGTCGTCCCGGTGGATCAGCCGAAGTAGGTGGCGAAGATCGTGTCGTAGGTGCCGTCGTCGCGCATGTCGGCGAGGGCCTCGTTGATGGCGTCGAGGAGGGCGGTGTTGCCGGTCTTCACCGCGAAGCCGTAGGACTCCTTCTCGTAGCCCTCGTCGAACTTGATCGACACGACGCTGGTGCCCTGCTTCACGGCGCGGTCGGCGTTGATCGGGAAGTCCTGGAGCACGCCGTCCACGTCACCCGACTCGAGCGCGAGGAACATGGCCCCGGCCTCGTCGAAGGACTGGATCTCGGCGCCGGTGAGGTTCGCCTTGGCGAACGCCTCGCCGGTGGTACCCGTCTGCACGGCCACCTTCTTGCCCGCGAAGGACTCGATGGAGGCGAGGGTCGCCTCGTTGTCCTTCATGACGAGCATCGACTGGAACGAGTCGAAGTACCCGTCGGAGAAGTCGGCGGCCTCCTCGCGTTCCGCGGTGATCGTCATCGAGGACGCCACCACGTCGCAGGTTCCGGCGGCCGGGGCGAGCCAGATGCCGTCGAAGGGCTGCACGGTCACCTCGAGCTCGAGGTTGTTGCGCGTGGCGATCTCGCGCATGAGGTCCATGTCGAAGCCGGTCCACTTGCCCGAGGCGTCCTGGAACTCGAACGGCTCGTACGGCGCGTCGGAGCAGACGGTCAGCTTGCCCGCGGCGATGGTCTCGAGCGTCGAGCCGGCCGTGGTGGTGTCGGAGGAACCGTCGGAGCCCCCGCACGCGGCGAGCGCCAGCGAGGCGGCCGCGAGGGCGGAAAGGAGGCGGGTGCGGGTCGAGGTGGTCATGGTGTCTCCCTGTCGGGCCGGTCGTGGTGACCGAACGCTGCACCCGACAATAGACGAGGCCCCGACGGGTGGCCCCACCCGTGACCGTCAGGTGACCGAGATGACGACGGCCGAGTGCAGGGCGATCGTGCACGCACCCTGGAACTCGCCGGCGCGTCGGAAGGTGTAGCGGGACGTCTCCCCCGGTTTCATGATCATGAAGGCGTAGGTGTGAGCGACCGAGTCGTTGTTCACGATCTCGAGCGTGTCCCCCACCTTCACACGCAGACGTGCCGGCGGCATGCCGTCGGGTTCGATGCCCTGCGCGATCTGGGCCCGGGTGCCCGCCGGGATGACGTAGCGGTGGGTGACCGAGGAGTCCCGGCCCGCGACGAGGACCACGACGACGAGGAGGAGGATCGTGACGACCGCGGCCGCCACGATCCCCGTGAGAGCCGACCGCTTCATGACCGGCACCAGGGTCCCTCGTCGACGGTCACGCGGGCGCATCCTCCTGAACGGGCACCTCGACGACGACGTCGCCGGCCTTCGCGAACGTCAGCGTGACAGGGATGGTCTCGCCGGTGACGAGAGCCTTGGCGAGCCCCATGAACATGACGTGGTACCCACCGGACGTGAGCTCAAGGATCTCACCGGCCCTCACCGGGATCGAGGCGACTTCCCGCATCACCAGGTTGCCGCCCGAGATGACCATCTCGTGGATCTGTGCGTCCATGGCCACAGCCGCGTCGACGGAGACTCCGAGGAGTTCGTCGTCGAGCGAGACCTCGATGATCATGTAGGCCGCCCCGACCTCGGCGCCCATGGCGCTCGTGCGGGCCCACGGTCGGGTGACGGTCACCGCGTGGTCGGTGGATCCGGATTCCGAGTCACCACAGGCGCCGAGAATCGATGCGGCGAGCAGTGTTGTGGCCGCCAGGGCGGCCCTCCGGGTGATGGTCCTCATGATGACGGTGTTCCCTTCCGGGCGAGGAGGATGCGGATGTCGTGGGCGATCGCGTCGGCATCGAGTCCGAACGGCCATCCGAGGATGAAGTTGCCGTCGTCGTCCACGACGTAGGCGGTGCCGCCGTGGCTCACCTCGACGGTGCCATCGGGTTTCTTCGTCACCGACGAGGTGGCCCCGAACGGCGCCTCGGCAGCGCGCAGCTCGGCCTCGTCGGCGGGGACGAGAGCATGGAACCGCTCGAGGAACGAGCCGAGGTAGAGAGGCATCTTCTCTGCCGTGTCGCGTTCGGGATCGACGGTGATCATCGCGACGTCGACACGCGCGGCGAGTTCGTCCCCGACTTTTCGCAGCGAGTTCCGCAGGGTTGCGAGGGTGCCGGGACAGACATCCGGGCAATTCGTGAAGCCGAAGAAGACCACGAGGATCCCGTCCTCGTCGGCCACGAGAGGAAAGGGCTCGTCGGCGCCGGCCTCGCTGACGGCGACATCGGCGGTGCGGGTGACCGAGGGAGGTATGTACCCGATGAGTTCCCCGCCGCTCGCCGTTCCGCCGCACGCGGCGAGGACACCCCACAGGAGACCCCCGCACAGTGCCCTTTTTCTCGTTCGACTCACGCTTTTCTCTCGATCGTCTCTCATGTCGGTGCACGACCCTAAGTCGTCCCGGGTTCGTCATGCCCACCCGGTCTCCCGTGGTGATGACGCCACGACAAAGATGCCATGCTGGGCGCATGGAACAACGTCGCAACCAGAAACAGATTCTCGCCGACCTCGTCGGCGCGGGCCGAATCTCCCGGGAGGAGGCCGACGACATCGCGCATGCCCCCGAGTGGTCGCTTCAGATCCGCGAACTCGTCTCGTACCTCGCGGCACTCATCATCGGTGCCGGCGTCATACGCATCCTCGCGGTGCTCGTGGAGGACGCGTCCGTCACGGCCATCTCCGCCGTGCTCTACATCATCGCGGCGGTCCTGGCGGCAGGGTCGTGGAAACTCTCGTCCGGTTCGGCGATTCGCCAGCGACTCGCCGAGGTGCTGGAGCTCGCCGCGGTCCTCGCCATCATCGTGGCCTCGGGCCTGCTGCTCTCCGAGACCGACCTCGACGAACAGGGATTCGTGACGGCCCTCTCGGGGGCGGTGCTGGTCTGGGGTGCGTGGCGAGCGCCACGCTCGCGCTTCGTGGGCAGTCTTCTCGCCACCGGCGCCATGCCCACCTTCGTCACCTCGCTCGTCGGGCTCATCCGCGAGGACAGCCCGAACACCGGCGGCATCGCCATGCTCGTCGGCGGTGCGGGACTCCTCGCTCTCGGCTCTCTGCGCGGCGTGGGCATCTCGTTCGTGCCGCGCGCCTTCGGCTCGCTCTACGTCGTCATCGGCGCGATGATGATCGGCGGGGTCAACCAGGGTGCCTGGTTCCTCGTCCCCCTCGCCATCGGCGTCGTCATGTTCGCCCTGGGTTCGCTGTGGCTGGCACCCGAGATGCTGCTCGCCGGCACCATCCTCGTCGTGGCTCCCGTCGTCGCGCTGTCGCTGTATTGGATCGGCAACGAGGTGCTCCAGGGCGTCGTCATCATCGCCGTCGGGGTCGGCATGCTCGCCGTGCTCGGCGTGCAGATGCGCCGTGCCGTGGGCAAGGCGTCCGCACCGGCCGCCTGACGCCTTCGCCCCGAGCCGACCCCACGCACGCCGACCGATCCCCGGCAGTCGCACCATATGTATGGTGTGGGAATCGTCCGGGGGTCGGGCGATGCACGGGGGAATCGCACATGACGGGTCTGATCGACTGGACGACCGACTACGACATCTTCGACCGGGGCTACATCGAGAATCCCTTCGGAATCTGGGACGACCTGCGCGATGAGTGCCCGATCGCCCGCACGGAGAGATGGGGCGGGTCGTGGCTCCCCACCACCTACGAGGACGTCACCGACATCGCGCGCGATCCCGAGCGCTTCTCCTCGCGGGAGATCCTCGTCGTGCCGCGGGTGACGAGCGGCGGGTACGGCGATTCGGCCATCTCGGCGCCCATCAGCGTCGACGCTCCGATGCACACCTACACCCGGCGCCGGCTCCTTCCGGCGTTCTCCCCGAAGGCGGTGGACCGCTTGGAGGTGTTCACGCGTGCCTGGTGCCGCGAACTCATGGACGGTCTCGCCGGTCGTGACGAGGCCGACATCGCCGTCGAGTACGCCCAGCTCATCCCCGCCCAGGTCATCGCCACGATGCTCGGCGTGCCCACGACCATGAAGGACGAATTCACGCGCTGGGTGCGCATGTCGCTCGAGACGGGCCTGACCAACCCCGAGATCCGACTCCAGGCCCGCGAGGAGATCCAGGCCTTCTTCATGTCCGAGATGAACTCGCGCCGGACGAACGGCCTCGGCGACGACCTCATCAGTGAGTTGCTCACCGCGGAACACGAGGGCGAACCCTTCCCCGACCATCTCATCCTCGGCATGTGCGGGTTGCTCCTCGTCGCCGGCGTGGACACCACGTGGAGCGGGATCGGATCGTCGCTGTGGCACCTCGCCACCCATCCCGATGACCGTCGGCGGCTCGTGGAGGAGCCCGAGCTCATCCCCTCGGCGGTGGAGGAGTTCCTGCGCGCCTATTCGCCGGTCACCATGGCGCGCATCGTCGCCGAGGACACCGAGCACAACGGCTGTCCGATGAAGGCCGGTGACCGGGTGCTGATGGCGTTCCCGGCCGCCAACCGTGATCCGGCGCATTTCGACAGGCCCGACGAGGTCATCATCGACCGCGAACACAACCGTCACGTGGCCTTTGGTGCCGGCATCCACCGGTGCGTCGGGTCGAACCTCGCGCGCATGGAGATGCGGGTGGCCATCGAGGAGTTCCTCGCACGCATCCCCGACTTCGAGCTGAAGCCGGACGCCGAGGTCAACTGGGCCGGCGGTCAGGTGCGTGGCCCACGCAACGTGCCGGTGCGGTTGCTGACGAAGAACCCCCGCTGATGCGGGTCGATCAGTCGCTCTTCGGCGCGAAGGAGCGGTAGGCGGCCAGCGCCCGCGGCCCGTAGACCGTGCCGGGCCCCCCGCTCATCGAGATGGCGACGCCGATGGTCTCGGCCACCTCGGCCTCGCTGGCGCCGTTCGTCGCCGCACCACGTGCATGGGAGGCGATGCATCCGTCGCAACGCACCGCGATGGCGACAGCGAGGGCCAGGAGCTCCTTCGTCTTCCTGTCGAGGGAACCCTCGGCGAAGGCGGCCTCGTGCAGTTTCCCGAAGCCCTCGTAGACACCGGGGATGAGGGCGCGCAGTTCGCGCCCGAGAGGGGCGAGTTCGGCCAGCAGGCCGCGTCCGTGGTCGTGGGTGTGGTCGCTCATGGGGTCAGTCTGCCCCGCGCGGGGTCACCCGAGCGCGGCGAGACCGTCCACGTCGGCGACGGCCAACAGGGAGCGCTCGAGCATGTCGCGCACGAGGCTCTGGCCCCGCTCGTTCATCGTGGTGTACGAGGGCCACAGGGTCACCGAGTAGGTGGTGCAGAAGACCACGACGACGCGGTACTGGCGCCACATCTCCTCGCGGTCCACCGTGATGCCGTTCGACTCGAGGCGGGCGCACCAGTGGTCGACGAGTTCGCGATCGTGGCCGCGGCGCACCTCGGTGGGCAGGGACTGGCTGACGAGGTAGCCGACGTCGTAGATGCCGCATCCGTGGCCGACGATCTGGAAGTCGAGCACGACCGGGTCGTC
>CAZSNB010000002.1:0-81280 GCA_964608285.1 uncultured Bifidobacterium sp.
TTATCCCGAAGTCCGGGGCAGGTTTCTCACGTGTTCCTCACCCGTTCGCCACTAGATCTTCCGGTGCAAGCACCATGGATCCCGTTCGACTTGCATGTGTTAAGCACGCCGCCAGCGTTCGTCCTGAGCCAGGATCAAACTCTCCATCAAGAACTCCCCGCCGAAGCGGGTTCGTTCGGAAAGTCCGTGGTGCACGGGGGGAATAACCCCGAAACACCACACTGACTTGATATGTGTTGGGGCCGGATGGGAATCCGACCCCGAATTGACAAGCGACGACCCGATGAACGAGACGTCGCCCGCACTGGCGTTCAGTCTTCTCTTCTGTTTTCAAGGAGCAACAGCTCCGGCATGTGCCGAGGGCAGTGATGCCGACCCCCGAAAAGTCCGAGGACCATTCGGGGGCGAGGGGCAACTCTACGAGATGGGAGGCACCGCCACAACACCGAAACCGGGGAAGTTATCCACAGGGACCACGTCCCGGCTCGCTCGCCCCCGGCGGGCTCAGGATGCTGTCGGCCGGGCCTCAGTCGGCCACCGACCACAGTGCCCAGGAGGACTTGCCGCGGCGGACAAGGTACCAACGCCCGTGCAGGAGCGGCACCGATTCAAGGGCCCCGGGGCCATCCACGACCTGTCCGTTGATGCGCACCGCTCCCTGGGCGACCAATCTGCGCGCTTCGCTGGTCGACCCGACCACACCCGTTCCCGCCAGAGCGGCGAAAAGATCGCCCCGCAGTGCCCCGGAGAGCACCGCCGTGGGCACCTCGTTCGCCAGAACCTCGAGCACGGGGGCCGATGCCCCGAGGGGGTCCTCACCGAAGAGGACGCGGCTCGCCGCGGCCGCGGCCTCCGCCGCGGCCTCCCCGTGCACCAGGGTGCACATCTCCTCGGCGAGCTCCGACTGTGCCGCACGTCGGTCCGGGGCCTCCGCATGCTCGGCGAGAAGGGCTGCGATCGCGTCCATGGGGCGCAGGGAGAAGCGCGGCATGAGTGTCGTGACGTCCTCGTCGGTCAGTTGCATCCAGAACTGACGGAACTGGAAGGGAGTCGTCTTGGCGGCATCCAACCAGACCGCTCCCGATGCGGTCTTGCCGAACTTCTGACCGTCGCTGCGCGTGACCAGCGGCCAGGTGAGTCCGTACGAGACCCGACCCAGCGTGCGGCGGATGAGATCCATTCCCGCGGTGATGTTCCCCCACTGGTCGGATCCCCCCATCTGCATCTCGACGTCCATCGTCTCGCACAGATGGCGGAAGTCGTTGGCCTGCAGGAGCATGTAGCTGAATTCGGTGAAACTGAGTCCGTTCTCCGATTGGAGTCGGCTGCGCACGGACTCCTTCGCCAGCATCTGGTTGACGGTGACGTGCTTGCCCACGTCCCGCAGGAACTCGAGAGCGCCCATCGGTGCGGTCCACTGCACGTTGTCCACCAGTCGCGCGGCGTACGGTCCGGGAGCGAAGTCCAGCAGCCGCTCCAGTTGGCCGGAGATCACGGCGACGTTGCGGGCCAGTGTCTCCGCATCGAGAAGATTCCTCTCCTCGTTCCTACCCGACGGGTCCCCCACCATCCCCGTGGCGCCGCCCGCCAGGGCGACCGGACGGTGGCCAGCGAGCTGCATGCGACGCAGGGTGATCTGGCCGAGAAGATGCCCGACATGGAGTGAATCCGCCGTGGGATCGAAGCCCACGTACACCCCCACGGGGCCGGCGTCGAGTCGTCGACCGAGGTCCTCGACATCGGTCGAATCGTGCACGAGTCCCCGGGCGATCAGGTCGGCGAGGAGTCCCGTGGATGCCACGCGACCATGTTGGCACGCACGAGCTTGCGGCAACGGCCACAATTGCCTCGTGGCTGACCCCGACATCGATGGACCCGGGTCTCCTCCTCGGGCGTCCCTCGTCGAGGACCTGACACGGGCGCTCGAACACCAACGTCGGTCGTGCGAGAGCCTCGGATCACCGTTGTACGCCCGCATCATCGATGCCCTGCTCGACGACCATCTTCGACGGGGCACCACCACCGACCTCCTGACCCGAGCAGGCCCGCGGCCCCTCCAGGACGCCGCGGTGCTGCGACTCCTGGCGGGTCTCCACCGTCGGGTGCTTCTCGGCGAATCTCCCGATCTGGCCGGACACTATCCCTCAACAGGAGGACGGCCCGGGCCGACGCTGGAACACGATGTCCTCTCGGCGTTGGTGGAGCATCGGGATCGGCTCACCGCCGACATGATGATGCCGGTGCAGACCAACGAGCCGGGACGCTCCGTGGCGGCCATGGCCGTCCTGCTCCATCCGTTGCTCTCCCCCGCTTCCGCCGTCACATGGCGCGAGATCGGCGCGAGCGCCGGCCTGAACCTCAACTTCTCCCGATTCGCCTACGAGACGGCCGAGGGCCTCCTCGGCGATCCGGACTCACCACTGCGATTCTCCCGCCGATGGTCGGAGACGCCGGAGCCCGCGGGGATGGCGGTCCCACCGGTCCTCGATGCGCGCGGATGCGACCCCTCACCCCTCGACATCACCACCGATGCCGCTCACATCCACCTCGCCTCGTACGTCTGGCCCGATGATGCCGATCGGCGCGCACGACTGGAGGCTGCTCTCACGGTGGCACGCGAGCATCCGCCCGTCGTCGACCGGGCGACCGCCGCTGAGTGGATCGGGGACCAAAGGCCCGCACCGGGCACCGACCTCATCTTCTTCCATTCCATCGTGTGGCAGTACCTCGACGAGGCTGATCGCGACGCCATCAGACGACACGTGGAGGCCGAGGGAAGACGGACCGGACGGGACGCCATCGGGTGGGCCCGCATGGAGCCGGCCGGGGATCGAGCCGATGTGCGGTTGGATCTGTGGCGAGCGGGACGATGCCGCCGGGTCGTCCTCGGCACCATCGGCTACCACGGTCAGGACTTCATCCCGGCCGCACGACCGTCGGAGTCCGACTAGGCGCCGAGAAGTCGCTGGCGGGCCTGGGCGATGGCCGCCGCGAGGGACGCAGCCTGGGATCGCGTGGCGTCCGGGCCCGGGGATCCGGCCGTGACGCGCCTCTCGAGGCTGTCACCGGGCTCCAGGCGCTCCACGGCCTCGGGGCCGAGACCCTCCGTCCCGGCGACGACCGCGGCGAGTGACAGGCCCTTCTCGATGGAGGATCTCACCGCCGAACCGACCAGTGCGTGCGCCTCACGGAAGGGCATTCCCCGCGAGACCAGCCACTCCGCGAGATCGATCGCCGCCAACGAGGGGGAATCGGCGGCGCGGGCCATCGTCTCGGGCCGGAAGCGGGCCGTGGCGATCATTCCCCCGAGCGCGACGAGACCAAGACCGACCTGGTCGACGGAGTCGAAGATGGGCTCCTTGTCCTCCTGAAGGTCCCTGTTGTAGGCCAGCGGGAGCCCCTTGAGCACGACGAGCAAGGTCGTCAGATTCCCGATGAGGCGGCCCGACTTCCCCCGGGCCAGTTCGGCGATGTCCGGGTTCTTCTTCTGCGGGAGCATGGACGATCCCGTCGCATAGGCGTCGTCCAGGACGGCGAAACCGAACTCCTCGGACGTCCACAGGACCCACTCTTCTCCGATGCGCGACAGATGGATTCCGATGAGCGCGAGAACGAAGAGCAGTTCCGCGACGAAGTCGCGATCCGACACCGCATCGAGAGAGTTGGCGAAGGACTCGCGGAAGCCGAGGAGCTCTGCCGACCATGCCGGGTCGAGGGGCAGCGAGGAACCGGCCAGGGCTCCCGCGCCGAGGGGCGAGACGTCCATGCGCGCGAGCGCATCGGCGATGCGGTCGGCGTCACGCAGGAGGGCCCAGCAGTGCGCACGCAAATGATGGGAGAGCCGTACCGACTGGGCCCGTTGAAGATGGGTGTAACCCGGCAGGCGCAGGGGCGGAGCGGCCTCGTCGGCCTCGTCGGCTCTGGCCGCGAGGACCTCCACGAGAGCGAGCAGGTCGGCCGCAACCCGGGTCATCTCCCGTCGACACCACAGTCGGAGAGCGGTGGCCACCTGGTCGTTCCGGCTCCGCCCGGTGTGCAGACGAGCGCCGGCCGGGCCCGCGAGAGCCGTGACCCTTCGCTCTATCGCCGTGTGGATGTCCTCGTCGCCGGGGACGAACTCGAAGTCACCCCGCTCCATCTCCGCCTCTACGGTGAGGAGTGCGGCGTCCACGGCGGCGGCGTCCTGCTCGGTCAGGAGCCCGGTGCGCGCGAGCATGGCCACGTGGGCCCGACTCCCGGCGATGTCGTCCCGCCACAGCCGTCGGTCGAAGCCGATGCTGTGGGTGAAGGCGGCGAGCGAGGGGGCGGCTTCGCCGGAGAAGCGCCCGTGCCACAAGGACGCTCCCGCGGCAACGCTCCGCCCTTGGTCCGGGGACTCCTCAGCCACGGCCCCTCCCCGACCGACGAGCGGACGAGGTGACACGTGCGGGCTCGGATGCCATCCCGGCCATCTCGCGGAGTCGACGGGCCAGGGCCTTCCCACCCGACGTCTCGGAGGCGACGCAGATGATCGTGTCGTCTCCGGCCACGGTCCCCAGCAGATCCGGGTCGCCGGCACGGTCGAGGGCCGACGCCACCACATGGGCGCAACCGGGCGGCGTGCGCACCACGACCAGCGGTCCGCTGTGGGACACCTCGGCGACCCACTCGCCCATGACCCGACGGAGCTGGTCACCGGGTGCGACGCGGGCCGGCTCGTAGGCCGGGATGGCGTAGGCGCTCTCGCTGCCGTTCACGCGGATCTTCACCGCGCCGAGTTCGTCGAGGTCCCGTGAGATCGTGGCCTGGGTCGCCTCCACCCCGTGTGACGCGAGGAGGGCGCGCAACTCGGGTTGACTGGCGACGCGTTCCGAGGCGATGAGTCGCACGATCATCTGCTGGCGTTGCTGCTTCGTCGTCATCGTCCGTCTCCCATCAGCCATCTGAGTGCGCCACGCGCGGCGGTCAATCGATGATGTCCCTGACGCACCACCAGACTCGATGCGGAATCCATGACCTCGGCGCTGACCTCCTCGCCGCGGTGAGCGGGCATGCAGTGCATGAAGCGGGCATGGGGACGAGCCCGCTTCATGAGGGCTGCATCGACCGTCCAGCCGGCGAACGTCCGGAGACGTTGCTCCGCCTCGGCCTCCTGCCCCATCGAGGTCCAAGTGTCGGTGTGCACGACGTGGGCTCCCTCGACCGCCTCCGCCGCCGCCGCATGGCTGGAGACGGTGCCACCGAGTCGTCCGAGTCGCTCGATCTCGGCCGACGTGGGGCGGTGACCCTCGGGACCGGCGAGACGGATCTTCCCGCCGAGAAGAGAGACCGCCTCGGCCAACGACCGGGCGACGTTGTTGTAGTCGCCGATCCATGCGACCTCCAGGGTCTCCAATGGCCCGATGAACTCCTCCATCGTCACGATGTCGGCCAGGGCCTGCAGCGGATGGGCACGGTCGCTCAGCATGTTGAGCACGGGCACCGGCGACACACGGACCATCCTCTCCAGGGTGTCGTGCGAGTGGACGCGGGCGGCGATCACACGGTGATAGCCGGCGAGGATGCGCGTCGCATCCTCCACCGACTCACGGACGTCGAGACCGATCTCCTCACCCCGGGTGTACACGGGATGTCCCCCGAGGGCGACGACCGCCATCTCCATCGAGTGACGCGTCCGGTTCGACGGCTTCTCGAAGATGAGCGCGACTCCTCCCCGCTCGAGGGGACGTGAATCGCCCGTGCACGCCCCCAGGATCGACCGGAGGTCGCCGGGTGACAGCGCGGCGATGTCGAGGAGATGACGAGTCATGACAGGACTCCCGCGCACATTGCGAGTGCCTCGTCGATCTCGGCCTCGGACACGGTCAGTGGAGGGGCGAAACGCAGGGTGTCGGCAGTGACCGCATTGACGATGAGACCCTCCGTCAGCAGGCGGTCGGCGACCGCGCGGGCCTCTCCGCCCCGCTCGAGGACGGCACCCAGCAGCAAGCCCTCACCACGGACCTCACGCACACCGGGGAGGGCCGACAGCCCCGATCGGAGTCGCGCACCACCCCTGCGGGCCAGTGCCGCGGCATCGATGCGCTCCATTTCCTCGATGACAGCGAGGACGGCAGCGGTCGCCAGGGCCGTTCCGCTGTAGGTGCTGCCGTGATCGCCGGGTTCCAGCACGGCGGCCACGTCGCGCCGCGCCCACAGAGCACCGACGGGGAAGCCGTTGCCCATCGCCTTGGCCATGGTGACGGCGTCCGGAGAGATCCCGGAATGTTCGAATCCGAACCAGCGACCGGTGCGGCAGAATCCCGTCTGGACCTCGTCGACCGCGAACAGCACGTCCCGCTCCCGGCACAGCCGCTCCACGGCCCGCAGGTATTCGGATTCGGCGGGCACGACCCCGCCCTCTCCCTGCACCACTTCCAGGAGCACCGCCGCCGTGCCGTCGTCGACGAGGGTGTCGAGCGAAGCGATGTCGCCGTACTCGCAGTAGGCGAAACCGTCGGGCATCGGAGCGAACGGTGCCTGCTTCGCCGGTTGCCCCGTCAGAGCGAGTGCCCCCAGTGTGCGGCCGTGGAAGCTCCCGAGAGCAGTGACGATGCCGCGGCGACCCGGGCCACCGTGCTTGCGGGCGAGTTTTATGAAGGCTTCGTTCGCCTCGGCTCCCGAGTTGCAGAAGAACACTTGACCGGACCCGGCCCCGGCACGCTCCAGCAGGTCGTTCAACCGTCGGGCAGCCCGGGCGGCCACATCGTTGGCGAAGAAGTTGCTCACGTGCACCAGGGTTCCGGCCTGCGCCGCCACGGCGGCGGTCACGGCGGGGTGGGCATGGCCGAGCGACACGACGGCGATTCCGGCGAGGAAATCGAGGTAGCGGCGTCCTGTGGAGTCCCACAGCTGGGTGCCGCTTCCCCGCACGAACTGCACGGAGGGCGGCGCGAAGACGGGAATGAAGGGACAATCGTCCCGCGGTACCGACCCGGAGAAGGGATGAGCGGTCATCACGGCACCACCATCGTGCCGACACCCTCGTCGGTGAACAATTCCAGCAAGAGTGCGTGGGGCACCCGTCCGTCGAGGATGTGGGCGCTGGCCACACCGCCGCGCAGGGCGTCGAGACAGGCGCGCACCTTGGGGATCATGCCGCCGGAGACCGTGCCGTCCACGAGCAGCCTCTCGAGTTCGGACGCCGTGGCCGACTCGACGAGCGAAGAGGGGTCGGACACGTCCCGGCGGATGCCGGCGATGTCGGTGAGATACACGATCTTCTCCGCTCCGAGTGCACAGGCCACAGCCGCCGCGGCAGTGTCCGCATTGACGTTCAGTGCGCGCCCGTCCGGACCGGACGCCACGGTGGACATCACGGGCACGAATCCCTGTTCGAGGAGGGACAACAGCAGTCCGGGCGACACGTGGGCAATCTCGCCCACCCGCCCGAGTTCCGGTCCGAGGGGTCGGCCGACGAGGGTCCGACCGTCCTCACCCGACAACCCGACGGCGACCTCTCCGAAGCCATTGATGGCCGCCACGATTCCGGGATTCACGCGGCCGTTGAGCACCATTCCGACGACGTCCATGGTCGCGTCGTCGGTCACGCGGAGCCCGTCGACGAACGAGGCGGCGATTCCCAGTTCCGACAGGAGAGCGTCGATCTGGGGACCGCCTCCGTGGACGATGACAGGGCGGATACCCACGGTGTGCATGAGCACGACGTCCTCGGCGAACAGGCGCAGAGCCTCGTCATCCGACGCGCCGGCGAGGGCGTTGCCCCCGTACTTCACCACGACGGTCCGACCCGAGAACCGTCGGATGTAGGGAAGGGCCCGGGCCAGCACCTCGGCCGTGTCGATGGCCGTCACGGGTAGACCCCCACAGCGGAGAGTCCCGCCGTCTCATCCAACCCGAGTGCCGCGTTCATGGCCTGAACCGCGCCACCGGACGCACCCTTCGTCAGATTGTCGAGGGCGGCGATGACCAGCACGAAACCCGTGCGCTCGTCGAACCGTGCCGTGAGGTGGACGGAGTTGGACCCGAGCGTCGCCTTAGTCGAGGGGGAACGGGGATGGACCACGACGAAGGGCTCGCCCTCGTAGGCCGTCGCGAGGGTGGCGAGCAGGGACGCCGTCGTCGGCGCCGCCCCCGCCGGACGGGCGTAACAGGTCGCCAGGATGCCCCTGTTCATGGGCGCCAGGTGGGGCGTGAACAGGACACGGGCACCCGTGACCATCTCGATCTCCGGCGTATGGCGATGGTCCAGCAGTCCGTAGGCGGTGAAGTCCTCGTTGACGGTCGTGAAGTGCGACGTGGGCTTTGGAACCCTGCCCGCACCGCTCACACCGGAAGCGGCGTCGACGATGATCCCGGTGTCGGCCACGACACCAGCGCTCACCAACGGCGTGAGAGCCAGCGACGCGGCGGTCACGTAGCACCCCGGCGTCGCGACCAACTCGGCGCCACGGATCGAGCTCCGGTACAGCTCGGGCAAGCCATACACTGCTCGGCTCAACAGGTCGGGTCGATCGTGGACGAATCCGTACCACTCCGGATAGAGGTCGGGGTCCCGGAGCCGGAACGCCGCGGACAGATCGACGACCAGTGCACCGCGACCGAGAATGCGCGGCACCACCTCCAGCGAGGTCTCATGGGGCAGGCCAAGGAACACGACGTCCACCTCGGCCACCCTCGACTCATCGAACTCCTCCAAGACCAGGTCGGGGTAGACCGCCGCCAAGGAGGGATAGAGAGAAGCGGCCCGCGTCCCCGCGGCCGAGTCACCGGTCGCCCAGATCACCGTGCACTCCGGATGTTGTGCGAGAAGCCGGAGAAGCTCGACACCGGTGTATCCCGAGGCTCCCACAACTCCGACACGAATCATTGTATGAACATACAGTTCTATGAATGTTTATGCAACACTCTCAGGTGCGCAGCGAGGCGCCCAGGGAAGCCGCGGCCCGGGCACAACGGTTCAGGACCTCCGCCCCCGCACCCTCCGGAATCGTCCCCTTCGGGTCCTGCAGCCGGAGTCGGAAAGCCAGGGAACGATGACCCTCGGCCACTCCGGGACCCCGATACACATCGAAGAGCGACACCTGGACGAGAATCGCACCCGCCGCCTGCCGGATCGCGCGCACGATTTCTCCGGCGGACACCTGCTCGGGCACGACGAGGGCGAGGTCGACGTCCGACGACGGTGAGCGGGAGACCGCGGCGGCCTGCACGGGACGGGGAATTTCCGCCAGCACGACCCCGAGATCGACCTCGAGACAGCTGACGCGCCCGGGGATGTCCCACACATCGAGGACGGCCGGGTCCACCTCTCCGACCACACCGATCACCCGGGCACCCCGGGTGAGCGAAGCCGAGCGCCCCGGATGGAGTCCCTCGGGCACCCGGGACTGGTCGAGCAGTGCCTTGATGCCGAGCGCATCGGAGATGATGCCCCACTGCTCGACTGCCGTCGCGGCATCTGCCCCGGCCACCACGACAGCGAGATGCTCCGTCTCGTCCGGCAGGACGTCCGAGCCCTTGGGATAGACATGACCGATCTCGAAGAACTGCACCCGTGTGGCGCGGTGCGCGAGGTTGCGGCGGACCGCGTCGAGAAGCCCCGGCCGGAGCGAGGTACGCAGCACGGACTCATCGACCGTCAGGGGATTGGCGATGCGCAGCGACCGGGACTCGTCGAGACCCGCAGCCGCAAGCCGGCCGGGAGACAGGAACGGAGACGGCATGGCCTCGTCGAGGCCCAGGCCCACGAGGAGACGACGCAATTCCCGGCGCCTCTTCTGGAGCGGAGAGAGACGACCGTGGGTCGGCGAGGTGGGTACTCGGCGACCGATGCGCTCGTACCCGACATGCCGTGCCACCTCTTCGACGAGGTCGACGTCGATCGTGCAATCGGGCCGCCACGTGGGCACCTCGACCCGCCATCCGTCGGCGCTCCCGGTGACCCCGAAGCCGATGGCCCGCAGGATGGATTCCACCCGCTCCGCCGGAACGGGCACGCCCAGCACCTGCTCGACGCGTCGTCCCGTGAGGCCCACCGTGGCCGGACTCGGCAGACCGGAGGAATCCCGGACGGTTCCGGGGCCCTCGACAGTGACCTCCGGACAGGTCTCGCGGAGCAGACGGGCGAACAGGTCCACTGCCGGACGCCAGCTCCCCGGATCAGTGCCCCGCTCGAAACGCACGGAAGCCTCCGTGCGCAGACCGTGTCGCTGCGCGGTCAGCCGAACCGCGTCGGGCTCGAACCAGGCGCACTCGAGAAGGACCTCGGTGGTTTCGGCTGTGATCTCGGACCGCGCATCACCCATCACACCCGCGAGGCCGACCGGGACGTCATCACCGCCGCACACCAGGAGATCCTCGGTGGACAGCACCCGCGACACTCCGTCGAGCGTCACGATGTTCTCTCCCTCCGTCGCGGCCCGCACGCGGAACCCCGACACGATCCCGGCGTCGTAGGCGTGATTCGGCTGGTTCAACTGGAGCATCACGAGGTTCGATGCGTCCACGACGTTGTTGATGGGTCGCATGCCGAGTCGCTCGAGGCGACGACGCATCCACGCGGGCGACTCCGTGACCCGTACCCCGCTCACACGGGTCGCGGTGAACCGACCGCACCGGGAGTCCACGATGTCCACCGCAGGGACCGCATCGTTCTCGGACCACGGCGAGGGCGGGGACACCCGCAACGGCACGTCGAAATGGGCCGCGAGGTCGCGGGCTACACCGAGATGCCCCCAGCAGTCGGGCCTGTTGCGTGTGAGGTCGAGATGGAACAGCACGTCCGCCTCCACTCCCATCGCGTCGAACACGTCGACACCGGTCGGGGTGTCCGGAGGAAGGAGGAGAAGACCGGACGTGTCGCCACCAAGACCCAGCTCCCCCGCGGAGCACAGCATCCCCTCGCTGTCGATGCCGAGGATCGCCCTCCGGGCGATCTCGCGCCCGTCGGGCATGCGGGTCCCTATCGTCGCCAGAGGCACGACATCACCGGGTCCCATGTTGGTCGCTCCGCACCACACGTGACGCTCGATTCCGTCGCCGGGGTCGACCCAGCAGCGAGTCACCTTGGCGGCGTCGGGATGGCGATCCGTGCGCACGATCCTGGCCGTGACCACGCCGTCGAACCGGCCGCCGAGCATCTCCATGCCGTCGACCGCGAGGCCGAGGCCGTCCATGGCCTCCCGTACGCGGATCGGGTCGTCGGGGATCTCGGCGATCTCCCGGAGGACGGACAGGAGCACCCTCACGGGAACTGCCCCGTGAACCGGACGTCGTCGGAATACATGTCCCGGAGGTCCTCGACGCCGTGGCGCTCCTTCGCCATGCGGTCGATGCCGAAGCCGAAGGCGAAACCGCTCCATTCCTCGGGATCGAGACCACCGGCCCGCAGAACCGAGGGGTGCACCATCCCGCAACCGCCGAGTTCGATCCACGTGCCGTCGGGACGCCGGATGTCGAATTCGGCACTGGGTTCCGTGAACGGGAAATATGAGGGCCTCAAGCGGCTCGTGAAGTCCCCTCCGAAGAACGCCCGGGTGAACGATTCGATGGTGCCCGCGAGATCCGCGAACGTGATGCCGCGGTCGATGACGAGTCCCTCGATCTGGTGGAAGACGGGCATGTGCGTGGCGTCCGGGGTGTCGCGACGGAACACCCGACCCGGCATCACGGCGTAGATCGGCGGAGGCCACTCCTGCATCACCCTGATCTGCACCGGGGAGGTGTGGGTGCGCAGAACCACACTGCCCGGCTCACCGGAGTCCACGAAGAGCGTGTCCCACATGCTGCGCGCGGGGTGACTTGGCGGCATGTTCAGGGCCTCGAAGTTGTAGAAGTCGGACTCGACCTCGGGGCCCTCAGCCACCTGGAATCCGAGACCCACGAACACATCCTCGAGACGCTCGGTGGCCTGTGTGACCAGATGCAGCCGCCCGCGCCGTTCTCCGCTCGATCGGAGAGCCACCTCGGTCAGGTCCCAACGCTCGGCGGAGACGAGGTCGTCGATCGCGGCACGACGCAATCCAGCCCTTCGTTCGGCGGCGGCCGCCTCAACACGCTCCATCGCCGCGTTGAGCGCTGCCCCGAGCGCCCGCCTGGTCCCCACGTCCTCCACCTCTGAGAGGGACTTCTTGAGGACCGCCAGGGTCCCCTTCTTCCCCACCGCCGCATTCGCCGCGGCGGACACCGCCGCGCCGTCCGAGGCCGAGGCGATCATCGAGAGTGCCGTCGACACTGCCTCATCGATCGACGACGACGGATCGGACCCACTCACCACGCCGCCACGCTAGTCGTGGCGGGCTGCGGGGTCGCGGGACATTCCGCGCGGGTCCCGGGCGCGGGCCACGATCATCGTCACGATGGAGGCTGCCATCGCCACGTTGAGGCTCTCGCTCCGCCCGACGTGGGGCACCGCGATCCACCGGTCCACAGGGGCATCTGCGGACACTCCGCGCGACTCGTTCCCGACCACGATGGCGAGGCGACCCGAGAGGTCGGCCTCCCAGATGTCCTCCACCCCGGGGCCGAGGTGCGATGTCGTGCCGATGACGACGAATCCCCGATCGCGAACGTCCCCGAGACCCCCGACGTCGAAGATGGGAACGTGCAGCACGGCACCCGCGGATGCGCGCACGCACTTCGGGGACCACGGATCGGCGGTTCCGGGCGTGACCATCACCGCACGAGAACCGGCCGCCTCAGCGGATCTGACGATGGTGCCGAGGTTTCCCGGATCCTGTAGGCCGTCGGCGACCACGACCCAGGCGTCCGGGGAGCCCGGCACTTCGTCACTGCGCGGACGGGAACACACGGCGATCAGACCCTGCGGCGAGACCGTGTCATTCACACCGTCGAAGGTCCGAGCATCGAGTTCATGCAGGCTCCAGTCACCCGAGGCGATGGCGCCCGGAGCGACGTGGCCCTCGCGCGTGTAGACCTCGCGGACGAGTCCGAGTCCGATTGCCTCCAGGACGAGCGTCTCGCCCTGGACCACGAGGACTCCCTCCTGCCGGCGCGCGCGACGATCGCCGACGAGTCGGCGCAGTCGCCCCACGCGGGGATTCGAGGCGGCGAGCCGGCTCGGTGTCAGGCCAGGGCAGCCTTGGCGCTGGCGACCAGACCCGCGAAGGCCTCGGCATCGTTGACGGCGAGATCGGCGAGGATCTTGCGGTCAACCTCGATGCCCGCGGCGTTCAGCCCGGCGATGAAACGACTGTACGAGATGTCGTTCAGACGGCATGCCGCGTTGATGCGCTGGATCCAGAGTCGCCGGAACTCGCCCTTGCGGGCCCGACGGTCGCGGAAGGCGTACTGGCCCGAATGCAGGACCTGCTCGTTGGCGGCGCGGAACGATCGGCTCTTGTTGCCGTAATAACCCTTGGCCTTCTCCAGCACCGACCGGTGCTTCTTGCGGGCGTGGACGGCCCTCTTGACTCGTGCCATGACGATCTCTCCTTTTCTCTTGGGGTCCGGGTGTCAGCGCTCGCCGAGCAGGCGCTTGATCTTCTTGGCGTCACCGGGGTGAACGTCGACGAACCCGTCGAGCCGACGGGTGCGGGTGCTCGGCTTCTTCTCGAACAGATGCTGACGGTTCGCCTGCTGACGGCGCAGCTTTCCTGTGCCCGTCTTCTTGAACCGCTTGGCCGCGGTCTTGCTGGTCTTCATCTTCGGCATGTGGGTCTCCTCCCGTGTCGCCTATTCCGCGGACGCGTCGGCGGCTGGCTTGTCCGCCTCGATCGTCCCGGCTTGTTTGTCGGTCTTCTTCGTCTTCTTCTCCGGCGAAAGCACCATCGTCATGTTGCGGCCCTCGAGTCGCGCCTGGGTCTCCACCCTGGCCAACTCACCCAGTTGCTCCAGCACCGCGTCCAGGATGCGGGAACCGAGCTCGGGATGGGCCACCTCGCGGCCGCGGAACTGCAACGTCACCTTGACCTTGTGTCCGTCCTCGAGGAACTCACGCATGTGACGCACCTTGGTGTTGAAGTCGCCCTGTCCGATCTTCGGCCGGAACTTGACCTCCTTCACCGTCACGTGAGTCGTCTTCTTGCGCGACTCCTTGGCCTTCTGGGCCTCCTCGTAGCGGAACTTCCCGTAGTCCATGATGCGACACACCGGCGGATTCGCCAGCGGAGCCACCTCGACCAGGTCGAGATCGAGTTCCCTCGCGAGGGTCAGTGCGTCGGCGGTGGGACGAATGCCCACCTGGCTCCCGTCGGGACCGATGAGCCTCACCTCCCGCGCGCGGATGCGTTCGTTGTAGCGGGGCTCGTTCTGGGGCGCTGCTATGGCCGTTCACTCCTGTGCAATGGGCTCAGCCCTCCTTCGTCGTTCCTCCACCGTGGTGGGTCTCCCGGACGAAGCGGCACGGAGCGACCAGGTCGCTCTCCTTCACGACCCGGCGCACTCCCGAGGGGTGGCCGGGTGGGGACGGTGTCCCGCTTCACTCGATTGACACCGTTAGGGTACCGCCCCGTGAGCGAGGCACCCACTCCCGAGGATGATCGTCTCTCGAGCGAGGCCCTCGCAGCCGTGGCCGAGGCCCGGAGTCGACTCGCCGCGGTGCCGGCCCACGTGGTGGTCGCCAACCATGCCATGGGGCTCTACGAGCTGGCAGCCATCCATCTGTCCTCCGAGCCGGCCCGGCTGGAGGAAGCCCGGCTGGCGGTGGACGCTCTGGGTGCCCTGGTCGAGGCCCTGGGCCCGCGACTCGGGGAGCACTCCGGGACGCTCCAGGACGCACTGGCCCAGATTCGGCTGGCCTGGGTGGCCGTCTCGGAGAGGTGAATCAGGCCGGACGGAGGTCCACTGCCTCCCACCTCAACACGCGCCACTCCACGCGGTAGCGAACCTTCGCTCCCACCCGGATGGTGCGGGAGCCGTCCGCGATCTCGGTGCAATGGAACGGTCGCGCACCGCCGTCGTCGCCTCGCACGACACCGAGACCACGGGCGTCGTCGAAGGACTCGACGATTCCCTGTTGCTCTCCCGCCGGGGACATGTCAGTGGACGATCTTCGCGATGGGAATCTCGAGCAGATCCGAAGCCCCGGCATCGATGAGGGCGGGGATCAGCATGTTGATGCCCCGCTTGGGCACCACCGACTCCACGGCCCAATCGTCGGAGGCGAGCCGGGAGACTGTGGGCGACTTGGCGGCGGGCAGGAGGGCCAACACGGCCTCGAGTCGGTCCGCGGCGACGTTCAGCTTCACAAGAACCTTGTCCCGGGCCTCCAGGGTGCCGGCCAGAAGAACGAGGATCTGCTCCATCGCGTGCCGCTTCACGGGGTCCTCCCAGGAGGCACGGTGGGCGACGAGTTCGGTGTGGGACGTGAGGATGGTGTCGATGATGCGCAGACCCGCCGCCCGGAGTGCTCTGCCCGTCTCGGTGATGTCGACGACGCAATCGGCGATGTCGGGAATCTTGGCTTCGCTCGCTCCGTAGCTGAGACGCACGTCCGCCCGCACCCCACGATCCGCGAAGTGGCGTCGGGCCAATTCGGGATATTCGCTCGTCACTCGGACTCCGTCTCCGAGGTCGGCGATGGAAGCGGCCGGCGAGTCCTCGGCAACCGCGACGACGATACGCACCGGCTGGTCCGTCGCCTTCGAGTAGCGCAACTGGCCCAGGCTCACCACGTCGCTTCCCGTCTCCTCGATCCAGTCGCGGCCCGTGATGCCGAGGTCGAAGAGGCCCTCCTGCACGTAGACGGGAATCTCCTGCGGTCTGAGGATGCGCACCTCCGAGATGCGCGGGTCGTCGATGGAGGCGCGGTAGTCGACCGAGGAGGAACGACGGACCCCCAGGTCGGCGGCCTCGAAGAGGTCCATGGTCGCCTTCTCGAGGGATCCCTTTGGCAGCACCAGTCTCAGCACAGGGCGAGGCTATCCACGGTGCACCGCGGTCGCCCGGGACGGGTCAGTTCGGGGGGCCGAGTCGCGGCTCGGCGTGCCGGAGCCCGCGACACCACTCGACGCCGTCCATGGTCGACCGACCCTCGGGCCGCACCTCGACGAGACGAACCCATCCGTCGCCCGTCCTCACCCGCCCGTCCCCTGTCAGCGAACCGGGCTCCCCTGACTGGGCTCGATCCACCCCGCTGTCCGACGCCTCGGCGACGGACACGACACCGATGCGCCGACCGTCCAGATGGGTGTGACACCTCAGGGCGCGCACGCGGCGGGCGATGAGGGCGGTCGGTTCCGACCAGTCGAGCTCTCCCTCCGTCGCGGCGATCTTGGTCGCGTACGACGGCTCACCGATCTGGGGAACGCCGACGAGATCGTCGGAGTCGAGACACCGCGTCAGGAGCGGGACCGCCATGGTGCCCAGACGCTCGAGCAGTGACGACGTCGTGTCCCCTGCGTCGATGGGGGTCCGAGTGGAGGCCAGAACGTTGCCGGTGTCGAGGCCGGCGTCCATGCGCATGACGCACACTCCCGTCTCCTCGTCTCCCGCGAGGATCGCCCTCTCCACGGGAGCGGCACCACGCCAGCGGGGCAGGAGGGAGAAGTGCACGTTGAGCATCGGCATCTTCGCGAGGAGATCGGCCGGGATGATCCTGCCGTAGGCCACGACCACCCCCAGCACCGACTCTCCGGCGAGGCCGGCGACCGTGGTGAGGTCGTGCACCACCGGGAGTCCCGCGCTCAATGCCAGCTCCTTCACCGGAGTCGGCAGCAGTGCGCCCCCCCTTCCCCTTCTCTTGTCCGGTGCGGTGACCACGAGGGCCACGTCCCGCCCGTCGTCCAGGAGACCACCGAGCACCCGCGCCGCCACCGCGGGGCTCCCGAGAAAGACGAGGCTCCGGTTCCGCATCCGGATCAGGTCAATGCGATGTGGCGGGGTTCACCCGAGAAACCCGACTCCTCGATGCGCCGATAGGCGTCCATCGCCTTCTCGCGCTGGTCGGGCGTCATTCTCTCGAACATCAGGACCCCGTTGAGATGGTCGAGTTCGTGCTGGAACAGCCGCGCCAGCAGTTCGTCGGCCTCGATGCGCACGTCGTTCCCCTCGAGATCGACCGCCTCCAGGAGCACCTGCTTGGGACGCACCATCTCCACGTAGAGGCCCGGTATCGAGAGACACCCCTCGTCGTACACCCATTCCCCGGAGGACTCCACGATGCGCGGGTTGATGAGGGTGACCGGCTCATCACCCAGGTCGTACACGAAGATCTGCTTCTGGACACCTATCTGGGGCGCCGCCAGGCCGATCCCGGGCACCTGGTACATCGTCTGCAGCATGGCCTGGGTCAGCCGGACGAGTTTTCCGTCGATGTTCTCCACCTGGTCCGCCGGACTGTTGAGGACGGGGTCGCCGTAGGTGCGCACGTCGTAGGCCATGATGGACAGGCTAGCGACGGGAGGTGGCGTGGAAAGCGGAGACGTCGACGACGCACCCGGTCCCGGGCACTACTTCTCGGGCGAACCCGAGGTGGCCGACGAGCGGACGTCCTTCCGCGTGGACGGGCAATGGGGCCAACTGGTCCTCGAGTCGAGCACCGGTGTCTTTTCGTCGCGCGGACTCGACAAGGGAACCGGCGTCTTCCTCGAGTCCTTGCGCCGACACCCCCCGGTGCGGCCGTCCGAGGGATCCGTCGTCATCGATCTCGGATGCGGGAGCGGTGTGCTGGCCCTCGTCATGGCCCGGCTCTGGCCCGACTGCCGGGTCCTCGCCGTGGACGTCAACACCCGTGCTCTCGGGGTGTGCGCCGACAATGCCCGCCGCAACGGCATCACGAATGTCGAGGTGCTTCCCGCCGATGGGGCCGTTCCCGACCGTGTGGCGCGTCTGTGGAGCAATCCCCCGGTGCGAATCGGCAAGGAGGCACTGCATGGTCTGCTCGAACGTTGGATTCCCCGTCTGGAGCCGGACGGTGAGGCGCGCCTGGTCGTCGGACGCCATCTCGGCAGCGACTCGCTCGCCCGTTGGATGCAGTCCCGTGGTTGGCGGGTCGATCGCCTGTCGAGCGCGCGGGGTTTCCGTGTGATGAGCGTGCATCCGGGACTCCCCCCGGAGATGTCGCCCACTCAGTAGCGGCGAGGGTCCACGACGACACGGGCGTGGGGGCCGGCCGTCGCGCGCAGTGCGGCGACAGCCCCGTCGAGTGCGTCCGGTGAATCCGATCGGAGCAGCCACCCCCGATCCGTCGCGGCAACGACGACGCCCGGCGGCAGGTCGGGCAGGGCGGGAGGCTCCTGGCCCGCGCCGTAGGTCACCGACACCACCTCGCTGAACGGGGGCAGACCGAGACTCCGACGGGTTGCGAGATCAGCTTCCAGCCAGGAGAGGAGGGCTGCGGAGGGATCCGGAGCGGAGAGCGCTAGGAGAACCGGATGGTCGGGAATGCGGGTCTGCACCACGAGCAATCCTTCCGGTCCGACGGCCCGGGCTCCCTTCGCCACGAGTGCCAGGAACTCCCTCGGCGCCTCGACGCGCGGCGCGAGCAGGTCGCGATCGGCATCGGCGAGCACGACCGTGTCGAGACCGGACACCCGGTGCAGAAGAGCCTCCGTTCCCACCAGGACGTGACCCGCGACGTCTCCGGCATCGGAGTCCCCCGACACCAGTGTCACGGATCGGCCGGTCGACCGCTCCACCTCCCGCCCCAGATGAGCATGCCCACCTCGGAGGACCCGAAGCTTGCCGCGGCCGCAGAGCACGCAGACCGATCCGTGATCGACTCGACAGCGCCGGCAGACCAACCGACCCTCTTCGCCCGAGGACAACGGACCCCCGCAGGCGGGACACCTCTGCACGCCCCGGCACGCGTCGCAGAGGATGAGCCGGGCGCCACCGGTCGTCGTGAGCACGCAGGCGACGCTGGATCCCGGACGCGTCAGCTCGGCGAGCATGGTGGAGCCGAGCAATGAGGCCGGGGTTGACGAGGCACCGAGGTCCTCGACGACGATGCGGGGCCATCCACCCTCGGAGACGATCAGGGTCCGATCGCCGGCGAGGTGCATGGCGCGCGCCGACGGGACGGGACTGGCCAGCACCCAGGCCGCACCGACCGCCTCGGCACGCATCACGGCGACGGAGGAGGCATCCCACGCGGGTACGCGCTCTTCCTTGAGCGCGTCGTCGTGCTCGTCGACCACGACGAGGGTCGCCATGCCGGGGCACGGCGCCCACACAGCCGACCTCGCACCGATCACCACGTCGACCCCGACCTCGGCACGTTCCCACTCCTCGGGCACCTCCGCCGTCGTCAGGCCGGCTCGCCGCAGCCACGCGGCACCGAGACGCGCCATGCGGTGGGTCGGGCACACTGCGAGGACCGGGCCCCTGCTCGCGGCCGCGACGACCAGCTGCAGGCTGGAGGCACCCGGGGGGACATGGGCCACCCCCCCGCCGCTCTCGAGGAAGCCGCGCACCCGGACGGATGCGTCACCGATGCGGGACCCACCGCCGGACCGACCGGCGACCGGACGCACCCGCACTCGGGGTGCGGACGCGGAGGCGAGAACCGCTCTCCACGGGCCGCGCCATCGCCGGGACACGGCCCGCGCGAGGGGCACCATCTCCGGGGACATCGCACGCCCGACCACCCGGGTGATGTCCGACAGGGACGCGGGGACCTCGTGATCGCGGGACACCTCCTCTCGGCTGCCGACCGCGACGACCCAACCCTTCACCGTGCGCCCGTGCAGGGGAACGCTCACACGGGCGCCGGGAGCGATCGTCCCCGACATCGATGGCGGAACGAGATAGTCGAAGACCCTGTCGATGCCCGAGACGTCGGGCACCACCGACGCGACGAGTTCGCTGGCTCCGGTCAGAGTCCGACGGCCGCCGTGAAGTCGGAGAGACGCGAGAGCTGCTCCCAGGTGAAGCCGGGTTCACTGCGTCCGAAGTGACCGTATGCGGCCGTTCGGGAGTAGATCGGCTTCTTAAGGTCGAGGTCGCGAACGATCGCGGCGGGCCGGAGGTCGAACACCCGCCGCACGGCCTCCTCGATGGTCTCCTCGGACACGGTGTTCGTGCCGAAGGTCTCCACGAGGATGCTCACCGGTTGGGCCATGCCGATGGCGTAGGCCACCTGCACCTCGCACCGTGCCGCCGCGCCGCTCGCGACGACGTGCTTGGCCACCCACCGGGCCGCGTAGGCAGCCGAGCGGTCGACCTTGGACGGGTCCTTTCCGGAGAAGGCACCGCCTCCGTGCCGACCCATTCCCCCGTAGGTGTCGACGATGATCTTGCGACCCGTCAGTCCGGTGTCCGCATGTGGTCCGCCGAGGACGAACTTCCCCGTGGGATTGACGTAGATCGCCGGATTGTCATCGGCGAACCTCTCGGGAATCGTCGGCATGATGACCTGCTCGATGAGGTCGGGCCTGATCTCGGTCTCGCGGTTCACCCCGTCACGATGCTGGGTCGAGATGAGGACGCTCTCGAGCGCCACCGGTCGACCGTTCTCGTAGCGGAAGCTGACCTGGGTCTTGCCGTCGGGGCGCAGATAGGGCACGAGACCGCTCTTGCGCACCTCGGTCAGTCTCTCGGCCAGACGGTGGGCCAGCCAGATGGGCATGGGCATGAGGTCCGCGGTCTCGTCGCAGGCGTACCCGAACATCATTCCCTGATCGCCGGCACCCTGGAGATTCAGTTCGTCCTTCGCCGCGCCGGAGCGCCGCTCCTCGCTGGCGTCCACGCCTTGGGCGATGTCCGGGCTCTGGGCGTCGAGTGCGACCAGCACGCCGCACGTGTTGCCGTCGAAGCCGTATGAGGCGTCGTTGTAACCGATGCGCTTGATCGTGTCGCGTGCGATGACGGGGATGTCCACATAGGCGTCCGTGGTGATCTCGCCCGACACGATGCACAGACCCGTGGTCAGGAGGGTCTCGCAGGCGACCCGGCTGTTCGGGTCGGCCGCCAGGATGGCGTCGAGGACCGCATCGGACACCTGGTCCGCCATCTTGTCCGGGTGACCCTCGGTCACGCTCTCCGAGGTGAACGTGAAATTCCTCACGGGTGCTCCTTGTGTTCGAATGTCCGACGGTCAGCCACGGCCGATGCCCGCGAGTGCCCGGCACACGCTATCCAATACGGCCGAGGCGATGTCGTGTTTCGATGCCAGACCCACCCGTCGGGTCTCCCCCGAGGCCGACAGGATGGTCACCGCGTTGGTCTCGTGCCCGAAGCCCACCCCCGGCACCGAGACGTCGTTGGCCACCACCAGGTCCAGCCGCTTGGTCGAGAGCTTGTCGCGGGCGTTCTGCTCGACATCGGAGGTCTCGGCAGCGAAGCCCACGAGGACCTGACCGGGCGGCTTGGATTCACCGAGCCTCGCGAGGATGTCCTCGGTCGGGACCAGCCGGATCTCGGGAGCACCCGCCGACTTCTTCCACTTCCCCGTCACGACGGTCTCGGGACGGAAGTCGGCCACGGCCGCGGTCATCACCACCACATCGGCCGCGGCGCAGTGGCGAGACATCGCTTCTGCCATCTCGGCGGCGGTCTCCACGGGGATCCTCTCGATGCCGTTCGACACGGGCAGGTCGGCGGTGGTGACGAGCACGACCGAGGCGCCCCTCGCGTGGGCCGCCTCGGCGATGGCGTGCCCCTGCCGGCCGCTGGAACGATTCGCCAGAACACGAACGGCGTCGATGGGCTCGCGTGTGCCGCCCGCGGAGACGACGACCGTCCTCCCCGCGAGATCGCGGACCGGCATCAACGCATCGCTCACGGCTACGAGGATCCTCTCGGGAGATGCGAGACGACCGGCGCCGGTGTCGCCTCCGGCGAGGCGACCGGACTCCGGCTCCACGATGAGGGCGCCGCGGGTCCGCAGTGCATCGATGTTGTCCCTCACCGCCGCGTGCTCCCACATCTCCGTGTGCATGGCCGGGCACACCACGACGGGGGCCCGGGTGGCGATCAGCGTGGCCGACAGCAGATCGTGGGAGTACCCCGTGCGATAGGCCGAGATCACCCGGGCGGTGGCAGGTGCGACGACGACGACGTCGGCACGTTGACCCAACCGCGTGTGGGGGATCGTCGAGGTGTCCTCCCACAGACTGGTGTGCACGGGCTCGGAAGAGAGGGCGGAGAAGGTCACGGGACCGACGAAACGATGTGCGTCCTCCGTGAGGATCACCGAGACGTGGGCACCCGCATCCACCATCCGCCGACACAGGTCGACCGCCTTGTACGCCGCGACCCCTCCGGACACTCCGAGGACCACGCGAGCCCCCGCGAGGGGCGCGAGCGACACGGCCCTTCGGTCCCCTCTACTCGTCGACGGATGCGTCGTCGGATCCGGTGGAGTCGGACTCCGCGGCCGGCTCGACGTCCTCATCGAGTGGCTCCTCGATCTCCTGCTTCTCGATGCGCTGGATCTTTTCCGCCGCGATCTCCTCGAAGGCGATCGACAGGGGCTTGCGGGCGACCGACGACACCTGCGGCGGGATGTCGCTGCCGGTTCCGGCTCCGAGGTGGTTGAAGTAGGAGTTGATCTGTCGCGCCCGGAACGAGGCGAGCGTGACGAGACTGAACTTGGAGTCGACCCGCGCCAGCAGGCTCTCGACGCTGGGATGGATCATGGAGTCGTGCTGGCGGGACATGGGGACCTCCGGAATTGCCCTCGCAGGCTAGCCCCGGCCCGCCCTCGCCGCACCGATGATGGCCTCGATCTCGGCGACGGCCCGTTCCAGGTCGTCGTTCACGACGACGACGTCGGCCAGTCGGGCACCCAGGTCCTCCTCTTCCTCCGCCTTGCGGAGACGCTCGGCCACGTGTTCGTCGGTGTCGCCCCGTTGCTGGAGACGGCGCCGTTGCTCCTCGCGGGAGGGTGGCTGCACGAAGACCAACAGCGCCTCGGGGTGGTGGTCCTTCACCTGCTGCGCCCCGTGCAATTCGATCTCCAGCATGATGTCGAGGTCGCCGTCGATGTCGGGACGGGGCGAGCCGTAGAGATTTCCGAGGAATTCCGTCCACTCGAGGAAACCACCCGCACCCACGCGATCCATGAACTCGTCGCGGGTGACGAAGACGTAGGCGTCCTCCGCCTCGCCCTCCCGTCGGCGTCGCGTGGTCCAGGAGCGGCTCAGCCAGAGTCGATGGTCCCGAGCCAAGAGGGCGTCCACGATCGTGCCCTTGCCCGCACCACCGGGCCCCGACACGATGACGATGACAGGCCTGCTCACGGAAGTCTCCCGAACTCGAGTGCCAGGGCCTCCCGCTCCGAAGGTGTCAGATCGACCACTCGGGTCATGCCGTCCCAACCCCTCTCGGCGGCCACCCGTCGCGCGGCCACCTTGCCGACACCGGGCACCTGTTCGAGGAGTCGGATGACGTAGACGCCGTGGCGGGGGTCGGCCGTCGGGGCGAGGAGCACCTCGTCGATCCGGCCACCGGCTGCCGCGGCGAGGGCGCGCTCGATCCCCTCCCGCATCGCCCGGGCGAGCGTGAAGTCGGGCGTGGATGACACCGTGCTCATGGTACGGGCGTCGACATCCCGAGGTCGGACCATCGGACCGCGCCGAAGCGCTCGGCGAGTGTCGCCGCCTCCCGGGCCACGCGCAGGGTGGCCGACGGTCGGGCGAAGCTCGCCGTTCCGATCTGGACCGCCCTCGCGCCGACGCGGAACATCTCCAGGGCGTCGGCACCTGTCGACACCCCGCCGACGCCGATGAGATCCACCTCGGGAAGGGCGGTGTGCACGTCGTGAACGGCGCGGACGGCCACCGGATGGATGGCCCTCCCGGACAGTCCGCCGCCACCGTTGCCGAGCACGGGTCGACCGTTCGCAGGATCCACTCCCATTCCCAGGACCGTGTTCACGAGGGTCAGGGCCGAGGCGCCGGCCGACACCACTCTCTCGGCTACCTCGACGATGCGGTCGGTGTTGGGGCTCAACTTGGCCCACACCGGCACCGGCGACCGCGCCACCACGGCCGCGACCGCACGCGCCGACAGCACCGGATCGTGGGCGATGATCCCGCTGCGTCCCTCGAGATTCGGGCAGGAGAGATTGACTTCCACGGCGACGATGCGCGTTCCCGCGGCCGCCAGCTTCACGGCCGCCCGCTCGTACTCCTCGGCACTGCGACCCCAGATGCTGGCCACGCAGCGCGCACGGGCCGCCTCGAGGCGCGGCAGCGAACGATTGATCCATTCGTCGACTCCGGGGCCCTGCAGCCCGACGGCGTTGAGCATTCCTGCTGCGGCGGTGTGCACGCGAGGGGCGGGATTGCCGGCCCACTCGTCGTGCCACAGGCTCTTCACCGTCACCGCACCGAGCCGTGAGAGATCCATCGCGAAGCCGAGCTCGGTGTCGTGCCCCGAGGTGCCCGACGCGGTCATGAACGGGACGGGCAGGACGACACCGCCGACCACCACTTCCCCGAGGCGCTCGAGTGCGGCATCCCCGCGCCGACCCCTCATCTCCCGTGGTACTCCTGCAGGGAACGCACCGTGGTCTCGGTGTCGCGCTGTTCGAGCAGGCCGTCCACGGCCGCCAGTGCCGCCTCGACCGTGGTGAGGCTCGGCACCCCGTGGGCATTGGCGGCCTTGCGGATCGCCTCTCCGTCCTCGCGCGACCCGCGCCCGTGCGGCGTGTTGACCACGAAGGCGATGCGCCCGGCCTTGAGCAGGTCCACGGCGTTCTCCCAGGGCGTGTCCCCCAACTCCGAGATCTTGCCGACGGTGATGTCCACCTCGAACCCGAATCGGGCCAGGTAGGCGGCGGTCCCGGTGGTCGCTGCGATCCCGAGACCAAGACGACGCAGGCGGCGCGCCACCACCAGGCCGGCGGGCTTGTCCGCATCGTTGAGGGACAGGAACACCGTTCCCTCGGCGGGCAGGACCGTACCGGCGGCGGTCTGGGACTTCACGAAGGCCCGGCCGAAGGTGGCGTCGATGCCCATCACCTCACCCGTCGACCGCATCTCCGGCCCGAGCGCCGTGTCCACGTCGGGGAAACGATTGAAGGGCATGACCGCCTCCTTCACCGCCACGTGGCCTCCCCGGACCGGGTCGCACAGCAGACCCTCCGCGCGCAGTTCGGCGAGCGAGGCACCGAGCATCACGCGGCTCGCCACCTTCACCAGGGGTACGCCGGTGGCCTTGGCCACGAACGGGACGGTGCGCGAGGCCCGTGGATTGGCCTCGATGACGTGGACGGTGGTGCCGACCACGGCGAACTGCACGTTGATGAGCCCGACGACCTCCAGCGCATCGGCGATCGCCCGCACGTAGGCCTCGATGACCTCGATCACCCAGGGCAGGAGCGTCTGGGGCGGAATGGCGCACGCGCTGTCCCCGGAGTGCACGCCGGCCTCCTCGACGTGCTCCATGACCCCGCCGATGAGCACCTCACCGGACGCGTCCCGGATGGCGTCGACGTCCACCTCGGTGGCGTCCTCGAGGAAACGGTCGATGAGCACGGGCCGTTCGGCCGAGAGTCCGCCCTCGCGACCGAGCGAACCGTCCGACGCCAGCTCCGTCATCGCCGCGTCGAGTGCGTCCATGTCGTGCACGATCTTCATGGCCCGACCGCCGAGCACGTAGCTGGGGCGCACCAGCACCGGGAATCCGATCCGACCGGCGATTCCGCGCGCCTCGGAAAGCGAGACGGCCGTCCCGCCCGGCGGCTGGGGTATGGAGAGGGCGGCACAGAGGGCGTTCCACTTCTCGCGGTCCTCGGCGAGATCGATGCTGCGCGGGGGCGTGCCGGCCACCAGTGCGGGGTCGATTCCCGCCGCCAACTTCAACGGCGTCTGACCCCCGAGACCGACCACGACACGGGGTCGGACACCGCCCGCCGCCGCGGTCTCCGCCTCGATGACGTTGAGCACGTCCTCGGCGGTCAGGGGCTCGAAATAGAGCCGATCGGATGTGTCGTAGTCGGTGGAGACCGTCTCGGGGTTGCAATTCACCATCACCGTCTCGAAGCCCGCGTCGCGCAGGGCGAAACTGGCGTGCACGCAGCAGTAGTCGAACTCGATGCCCTGACCGATGCGGTTGGGGCCCGACCCCAGGATGATGACGCGGGGCCGATCAGAAGCCGAGACCTCGTTCTCGTCCTCCCAGGCCGAGTAGTGATAGGGCGTGGACGCCGCGAACTCCGCTCCGCAGGTGTCGACCGTCTTGTAGGTCGGCATCACACCGAGCGAGACGCGGGCGGCCCGAACGTCGGCCTCCCTCGCACCCGTCAGATGGGCGATCTGGGCGTCGGAGAAGCCGAGCCGCTTGGCCCGGCGCATCGCCGCCCGGTCGAGGCCGGGCAGACCGACGGACTCGATGTGCCGACGTTCCTCGACGATGAGGAGCATCTGGTCGAGGAACCACGGATCGATGCGAGTGGCCTCGTGCACGCGCGAGGGCTCGACACCGCGTCGCAGGAGTTCCCCGACCTGGAAGATGCGTTCCGGAGTGGGCACGGCCGCCAGGGCCAACAGTTCCTCGTCGTTCACTGCATCGTTGAGACCCTCGGCGGCGTCCGCACCGAGGCCTGAGCGTCCCTGCTCGAGGGAGCGCAGCCCCTTCTGCAGGCTCTCGGGGAACGTGCGGCCGATGGCCATGACCTCCCCCACGCTCTGCATCTGGGTCCCGAGGACCCCGGACGTGCCGGGGAACTTCTCGAACGCCCATCGCGGGATCTTCGTCACCACGTAGTCGATGGTCGGCTCGAAACTGGCCGGGGTGGCCCGCGTGATGTCGTTGGGGATCTCGTCGAGGGTGTACCCGACGGCGAGTTTGGCGGCGATCTTGGCGATGGGGAATCCCGTGGCCTTCGAGGCCAGCGCCGACGACCGGGACACTCGCGGGTTCATCTCGATAACGACCATCTCGCCGTCGGTCGGATTGAGGGCGAACTGCACGTTCGACCCCCCCGTCTCCACCCCCACCCGTCGGATGCAGGCGATGGCCGCGTCGCGCATCCCCTGGTATTCGACGTCGGACAGGGTCTGGGCGGGTGCGACGGTGATCGAGTCGCCCGTGTGCACGCCCATGGGGTCGACATTCTCGATGCTGCAGATGATCACGCAGTTGTCCGCCCTGTCGCGCATCACCTCGAGTTCGTATTCCTTCCAGCCCGCGATTGAGGTCTCGATGAGGATCTCCCCGATGGGGCTCGCATCGAGTCCGGCGCCGGCGAGTCGGCTGAACTCCTCGGGTGTCCTGGCGATCCCGGTCCCCCGCCCGCCGAGGATGTAGGCGGGGCGGATGATGACGGGAAGACCTATGCCGTCCACGACGCGCTCGGCCTCCTCCATCGAGTGCGCGATGCCGCTGCGCGGCACCCGCAGTCCGATCTCGATCATGGCCTGCTTGAACCGGTCGCGGTCCTCCGCCGTGGCGATCGCCTCCGCATTGGCTCCGATGAGCTCGGGGGTCCCGGGGACGCCCACCAGTCCGCGCCCGTGGAGGGCCATCGCCAGGTTGAGTCCCGTCTGTCCCCCGAGCGTGGGCAGAACGGCGTCGGGACGCTCGCGCTCGATGATGCGCGCGAGGATGTCGGGGGTGAGGGGCTCGACGTACGTGCGGTCGGCGAAGTCGGGGTCGGTCATGATGGTCGCCGGGTTCGAGTTCGCCAGCACCACGCGGTAGCCCTCGGAGCGCAGCACACGGCACGCCTGCGTGCCCGAGTAGTCGAACTCGCAGGCCTGACCGATGACGATCGGCCCCGATCCGATGATGAGGATGCTCTCGAGGTCGGTGCGGCGGGGCATCAGCGTGTCTCCATCAATCGTGCGAAGTCATCGAACAGGTACCGGCTGTCGTGGGGTCCGGGACCGGCCTCGGGGTGGTGCTGCACGCTGAAGGCCCGGTGGGTGAGGAAGCGGACCCCCTCGTTCGTGCCGTCGTTCAGGTTGACGTGCGTCACCTCGGCGATGCCCTCCAGGGACGCGGGATCGACACAGAAGTTGTGGTTCTGGCTGGTGATCTCAACGCGACCGGTGGCCTCGTGGCGAACCGGGTGGTTCCCCCCGTGGTGGCCGAACGGCAGCTTGTACGTGCGCCCGCCGAAGGCGAGGCACAGGAGCTGGTGACCGAGACAGATGCCGAAGGTCGGCACCCCCGCCTCGACGACGGCACGGATGGTCTCGGGGGCGCCGGACACCATCTCGGGATCGCCCGGACCGTTGGAGAGAAACACCCCGTCGGGGGCCATGGCGAGGATCTCGGCCGCGGAGGTCGACGCCGGAACGACGGTGACGGTGGCGATCCCGGCGAGGCACGTGAGGATCGTCGTCTTGATGCCGTAATCGACGGCCACGACCCGGAAGCCACCGTCACCGACCGTGTAGGGACGATCCGTCGTCACGAGCGAGACGAGGTCCACTCCGGCCGTTCCCCGTTCCGCCCTGGCGGCCCGCAACAGCACGTCGGTTGGCGCGGCCCCGAAGGCCCCGCGAAGGGAACCCGAATCCCGCAACAGGCGCGTGAGACGTCGTGTGTCCACACCGGCGATCCCGGAGAGACCGGCCCGCGCGAGATGACCGTGCAGATCCTCCGTGCTTCGCCAGTTGCTCGCCCGACGCGCCGCGTCGCGCACGACGACGCCACGGGCGAACGTTCCCCGGGACTCAGCATCGAGGGGTGTCGTGCCGTAGTTCCCGATGTGGGCTGTGGTGAAGGTGACGATCTGACCGGCGTAGGACGGGTCGGTCAGAACCTCCTGGTAACCGGTCATCGTCGTGTTGAAAACGACCTCACCGGAGGACACGCCGCCCTCCGGCTCTGCCCCGATCCCTTCGCCCTCAAAGATCGACCCGTCCTCGAGGACGAGATGCGATTCCCGGATCCCGCTCATGACACCACCTCTCCGTCGCGCATCACGACCCGTCCCTCGTACACGGTGTGGTGGACGGCGCCCCGCAGTTCCGTGCCGTGCCAGGGCGTGTTGCGGCTGCGGCTCGCGAGGGCGTCGCGCGACACGACTCGCCGGGACTCGAGCTCCCACACGGCGAGATGTGCCGGTTCGCCGGGAGCGACGGGTCGACCCTGACGATCATCGATGCGGGCGATGCGGGCGGGATTCCAGGACATCGCGCGGACCAGGGACACCGGATCAAGGCCGACGGCGGTGTTGACGACGGCGAGGGCCGTCTCCAGCCCCAGCATCCCCGGAGGCGCGGCGTCGAGCGCGAGTTCCTTCGTGTGGTCGGCGTGGGGAGCGTGGTCCGTGGCGACCGCGTCGATGGTGCCGTCACGGAGCCCCTCCCGCAGGGCCTCGATGTCGCGCATCGTCCGCAGCGGCGGATTGACCTTGAACACCGGGTCGAAGTCGGCCAGCAGGTCGTCGGAGAGGGAGAGATGATGCGGGGTCACCTCGGCGGTCACCGGAAGACCGTCCTGCTTCGCCCGGCGCACCAGCTCCACGCTCCCGGCCGTGGAGAGGTGCAGGAGGTGGAGCGGCGCACCCGTGAGACGGACCAGCTCGATGTCTCGATGAACCATGAGTTCCTCGGCCAGGGACGGCCAGCCGGGCAGACCGAGGCGCGAGCAGCACTCACCCTCGTGCATGACCGCACCCTCCGTCAGACGAGCCACCTCGCAATGCTGCGCCAGGGTGACGGAGAGGGGCAGGGCATGTTCCAGGGCGCGGCGCATGACGAGGGGATCCTGGACTCCGCTGCCGTCATCCGTGAAGAGGGTCACCCCCTCGGCGGCCAGATCCGCGAAGGGCACGATTCTCTCCCCCGCCCGGCCGACCGTGATGCACCCCGCGGGCAGAACCTCGCACAGGCCGACCTCGCGACCGCGGGCGGCGACGAAGCGGACCACCATCACCGAGTCCTGGGCAGGTTCGGTGTTGGGCATCGCCACGACCGCGGTGTAACCACCCCTGACGGCCGCGCGACTGCCGGACTCGATCGTCTCGGCCTCCTCGCGGCCGGGTTCGCGCAGATGGGCGTGGAGGTCGACGAAACCCGACGACACGTGGCATCCCCCGGCGTCGAGAACCACGTCGCCCTCGAGTCCCTCCCCCACGGCGACCACGACACCGTTCCTGACGAGAACGTCGGCGCGGCGTGTTCCCTCCCGGTCGACCACGGCCCCGCCGGCGATGAGCAGTGTTGCATCAGTGTCCACGGGAGCCTCCTGGGGCGGGGGCCGACGTCGGCCCGACGAGAGTGGCCAGCACGGCCATGCGCACGGGGATGCCGGCGGCGACCTGGTCGAGGATGCGTGAGCCGGGGAGGTCGGCGGGATCGACGCGCATCTCCACTCCCCGGTTCATGGGCCCGGGATGCATCACGATCGCCGTGGCCGACAGTCGCGACGCCCGGCTCGCATCGAGTGCGTACCTGCGCGAGTACTCCTCCATGGACGGGATGAGCCCGGCCGTCATGCGCTCTCGCTGCACCCGGAGCATGTAGAGCACGTCGACCGATCCGACGTGCTCATCGAGATCGTGCGACACCACGGCCCGGCACGCGGCTCCGGCGTCCAGGGAGAGCGATGGGGGCGACACGAGGATGACCTCGGCCCCGAGTCGACCGAGCAGGTCGACGTTGCTGCGCGCGACGCGCGAGTGTCGGAGGTCCCCGACGATGGCCACCCGGATCCCGTCGAGGCCGTCCGTCAGTCCGAATTCGCGCGCGATGACGAAGGCGTCCAGGAGCGACTGCGTGGGGTGCTGATGCCAGCCGTCACCCGCGTTGACGATCGATGCGTCGGTCCACTCCGTCGCCGACCTCGGGACCCCACTCGATCGGTGGCGGATGACCATGGCATCGACGCCCATCGCCGAAAGTGTCTCGATGGTGTCCCTCACGCTCTCGCCCTTGTTGAGACTGGAGGACCCGGCGGTGAAACCGAGCACCTCCGCCGACAGGCGCTTCGCGGCGGTCTCAAAACTGAGCCGGGTGCGGGTGCTGTCCTCGAAGAAGACCGACGCCACGACGCGTCCCGCGAGGTCGTCGCGCCGGGCGGGTCGCTCGCGACCTCCCGCCGCGAACTCCGTCGCCAGCCGGAGGAGTGCGAGGATGTCGACGCGCGTGAGTTCGGCGGTGGAGAGCAGATGCTTCATGCATCTCTCCTTCGGATGCGCACCCCGGAGGGTCCCACCTCCACCTCGTCGTGCGGTCCGGTCGGGAGGTTCTTCCCCACGTGGTCCGGCCTGATCGGGAGTTCCCGATGCCCCCGGTCGATCATGACGGCCAGGCGTACCGCTCTCGGACGACCGTGGACGATCAGTGCCTCCAGGGCCGCGCGGACCGTGCGCCCGGTGTGGAGAACGTCATCGACGAGCACCACCACCCGGTCGGTGAGGTCCACGGGGATGTCGGTGGGCCACACGGGGACCGGGGGACGCACCGCGGCGTCGTCCCGGAACGAGGAGACGTCCACGACCCCGACCGGCACGCCCCGTCCTCCCGGCAGTTCCGCCAGTGTCCCGGCGATGCGCGCCGCCAGCCATGCCCCGCCGCTCTGCAGTCCCACCACCACGAGGTCATCGGGCTCGTCGCCCCTCTCGACGATCTCATGGGCGATGCGCACGACCGCCCGGTCGATGTCGTCCTTGCCGAGCACCTCGGCCACGGTCATGACCATTGACGGCTCCGCACCGGGGACACGAAAAAGGCACCTGCGCATGCGCGTGGGTGCCTCGCCTGTGCCGTCATCTTGTCTCCTCCGTCCGGGCCTCACAGGACCCGCTTCACGGTCGATCGGCAGGATACTCCATGGACGGGGTCGCGCGCCACCCCGCGGGGGGTCATGGTTCCCAGATGTCGACCTCCGCAGGGACCGCCCGTCGTTGCCAGACGATCCAGTGTTCGTTGGACACCGTCTCCTCGAAGGCGGCGCGCTCGCGTGCCCAGTCAGCCGACAGGGTCTCGTTGAGGAAGCGCGGCAGGACCACGTACTCCACCCGGTCGGCGGCCGGCAGACGCTCTCCCTCGAATTCCGTGCCCACCCCGTAGTACACGGCCCGGAAGGGATTGGGGAAGAAGTACACCTCGCGTCGATGGGCCATGTGGGTCACCAGCGGGTCGTAGACGCTGATGACCGCGTCATCGGGAACCGCCCCGATGATGTCCAGGGCGGCACGGGCGACCGGATTGTCACGGGACCACACCGCTCGCGGCCGCTCCGCCAGCGTGTGCTGCCCCCAGAGGTGGGACGTGAGCAGCGACGAGACGACAACGATTCCGAGCACCGTGGCGCGACCGTTCTCGCGCAAGCGCCGGGCGCCGTCGATGACGGCGAACAGGAGGGGCGGCACCGCCACCAGCGAGTAGTGGTACTGGATGCTGTGCTGGTACCAGAAGGTGCTGAGGGTGTTCGAGGCGACGACGGGCACGGCGACGGCCGCCAGCCAGGGCGAGAGGACGAACAGGCCGGCGAAGGGGGCCGCCATCTGCCAGAGGTACAACGGACGGTCGTCGCTCGTCAGGTGCCGGAGGACGGCCAGCGGGTCGGTGAACGTGGTGCGCACGAGACCCCACGGTCCCCCGAAGGGGATGCGCCAGGCGTTGCGCGTGGGAACCCCGATGAGCGGCCGCATGAGCAGGTACATGCCCGCCAGGGCCGCCAGGATTCCCCCGGCAACCGTGGCCCAGCCGCGCCGTCGGTCCCGCCGCAGGGCAACCCACAGACCGAGCGGCGCGACGAGGAGGACGGTGTCTTCTTTCACCAGCAGGACGAGCAGGATCGCCACGGCGTAGAGACGCCACCGCCGCTCCAGTGCCGCGAACATCGCCAGAGGCACGAGCAGTCCGAGGTAGCCGTCGGGGTGGAAATTCTCCATGTTCGTCCCGTTGACTGCCGGGTTGGCCAGCCAGATGATGGCCGCGAGGACTCCGAAAGCACCGTGCCCGAGCCGCTTCCTTGCGAAGAAGTGAAAGGGCAGTGCTCCCGCGGCGACGGCCATGGCCTGCGTGACGAGGAGGGTCGCGGTCCCCGGCACCACCCAGTAGACGGGCACGAGGAAGAAGAGGATCAGCGACGCATGGTCCCCGAGGAGATTGCGGCCCATCAGGGTGACGAAGGGCGTCTCGCCCCGCGACAGGAGCCACACCCCCTGGTCGTAGAGCCCCGCGTCGTAGGCGAACGTGCCGAGCCCCAGGTGCATGTCCACCTGCATCCAGGACATCCAGGACGCGTGGGCCACGACGAGCGCGATGACCAGCCATGTCCACGCCGAGACGCCGCGCATCCGCGTCGCGAGACGCGCGAGCGGCCCGACGGGCGCCCCTGTGTCAGTCGCCGGGACGCCGGACATCGCGGGCCACGGCCGCCAGGACACCGTTCACGAAGCGCCCGGAGTCGTCGGTCGAGAAGCGCTTGGCGATCTCCACGGCCTCGTCGATGACGACCGCGACCGGGACATCGGGTCGCGACAACAGCTCGTGCACCCCGAGGCGCAGCACGGCCCGGTCGATGGCTGGCATGCGTTCCAGCGGCCAGTCACGGGAATGGGCCCTGATGACGTCGTCGATGCGGTCCCGTGCAACCTCGATGCCCGACAGCAGACTCCGCGTCAGCTCCTCGGCCACGAGTCCGCGGTCCTCGAGGAGGGACACCGCCGGGACGCGACGTTGCTCGGCCTCATAGAGGAGGGTGACGGCCTGCTCCCGCGCGTCGCTACGGTCGTCGATGCGTGCCACGCCCCGACCGTCAGACGCGGGTGATGTAGTCGCCGGAGCGCGTGTCCACCTTGACACGGTCACCGACGTTGATGAACAGGGGCACCTGCAGGACCTTCCCGGTCTCCAGTGTGGCCGGCTTGCGCGCGCCGGAGACCCGGTCGCCCTGCACCCCGGGCTCCGTCTCGGCGACGGTCAGTTCGACGGACGCTGGGATCTCCACGCTGACGATCTCCCCGTTGTGCAGGGCGATAATGACCATCGCCGATTCCACGAGGTAATCCGCCGCCTCCCCGAGCGCCGTCGGCGACACCGTCATTTGGTCGTAGGACTCGGTGTCCATGAAGACGTAGTCGTCGCCGTCCCGGTAAAGGAACTGCATGTCCCGCTTGTCCAGGATCGCCTGCTCGACGCGAATCCCGGCGTTGAACGTCTTCTCGAAGACGTTGCCGTTCCGGAGATTGCGGAGCTTGGTCCGCACGAAGGCACCGCCCTTTCCGGGCTTGACGTGCTGAAACTCGACCACGGTGAAGAGACCGTTCTCCAGCTCCAGCGTGATGCCGTTCTTCAGGTCGTTGGTCGTGATCGCGGGCACGAGAGCTCCTTGGGTGCGAGGGTGAGGTTCCTGCAGCCGTCCGCGCCGACGACCACGAGGTCCTCGATGCGCACGCCGCCGACCCCGACACGATAGAGCCCGGGTTCCACCGTCACCACCTCGCTTGAACGGAGCACCTCTTCGCACCTCGGTCCGAGGATGGGCGTCTCGTGGATGGAGATCCCCACCCCGTGTCCGGTTCCGTGGACGAACTCGGATTCGCATCCCGCGGCGGAGAAGACCCGACGAACCTCGGCATCCACCCCGGCGCCGGTGGCTCCGGCCCGCACGGCGACGACACCCATCGCCTGGGCCTCGCGCACCGTCTCCAGCATCCGGCGCCTCTCGATGCCCGGCTCCCCCACCACGATCACTCGCGTCATGTCGCTGCGATAACCGCCGACCTCGGCCCCCATGTCCACGATGACCATGTCATTCGCCTCCACCGTGTCGTCGCCCGCCTCATGGTGCGGTCTGGCCGCCCGCACCCCCGCTGCCACGATCGTCGTGAAGGCCGGGCCGTCGGCCCCGAGCGAGAGCATCCGGGCGTCCAGACGGGAGCGGATGTCCCGCTCGCTGCGCCCCGCCAGACCCTCGTCGACCACCGAAAGCAGGGCCTCGGTGGCGATGGCAGCGGCCCGCCCCATGATCTCGATCTCCTCGTGTGACTTCACGCGACGAAGATCGGCGAAAGGCGGCGAGTGCTCCACCACGCGCGCCACGGCGGAGAGTCGGCGCATCCGGGCCAGCGTCGTGGAACCCGGGTCGACCCCGACCGGGCGACTCCCGGCCAGCCCGGCGATCGTCCGATCGAGGTCGTCGCCGGGTCCCCGCCGGACGACGTCCACGTCGGCGCCGCACGCCGAGACCTCGACGTCCGCCCGTTCGGCATAGCGCGCATCGACGATCAGATGACCGCGGCCCGTCTCCGGGTCGACCAGCAGCGACGAGGCACTCCCTCCGAACCCCGTCGCCCATCTGATGTGCGATCCCTCCTCGACGAGCACGAAGCCGTCGAAGCCCTCGACCCGAAGGTCGGCGAGTCTCCCGGATCGGTCGACGCGGGGAATCGGTCCCGCCACGGTCATGACAATGCCAGGACTGCCCGTGCGGCGAGTTCGTACCCGAGCGATCCGAATCCCGACACGGAACCGGCCACCACCGGCGCGAGCACGCTCACGTGCCGGAAGGGCTCCCGTGCGGCGGGATTCGTCAGGTGGACCTCGATGACCGGTCCAGGGAACGACCGCAGTGCGTCGTGCACGGCCCAGGCGTAGTGGGTGAAGGCACCGGCATTGATGATGATCGCGTCGTGCGTGCCGGCTGCTCCGTGGATGGCCGCGAGCATCTCGGCCTCGGAATCGGTCTGGAAGGACGCCACCGCCGCGCCTGCCGGACGGAGGACGCTCTCCACCCGCGCCACATGGTCGGCGAGGGTGTCGGTCCCGTAGAGCGCGGGTTCCCGGGTGCCCAGCAACGCCAGATTGGGTCCGGAGACGACGAGGACGGAGCGGATGGGCATTCCCGAAAGGTACCCCGCCCGGGTCGTGTCAACGGGCGAATTCATCGCCGCGAACGGATGAATTTCTCGAGCACCGATGACACACGCTCCGTCGGCAGGTCGCGCACCACCTCGAGACCCCGCGCCGAATCGAGGACGAAGGTCAGCGAGCCGAGCGCCTTCTTGTCCCTCGCCATGGCGGCGACGAGATCCGCCACCGCGCAACCGGCGGGCACCGCCTCGTCGAGGCCGTAGACGTCGCGCACCACGCGGCGGTGATCGCCGACACGGGCATCGTCGATGCGTCCGAGGTCGCGGGCCAGCTCGGCGGCGAACACGAGCCCCACCGCCACGGCCTCACCGTGGGCGATCCGATGGTCGGTCACCGTCTCGAGCGCATGGGCCAGGGTGTGCCCGTAGTTGAGCAGGGCACGCCGACCGCTCTCGCGCTCGTCCTCGGCGACGATCTCTGCCTTGATCCCCACGCACCGGGCGATGCGGTCCTCGAGCGGCATCGCGGAGAGATCGTCTCCGGCGATGAAGTGATACTTGGCCATCTCCCCGGAACCGCAACGTGTCTCGCGCTCCGGGAGGGTGTCCAGGGCCTCGAGATCGCACAGCACCGCCGTCGGCTGCCAGAACGCCCCCACGAGGTTCTTGCCCTCGGGGATGTTCACCCCGGTCTTCCCCCCGATGGCCGCGTCGACCATTCCGAGAAGCGTCGTGGGCAGATGAACGACGGGGGTGCCACGGTGGTAGCAGGCGGCAGCGAACCCGGCGACGTCGCTCACGAGGCCCCCACCGACCGAGACCACCGCGTCGGCGCGCGTGAGACCCGATCGGGAGAACTCGCGACACAGTGTCTCCACCGTGGAGAGGGTCTTGTGCCGTTCGCCTCCGGGGATCACATGGAGGCTGACGGGGATGTCGGCGAGGTCGGGCCGGAGCCCGGCCGGCACACCCTCCTGGGTCACGAGGGCGACACGACGCGCACCCGCGGGCAGCATCTCCCGGAGCAGGTGCCGCACACCGCGCCCCACCGCCACCTCATAGGAACGTTCCCCGAGGGGGACGTTCACGCGCCGCACGGCGTGCTCACCGGACATCGTCCACCCCGACCACACCGGGAATCGCCAGGATGCGGGCGGCCACACCGGCGGGTTCCGACCCCTCGGTGTCGATGACCACGTCGGCGAGGTCGGCGTACGTCCCCCGCCGCTCGGATTCCATGCGCTCGAGCACCGCCACGGGATCGGCGTCGAGGGCCGGACGATGCGTGCCGCCACGGGCACGACGGGCCAACTCGTCGACCGCGGCGGTGAGCCAGACCACGGTGCACGTCCCGGCGGTCCGGTGGTCGCGCACGAGTTCGGCAGACTCCGGTGAGCACACCGAGCCACCCGCGGCGGCCACGACGACGTCCTCGGCCTCGAGTGCGGAGGCCAGCGCCGCGGCCTCCCGTCGCCGGAATCCGGCCTCGCCGTGCCGTTCGATGACCTCGCGCAACGGCATACCCGCGGCGTTCTCGACCATCTCGTCCGTGTCCAGGACCCGTCGCCCGCAGGCTTCACCCACGAGTCGCGCCACGGTGGTCTTTCCCGACCCCATCAGTCCCACCAGCATCACGGTGCGCACGCGATCGGCCCTGGTCATCGCGTCAGCGTCGCCGTGAACGCCGCGAAGTTGCGCACCATCTCGTCCACCGAGTCACCGCCGAACTTGCGTTGAGCCTCAGCCGCCAGCACGAGCGCCACCATGCTCTCGGCCACCACGCCCATGGCGGGGACGGCAGTCACGTCGGTGCGCTCCTTGAAACTGACCGTCTCCTCCTTCGAGACGATGTCCACCGTTCCGAGGACCGGGCGATTGAGGGTGGCCAACGGCTTCATCGCGGCACGCACGACCACGGGCTCCCCGTTGGTGATGCCACCCTCGGTGCCGCCCGCCCTGTCGGACGCCCGGACGTACCTCCGCCCCGCGGCGTCCCAGGAGATGGCATCGTGAGCCTCGCTTCCCGGCAAGGCTGCGATGTCGAAGGCATCACCGACCTCCACGCCCTTGACGGCCTGGATGCTCATCACCGCCATCGCCAGGAGGGCGTCCACCTTGCGGTCCCAGTGCACGTGGCTGCCGAGTCCCACCGGAACGCCGTGGGCGACGACTTCGACCACCCCACCGAGGGAATCTCCGGCACGTGCCGCGTCCTTGATGTGCTCGACCATCGCGGCCCCGGCGACCTCGTCGAGGACGCGGACCTCGGAGGCGTCGATGCGCGCCAGATCCACCGGAAGGGGAAGCGACCCGTTCCCCGCCGTGACCGCACCGATGCGCACGACGTGACTGAGCACGGAGCAACCCAGACGGGCGAGGAGCATCTTGGCCAGCGAGCCCGCTGCCACGCGCGCGGCCGTCTCGCGGGCACTTGCCCTCTCGAGCACGTCACGTGCGTCGTCGAAGCCGTACTTCTGCATCCCCGGGAGGTCGGCGTGCCCCGGGCGGGGCGTGGTGAGCGGAGCGGAGGTCCGACCGGGTTCGACCGACATCTCCTCGTGCCACTTGTCGCTGCGGAACCACTCGGAGTTCTGGATCTCGATCGACACCGGCGATCCGAGGGTGCGGCCGTGGCGCACACCGCCGACGATCGACACGACGTCCTTCTCGAAGCGCTGGCGGGGCCCCCGACCGAAGCCGATGCGTCGGCGGGCCAGTTCGCCCTCGATGTCGGCGACCGCTACGGGCAGTCCCGCGGGGAGACCCTCGACGATGACGTGCAGCGCACGACCGTGGGACTCTCCTGCGGTGAGGAACCTGAGCACGGTCCAAGGTTACTGCCGGGCCGAGAGGGCGACCTCTGCCGCTTTTCGCATCACCTCGGCATCGGGCATCTCCCCGAACCACAGGTGTTGCTGCACGCGGGCCTGCTCCACGAGCATCCAGACGCCGTCCACCCCCCGGGCGCCGACCGCCCGGGCCGCACGGATCAATGCCGTGTCGAGGGGGTGGTAGACGGCGTCGAGGACGACAAGCCCGTCGTGGAGGACGTCGACGGGGACGGGCACGGCGGAGGAGCCCATGCCCACGGACGTCGCGTTCACGAGGATGTCCGCCCCGCGGACCGCGCCGAGGTCGCCGACGGTCACCTCTCCCATGAGTCCGACCGCACGCGACAGGGACTCGGCCGCCTCGACGGCCCGGGGAACGGTGCGATTCACGATGACGACGCGGGCGCCGCAACGGGCGAGGGACAGGGCGACGGAACGGGCTGTTCCACCGGCACCGAGCACCACCGCCACGGAGCCGGCCACCGTCGCCCCTGCACGCTCGAGGGCGGCGATGCATCCGGGGCCGTCGGTGTTGTGCCCCTCGACCCGGTCGTCATCGAATCGCAGACAGTTCACGGCCCCGAGTGCCTCCGCATCCGGGGACAGGTCGTCGCACAGACCCACGATCGCCTCCTTGAGGGGCATCGTGACCGAGGCTCCGACCAGATCGCGGGTGCGGCACATCGCCACGAGTCCGGCGCTCTCCTCCGCCGTGCACTCCACCGCGCCGAAGGAACCCCGACGACCGGCGGCCCGGAATGCCGCCTCGTGGATGGCGGGCGAGAGGGATTGCGCGATCGGGGAACCGGCCACGAGCCCGATCCACTCTCCGGGCAGTGCGTCGATCACGGCAGGATCCCCGCCGCCCGGGCCTTCTCGATGTTGGCGAGGTGCTGGGCGAAGGTGGTGGCGAAGGCATGGCGGCCGTCCTTGTCGATGAGGACGTAGTACAGGTACTCGCACTTTTGGTTCGCCGCCAATCCCGCGCATGCCTCGTCCGTGCGCGCCGGTGGCGGAGCCGGGGCCAGAGCAGCGCGGATCGACGCACGTCCGGGATTGGCGATGGGCGTGGGTGGCAGCCCGTTCCTCAGATACGTGTTCCAGGGGGTGTCCCGCGCCTTCAGATCGGCGAACGACGCACCCGCCGGGGCCCGGTAGAGCAGCGACGCGTCGATCTCAAGTTTCATGCCCTTGGCGAGTCGGTTGTAGATGACACGGGCGATCTTCGCGCGGTCCTCGGGGACCTTGGCCTCTCGTTCCACCAACGACGCCACCACCAGAGCCTCGTACTGAGTGACACCCACGAGTTGGGGAGCCTGCTCGAGGGCCTCCTGCCGGGCGACGCGTTCCATCATCGCCACCAGTCGGGCGACGACGCGCTGCTCGGTGTCGTCACCGGAGACCTGGTAAGTGTCGGGGAAGAGCAGTCCCTCCAACGATCCCGCCGTCCCCGGCGCGAGCGCGGCCGGCACCACCGCGGCATCGGCCGCGGCGAGGAACTCGGCCGGATCCATGAAGGGCAGCTTCTCGGCGAGACGGGCGGCCATCTGCTCGATCGTCATTCCCTCGGGGAAGGTCACCGACACGAACGTGGCCGAAGGTGGAGTGGAGAGCAGACGCAGCACCTCTCCCGCATCGGCCCGGGCCCGCAGCGTGTAGTAGCCCGGTGTCGGGGTGAATCCGCCCCTGAACCCGATGTACCAGCGGAATGCCGTCTCGTTGACGATGATCCCGGCGTCGGCCAACCGGGACACCACCGCGTCGATGTCGTCCTCCTCGTTGACGGTGAAGGACACCGGTGTTCCCGGTTCACCGGCCGGATTGAGCTGACGAACCGCCCAGAAACCGAGGGCACCCACGGCGAGCAGCACGCCGCAGAACGCGAGGGTGATGGTGCGCACGGTGCCGGCCCAGCGACGACCCGGATCGGGCACCTCCTCGAGCGCCAGATCGGCGATGGCCCCGACCCGGTCCCACGGGTCGACCGTCCAGGGTGCCCGGTCCCCGCGATCCTCGGTCATCCCTGCCCGCCTCCGCCGAGCCGGGCATCGAGCCACGCCTGCAGGATGAACGCCGCGGCGACCTTGTCGACGCTCCCGCGTCGACGGCGACCATGGACGCCACGTGCTCGCAGTGAATCCTCCGCCGCGACGGTGGTGCGGCGTTCATCGGCGAACACGACGGGCACCCCGACCACGGTAGCGATGGCCCGTCCCTCGTCGCGGGCGGCCCTCGCGGCCGCCCCCTCGGATCCGTCCATGTTCAACGGGAGACCGACGACGACGAGCTCCACGTCCTCCTCGCGCACGACGCGGGCGATGGCGGCATGGTCCTCCGAGCGTCGACCCCGTCTCACGAGGACGGAATGGGGCGATGCGAGCGTCCCGCTCCGGTCCGACAGGGCGAGCCCGATGCGCGCGGCACCCAGGTCGACGCCGAGAACCCGCACGCGTCAGCCGATGGCGGCACGGGCGATGCGCAGTGCCTCGTCGAGGCCGGCGGGATTCTTCCCGCCCGCGGTGGCAACGTCGCCCTTCCCGCCGCCTCCCCCGCCCACGGCGCGAGCCGCGTCCTTGAGAACGGCACCGGCGGAGACCCCGGCATCGGGCGACACGGCGGCCGCCAGCGAGACACCCCCCGTCGAGGTGACACCGCCGATGACGACCGCTCTCACCCCGGCCTGGGCCCTGACGGCGAGCGCCAGCTCGCGGACGGCGTCCGGATCGAGTCCGTCCACCCGTTCGACGACCACCCCGTCGGTCGAGTTCCGCGCGAGTTCGAGCGCCCGTCCGGTCGCCAGGCGTCCCCGCAGTTCCCGGAGCTCCTCGTGGGCGGCCTTCAACTCGTCCAGCCGCCGCTGCACACCGACGAGCACGTCGTCCGGACGGGCCCCGACAGTCTCGGCCACGCTTCCGATGGTCGCGTGCAGGCGCTGCATGTGCCGCACGCTGTGCTCACCGGTGACCGCCTCGATGCGACGGAGATTGGAACCGATGGAGGACTCGCTGACGATCTTGATCGTGCCGATGTCCCCGGTCGCCCTCACGTGGGTGCCGCCGCACAGCTCGAACGAGGCGCCGGCACGCAACACGCGCACGGTGTCTCCGTACTTGTCCCCGAAGAACGCGATGGCTCCCTGGGCCAGGGCCTCTCCCTTCGAGGTCTCGAAGGCATCGACCTCGCTGTTCGCCAGGACCTGACCGTTCGCGAGGGCCTCGATGCGTTCGATCTCCTCGGCAGTGAGGGCCTCGTAGTGACTGAAGTCGAACCGCAGACGATCGGGCGCCACGAGGGATCCCGCCTGCTTCACGTGGTCACCGAGAACCTCTCGCAGGGCCCAGTGGAGGATGTGGGTCCCGGTGTGGTTCCGCCGCGTCGCATCGCGGGCCTCCACGTCGATCTCGGCCCGCACGGATGCACCCTCGACGGGCTCCCCGGACACGACCGTGCAGAGGTGTCGGCGCAGACCCGGGAGTGCGAAGGTCGTGTCGCTCACGCGGAGTTCGAAACCCTCCCCCACGATCGATCCCGTGTCGCCCACCTGCCCGCCGCTCTCGGCATAGAACGGGCTCCGGTCGAGGAAGACCTCCAGAGTTCCGTCCTCGGCGTCGATCAGGGCCAGCACCGTCGCCTCGGCCCGCGAATGCGTGTACCCGACGAAATCGGTGGTGCCGTGGCGTTCGAGGAGGGCTCGATGCACCTCCACGCGCCCCTCCCCGGTCCCGGCGGCCCGGCGCGCGTCGCGCGCGCGCGAGCGCTGTTCGTCCATTGCCGTCTCGAAACCGGCGATGTCGACGTCGACACCTCTCTCCTGGGCGATCTCTTGGGTGAGCTCCAGCGGGAAGCCGTAGGTGTCGTGGAGAAGGAACGCCGAGGAACCCGACAGGACTCCCCCCGATGCCAGGTCGCCCTCGAGGATCGACAGACCCGTCGTCAAGGTCCTGCGGAACCGTTCCTCCTCGCGCTCGAGGACGTCGTGCACGAAATCGGCGTTGGCGCGCAGGTCGGGATAGGCGTTGCCCATGATGTCCACCGCGACCCGACTGAGTGCGGGCATGACCGTCTTCTCGGTGCCGAGGAGGAAGGCGTGACGGACCGCGCGCCGGATGATGCGGCGCAGGACGTAGCCCCGGTTCTCGTTGCTCGGGAAGACGCCGTCGCTGACGAGCATCGTCGCGCTGCGGGCGTGCTCGGCGAGCACGCGGAGACTGAAACTGTCGCGGTCGTCGTAGTCTCCGGACAGATAGCGGGCACCGGTCAGGGACTGGGCCTTCTCGATGAGCGGGTGCAGCACGTCGGTCTCCCAGACGGAATCAACCCCCTGCACCAGCGCGAGGATGCGCTCGAGACCCGCCCCGGTGTCGATGCTCGGACGCGGAAGCGGCGTCCGCGACCCGTCCGGCGCCTGGTTGTACTGCATGAAGACGAGGTTCCAGAACTCGAGGAACCGGTCGCCCTTGTGGTCGTGGAGCGGACCGCCGTCCGGCCCGAACGAGGGACCCCGGTCGATGTGGATCTCCGAACACGGTCCGCAGGGTCCCGTCTCGCCGGCCTGCCAGAAGTTGTCCGCGTCACCGAGGCGTTGGATGCGCTCCATCGGCACGCCGACGACCTCGTGCCAGATGGCCTCGGCCTCGTCGTCGGACTCGTGCACCGTTATCCAGAGACGGTCGCCGTCGAAACCGAACACGTTCGTCACCAGGTCCCATGACCAGGGGATCGCGTCGGCCTTGAAGTAGTCGCCGAAGCTGAAGTTCCCGAGCATCTCGAAGAACACGAGGTGCCGCTTGGTCCGACCCACGTCGTCCAGGTCGTTGTGCTTCCCGCCCGCACGCACGCACTTCTGCACCGTGGCGGCGCGTCGGTACGGGGGCACCTCGTCCCCCATGAAGTAGGGCTTGAACGGCACCATTCCCGCCACGGTGAACAGCAGCGTGGGATCGTGCGGGATGATGCTCGCCGACGGCACCACCGAATGTCCGTGACGGGCGAAGAAACCCGTGAAGGCTGACCGGAGGTCGTCGGCGGAACGCAGGGGGGAGTTCACCGGTGACGCATCCATGCGGAGAGAATGTACAACCCCGGGTTCAGGACGGCGGGGTGTCCGCACCGCCGGGACCGGAGGTCCCGGTCACCGCGGTCCGCACGCGCTCGACGACCGCGCGCACGACCTCGACGACCTGCTCGAGGATCGCCGACGGCGAGAGGCGCTGGGAGAGGTCGCTGGCGGTGTTGCGCACCCACAGGGTGCCGTAGATCCCGGCGACGACGCCGACGACGAACCAGAAGAGCCTTCTCATCCCTCCTCACGGTAATACCGGGGCACCTCGAAACCCAACGGCCGGTGCCGCGGCTCGGCCTCGGTCGTCGCCGGAGCCCGTCCGGTCCGGCCCTCGCGCACGTCCGCCGTCGCGGCGGCGACGGCGTCGGTCACCGCCCGGCTCTTGGGCGCGAGCGAGAGACGCACGACGGCATGGGCGAGATTGTGCGCGGCCTCGGGGAGTCCCACGCGGTCGAGGGCCTCCGCGGCCGCCACGGCCGTGAGGAGGGCGGCGTCGTCCGCCGTCCCCACGTCCTCGCTGGCGAAGATGATCAACCGCCGGGCGATGAATCTCGCGTCCTCTCCGGATTCGAGGAGACGGGCCAGCCAGTGCAGTGCCGTGTCGACCTCGCCGGCGCGCATCGACTTGATGAAGGCTGAGGCGATGTCGTAGTGGTCGTCGCGTCCGAGTCGTGACGCCGCCGTGTCGAGGGCCCGGGCCGCCTCGTCCCGACCCACTCGTCCGTTCCCGATCGTCGCGGCCGTCTCCAGGCTCCCGAGCGCCAGTCGCGCGTCACCGGTGGCACGGCGCGCGATGAGGTCGATCGCCGCGGCATCGGCATCGATCCCTTCGGACTCCGCGGCTCGACGAAGGAGCCGGGCCAGGTCCTCCTCGGCGACGGCCCGCAGGGCGAACACCGAGGAACGGCTCCGCAGTGCGGGGTTCACGGAGAACGCCGGGTTCTCCGTGGTGGCACCCACCAGGGACACCAATCCCGTCTCGACGGCGTGCAACAGGGCGTCCTGCTGCACCGTGGTGAAGCGATGGATCTCGTCCACGAAGACGACGGTGCCGCGCCCCTCGAAGGTCAGACGGCCGCGTGCGGCCTCGATCACCTCGCGGACGTCCTTCACCCCTGCGGTGACCGCCGACAGACGGACGAACACGCGCTCGGTCCGTGCGGCGATGATCCCGGCGATGGTCGTCTTGCCGGTTCCGGGGGGACCCCAGAGGAGGACCGAGCCGACGGCATCGGCCTCGATGAGACGCCGCAACGGCCCGTCGGGACCGCAGACGTGGTCCTGCCCCACCACGTCGTCGAGGGACCGCGGACGGAGACGCTCGGGCAGGGGCGCCCGACGCGAGAGCTCGTCCTCGAGTCCGGCCGAGAAGAGATCGGGCTCGCGCGACACGGCTCAGGAACCGGCGGGCGGCGGGAGGAGACGGAGACCCAGCTCGGCCAGCTGTCCCGGATCGACCGGTGTCGGCGCGTTCGTCATCGGGTCGGAACCCGACTGTGTCTTGGGGAACGCGATGACCTCGCGGATGTTCTCCTCGCCCGCAAGGATCGCCGTCAGCCGGTCGATGCCGAAGGCGAACCCGCCGTGCGGCGGCGCCCCGTACCTGAACGGCTGAAGGAAGAAGCCGAAGCGCTTGTCGGCCTCGTCGTCGCCGATGCCGAGGGCGTTGAACACGCGGCGCTGGAGGCCGGGTTCATGGATCCGGATCGATCCGGACCCGAGTTCCCAGCCGTTGAGCACCAGGTCGTATGCCAGCGCGCGCACCGACAGTGGTTCGGTCTCCACTCGGTCGATGTCGTCGGGATGGGGATGACAGAACGGATGATGGCCCGGACGGGGTCTCCCGCTGACGGGGTCGACGCCGACGAACAACGGGAACTCGGTGACCCACACGTAACGGTAGGGGCCCTCGTGGACCGGAGGCCGGCCGATGTCGTTGCGCAGCTGCCCGAGAACCTCGCAGGCGACAGCCCACTCGTCGGCGACGACGAGGACGAGGTCGCCCTCGGAGGCGCCGGTCCTGCGACGGATCCCGGCGATCTCGTCCTCGGTGAGGAACTTGGCCACGGGCGACTCGACTTCCTCGCCCTCTCCGATGCGCATCCACACCAGGCCCTTGGCACCCAGCTTCTTGGCCCGCTCGGTCAGGGCATCGAGCCGGTTGCGACCCGCCGCAGCGGTCTCGGGATGCTCCGACGACCTCACCACGATGGCCTTGATCGCCGGGGCCCCGGAGAAGGCCTTGAAGCCTGTGGCCGCGAAGAGGTCGGTCAGTTCCACGAGTTCCATGCCGAAGCGCATGTCGGGCTTGTCCACGCCGAAACGTTCCATCGCCTCGCGCCAGGTGATGGTGGCGATGGGGGGCGGCTCCTCCCCCGTCACCGCACGCGCCGCGGCCGTGACCACGGCGCCGATGTTCTCGAGGACGTCGTCCTGGGAGACGAACGACATCTCGGCGTCCAACTGCATGAACTCGTACTGGCGGTCGGCGCGGAGATCCTCGTCGCGGAGGCAGCGCGCGATCTGGTAATAGCGGTCGACACCGGCGACCATGAGGAGCTGCTTCCACAGCTGGGGCGACTGGGGCAGGGCGAAGAACGAGCCGGGCTCCTTGCGCGACGGCACGAGGAACTCACGGGCACCCTCCGGCGTCGACGGCATGAGGAAGGGAGTCTCGACCTCGAGGAACCCGCGGGCCTCCATCTCCCGACGGATCACCGAGTTGACGCGCGCCCTGATGCGCAGATTGCGCTGCATCCTCTCCCGGCGGATGTCGATGTACCGGTACCGGAGCCGGATGGCCTCGTCCACGTCGTCGGCACGTTGGTCGACGGGGAAGGGCGGCGCCTCGGCCGGGTTGAGGATGGTGACCGTGCACTCCCCGACCTCGACCGCGCCGGTGGGGATGTTCGGATTCACGGTTCCCTCCGGTCGAGACCGAACGACCCCCACGATGCGCACGACCCACTCACCGCGCACGTCCACGTCGTTGTCCACGACGCACTGCACGATGCCCGTGTGGTCGCGCAGGTCGAGGAACGCGAGGTGCTCCCCGTGCTCGCGACGTCGGGAGACCCATCCGCACAGCGCCACGGTGGCCCCGACGTCCGCCGGACCGACGTCACCGCACAGGTGCGTCCTCATCGCGGTCCCGCCCGTCATCCTCGCTCCTCTTCCCGTGCCCTCGCGGCCCGGAGCCGCGCAGTCAACTCCGTCCGCGGGACAGTTTCCTGACCCGAGTCCGCAAGGTTACGCAGCACCACCGTCCCCGCGGCGACCTCGTCCGGCCCGACGATGACGGCCCAACGCGCACCGCTCCGATCGGCGGACTTCATCTGCGACTTCATGCTCCGTCCGTCGAAGGCGCGGTCCGCCCCCCAGCCGGCGGCGCGCAACTCGCGGGTGAGTGTCGATGCCGCGGAACCGTCGGTGACGTCGACGACGAACACATCCACCGCAGGGGGGGACACGCCGAACACGCCCTCGGCGTCGCAGGCGAGCAGGATGCGGTCCACCCCGAGAGCGAATCCGATCCCCGGCGTGGGTGGTCCACCCATGCTCTCCACGAGCCCGTCGTACCTGCCTCCGCCGCCGACGGCGTTCTGACTCGCATCCAGGGACGAGGACCGGAACTCGAACGTCGTGCGCACGTAGTAGTCGAGCCCGCGCACGAGACGCTCGTCCACCGTGTGGCCGACGCCGAGGGCCGACAGACCGGCGAGCACGGAGGAAAAATGCTCGCGCGCCTCCCGGCCGAGGAACTCGCCCATCAGGGGTGCGGCGGCAACGGCGTCGGCGTCCGCCTCGCGTTTCGAGTCGAGGATGCGCAGCGGATTGCGCACGATGTTGGCCCGGGACTCCTCGCTGAGTTCGGCGGCGCGCGACTCGAAGTGCGCCCGGAGTGCCTCGACGTATCTCTCCCTGTCGTCGGGATCGCCGAGCGAATTCACCACGAGGGTCACGTCACGCAGTCCGAGGGCGGCGTAGAAGTCGGCCGCGAGCGCCACCACCTCCACGTCGAGGGCGGGATCGGGCGATCCGAGCGCCTCGACACCGACCTGATCGAACTGGCGGAACCTCCCGGCCTGGGGCTTCTCGTAACGGAAGTTCGGACCCGCGTACCAGACCTTCCACGGAAGGAGAGGGCGATGCTGGACGTAGGCCCGGCAGACGCCCGCCGTGTGCTCGGGCCGCAACGCCACACGTCTGCCCCCCTTGTCCTCGAAGTCGTACATCTCCTTCGTCACCACGTCGGTGGACTCGCCGATGCGCAGGAAGACGCCGAGGTCCTCGAACATCGGCGGCACGACCAGTTCGTAGCCGGCCCTCTCCACGATGTCGGCGAACACCGAGACCAACCTCCTCCACCGCCCGGAAAGGGGCGGGAGGATGTCCCGGGTGCCGGGACTCGTCTGGAAGGCTGACACGACGGGTGAGGCTAGTCGGAGCCGCCACCCGGCACGATGCGATAGGCGTCGTACACCGCGTCGACGGACTTCATCACCCGCATGACGGCGTCCAGGTGGTTGGGGTCGCCCAGTTCGAACTCGAAGCGCATCCGAGCCACCCGGTCGGATCCCGTGTGGGTGGTGCACGACACGATGTTCACGTGCTGCTCGGACAGGGCGTTCGCCACGTCGCGCAGCAGGCGACTGCGGTCCAGGGCCACCACCTCGACCGCGGCCGTGAAGACGGTGCCGGGCGTGGTCCTCGCCCATTCCACGTCGATCATGCGGGCCGGCTCGTCCTCGGTGAGAGACACCGCGTTGGCGCAGTCCGCCCTGTGCACGCTGACGCCCCTGCCCCGGGTCACGAAGCCGAGGATGTCGTCGCCCGGGACGGGTGTGCAGCACCTGGACAGCCGGACGAGGACGTCGTCGAGTCCCTCCACGTGTATGCCCGACGAGGGTCGGCGCGACACGGCCGGACGATCGAGTCGTATCGGCATGGCCAATTGCTCGTCGCTCTCCTCGTGCCGCACCGCCCGGCCGATTCGCTGGGCGAGTCCGCGGGCCGAGACCCGCCTCTCCCCGACCTCGACGAGCAGACCGTCGAGGTCGGCGACACCCGCCGCCGCGATCTCCCTCTCGAGCACGTCGGACGACCAGATCTTCTGCACCGGCAGACCCTCCCGGCGGAGCTCGGCGGTCAGCTCGTCGCGACCGGCCTCGAGCATGTCCTCCCGCCTCTCGCGCGAGAACCATGCCTTGATCTTCGAACGTGCCCGCGGGGAGCGCACGAAGCCCAGCCAGTCGCGCGACGGGCCGGCATCCTCCACCCGCGAGGTGAAGATCTCGCATGTGTCGCCCGACACGAGGGTGCTGTCGAGCGGGACGAGCCTGCCGTTGACCCGCGCCCCCACGCACGAATGCCCCACCTCGGTGTGGACCGCATAGGCGAAGTCGACCGGCGTGGCCCCGGCCGGGAGCGTCACGACGCGACCCTTGGGAGTGAAGACGAAGACCTCCTCTTGCTCGAGGTCGGAGCGCAGGTCGGCCATGAACTGCCCCGCGTCGCTGACCTCCTCCTGCCAATCGATGATGCGTCCCAACCAGTCGTCCTCGGTCGGGTCGGTCCCGTGCTTGTAGGAGAAGTGGGCGGCAACCCCCCACTCCGCGCGCTCGTGCATCTCGCGGGTACGGATCTGCACCTCGAGAGGACGGCCCTGGGGGCCGATCACGGTGGTGTGCAGCGACTGGTAGAGGTTGTACTTGGGCATGGCGATGTAGTCCTTGAATCGGCCCACCACCGGGCGCCACGTCCCGTGGATGCAACCCAACGCCCCGTAGCAGTCGCGCACGGAGTCGGTGATGATGCGGATCGCCACGAGGTCGAAGATCTCCTCGAAGTCACGGTCCTTCTGCACCATCTTCTCGTAGATGCTCCACAGGTGCTTGCCCCGTCCTGTCACCTCGGCGACGACGTTCGCCGAGGCGAGCCGGCCCTGCACCTCACCGATCGCCTTGGCCAGGTACGACTCCCGCTCCGGGGTGCGCGACTGGACGAGGTGGTCCAACTCGGCGAACCGCTTGGGGTAGAGCGCGGCGAAGGAGAGGTCCTCGAGCTGCTGCTTGATCTCCTGCATGCCGAGCCGGTTCGCCAGCGGTGCGTAGATGTCGAGGGTCTCCTGCGCCACGCGCTGCTGCTTGTCGGGCGGCACGCCCGCGAGGGTGCGCATGTTGTGGAGCCGATCGGCCAGCTTGATGACGAGCACCCGCATGTCCCGTGCCATCGCCACGAGCATCTTGCGCATCGTCGCCGCCTGCTGTTCCTCGCGGGAGTCGAAACGAATCCGGTCCAGCTTCGTGACCCCGTCCACCAGAGCGGCGACCTCGGGACCGAAGTTGGCGTGCACGTCCTCCAGCGTGATCTCGGTGTCCTCGACGGCATCGTGCAGCAGGGCCGCGGCCAGCGAGACGTCGTCGAGCCCGATGTCGGCCACGATGCGCGCCACGGCGATCGGATGGTTGATGTAGGCCTCGCCCGAGGAACGACTCTGGTTGACGTGCGCCACGCGGGCCATCTCGTAGGCGCGGTTGACGAGGGTGACCGGCTCCTTGGGGTGACGGCGCCGGAACGCGGTGAGGAGGGGGGCCAGTTCCTCGATCGGGGCACTGTGGTGCCGCCTCCAGGGAAGGACGCGGTCTGCGGTGCCCATGGGGGAAGGTTAGCGACGGCCCTTCTTGCGCGGACGCGGTGGGTGACTGAGGATGGCCTCGACCGCCGAGGGACCCGATGCGCCCTCGTGCCGACGGTGCTCGGCCCTGTCGTGCGCCCGACGTGACACCGGGGCCCCGGTGAGCATCAGGGTGGCCATGTCCTCGCCGAGGGACAGCTGACCCCGCATCGGGGCGTAGTCGGCGCGCCTCTCGCGGATGATCGCGAGGAGCGGTGCGGCCAGGAAGATCGACGAATACACGCCCGTCACCAAGCCGACGATGAGCGCGATGGCGAATTCCTCGAGCGACACCGCACCCAACACCCACGAGCCGAGCACGAGCAGGGAGAGGACCGGGAGCACCGCGGCGATCGAGGTGTTGACGGAGCGCATGAGCACCTCGTTCATGGAGACGTTGACGATGTCCCCGTAGGACACACGGGAGCCCGAGAAGCGCTCCACGTTCTCCTGCACTCGGTCGAAAACGACGATGGTGTCGTACAGCGAGAATCCGAGGATCGTGAGGAAGGCCACCACGGTCGCGGGCGTGACCTCGAGCCCGAGGACGGAGTAGACGCCGACGCTGAGGACGACGTCGTGGAGAACCGCGACGATGGCCGACACCGCCATCGCCCATTCGAACCTCCAGGCGATGAACACCATGACGATGACGAGGAAGATCAGGAGTGCGCGCACCGCCTGCCACGTGATGTTCCGACCCCAGGTCGCGCTCACCGAGGACTGGCTCACCTCGGTCTCCTCGACGCCGGCCGCCTCGGCAAGCGCAGAGCGCACCGCGGCGACCGTCGCGTCCGGTTCCGTCTCCACCTGGATGCGGATCCGGTCGCCCTCGCTCGAGGACAGCAACTGAATCTTCGCCCCGGAGGAGTCCATGCCCTCCTCGTCGAGGATTCCGGCCGCGCGCTCAGTGTCGAGGCCGCCGGTCGCCGGCACCTCGAAGGACACCCCGCCCGTGAAGTCGATGCCCAGATTCAGGCCTCTCGTGACGAGGGACCCCGCGCCCGCGACCACGAGGAGGAGCGACAAAAGGAACGCCACGCGTCGCGTGCCGTGGAAGTTGATCGTCGTCTCGTTCGTGTAGAGACGATGCAGGGCCGCTCTCATGCCGCGACCTCCGCGGCGCGGGCACGCACGCCGAGGACCCTGTCACCGCTGAAGCGGCGGGTCCGCGACAGGAGGAGGACCGCCGGCCTGCTGAAGGTGTACGAGATGAGCATGTCCGACAGCGTCGACAGACCGAGGAAGAACGCGAAGCCGCGCACGGAGCCGACGGTGAGCCACCACAGGATGAGGGCACCGATGAGGGACACCGAGTCGGCCACGACGATGGTGCGCCACGCCCGCGAGAAGCCCCTCGCTGCCGAGTTGCGCAACGACCGGCCCGCGCGCACGTCGTCCTTCAGTTTCTCGTAGAAGAGGATGTAGGAGTCGATCGTGACACCGATCGAGACGATGATGCCCGCCGCTCCGGAGAGGGTGAGGGCGAGACCGTTCGTCTTCGACAGCCAGGAGATGGTCGTCCACAGCAGGAGGCCGGACAACACGATGCCGGCCACGATGACCCAGGCCAGGGCCCGGTAGTACAGCAGGAGGAACAGGACGACGAGCAGGACCCCGAATCCGCCGGCGATGAGGGCGGCGCGCAACGAGTCCTTGCCGAGCGTGGCCGACACCGTCTGCACCGTGGGAGCCTCGAAATCGACCGGCACCGCGCCGAATTGCAGCACGCGGGCCAGGTCCTCGGCCTCGGCACGGGAGAAGTCCCCGGTGATCTGCACCTGACCCCCGGAGAAGTTGGGGGTCTGCACCGTCGGAGCCGACAGGACGACGTCGTCGAGGATGATGGCGACGGACCGCGTGGGACACTCCTCGCCCCCCGCGTAGCAGAGCGCAGCCAGTGCGTTCCACGTGTCCGCGCCGGCGGGCCCGGCGCGGAGGTTGGCCACGACGGCGAAACCTCCGCCGTCCACCTCGATGCTCGTGTCGTTGGAGAACACCTCGCCCGTGGCCCCGACCGGTCCGAGCAGATACAGCAGTCCGTCCTTGTCGCCCGGGAGGATCGTCTCGCCGGGCCGGAGTCCGGGCTCCTGCGTGCCGTCGTCCTGGCGGGGTGCCCCCATCGAGGAGCCCAATCCGCCGGCGGGATCGGCCAGGGTGGTCGAGGTCGCTGCCCCGGCCTGCGTCGTCGACGTGGACGAGGACAGGGAGGGATCCTCGACGACGTTCAGCACCGGCCTCATCTCCACGCGCCCGGTGCGGCCCACGAGCTGGAGCGCGCGTTGCTGGTCCTTGACGCCGGGCAGGTTCACGATCACCCTGTCCCCTTGACGGATGATCTCGGGCTCCGCGACACCGATCGAGTCGACGCGCTGGCGGATGATGTCGACGGCGACGTCCAGCGCGCCGCTCTCGTACCGACCGATCGGCTCGAGCGTCACCGACGCTCCCCCCTGGAGGTCCAGACCGAGCGAGGGGGAATTGCCCGCCAGCAGATTGGCCGCGAACAGGCCGGTCACCACCGTCACGGTGGAGACGAGTGCCAGAACGAGACGTCGGACCACGTTCAGTTCTTCGAGGCGTCGGCGTCGCCGGGGGTGCGCCGGGCGATGGCGGTCCGCAGGACGCGCACCTCGATGCGCTCCTGCCCGTGGCCGTCGGCGATGTCGACCCAGACGATGTCACCCTCGATCGCGCTCACGAAGCCGATGAGGCCGGAATTGAGAACGACCTCGTCACCCTCGGCGAGGGACCTCTGCAGAGCCTGGGACTCCTTGAGGCGTCGCCGTTGCGGGCGCAACAGGAGGAAGTACATGGCGCCGAAGATCGCGCCGAAGAACAGGAGGGAGAACCAGGGACTGCCGGTGTCCTCACCGGCGGCCTGGGCGAACATCGTTGCCATCACGGTGCACGAGCCTACACGGGGTGCCCGCCCGGGCCCGGGGTCACCCCCAGACGTCGAGCACCTCCGTGCGGAACGACGCGTATCGACCCTCGAGAATCGCCCGCCGGGCGCGGGCCATGAGATCGATCGTCCATGCGACGTTGTGAACCGAGACGAGTCGGGCCGCGGTCGGCTCGCCGACCCGGGCCAGGTGCCTGATGTAGCCCCGCGTGTGGGACGCACACACCCAGCAGGGACACGCGGGATCGAGGGGTTCCTCGCTGAGGGCCCATTGCGCGTTCTTCACGTGGACCTTGCCGAGATTCGTCAGGGCGGTTCCGTGGCGGCCGAGCCGCGTCTGCAGCACGCAATCGAACTGGTCTACCCCCAGCCCGACGGCCTCCACGAGCGAGGCGGGATCGCCCACGCCCATGAGGTAGCGGGGCCTGTCCGCCGGCAGAAGGTCGATGCAGGCGGCGATGGCCTCGACCATCTCGGGTCTCGTCTCTCCCACCGAGAGACCGCCGATGGCGTACCCGTCGAAGCCGATTCCCACCGTGTGTTCGGCACTCTCGGCCCGCAGGACGGGGTCAGTGCCGCCCTGCACGATGCCGAACAGGGACTGGTCCTCGCGCGCGTGCGCGGCGCGGGCCCGCGACGCCCAGTCACGCGTGCGCCGCACGGCGAGTGCGAGTTGCTCGCGAGTCGCCGGCAGGGCCGTGCACACGTCGAGGACCATCTGGATGTCCGCGCCGATGGCCTCCTGCACCGCGACGGCCGTCTCGGGCGTGAACCGCACCCGCGTGCCGTCGTAGGTGGAGGCGAACTCGACCCCTTCGTCGTCCACGCGCGGATCGAGCGAGAACACCTGGTACCCGCCGGAGTCGGTGAGGGTCAGACCGTCCCACCCCGAGAACCGCCCGAGTCCGCCGAGTGCGCGCACGGTCTCGTGCCCCGGACGGAGCATGAGGTGATACGTGTTGCCGAGCACGATGCGGGCACCCACCTCGGCACAATCGCGCGCGCTCAGATGCTTCACCGCCCCGCGAGTGCCCACGGGCATGAAACACGGCGTCTCGTAGGAGCCGCGGGCGGTGCGCGCCGTCCCCGCGCGCGCCCGACCTTCGACGGCGTCGGCGACGAAGGTCACCTCATGCACGATCGGACCTTCCGCCTCCGCCGCGCTCCAGGAGCATGGCGTCGCCGAAGGACAGGAAGCGATAGCCCTCGTCGCGCGCGGTCGCGTAGAGCTCGCGCCAGCGGGCCCCGATGAAGGCCTCGACGAGCAGCAGGAGGGACGTGCGCGGCATGTGGAAGTTGGTCAAGAGGACGTCCACCATCCGCCATCGGTGCCCCGGCACGATGAACAGGTCGGTGCGCCCCTCGAGGATCCCCGTCGCCGCCGCGCTCTCCAGTGCGCGCGCCGCCGTCGTCCCCACCGCCACGACCCGACGAGCGGAGCGGCACTCCTCGAGGAGTCCCTCCGGGACCCGGTACGACTCGGTGTGGATCGGGTGAGCGAGCGGGTCCTCCGTGGCGATCGGCTTGAAGGTGTCGAGGCCGACCACCAGTTCCACCCGGCGCACCACCGCCCCCGTCGCCTCGACACGGGCGAGGAGCTCGGGCGTGAAGTGGAGACCGGCGGTCGGTGCCGCAGCGGAGGCCGGTCGTCGCGAATAGACGGTCTGGTAGCGCTCGGCGTCCGGCAGCGAGCCGCGGATGTAGGGCGGGAGCGGCATCGACCCGATGCGGGCCAGGAGCGCCTCGGGGTCCGGAACCGTGAAGCCGACGAGGAAGGTGTCCCCCGCGTCCGTCCGCTCACCGACACGGAGCACCGGCTTGCCGAACCACTCGAGCACCTCTCCCTCGCGGAGGCGCCGGGCGGGACGGACGAGTGCCTCCCATTCGATGCCGACTTCGTCCCGCCTCTCGAGGAGGAGGACCTCTGCCGCGCCGCCGGTGCGACGTTGCAGGTGGAGCCGCGCGGGAAGGACCCGGGTGTCGTTGACGACGATGACATCGCCGGGTCCGACGAGCGAGTCCAGATCGGACACGTGCAGATGACGCACGGGTCCCTCCGGACCAGCCACGAGCATCCGCGCCGCGTCCCTCGGCTCGACGGGCTTCTGGGCGATGAGCGCCTCGGGGAGGTCGTAGTCGATGTCCGAGAGACGCACCGGACCGAGGCTAGGCGGAGCCGAGGTGGGCGCGGGCGGCATCCATGGCCACCCGGCCGCGCGGGGTGCGTGCCAGGAGACCGAGTTGGATGAGGAACGGTTCGTACACGTCCTCCACCGTCTCGGGCTGCTCCCCGACGGCGATCGCCAGCGTCGAGAGCCCCACCGGGCCGCCGTCGAACTGCTCGCAGATGCTGCGCAGGATCGCCCTGTCGACCTTGTCCAGACCGAGTTCATCGACCCCGAACACCTTCAGGGCACTGCGGGCCGCCGGGGCATCCACCGTGCCGGTTCCCCGCGTCTCGGCCCAGTCGCGCACCCGGCGCAGGAGACGATTGGCGATGCGGGGCGTGCCCCTGCTGCGCCGGGCGATCTCGCGTGCGGCCTCACCCTCGAGCGGCACACCGAGGATCCCGGCGGCGCGCGACACCACGAGGGTGAGCTCGTCGGCGTCGTAGTAGTCGAGACGGGCGACGAGTCCGAAGCGGTCACGGAGAGGCCCGGTGATCATCCCCGTGCGCGTGGTGGCACCGACGAGGGTGAAGCGCGGGAGAGTGAGCCGGATGGAGGACGCGGCCGGTCCCTTGCCCACGACGATGTCGATCTGGAAGTCCTCCATCGCCGGATAGAGGATCTCCTCCACCGACCGGGACAGCCGATGGATCTCGTCGATGAAGAGGACGTCCCCCTCGCCGAGCTTGGTGAGAATCGCGGCGAGGTCGCCGGCGCGCTCGAGCGCGGGACCGCTCGTCACGTGCAACTGGACCTCCATCTCGGCGGCCACGATGCCGGCGAGCGTGGTCTTGCCCAGCCCCGGGGGACCGGCGAGGAGGAGATGGTCCGGAGCCTGACCCCGGAGGCGCGCCGCGCCGAGGACGATGTCGAGATGCTCCTTCAATTCCCGTTGTCCGACGAACTCGTCCAGACGACGGGGCCGCAGGCCCGCCTCGTCGGACGACTCGTGGTCGGAGACCACGCCGGGATCGGTGAACTCATCCCGCACGACGGGCCCCCAGGACCGAGAGTGCCTCGCGCAGCAGGGTCTCGCTGTCCCCGCCGTCGCGCAGACCGCCCATGGCGTCGCGGATCTCGTCGGCACCGTAGCCGAGCGACGCAAGTGCCTCGCGCACCTCGGCCGAGGGTGCGGCCGCCCGCGCGTCGACCGGCGATCCGCCGACCGGCATGTCGAGACGTTCCCGCAACTCGACCATCAGACGCTCGGCGGTCTTCTTTCCCACGCCGGGCACCGCCGTCAGAGCCACCGTGTCGCCCGCGGCCACCGCCGCCGCCAATGCCGGCGGCGCGTACGTGGAGAGGATGGACATCGCCAACGCCGGACCCACACCGTGGGTCGCCACGAGGATGTCGAACGTGTCGCGCTCCTGACGCGCGACGAAGGCGAAGAGCGTCTGGGCGTCCTCACGGATGTGGTGGTGCACGTGAAGGAAGACCTCCACGCCGGGTTCGAGTTCACCGTAGGTGGCTGTGGTCACGGTGCACAGATACCCCACTCCCCCCGCCTCGACGAGGACGGACGTCGGTGCCACCCGCTCGAGCACCGGACCACGCAGACTCCCGATCACGTGGCCTCCGCGCGGGCGAGCGCCGCGTCACGGCGCTCGATGAAGGGTGCCATCGTGCAGTGGCACAGTGCGATGGCGGCGGCATCGGCGGCGTCGGCGGGGCGCGGCACCGCGGTCAGTCCGAGTCGCCGCTGCACCATCGCCCCCACCTGGACCTTGTCGGCGCCACCCCACCCGGCCACGGCGTTCTTGACCTGCGACGGCGTGTACTGCACCACGGGACATCCGGCGGCGGCGGCCACGGCGATGATCACCCCGCTGGCCTGGCCCACCGACATCGCCGTGCGGACATTGGCCCGGAAGAACACCTGCTCGACCGCCACTGCCGCGGGCCGGAAACGCTCGATGAGTCCGCGGATCTCTCCGTGCAACTCGGCGAGCCGGGCCGGCAGTTCGTCCGTTGCCGGGGTGCGAATGACCCCGAGCGACACGGCCTTCACCTCCGATGCCCCTCGGGAGGACAGCACCGCGTAGCCGCATCGGGTCAGACCGGGGTCGACACCCAGGACGGTCCCGGGGACGGGCTCGAACGCAAGCGGGGCGAACACAGGTTCGCATGGTAGCCCCCTCGTCCCCCCGGTGGGGGGAATGTGGAATCAGGAGATCCCGGCCAGGGCCTCCATGAGTTCCTCCACGGGGCGGAAGGTGAGGCCCGCGATGGCCCGATGGGCGTACCGGATCACACCCTGACCGTCCACCACGAAGACGCTGCGACGGGGGAACCCGAGCGGCCCCACGGTCCCGTAGGCGGTGGCCACCACCTTGTCGGTGTCCGCGAGCAACGGGAAGCCGAAGCCGTGCTTGCCGGCGAACTCCGCGTGGCTCTCGAGGTCCTGCGCGGAGATGGCGAGAACGGTGGCGCCGACCCCCTCGAACCGGGAGAGCTCGTTGTTGTACGACACCAGCTGCTTGGTGCACACGGGAGTGTCATCCCCGGGATAGAAGACGAGGACGACCGGGCTGCCCCGATGCTCGGACAGCGAATAGGTGCGGCCCCCGGTCCCCGGGAGGGTGAAGTCGGGTGCGATGTCCCCCACTTGTACCGCCATCAGCCGACCTCCTGCATCATCTTCTCGTCGATGTCGAAGTTGGCGAAGACGTCCTGGACGTCGTCGTTGTCCTCGAGCGCGTCCATGATGCGCAGCACCTGCCGGGCGTCGTCGGGGTCGTCCACCGCCACGGTCGTCGACGAGACCATCGTGCTCTCCGCCGAGTGAACCGGGACGCCCGCGTCCTCCAGGGCCTCCTTCACGTCCCACACGACCGAGGGATCCGTGAGGATCCGCCACTGCTCCCCGTCGCGCTCGATGTCGTCCGCACCGGCCTCCAGGGCTGCCGCCATCGCGTCGTCCTCGGACATCGCCCCGTCCACGAGCACGATGCCGCGCCTGCTGAACTGCCAGCCCACCGAGCCCGGTTCGGCGAGGGATCCGCCGTGCTTGGTGAAGGCACTGCGCACGTCGGAGGCCGTGCGGTTGCGGTTGTCGGTGAGCACCTCCACCAGCAGGGCCACCCCACCGGGGGCGTAGCCCTCGTAGACGATGGTCTCGTAGTCGGCACCGTCGTTCTCGCCGATGCCGCGCTTGATGGCGCGATCGATGGCGTCCTTCGTCATCTGGGCACCCTTGGCCTTCTGCACCATGGTGCGCAGGGTGGCGTTGGCGTCGATGTCACCGCCGCCCTGACGGGCCGCGACCTCGATCTGGCGGGCGAGCTTGGCGAAGAGCTTCCCGCGCGCCTTGTCGGCCGCGCCCTTCTTGTGCTTGATGGTGGCCCACTTCGAGTGTCCGGACACGGTCTACGCCTTTCGCTCCCGAACCATGCTGACAAAGTAACCGTGCAGAGCCGCCGAACCGGAAATCTCCGGGTGGAACGTGGCCCCGAGCACGTTTCCCCGGGCCACCAGGACGGGGTCGTCCCCGTGCCGGGCAAGGACCGTCGTCCCTTCCCCCACCCGTTCGATGCGGGGCGCCCGGATGAACACCCCGAGCATGCTCCCCGACGGGAGATCGAGCACGGTCTCGAAGGAATCGCGCTGGCGTCCATAGGCGTTCCGCCGCACCGTCACTCCGAGAGCACCGAGGGTCACTTGGTCCGGGCGTCCGTCCACGATCGTGTCGGCCAGCAGGATGAGACCCGCACATGTCCCGAACGCGGGGAGACCCGCGGCGAGAGCCTCGGACAGGGGCTCGTCCAGCCCGGCGGAGCGGAGGAGATGCGACATCGTGCTGGACTCCCCACCCGGCAGAACGAGGCCGTCGACCGAGGCCAGGTCCGCGGGGTTCCGCACCTCGCACACGGCCGCGCCGAGACCAGACAGCACACCGACATGGGCGGCGAAGGCGCCCTGGAGCGCGAGGACGCCGATGCGGACCGTCATTGGGGGGATCCGGGAACGGCGGTGATGGGTCACCAACCCCGCGCGGCGAAGCGCTGGGCCTCGTTGATCTCGTCCATTCCGATGCCCGTCATCGGAGCCCCGAGACCGCGCGACACGCGGGCCAGCACGTGCGGATCACGGAAGTGCGTCGTGGCCTCGACGATGGCGCGAGCCCGGGGGGCAGGGTCATCGCTCTTGAAGATGCCGGAGCCGACGAACACGGCCTCGGCTCCCAGCTGCATCGCGAGCGCCGCATCGGCGGGAGTGGCGATGCCCCCGGCACAGAAGATCGGCACGGGGAAGCGCCCGGTGGAGGCCACCTCCTGCACGAGCGGGAGCGGCGCCTGCAGGCGCTTGGCCCACTCGAAGAGTTCGGCCGAGTCGGCCTGGGTGATGCGGCGGATGTCGCCGAGGATGGAGCGCAGGTGCCGCACGGCCTCGACCACGTTCCCCGTCCCGGCCTCGCCCTTGGAGCGGATCATCGCCGCACCCTCGGACACGCGGCGCAACGCCTCGCCGAGATTGGTGGCGCCGCAGACGAACGGCACGGTGAAGGCGAACTTGTCGATGTGGTGGGCCTCGTCGGCAGGGGTGAGGACCTCGGACTCGTCGACGAAGTCGACACCGAGTGCCTCGAGGATCTGCGCCTCGACGAAGTGACCGATGCGGGCCTTGGCCATCACCGGGATGCGCACCGCGGCCTTGATGCCCTCGATCATCTCGGGATCGCTCATGCGCGCCACACCACCGTCGCGACGGATGTCCGCGGGCACCCGCTCGAGTGCCATGACGGCACAGGCACCGGCGTCCTCGGCGACGCGAGCCTGCTCCGGGGTGACGACATCCATGATGACGCCTCCCTTGAGCATCTCGGCGAGGCCGCGCTTGACCAGTGGTGTTCCCTGTGTTCCGCTCATCGCGGTCATGGTACCGATGACCCCGCCCCGCCCCCACGGGACGGGACCCCGGTCACTTGGGCGGGACCTTGAAGGGCACCGCGGCCTGGTCGGTGCCCACCGGCACCTCGGCGAACGAACCCTCCCGCACGAGACTCACCCAGGTGCGCCCGGCGGTCAGCAGCACCGGTCGTCCCGAGGAATCGCGCAGTTCGAACAGGGCCTTGGCGTCCGCCCGCGACCACGTCAGGTCGATGATGCCGCCGTTCGTGACGAGCCACCCCTTCCCCGTGCCGATGGTCACGGCGTGCGGGCTCTTCTTCAGCGCCCAGCTCGCCTTGTACTTCACCTCGAGGACGAGGATGTTGTGGGTGGTGATCTGGCCGTTGACGGTGTTGTGCGGCTTGATGTTCGTCTTTCCCCCCGAGAGGAAGCGCTGGAACACGCCCGCGGCGGCGTCCCACTTCCAGAAGGACCTGGATTCGTTGTTGATGGCGACGACGATCTTGACGCCGGCCACGGCGCGGTCGGTGTCGACCGCCTCCCCGGGGGCGGCGTAGCCGAACTGGGCCGGGGGCGGACCGGCGTCGGCGGGCGCGAGGTTGGCCCACACCTTCTGCGTGCTGGCGAAGAGATTGTGGGGACCCTTGCGGTCCTTGTCGCGGTAGTAGCCGCCCTTGCCCTTGGAGGCCGTGTGCCCGGCGTTGACGAAGTCGCCCTCGTTGAAGGCCTTCGTGATCTCCGGCCGGCCGCCGCTCCACACGATGATCGGGGTGTTGTAGGCGTCGAAGATCTCGATGTCGTGGGTGCGCGCACTGCGGATCGGACCCACGGGGTCGCTGCCCCTGCTGTGGAACACCGCGCCGAACCGGGCGATCTCCCCCTCGGCACGGGCCTCGAAGACGATGTCGGCCGAGTCCAGCCCCACCTGGGGCCGGGCCGCCTGATGCCCGTCGATCTTGGCCACGATGGCGGGGCGTTGGATCGAGGCCTCGTCGGGCGCGGGGAGACCGGTGAGGGGCCAGAGCACGGGTGGCAACGTCGTCGTGGTCGTCGTGGTCGTCGTGGTGGTCGTCGTCTCGGCGCTCCGGATGGCTCCGCACGCGGCGAGCAGGACGGCGAGGGCGGAGACCCCGAGTATCGAGCGATTGCGTCGGGTCCGGCTGTCGGTGCGGCTCATGTCAGGACTCCTTGACCATGTCGATGCGGTCGGCCAGGGCCGTCTCGCGCCCCACGAGACTAGGGAGGTCGTCGCCCGCGGCGGCGTCATGGGCCGCGGGTGCCGCGACCCATGAGGTGCGCAACGAGGCGAGACCGGCGTGTCCGCATCGACCGTCGTGGTCGCGCACACGACCGAGGACCTCGGCCAAGGCCGGAGGGAACCGCGTCACGCGCACGGCGTCGAGGTCGATGGCCACATCTGCACCGTCGGGAACGAGGGCATCACAGGCCCGCCGCACCAACCCCGAGATCAATGGGAGGCGCGGAAGACCGGCGAGGGCGTCGGCGACGAGCACGTTGCGGGCGTGGCCCGAGCGGATCCTGTCCAGGAGCAGGGCCACCAGGGCCTCGTGCTCCAGACGTCCGAGACCATCGAGGAGGCCGGTGGTCACCACGATCACACCCCGCGGTTCGGGTCCGGCGAGCGCGGCCGCCACCGGCGCGGGCTCGTCGACCACCCGGACCACCGGTCGGGCCACTCCCATGGTCAGGACGAGACCGTCCAGAACGTTGTCGAGACGCGCGGACGCCGCGACGCCGTCGTCACCGAGTCGCGACAGCGCCGTGGGAAACGCCGATCCCGCGACGGACCGCACCTTCAACCACCACGCCAGGGCCGGAAGAAGGGCCGCCACGAGCATGACGGGCAGCGGGATCGAGAGCACCAGAGACACGGCGAGGACGACCGCGACGAGAGCACCCGCGGGGATCCAAGCCACGGGAGCCACGGCCGGTGTCGGGACTCCGAGGTGGGCAGCGGCCCGGGTGGTCTCAGCCTCTGTCGCCATCGGTCCTCCCACGGCCCGCGCGGGACGCGCGAATGATCCTGTCCTGCAGTGGCCTGAGCATACGGGGCACCGACGCGGCATGGACGATGTCGTCGGCCTCCATGGCGAGTGCCCGTTCGTACAGCCCGACGTAGAGCCCGGCGAGTCTGTCCATGGAGTAACCCTCGGCGTGAGCCCGGCCGGCCGCGCGCATCCGGTCCGCCCACCAAGGGTCGGCGACCGCGCGGGCGAGGGCCGACGCCAGTGCCACGGGGTCCCCCGGCGGCACCAACGCCGCCGTCTCCCCGTCCGTCGCCACGTTGCGGTACCCGTCGATGTCGCTGGCGACGACGGGCGTGCCGGCCGCCATGGCCTCGAGCAGCACCACGCCGAAGGACTCCCCGCGCAGCGACGGCGCACAGAAGACGGCGGCGCGCTTCATGCGGGCCACCTTCTCCTCGTCGCTGATGCGACCGAGCCACTCGATGCGAGGGTCCGCGCCGTGCCTCTCCCGCAATGCGGCGGTCTCAGGGCCCTCCGAGGCGACCCACAGCGATGTGTCGTCCGGCAGATGCGCCATCGCCTCCAGCAGCACACCGAGGCCCTTGCGCGGTTCGTGGCGTCCGACGAAGAAGATGGCCTTCTCCCGGTCGGGTCCCGACTCACCGGCATAGGCCTCGAGGTCGATCCCGTTGAAGAGGACCTCGTACTCGCCGCCGATCCATCGCCGCGCCAATTCCACGGCGTCCTTCGAGACGGCGACGCGGATGTCGATCCGCTCGGCGATGCGCGACAGAGGGCGCCAGAAGGCCTTGTAGGCCCCCGACTCGCCCGCAGTGTGGAAGGTCCCCACCACCGGGGCCAGTTTGACGAGGACCGCCGTGAGCGTCGGCCCGGGAACGAGCGGCTCATGGACATGGAGGACGTCGAAGTCCTCGTCGTTCAGGGCCCGGATGGTGCGCAGTGCCGCCGAGACGTCCGGGGCGAGGGGAGCCACGGAACCGTTGGTCGACGTGGGCAGGCTGTTGCCGAGGGGCGTGACGAAGGGATCGGGTGGCGGACCGTCGCAGGGACCGAGCACACGCACCTCGTGCCCGGCCCTGCGCAACGATGCGGCCAACCCGAGGACCTGCTGCTGGACACCGCCCGGGATCGTGAGGCTGTAGGGGCACAGCATTCCGATCCGCAACACGGCACTACGGTACCCCCATGGTCGTGTCGCACCCGTTCCTCCCGTCCGTGTCGGTGGTCGCCGTTCCCCGCAAGCGCGCGGCCATCATCGAGTTGGCCGCCGAGGCCGAGCGCCGCGGGTTCGCCGGTCTCGCCCTGCCGAGCCTGGGCGCCACCATGGGTCTGGCGGTGTCGCTGGCCCACACGACCACGACGATTCCCTTCTGGACCTCCATCCAACCGATCTATTACAGCCACCCGGTCGAATCGGCCAACACGGCGGCGCACATCCACGAGATCTCCGGAGGACGCTTCCGTTTCGGCATAGGTGTCAGCCACGGTCCGGTGACCTCGCGTCTCGGTGTCGCGACGGGTCGACCCCTCGAGGACATCCGCGCCTACGTGGAAAGGATGCGCGCCAACGAGCGTTTCGGCGGCGCATTGCCGCCGCTGTGGCTGGCGACCCTGCGCAACAGGATGCTGGGCCTCGCCGCCGAGATCGCGGACGGTGCGGTGTGGGCGAACGCCTCGTTGCGGGCGGTTCCCCGTCAGCTCGACGATGTGCCCGCCGCGCGCCGCGAGGGATTCTCGCTGGCCAACATGGTGCCGGTCGTCATCGATGACGACATCGCCGCCGCCCGTGCGGTGAACCGGCGCACCATGACGGGTTACGTCATCCTGCCGAACTACCGCAACTACTGGCGCCAGGCGGGATGGGTGGAGGAGATGGACGCCATCGAGGCGGCGCTCGGGAGGGACGACCGGGATTCCCTGCCGTCACTGATGAGCGACGCGTGGCTCGACGACGTCACGGTCTCGGGGCCGGCATCGCGGGTGCGCGAGCGACTCGCGGAGTGGCGCGAGGCCGCGGTCGAGCCCGTCGCCGTCATGTCCTCCACGTCGGGTGGCCAGGCCAAGGCCATCGGCGAGCTGTTCGACGCCTACCGCTGAGACCGCGCCCCGGCTCCGCCGTCGTCCCAACCGGGGTCGCTCGGCCAGTTGGGCTGGAAGAGGTGCCACTGCTCCGGCGCCCGCTTGATCAGCCATTCGAGTTCTCCCGCCAATGTGCGCGTGACGGCGGCGACCCTGTCGCGCAGTCGGCCCTCGGCACCGAGATCAAGGGGCGGACGGACGATCGCATGGTGACCGTCGGTGCGATCGGTGAAGTAGACCGCTGCGGGGAGGACGGTCGCCCCGGCGCGGATCCCCAGCATGGCCGGACCCGCGGGAAGGGTGGTGACCTCCCCGAAGAACTCGGTGGGCACGCCGTTGCGCTGGATGTCGCGGTCGCACAGCAGGCACACCACCTCGTTGCGCCGGAGGGCCGAGAGCACCTCGGACGCCGCGTCGGGACCCAGCGGAACGACGTTCATCCCGAGATCGCGACGCAGATCGGTGAACCAACGGAACAACTCCGGCGGCTCGAGCGCCTCGACCACCACGGTGAGCCTGTGACCCCTGTCGGTCATCCATCGACCGGCCCACTCCCATCCCCCGAGGTGGGGCAACGCGAGGATGACGCCCTTTCCGCGGGCGAGACCGTCCTCGATGTGCCCGAAGCCCTCCACCGTGAAGCCGCGCTCCACCGCGCGACGCGAGACGCCCGGGAGACGGAAACTCTCGGCGTAGTAGCGCAGATACGAGTCGAACGCGTGCTGCGACGCGCGCCGGAGGGCGACGCCACGGAGTGCGGGGTCGACCCGGCGCAGGTGCCGCTCGATCATCCTGCGCTTGTCCTGCTGGGCCACCGCCACGCCGGGCGCGGCCAAGGCGAGGATGGCACCGGCGACGGGTGCCGGCGTGGCCCGGGCGAGCAGGGAGCCGAGCCGATAGCCCCCCACCACGAGGGCACCGGAGACGTCGCCCCTCCGTTCAGCCATTGTGGCGACGGCGCTGCCGCGAGTTGACCCACAGTTGTCGGCGCGAGGCCCGGGCGCCCTGGCGCGTGACGCGACGCACGCGCCGCACCTCGCGACGAGCGCGGACGGCCGGGGACACCTCGGCCTGGCGCCAGACGAGAAGGAATCGTTGGAGCGCGGTGACCACCGTGAGCACGAGCATGACCCACAGGATGGGAACGAGCACCGAATCGAAGAGCAGACCGAGGCAGAGCACGATGATGCGCTCGGCCCTCTCCATCAACCCGCCCTTGGCGCTCAGACCCAGGGCCTCGGCCTTGGCCCTCTCGTAGGAGATGAGCGCCGACACGCCGAGGATCGCCATGGGAAGGATCGCGGCGTGCGGGCTCTCGCTGTCGGCCAGCCACCACGCGACACCGATGAACAGCACCCCGTCGGTGACCCTGTCCATGACCGAGTCGAAGAAGGCGCCGCGCTGGCTGGCCGAGTCCGACGCCTTGGCCAGCGCCCCGTCGAGCATGTCGGGCAGGGCCGCGAGGATCACCAGCACGAGGCCGGCCCGCAGCGATCCGCTTCCGATGGCCACCGCAGCGGCCACGGCGACGAGCACACCGACGAGGGTCAGATGGTCGGGAGACATGCGGGTCCGCCGCAACAGCATTCCGACCGGGCGCACGGCGCGCTCGATGGGTGCGCGGAACCTGCCGTCGAACATCGCCGAGACGCTAGCCGTCGCGGCCGTCGCGGGAGCGGGTGGCCGTGGACGGATTCCGCTCCACCAGGCACTCCACGATCCGCCCGTCGACCGCGTCGACGAGGACGAGGGCGCGCGTGGCCGGAGGCTCCTCGTCCGAGTAGCAGAAGATGCGCCACGTCGGACGGCTCCGCAGGCCGCGCCACACCTGCTGGGCGGACGCGTGCCCGGTCACGAATCCGACCGCACCGGCCGCCAGCACGAGGGCCCTCGACTCGTCCACCGTCATCCTCCATCCACTGGTGAACGAGACGAGTGCGACGACGGCGAGGACGGCCGCAGCGAGGACGAGTCCGTCGTTGACGAGTGCCGACCCGTCGCCGACGAGGAAGCGCACGAGGAGGCACACGGCCGCGGTCACGGCGTAGAGCACCGCGGGAATCCGTCGCCGCGAGTTGTCCGGGAAGCGGTACTCGGCCCGCACGTCGACCGCGTTCAGGTCGTCGGGCAGCACGTCGCGGATGTCGCCGTTCTTCTCGTTCATCGGGGTTCCTCCTCGGCTCGGGGCCACGCCGCGCGGATGCGGTCCGCCGTCTCCCCGAGTGGCTCGGGGAGCGTGCGCGTGTCGGCGGTCGCGGTCATGAAGTTCGCGTCCCCGTCCCAACGCGGGACGACGTGGACATGGAGATGCCGCGCGATGCTGCCCCCGGCGGCCCGGCCGAGGTTGATGCCGACGTTGAGTGCGTCGGGGGCGTGCGACGAGCGCAGTGCGCGCACCGCATCTGTCACCGTCCTCCACAGTTCCGCGTGTTCATCGGGGGTCAGGTCGTCGAGTTCGGCGACCTCCCGCATCGGCAGAACGAGAAGGTGGCCGGAGGCGTAGGGGAACGCGTTGAGTATGGCGAAGACCCGCTGACCCCTGTGCACGATGTGGGTCTCGGTGTCGGGCAGACCACTGGCGAGAATGTCGGCGAAGACGGAGCCGTGGCCGGAGCCGGCCCCGCGCACGTAGGCCGACCGCCAGCCGTTCCAGAGATGGTCGAGCCTGCTCACTGGGCGCGGTTCTCGCCGACCTCGGCGGCGAGCCGCCTCGCGAACTCGTCGAGGGGGACTCCCCTCTCGACCTCGCCCCCCCGCGGATTGTCGCCCACCGTGCCCGCGGAGACGTCCTCGTCACCCACGACGAGGACGTGGGGGATCCTCTCCATCTTCGCTGTGCGGATGCGCTTCCCCAGTTGGTCGTCGGCGGGGACGACCTCGACGCGGAAACCCGAACGCCGGAGCGAATCGGCCACCGATGCGGCGTAGTCGAGGTGGGCGTCGGCGACCGGGAGCACGCTGACCTGCACGGGAGCGAGCCAGACGGGGAAGGCCCCGGCGTAGTGCTCGAGGAGCACCCCGAAGAAGCGTTCGATCGACCCGAACAGGGCCCGATGGAGCATGATCGGACGGTGACGCGCCCCGTCGGCGCCCACGTACTCGAGGTCGAAGCGTTCCGGGGTGTTGAAGTCCGCCTGGATCGTGCTCAGCTGCCACTTGCGTCCGATGGCATCCCTGACGTCGATGTCGATCTTGGGACCGTAGAAGGCCGCGTCACCCTCCTTGACCGCGTACGCGACGCCGTGGCGCTCGAGCGCGGCACGGAGCGCGTCGGTCGCCCTGGCCCAGATCTCGTCCGTGCCGACGGATTTCTCCGGGTCGCGCGTGGAGAGATTGAACTCGAAGTCGTCGAAGCCGAAGCGCCGCAGGACCGAGAGGATGAAGTCGAGGAGGGACGTGATCTCGTCCGCCATCTGCTCCTCGGTGCAGTAGATGTGGCTGTCGTCCTGGGTGAAGCCGCGGATGCGCAACAGCCCGTGGAGGGTTCCGGCGCGCTCGTAGCGGTAGACGTTGCCGAGCTCGAAGAGGCGCAGGGGAAGCTCCCGGTAGCTGCGTTGGCGTCCGCCGAAGACGAGCGAGTGCATCGGGCAGTTCATCGGCTTCATGTAGTAGGTGCCGTTGTCCATCTCCATCGGCGGGTACATGCCGTCGGCGTACCAACCGAGATGGCCGGACTTGGCGAAGAGATTCGCGTTCGCCAGATGGGGCGTGTAGACGAACTCGTAGCCGCCCTCCTGATGGCGCCGACGGGAGTAATCCTCCATGATCCTTCGCACAACCGCGCCCCGCGGGTGCCACACCGCCAGTCCGCCGCCGAGTTCGGCGGGGAACGACAGCAGGTCCATCTCCGCGGCGAGACGTCGATGGTCGCGTTTGGCCGCCTCCTCCAATCTGTGGAGATGCTCCTTGAGCGCGGCCTCGGACTCCCATGCCGTGCCGTACACCCTCTGGAGCATCGGTCCCTTCTCGTTGCCCCTCCAGTAGGCCCCGGCCACCTTCATCAGGGCGAAGTGGCCGAGACGACCGGTCGACGGCACGTGGGGCCCCTTGCACAGATCGACGAATTCGTCGGTGTTGCGGTAGACGCTCATGGTGTCCCCCGCGACCACCTCACCCGAGTCGTGACCGTCGGCGGATCCACTTGTGACCCGGCGGATTATCTCGCACTTGTACGGTTGGTCCTCGAAGAGCCTCAGGGCCTCGTCCACCGGGACCTCCGACCTGCGGAACGGCTGGTCCGCGGCCACGATCGCGCGCATGCGGTCCTCGATGGCGGTGAGGTCCTCCTCCGTGAAGGTCCGACCGTCGGGGAGGTCGAAGTCGTAGTAGAAGCCGTCCTCGATGGCCGGCCCGATGGTGAACTTCGCACCGGGGAAGAGCTGCAGCACCGCCTGGGCCAGCACGTGGGCGGTGGAATGGCGCAGCACGTGGCGACCACCCGGCGAGTCGGCGGTGAGGATCTCGACTCGGTCCCCGTCGGTCACGGGTGCCACCAGGTCGACCTCGCTGCCGTTCACCGTTCCCGCGACGGCAGCCTTGGCGAGCCGGGAGCCGATCGATGCGGCGACGTCGGCGACCGTCGCGCCGCGGGGAACGCCGCGCCGTGACCCGTCCGGGAGGATGACCGAGACCTCGTCCATGAGGCCCCCATCCTACGGAGCGATGAGTTCCCGGGAGTCGTCCATTCCCGTGCCCGCGATGGCTCCGGTCTCGGTCGGCAAGTTCTCCGCGCGCTTGGTGGCGTAGACGTTGCGGTACTCCTGTCCGGTGAGTTCCCGGATCTCGAACATCAGCTCGTCGGTGAGGGCCCGCAGGGCGAGGTGGTCGTGGGCACCGTCCCGGTAGCGGGAGGTGTCGATCGGACGACCGAATCGGATCGACACGGGGCGACGGAGCTTGGGCATCACCTTGTCCGGCGGCTGGATCTCCCGGGTGCCCGTGATGCCGACGGGCACGAGCGGAGCCCCGGTGCGAAGGGCGAGTCGCGCGGCCCCGGTGTGACCCTTGTAGAGCATCCCGTCCCTGCTGCGTGTCCCCTCGGGGAAGATGCCGAACAACTCGCCTCGTCCCAGCACCTCCTCTGCCGCCGCCAGCGCGGTCTCGCTCCGAGAACCACCGGAACGGTCGATGGGGATCATCCCCAGCATCGGGAAGAGTCGGCGCGTCTTCCACGAATCCATGTACTCGGCCTTGCCGACGAAGCTGATGCTGCGACCGACGTGGATCATCGTGAACGCCGAGTCGAGGAAACTCACGTGGTTCGGGCAGATGATGGCCGGACCCTCGGCCGGCACGTTGTCGAGACCCTCGATCGTGAACCGCCACAGGCGCAGCGACAAGGGGCGCAGCACGGCCCGCGCCCTCCGTTGTGCACCGCCGCCGGGCGGCTGAGACTCGCCCATGGCCGACACCATAGAACCCCTGTCAAGGGCGACGGGCGGGTGACGGGGTCAGAGTCGCACACCGAGAAGGGCGGCCGCCGTGGCGACGTCCCGTCCCGCCTCCGCGGCCTCGTCGATCGCGGCGAGGGCCCCGGGGGTGTCGAGGTCGTCGTCGAGTCGCTCCCGCACCCTGTCGAGGACGTCGGCGGACGCTCCCCCCGCCGAGGCCCTCCACGTCTCGAGGCGGGCGGCGGCGGCCGGCATCAGGTTCTCGTGCCAATCCCACTCGACGCGGTAGGTGTGCGACAGTACGGCGAGGCGGATGGCCCGGGGATCCCACGTCTCCCGCAACCGGTCGACGAACACCAGGTTGCCGAGGCTCTTCGACATCTTCTCCCCGTCCTTGCGCACCATCGCCACGTGCATCCAATGGCGCACGAAGGGTTCCCCCGTGGCCGCCTCGGACTGGGCCCTCTCGCACTCGTGGTGGGGGAAGATGAGGTCGGCGCCTCCGCCGTGGAGGTCGATGGTGGTGCCCAGCTCCCGCAACGCGAGCGCCGAGCATTCGATGTGCCATCCCGGTCGGCCCGGGCCCCACGCCGCGTCCCACGCGGGCTCGTCCCCCGTGGAGGGTTGCCACAGGACGAAATCGAGGGGATGACGCTTGCTCGGGTCCGAGGGGTTGCCCCCGCGCTGACGCGCGAGTTCGATCATCTCCGCCTCACCGAGATGCGAGACCGCGCCGAAATCCGGGAAGCGGGACACGTCGAAGTACACCGCACCGTCCGCCTCGTACGCGAAGCCCCTGTCGAGGACCATGCCGATGAAGCCGCGTATGTCGGCGATGGCGGAAGAAGCGCGCGGGGCACTGTGCACGGGAAGCGTGTCGAGGGCCTCCATGTCGCGGTTGAAGCGCGCCTCCTCGCCCGCGGCGAGGTCGAGATAGTGGACACCGAGTTCGCGCGCCTTGGCGAACAGCGGGTCGTCGACGTCGGTGACGTTGCGCACGCAACGGACCTCGTGACCCATGTCGATGAGGCGACGCTGGAGAACGTCGTAGAACAGGAACGTGGCCGCGTGACCGAGATGGGTGGCGTCGTAGGGGGTGATGCCGCACGTGTACATCGTCACGAGCGGACCCGGCGCGAAGGGGACGACGGCGCGGCGGGAGGTGTCCCACAGCCTCATGGCCATGCGCTCACGCCTCCGCGCGGGGGTCGCGTCTGATTCCCGTGAGCTTCGGCGCCACCCGCGTGCGGTACCTCACGTTGAGCTGCAACAGGACCGCCGTGAAGGCCTCGATGGCGGTCGCGTTCGAGAGTTCCCCCGCATCGAGGGGCCGGCACCCCGGTATGCGCCCCGCGATCCCCATGGCGATCGCCGTCGCCTCGGGATCGTCGGAGCAGATGAGCACGTCGCTGTCGATCGGGTCCCCCAGATGACCCAGCTCCTTGGCCGGGAGATGATGGAACGCGGCGACCACGCGGCACTGGGGAACCGCGGCCTGCACGTGGGCCGCCACGCTCCCCCGGGGCGGCAGGAGGGGTTGGAACTCGTGACCCACCCGCACCAACGCGTTGGCCATCGAGATCACGACCTTGCCCCGAAGATGGGTCACGTTGTCCTTCGCCGTCGTTGCCGCCCCGTCCCACGGGGTGGCGAGCACCACCACGTCGCACGAGGCGGCCTCGGAGTTGTCCCCCGCCTCGAGGGGAAGGTCCAGTTCGGGGAAACGCGCGCGCAGGGCGTCGCACACCTCGAGGGCCCGCTCTCGGGAGCGGGAACCGATCACGACGGGGTATCCGACCGAGGCCAACCGCGCCGCGAGGGCGCTTCCCGCCGGTCCTGTTCCCCCGAGTATCCCGATCCGCACGCCCGTGAGCCTTACACACGGACAGCCCCGGAACTACGGTCGACGGCATGGGTCTGCTGCAGGGAAAGAAAATCGTCGTCACGGGTGTGCTCACCGACGCATCGCTCGCGTTCGCCGTCGCGCGGACGGCCCAACGCGAGGGAGCCGACATCGTGCTCACGGGGGCCGGGCGCGCGCTCTCCCTCACGCAACGCACCGCGCGACGGCTCGACGTCGAACCCGAGGTGATCGAGTTCGACGTCACGGTCCCGGAGCACGTCGAGTCCGCCCGCGGGAGCGTGGCGGCCTCGCTGGGCCGGGTGGACGGCGTCCTGCACTCGATCGGCTTCGCCCCCGAGTCCTGCCTGGGCGACGACCTCCTCGGTGCACCGTGGTCCGACGTCTCGGTCGCACTGCAGGTCTCGGCCTACTCCCTCAAGACACTCGTCGACGCGTTCCTGCCCTTGATGGACCGCGGTTCATCGATCGTGGGGCTCGACTTCGACAACACCGTGGCGTGGCCGGCCTACAACTGGATGGGAGTGGCCAAGGCCGCGCTCGAATCCACCAGTCGCTATCTCGCCCGCGAACTCGGTCCGCGCGGCATCCGCTGCAACCTCGTCGCTGCCGGCCCGATCAAGACGATGGCGGCCCGTTCCATCCCGGGATTCGCCCTCTTCGAGGACGTGTGGGACGAACGCGCGCCCCTCGGTTGGGATGTGACCGATCCGGAGCCGGTCGCGCGCACCGTCTGTGCCGTGCTGTCCGACTGGATGCCCTCCACCACCGGCGAGATCATCCACGTCGACGGCGGCTACCACGCGATGGGGGCCTGAGGTTCACCACCGTCCGCGATGGACGATCTCGGTGTCGTCCCGTCGGCGCCGACCGGCACTTCGTCCCGGTCTCCGTGGTCCCGCGGCGGGTCGTCCCGCCGCCAGTGCGCCGAGCACCACGACCTCCTCGGGAATGGCGAAGGCGCGCCGCAGCTCGGGTTCACGCGAGTGGGCGAAGAAGAGGGTGCCGAGGCCCTGCTCCTCGAGGAGCAGCATCAGGGTCATGGTGGCGAAGGCGGCGTCCACGGTCCAGTACGGGGCCGGCCACGCCTCGGTCGAGGAACCCCAGCCCGTCGCGGCCTTGTCGGGTTCCGCGTAGCGACGCAGGTACGCGCCCGGGTCGGCGGTGACGAGGGCGACGATCGGGGCTCGCAGCAATCCGGGCCAGGCGAAGCCCCCGCGACGCTCCTCCGGGAGGGCGATGTCCCAGTAACGGGCGGTCTCCGGCCCCTCCCAGACGATGAGGTTCCACCCCTGGGAGTTCCCGGCACTCGGTGCCCGGGCGGCGAGTCGCACGCACCGACCCCACAGACCCTCGGGAAGCGGCGAGGGATCGAAGTCCCGGACGGAGCGACGCCGTCCGACGAGTCGGTCGAGGTCCACTCGGGGAGCCGGGTCAGCCCTTGGCGCCGAGTTTGAGCAGGCTCTCCACCGTCGTCCACCCGTGCACCACGAGGGCGCCCTTCTTGGCGTCGTTGACCCCGGAGAAAAGGGCGGCGATGTCGGCCGGGATCCTGTCGGGCTTCGAGGACTCGTGGTCGAGGAAACCGCTGCGACCGTCGGAGGCGACGATGAAGGTCTTCTCGTCGTACCGCGAGTCGACGCCGAAGCGGCGGGCCAACCGTCGACCCCACGCCCGTTGTTCCCCGTCGGCGCGGTGACCGGTCCGGGGAATGATGTCGGAGAGCGCCTTGAACGCCTCCATGCCGTCGGGACGGGCGAACCGCGTCCCGACAACGACGTCCTCGTCGGGGAAGGCCATCAGCGCGCGGTGGTAGGCCTCGGACATCAGACCCTTGAGCACCTGGTCACGCTTGCCGGACCGCTTCACGCTGAGGAGTCCGATGAGGACGCACGGGGTGCCCCCGATGCGCTCGAGCGTGGCGAACATGACCCCCTGGAGTTTCCCGTCGACACGGGCCGAGGTGCACAGCACCCAATCAGTGCGCGCCTTCTCGAGCTCCGCGCGTCCGAAGGCGCCACCGATCAGAGCCATCTCGTCCAGTTGCTCGTCGGTGACGGCGCTGGAGTCCTGGGTCGTTGTGTCGAGGGTCATCGAGCCTGGTCGTTCCTCCGGGTCGTGCGCGGTGAACCGGCTCAAGCCGGCCCGCTCCATTGTGCCATTCCGGGCGCGGTGCGGGGAAACCGCACCGTCACGCCACCTTGACGGCCCCCATGCCGAACGCGATGCGGAGCGGCCCGAGTGCCTTTTCCACGTCGACGCGTCCGTCGCGCCCGAGATCGAACGTCTTTCCGCCCGCCAGGCGGACCCGCACCGGTGATTCACCGGGGAAATCGGCCAGGATCGCCTTGAGCGTCTCCAGCATCGTCTGGTCGAACGCCGGGGGCAGACCGACCACGATCTCGGGGGCGCGCTGCTCGAGGTTCCCGGGCGCGATGATGCGCTGCGCCATCAGGCTGGGCGGCGCGTCGTCGCGCCGGTTCACCCTTCCCGTCACCACGACGATCGCATCGTCGGCGAGCAGTGCCCCGAATTCGGCCAGGGTGCGCGCGAACACGGTCACCTCGATGGACCCGTCCATGTCCTCGAGCACGAACGTGGCCATCTGGTCACCCTTCTTCGTGAACCGGCGCGTGAGTCCGGACACGATCCCGCCCACGGTCACCGGTCCCGTCACTTCCTCCCCCAGGTCGCGGATGGACCCGCCCACGAGACGGCGCAGCGCGTGCTCCACCCCGCGGAGCGGATGGTCGGAGATGTAGAGACCGATCATCTCCTTCTCCATGCGCAGCTCGTCCATCCTCTCGAATCGGAGTTCGGGAACCGGAATCTCGCTCGACCATTCGCCGCCGGAGTCGTCCTCCAGTTCCCCGAAGAGGGACATGACGCCCTTCTCCCTCTCGCGTCGCGTGGAGATGCACTGGTCGATGACGGACTCGAAGACGGTGAGCAGTCCCCTGCGCGGATGGCCCAGGGAGTCGAAGGCTCCCGCCTTGATGAGCGACTCGACGGCCCGCTTGTTCAGGGCCTGCTCGGGCACGCGCATGGCGAAATCCTGGAAGGAGGTGAAGAGACCGCCGCGGCGCCTCTCTTCGAGGAGGAGGTGGACCTGCCCCTCGCCGACGTTGCGCACGCCCGACAGGGCGAAGACGATGCGCCTTCCCCCGCCCTCGACGTCGGGAACGACAGCGAAGTCGGAGGCTCCGGCGTTTATGTCGGGGGCCGAGACCGTGATGCCCATCGCACGGGCATCGGAGAGGAAGACCGCCGCCTTGTCGTAGTTGCCCTTGACCGACGTGAGGAGACAGGCGAGGTATTCCACCGGATGGTGGGCCTTGAGGTAGGCCGTCTGGTACGAGATGAGGCCGTAGCCGTAGGCATGGCTCTTGTTGAAGGCGTAGTCGGCGAACCCGCGGATGACGTCGAACAGGCGACGGCCGAGCTCGGCGCCGTAACCCGTCCGTTCGCAGCCGTCCACGAAGGAACCCTCCTCCGCGGCCATCGCCTTGGGGTCCTTCTTGCCGCAGGCCTTGCGGAGGTTGTCCGCCTGGGCGAGCGAGTACCCGGCGAACTTCTGCGCCACGCGCATCATGCTCTCCTGGTACACCATGAGGCCGTAGGTGTCGTCGAGGACCTCGCGGGCGTCCTCGTGGAAGTAGCTCGGCTCCTCCATGCCGTTCTTGATGCGGGCGTACTGCGTGTGCATCTTCGCGCTCATCGGGCCGGGTCGGTAGAGCGCGATGACGGCGCACACGTCCTCGAACGACGAGGGCCTCATCAGCCGGAGCAACTGCTGCATCGGCGTGGACTCCAACTGGAACACGCCGATCGTGTCCCCGCGGCCGAGCAGTTCGAACGTGGCTCCGTCGTCGAGCGGGATGGTGTCAATGTCGAAATCGGGATGCCCCTGTTCACGGATCATGGCGACCGTGTCGGCGATGACGTCGAGGTTGCGCAAACCGAGGAAGTCCATCTTCAGGAGGCCGAGCGCCTCGACCGCCTTCATCTCGTACTGGGTGATGATGGGGGCGTCCTCGGCCGCGGTGTCGCCGGACGACTTGCGCTGGACGGGAACGAAATCGGTCATGGGACGACCGGTGATGACCACCGCCGCCGCGTGGATGCCGTCGCTGCGCTTGAGACCCTCCAGCCCGCGCGCAACCTCGACGACCTTGGCGGCGGCCTCGTCCGTGGCCACGAGGTCGCGCAGACCCTGGGCCTCCCGCCAGCCGTCCATGTGTTCGGGATCCTGCTCAAAGCAGTAGCGCAGCGGGGTGTCCCGACCCTGTTGCAGGGGGGGCATGAGCTTGGCGATGCGGTCGCCGACCGCGTACTCGTGCCCGAGCACTCGCGCGGCGTCGCGCACGGCGTTCCGGGCCTTGATGGTGGAGAAGGTGATGATCTGGGCGACGTGGTCCCGGCCGTACTTGTCGGCCGCGTACTGGATCATCTGGTCCCGGTACCGGGAGTCGAAGTCCATGTCGATGTCGGGCATGCTCACGCGTGAGGGATTGAGGAAGCGCTCGAACAGCAGGTCGTAGCGGAGCGGATCGAGGTCGGTGATCCTCAGGCAGTAGGCGACCGCGCACCCGGCGGCCGAACCCCTGCCGGGCCCGACGCGGATGCCCGACTGGCGCGCGTAGCGGATGAGGTCCCAGACGATGAGGAAGTACGAGCCGAAGCCCATCGAGTTGATGACTCCGAGCTCGTAGTTGAGTCTCTCCACGACCTCCGAGGAGAGATTCTCCCCCCAACGCTCGGCGGCGCCCCGGAACGCGAGATGGACGAGATAGTCCTCCGCCGTGGCGAATCCCTCCGGCAGGGGGAACCCGGGAAGGTGGTACTCGCCGAAGGAGATGTTCACATCGGCGCGCTCGGCAATGAGCAGGGTGTTGTCGCACGCCTCCGGGATCTCGCCCCACAGGCGGCGCATCTCCGCCGCGGTCTTGAGGTAGTGCTCGGTGCCCTCGAAGCGGAAGCGGTCCGGGTCCCGCATGAGTGCACCGGTCTGCACGCACAGGAGAGCGTCGTGCGCCTCGTGGTCGTGTCGGTCCACGTAGTGGGAATCGTTGGTGGCGAGTAGGGGTGCCCCGATCCGGCGGGCGATGTCGACGAGAACCGGGTTCGTCGACTTCTGGTTGGGCAGGCCGTGGTCCTGCAGTTCCACGAAGAGGTTGTCCTTGCCGAAGATGTCCTGGAGTCGGGCCGCCTTGGCCAACGCCCCCTCCACGTCGCCATTGAGGACCGATTGCAGCACGTGTCCGCCGAGACACCCGGTGGTGGCGATGAGACCCTTGGAGTAGCGCCCGAGCAGTTCCCAGTCCATCCGGGGCTTGTAGTGGTAGCCCTCGAGGAAGGCGAGGCTGGAGAGCTGAATGAGGTTGCGGTACCCCTCGTCGCTCTCGGCGAGCAGGGTCAGGTGGTAGTACTGCTTGCGTCCACCCTCGTCGGTTCCCCCGTTGTCGTCCATGCGCCCCCGACGGGCGATGCGCTCGGTGCGATGGTCGTGGGCCATGTAGGCCTCGGTGCCGATGATGGGCTTGATGCCCTGGGCGCGGCACTCCTTGTAGAAGTCGATGACCCCGTACATGTTGCCGTGGTCGGTGATGCCGAGGGCGGGCTGTCCGTCGGCCACCGCCTTGGCCACCAACTGGTCGAGTCGGGCCGCCCCGTCGAGCATCGAATACTCGGAATGGACGTGGAGGTGGGCGAAGGAATCCGTGTTCGCCACTCGACCTCGCCTCCTCTCACGCGCAGGACGCCGAAAATAGCAGTCGGGTGTGTCGACGACCGGGGAGCCCCGCGTCGCGGGGCATCAGAGGTAGGTGCCGCCCTGGGCCGGGGGATTCCCCTGACCGGGAATCTGACGCATCTGCTCGATCTGCTGACGCGCCGCGATCTGCTGGGCGAAGAGGGTGGCCTGGATTCCGTGGAAGAGTCCCTCGAGCCAGCCGACGAGCTGGGCCTTGGCCACGCGCAGCTCCCCCTCGGAGGGGATCTCCCCGTCACGGAACGGCAGCGCGAGCACGTGCAGTTCCTCGGCGAGATCGGGCGACAGCGCCTCGGAAATCTCCACGATCGAGCGCTCGTAGATCTCGGCGAGACGCTCGCGGCTCGACTCGTCGAGCGTGGACCCCCGCACTTCCTCGAGCAGCTGACGCACCATCGAGCCGATGCGCATCACCTTGGCCGGCTCGGTGACGCTCTCGGTCTCCCCGTTCGCGCCCTGGGGCGACGTCGGCATCGCCTGCACCACCTCGGGATGGGGAACGTGCGGGGCAGGATCGTTCTGTGCGGTCACGGCTCCAGTCTGCCAGCCGGGAGCGTCAGCCCGGCGCGACGCGCGCCAGGAGGGGCACCAGCATCTCGTCCGCGGTGAGCGAGCCGTGCCGACAGACGAGCGGATGGTGGCCCGACTCGGCCGGATCGTCGAAGGACACCGGTTCGCGGGCGACGAGAGCGACGTCCCCGAGGCGCCGCCGGACATCGTCCGACATCCGCGGGCCCATCCAGCCCTCGTCCACGACCTGTTCGCGCGACACCACCCACGCCGTGTCGACGTGGGTCTGGCAGGCGTCGAGCAGGGCGGATTCGCGGCCCCGGGTGGCATGGAGCCAACGGAAACGCCCCTCCCCCGAGCGACGGCGCACCAGGGACCCGATGTCGTCGCCCAGACGCACGACGGCGTCGCCCACGTGGACCTGTCCGTGGTCGGCGGTCACGACCAGCACCGCATCCGGTGGGAGGGCCTCGAGAATGTCGCCGACGAGACGGTCCACGTGCACCAGTTCCGCCTCGTAGTGGGCGCCGAATCCGCGTTCGTGCGCGATCCGGTCGATGCCGTCGTAGTAGGCGTAGACGAGGGAGTGTCCGTCGTCGAGGGCCGCGCGCGCACCCACGGCGATGCTGCTCGACACGCGCCAGCCGCGCGGCACGGTGCCGGCCAGGTGGGCCGCGGTGAAGCCCGTCCCCTCCAGCTCGGCGCGCGAGAGCACGGGAACCCGCATGCCCAGGAACGGGGGGCAGGACTGGACGAGCCGCGGGTCGTGGCGACGGCGCAGGTCGGATCCGTCGTCGTCGCACCAGCGCAGCACGTTCATCACCGTGTCCCCCATGAGCATGCGCCAGCCCACGAGGCCGTGGGACGCCGGATCGAGACCCGTGGTGAGGGAGGTCAATGCGGTGGCGGTGGTGGTGGGAGCGACAGACGTCACCGCGCCACCGGCGAAGCCCGAGAGCACGGGCATCAGCCCGCGATGGGCGAGCAACTGATTCCAGCCCAGCCCGTCGAGCACGAGGAGCACCACTCTCTCCGCCCCGCGGGCCGATTCGGGGATCCATCGCGGAACGGTGTCCTCCGGGGCACACAGACCGGCCACCACGTCGGTGAGGCATCCCTCGCCGTAGCGGGGCAGCATCGGTGCGGGAGCGTTCACCTCTCCAGTCCACCATCTACGCTGGGACCGTGCGCGTCTCCACTCGGGGTGACTATGCCTGTCGGGCCCTTCTCTCGCTCGCCCTCCACGGCGAGCACACCGGGCCGACCTCGGTGCGCGACATCGCCGAACGCACGGGACTCCCCCAGCCCTACCTGGAGCAGATCCTCCTCTCCCTCAAGGGTGCGGGCCTCGTGCGCTCGAAGCGCGGGGTCGGGGGTGGCTACGTGCTGGCCCGACCCGCCGACGAGATCCGCCTGGCCGAGATCGTGTCGGCGGTGGACGGTCCGATCACCCTCGGGGACTTCGGTCAGCCGCACCAGGACGGCTCCTGCGACCACGAGGGTCAGTGCGTGCTGCTCGCCATCTGGGACCTCGCGGCGCGCCACATGCGCGAGCATCTCGGTGCCTACACGCTGCAGGCGATCGCCGATGCCGCCGCCGGTCGCGCTCCCTGGCCGAGCCTCGAGGACCACGACCACTGATCCCCCGACCCGACCGGTCAGACCGATGACCGGTCCAGGGAGGCGATGAAGTCCTCCATGTCGCGGGGCAGGGGCGACCGCCACGACATCTCCTCGTGGAGGAAGGGGTGCACGAGGCTGAGTCGCTCGGCGTGGAGCATGGGACGCGGCAACGACCGGCCGGAACGGGTCCCGCCGTACAGTGCGTCACCGGCCACCGGGTGGCCCGTCGCGGCGAGGTGCACGCGGATCTGATGGGTGCGCCCGGTCTCCAGGGAGCACCGCACGAGGCTGGCGGCCGGCTCGGACCATTCCCGTTCCACCGCGAGATGGGTGCGCGCCCACTTGCCGTCGCGCACCACGGCCATGCGAAGCGGGTCGCGCGGGTCCCGGCCGATGGGGGCGTCGACCACGGTGGAGGACGAGTCGAAGCGACCCCACGCGACCGCGAGGTATTCGCGCACCACGTCGTGCGCGGCGAGCAGGGAGACCAGGGCACCGTGGGCCTCGGGTGTGAGGGCGACGAGCATGAGACCGGTCGTCCCGGCATCGAGGCGATGGACGATGCCCGGACGCCGCGCCTCCCCCACATCGGCCACTCCGGGCCAACGGTGCAGCAACCCGTTCACGAGGGTGCCCGATGAGTGGCCGGGGGCCGGATGCACGACGAGCCCCGCCGGCTTGTCGATGACCGCGAGATGGTCGTCCTCGTGGACGACCATGAAGTCGATTCCCTCCTCCGCCGCGGGCAGCTCCTCCGCCGGGATGCGTCCCAGGTCGACGGCGATCTCCTGCCCCTCGGCGAGACGGATCTTCCCCGAGAGGCACTCCCGTCCGTCCACGGTCGCCCCGCCGGCGGCGACCAATGCGGCCGACTGCGATCGCGAGACGTCGGCGATGAGGGACACGATGCGGTCGAGCCGCTCCCCGGCGAGCGCCGGAGGCACCGTCTCGTGCACGATCACGGCCGCGCGCCTCCCCTCGCATCCTCCTCGCGAAACGACGCGACCGCCACGATCACGGCACCCACCGTGATGGCGCTGTCGGCGACGTTGAAGACGGGCCACCACTGGAGGTCGATGAAGTCGACGACCTTGCCGGAGAGGGCGGCGTCCCCCCGGAACAACCTGTCCGCGACGTTCCCCGCGGCACCGGAGGCGATGAGGACGAGCCCGAGAGCGGTCCAACGTCCGCGTGAGCGCAGGGCCGCCACAACGAGGCCGATGATGACCCCGATCGCCAGCAGGCCGATCCACCTGCCGAACCCCTCCCCCGTGCCGAAGGCGAAGCCGCTGTTGTAACCGAGCGCGAAACGCAGGGACCCGATGACGTCGATGACACGACCGTCGTCGAGCGCGTTCACCGCCCAGTGCTTCGACAGCTGGTCGGCAGCGAGGACCACCGTCGCCACGAGGGCGACGACCCCCGGGCTCAGCGGTCCCGACCGGCCGACCTCAGGAGCGGGAGAAGACACCGGCGCGCTCGGTGACGAGCTCGGTCGCCCACGGCAGCGCACGCAGACGCTCCTTGGGGATCGGCAGGCCCGAGACGAGCGAGTACCCGTACTCACCCTTCTTGAGGCGCGCCAGGGCCGCATCGATCTCCTCGACGGTCTGCTTCGCCTGGGCCGAGAGGAACAGGTCCATGTCGCGCTCGACGACGAGGGAGTCCCCCTGCCCGCCCTCCTCGTCGAACTGGACGTCACCCATCTCGGCGTCCTCGATGAGGGAATTCGCCTCCTTCTCGAGGCGCTCGGCCTGTCCGACGAGCTTGACGCGCTCGGCCATGAGCGCCTCGCGCTGGGCGAAGAGGAACTTGAGGTCGAAATCCTTGGTGGAGGCGATGCCGTCCTGGATGGGCCCCTTGACGATGACGTGGCGGGCGGGTGCCGGCGCGACCTTCGCGGCGGCGGACTTCTTTACCGGTGCGGCCTTCTTCGCG
>CAZSNB010000002.1:81380-132280 GCA_964608285.1 uncultured Bifidobacterium sp.
GCGGCCTTCTTCGCGACCTTCTTCGCCGGAGCGACCTTCTTCACGGTCTTCTTCGCGGCGGACTTCTTCGCGGACTTCGCGGGACCGGCCTTCTTCGCGGGCTTCTTCGCCGGAGCGACCTTCTTCACGGTCTTCTTCGCCGCCATGGGAACCTCCTGCAGGACACCGCACGACGGCGCACCCACTCGTTGCCGGCTCGCCCTTCGCGCGCCGTGTCGCCCGAGAGGCTAGGGGCGGAATCCACGGATGCTCCGGAAAGGTTCACGGGACCCGGAACACGGCCACGCCCACGGAGGCGCCCTCGACCGACGCCTCGCGGGGCACACCGGGGTCCCAGTCGATCCCCGCGGCCAACGTCTCGCCTTCGATGAGCGGAATGTGGGGAGCCAGACGTTCCCGCACGTCCTCGTCCACCCCGAGCACGAGTCGGATGCGGTCGCTGACGTCGAGGCGGGCCTCGCGTCGCGCCTGTTGCACCGCCCGGATGACGTCCCGCGCCAGGCCCTCGGCCTCCAGTTCGTCCGTCACCTCGACGTCGAGCACGACCACGCTCTCGCCGTCGGCCAGTGCCTGCGCGGCGGCGCCGGGCTCCGTCACCAGACGCAGGGTGTAATCGCCCGGCCCGAGCACCTCACCGGCGACGCGGATGTCCTGGCCCGCCCGTTCCCACTCGCCGCGCTTCACCGCGGCGATGACCGCCTGCGTCCGCGGCCCGAGTCGCGGGCCGATGACGGCCGGGGTCACCTGCAGCTCCCGTGCGGCGAACTGAGACGGGTCCGCGCCGAGGTGCACATCCTTGACGTTCACCTCGTCGGCGATGATGCCCGTGAATTCGGCCAGACTCGCGGCTCGCGGGGACGCCACCGTCAGCGACGCCAGGGGCAGTCGAACGCGTCTGCCGTGCGCCTTGCGCACCCCGAGCGCGGCCGAGCACACCTCGCGCACCATGTCCATGGACGTCACCAGTACCTCGTCCCGAGGCAGCACCCCGGCGTCCGGCCAATCCCCGAGATGCACGCTCGTCCCCGATCCGACGAGACCCTCGTGGATGCGCTCGGTGACCATCGGCATGAACGGAGCGGCGATCGACACGGTCACCGTCAGCACGGTGTGCAGCGTGTCGATGGCGTCGGGGTCGCCCCGCCAGAATCGGTCCCTGCTCCGGCGGATGTACCAGTTGGTGAGCACGTCGAGGAAGGTGCGGATCTCCTGACAGGCACCCGACAGGTCGAAGCGGTCCATCGCCGCGGTGACCTCCGCCGTCGTCGTCGACAGTTTCGACAGGATGTAACGGTCGAGGACGTGGTCCGAGTCGGTCCGCCACCTGCCGCGCACACCCTCGGCGTTCGCGTACAGGGACAGGAAGTACCACGAATTCCACAGAGGCAGCAGGACCTGACGCACGGTCTCGCGGATGCCCTGTTCCGTGACCGAGAAGTCGCCGCCCCGCAGGATGGGTGACGACAGGAGGTACCAACGCATCGCGTCCGAGCCGTGCACGGAGAAGACCTCCATCGGATCGGGATAGTTGCGCAGGCTCTTCGACATCTTGGCGCCGTCGTCCCCGAGCACGACGCCGTGGGCCACGCACGTGGCGAACGACGGTCGGTCGAAGAGGGCGGTGGCCAGCACGTGCAGCGTGTAGAACCACCCGCGGGTCTGTGCCGCGTACTCGACGATGAAGTCGCCCGGGTAGTGGTCCTCGAACCACTCCCTGTTCTCGAACGGGTAGTGCACCTGGGCGAACGGCATCGACCCGCTCTCGAACCAGCAGTCCAGCACCTCGGGGACGCGGCGCATCATCGAGCGTCCCGTGGGATCGTCGGGATTGGGGCGCACCAGGTCGTCCACCGCGGGTCGGTGGAGGTCCGTCACGCTCACCCCGAAATCCCGTTCGAGGTCGGCGATGGAGCCGTAGACGTCGACGCGGGGATGGGCCGGGTCGTCGCTCTTCCACACCGGGATCGGGGAACCCCAGAACCGGTTGCGGCTGATGGACCAGTCCCTCGCATTGGCCAGCCACTTGCCGAACGTCCCCTCGCGCACGTGGGACGGCACCCACTCGATGGACGCGTTGAGCTCGACCATCCGGTCGCGGATCCTCGTCACCTCGACGAACCAGGATGAGACCGCGCGGTACACGAGCGGCTCCGCGCATCGCCAGCAATGGGGATACGGGTGGTCGTAGGTCTCGTGGCGCAGGACGGTCCCGGCCCGCTCCTTCAACGCGCGGATGATGTCGGGGTTGGCGTCGAAGACGTGACGCCCCGCCCACGGGACGATCTCGTCGGTGTAGCGCCCGTGCTCGTCCATCGGGCACAGGGTCGGTATCCCCGCGGCCGAGCACGCCACCTGGTCGTCCTCGCCGAAACCCGGCGCCATGTGCACCACCCCGGTGCCGTCGTCGACCGTGACGAAATCGGCACCGAGGACGCGGAACGCGTTCTCGGTGCCGGCAAAGAAGGGGAAGAGGGGCTCGTAGCGCCGTCCCACGAGTTCCGTTCCCGGCACCGTGTCCACCCTCTCGGCTTCGGCGAGCTCACGTTCGTAGGCGGCGACCCGGGCCTCGGCGAGCACGATGCGACGACCGTCGGGCATCGCGAGCACGGCGTAATCGACGGCCGGGTTGACCGCGAGCGCAAGGTTGGACGGCAACGTCCACGGCGTCGTCGTCCAGGCCAGAAGGTCCTCCCCCGTCTCCAGACGGAACGCCACGGTGAGGGCCGGGTCCTGGCGGTCGCGGTAGACGTCGTCCATGCGGGTCTCCGTGTTGGACAGGGGCGTCTCGCAGCGCCAACAGTAGGCGAGCACCCGGAATCCCTCGTAGACGAGACCCTTGTCCCACAGGGTGCGGAAGGCCCACATCACGCTCTCCATGTAGGGGAGGTCGAGGGTCTTGTAGTCGTCGTCGAAGTCCACCCACCGTGCCTGTCGCGTCACGTATCGCCGCCACTCGTCCGTGTAACGCAGCACGCTCGTGCGACAGACGTCGTTGAAGCGGTCGATGCCGAACGCGGCGATCTCGGGGTGACCGGCGATGCCGAGTTCCTTCTCGGCCTCGACCTCCGCCGGCAATCCGTGGCAGTCCCATCCGAAGCGCCGCTCCACCCGGCGGCCCCGCATCGTCTGGTAGCGGGGCACGGCGTCCTTGACGTACCCGGTCAGGAGATGGCCGTAGTGCGGCAGCCCGTTGGCGAAGGGAGGGCCGTCGTAGAAGACGAACTCATTGGACCCGCCCTCACCCGCCTCGCGGGCGGCGACGCTGGCCTCGAAGGTCCCCTCCCGCTCCCACCGCGCGAGAACGGCCTCCTCGATGGCCGGGAAGTCCGGTTGCGGCTCGACCTGCGGGTACGTCACGCGACAAGGCTACGAGGTGCCGCCTCAGCCGAGGAGAATGCTGCGCACGATCTGCAGAGCGATGATGAGCACCACCGGGCTGAAGTCGAGTCCGCCCAACGGGGGAAGAACGCGACGTATCGGGGCGAGAACGGGTTCCGTGGCGCGCTGCAACAGGTCGGCGAGCGTGGCGAACGGACTGTCCGAGCGGATGGGGAAGAACGACAGGATCGCCCGCCCGACCACGAGATAGATGTACAGACCGATCAGGTCGGCGAGCAGCGACACGAGGTTCAGGTTCCCCTGTGCGAGGCGGGCTTCAGCAGGAACACACCGCTGCCCACCTTCTCCATGGAGCCGTCGAGCGCGTAACACATGCCCGAGGCGAAGTCGATGATGCGACGGTTGATGTCGGCCTCGACGCCCTCGAGATTGATGATGACCGGGTAACCCGCCTTGAAGTTGTCGGCGATCTCCTGGGCGTGGTTGAAGGTGCGCGGACGCACGGTGACCGTCTCGCTGGGCCCAGGAATCGGGCGCACGGTCGAACTCTGCCGCGGGGCGCCCACGGGGCGCACCTGGATGCCCGAGTCGTCCGGGCGGCGGGCAGCCCCCGTGTCGTCCATCCTCATCGGACGGGGCGCGGGACGCGAGGTCTCGGAGGAGTACTCGGGCTCCCATCCACCGCGCGGCTGCGGCGCGCGCGCGTCGGGATGATCGGGATAGCGCCCGTAGCCACCGGTGCCCCCTCCCGGCGTTCCCCGCGGGGGACGCGCCGGACGGTCGTATTCGGTGGACATGTCGTAGTCCTCGTACGCGTCGTCGCCACTGAGACCCAGATAATCCATGGCCCGACGCAGGAACGACATGCCTTAAAGGCTAATCCACAGGCGGCCCGTTCACGGGGAATCAGCGTGCGACGGGCCGGGGGCCGAACAGGGCGGTGCCCAGCCGCAGCATCGTCGATCCACACGCGAGCGCCAGGGGCCAGTCCCCCGACATCCCCGTCGAGCACACGGACAGATCCAGCCGATCGCACAGGTCCCGCACCCGGCGGAAAGCCGTCTCCGTGAGCCGGGGTTCCCCGGAGGTCGGCCCGACCCCCATGAGTCCGACCACCGACAGGCCCTCGGCCACCGCCCTGGCCATCAGCTCCTCCACCTCCTGGGGCGGCGCACCGCCCTTGTCGGGCTCTCCGGTCGCGTTGACCTGCAGGAGGACACGGGTGCCGGGTGCGCACCAGCGGGCGATCGCCTCCACGACCCGGATCCGATCCACGGACTGCCACACGTCCACGTGACCCGCCAGGGTCCGGACCTTGTTGGTCTGGATGCGTCCGATGAAATGCACGGGCAGGCCCACCGGTCCGGCGGCGACCTTCGAGGCCAGTTCCTGGGCGTAATTCTCGCCCACCGCGTCGCATCCGGCGAGACGGGCCGCCTCCATGGCGTCCCGCCCGAGGGACTTCGTGACCGCGACGATGCTCACCCCGTCGTGACCCCCAGCGGCGATCGCCGATCGCACGGCCCGGACCCTCTCGATGACCGCGGCGGCGTCGACGGCGCCCGCGGCCGTCACTTCATGAAGGACGGGACGTCGAAGTCGTCGTCACCGGCGAGGGGGTCATCGTCGGCGAAGATGTCGCGCACCGACGACTCGGAACGGCCCTCGCCGCGTGTGTCCGCCGGTCGCGGCGACGAACCGCGGGACGGACTGCGGTATCCGGCGCCGGAGGCGCTCGAGTCCCACCTCTCGAAACCCGCAGCGATCACCGTCACCTTGATCTCGTCGCCCATCTCCTCGTTGATGACGGCTCCGAAGATGATGTTGGCGTCGGGATGCACGACCTGCTGGATGGCCTCGGCCGCGGCGTTGACCTCGAGCAGACCCATCTTCGACGAGCCCGTCACGTTGAGCAGGATGCCACGAGCCCCGTCGATCGCCGCCTCCAGCATCGGGCTCGAGATCGCGGCGCGCGCCGCCTCCTCCGCCCGCTTCTCTCCCGAGGCGACGCCCACGCCCATCAGGGCCGAGCCGGCGTTCGTCAGGATCATCTTCACGTCGGCGAAGTCGGTGTTGATGAGACCCGGTTCGGTGATGAGCTTCGTGATGCCCTCCACTCCCTGGCGCAGCACCTCGTCGGCCATCTTGAAGGCGTTGACGAGCGACGTCTTCTCGTTGGCGTTCGTGAGGAGGCGCTCGTTGGGGATGACGATGAGGGTGTCGACCTTCTCCTTGAGCTTCTTGATCCCCTCGTCGGCCTGCACCGAGCGTCGGCGTCCCTCGAACATGAAGGGTCGGGTCACGACGCCGATGGTGAGTGCACCCTCCGACCGGGCGATCTCGGCGATGACGGGGGCGGCCCCGGTTCCCGTGCCGCCTCCCTCTCCGGCGGTGATGAAGATCATGTCCGAGCCGCGGATGACCTCGCGGAGCTCGTCGGCATGGGCTTCGGCGGCCATGCGTCCGACCTCGGGGTCCGAACCCGCGCCGAGACCGCGGGTCAATTCGCGACCGATGTCGATCTTGTCGTCCGCGTCGCTGGCGATCAGTGCCTGGGCGTCGGTGTTGACCGCGACGAACATGACCCCGCGCAGACCCGCGTCGATCATCCGGTTGACGGCGTTGACGCCGCCACCGCCGACGCCGATGACCTTGATGACCGCGAGGTAGTTCTGGGGCACGCCCGGCATTGACCTCTCCTCCCTGGGACACGCATGTGAATGCCCGTTCATGTTGCCACGCTGGGCGGACGAAAACGGGGAAATCCGCCCTTTTCCGGGTCCGCCGGGGGGTTCAGCGTCCCTGGACGGTGGCCTCGCCCGTGGACACGTCGATGACGGCGATGCCGGACACGTTCTGGCGCCTCAGGAGGATGACCACAGAGACGAGTTTCTCCTGCAGATTGACCGGGGGACCGAAGCGGATGATCGTCCCCTTCTTCAGGGTCATCGAGAGCTCCCCCGTGGGGCCGGCAGCGAACGAGGCCACGAGCGGGGACAGTTCGGGCGGGAGCGCCAGGTAGAGCTGCGCCGCCGCCCGGTAGACCTCGTCGGCGCGCGCTCCAGGCTCGAGGGCCGGCCCGATGCCCGTGACCTCCACGTACTCGGTGGGGCGACCCTCGAGCACGGCGATCACGGTGCCGTTGCGGTCCACGATGCGCGACTTCTGGTCCGTCCCGACCCACCAGACCACCGGGACCCGTTCCTTGACCTCGACGAAGGCCCGACCGTCGTAGCGCTTGGAGATGCGCACCTCGGCCACCCACGGGTCGTCCATCACCGCCGCCCTCGCGGCCGCCAGGTCGACGCTGAAGACCGACTCGCCCTCGATCATGTCGGTCACCCGCTCGACGGTGTCCTTCGACGTGTAGACGACCCCCTCCCACGTCACCGAACGAACGGCGAACATCGGGGAGGCCAGGACGGTGAGGGCCACGAACAACAGCAGGGCGGCCGAACCGACGTAGACGAGGAGACGGACCCTGTCGGAGCGCTGCTTGCGCTGACGGCTCCGCTCGCGGCGCATGACGTTCGGATCCGGCTCGTCCACGTCGACGATGACGACGCGGTCGAGTTCCTCGCTGTCGATGACGACACCCGACGTCTCCTCGTCGCCGATCACGACGATCCCCCCGGTCGGCTCGGGATCGTCCATGAGAGGATCGCCCATGGGGATGGTCAGGGTTCCCGTGACGCCGATCCTCGTCCCCGCATCGGGCGTGTCGTCCGGGGGGAAAACCACCGGACCGACGTCGGCCGTGTCGTCGTCGTCGTTTCGCTCCGCGATACGGGCGGTGTCGGCATCCGGGGTCGGGACCGGCTGTCGGGTTCCGAACAGGACGCCCAGTTCCTCGCGGACGACGTCGGAGACCTCGGTCACCTCGAGTTCGTCCGACGGACCTGAACCGGACCCGGGAACTCCCGTGCGGGGCGTGTCGTCGCCGCTCACCGCTCGGCTCCTCCCATCGACCCGACGCTAGCCACCCGCCCCCGGGTGCCGCCGTTCATCGCTGCTCCCCCATGCGCCGACGCAGTGTCGTCGCGCGGGAGGCGTGCTCCGGCGATCGGTGACGCGGATCTGCGAACCGCGTCGTCGTCTCCGCGTCGAAACCGACGAGACGCACCTCGCTGTGCAGGAGCACTCCGTGCCGAGCCCGCACCGCTTCCTGCACCGCGGTCATCAGGCGCACGATGTCGTCGGCGCGGGCATCCTCCGCGGCGACGATGAAGTTGGCGTGCTTCGGCGAGACTTCGGCACCTCCGATCCGCAGCCCCCGCAGTCCGCAGGAGTCCACGAGGGCGCCGGCACTGCGATCCCCCGAACCGGGATTGACGAACACCGACCCCGCGTTTCGACCGCCCGGCTGGTGCTCACGCCTCCAGGCCACGATGGCGGAGAGGGTCGACGCCGCGGTACCGGGATCGACGGGTTCGCACCGCAGGACGGCCGACAGCACGAGATGGGACGACGCCAGTGCCGACCCCCGGAAATGGAGACCCAGGGACCCTGCCTCCACCTCCTCCTCGTGGGCCGACAGGAGCGACAAGAGGCGCACCGACACCAGCGACGCCTCCATGTCCGATCCGTGACCCCCGGCGTTCATGCGCACGGCACCGCCGACCGAGCCCGGGATGCCCACGGCCCACTCCAGGCCGCCGCAGCCGAGTGCCGCGGCGCGGCGGGCGAGCACCGGCATCGGCATGCGACCGGAGGCCACGAGCATCCCGTCGGACGCCTCGACATCGTCCTCGTGGCCGCGACCCGCGGCCGCCACCACGGCGACCCCGTCGAATCCGGCGTCGCTCACGAGGAGATTGCTCCCGCGCCCCACCACGAGAACCTCCACGGGACCGTGGTCGGCGAGCACCGCGGCGACACGACGGGCGTCGTCGTCCGACTCGATCGCCACCCCGCACCGGGCGGCCCCTCCCACGCCGTAGGTGGTGAGGGCGCCGACCGGCCATTCGACGTCCGCCGTGAGTCCCTCTCCGCGGAACCCGCGCACGAGCGCATCGGCGTCGAGGGACGCCGTCATGCGAGGGCTCGCAGGACCTCGTCGGGGAGGGTCTCGATGTCGCCGCAGCCCATCGAGATGCATCCCGCCCCAGGAGCGAGACGCGAGGAGACGGCGGCCACCACGTCCTCCCGCGTCGGAGCCCACACCAGGTCGATACCCGGATGGGCCGCGGCGACGGCGTCGTGGACGAGCCGACCCGACACGCCGTCGATGGGCGCGGTACCCGAGGCGTAGATCTCCGTGATGACGACCGAATCCGCGTCCGCGAAACAATCGGCATAGTCCCCGGCCATCGCCAGCACGCGGTGGTAACGGTTCGGTTGGAACACCGCGATCACCGGTCCCGTCACGTCGGGGTGTCCGCGCATCGCCGCCACCGAGGCGGCGATCTCGGCGGGAAGATGCGCATAGTCGTCCACGAGGAGGGCCCCGCGCACGCGTCCCCGTTCTGTGAACCGACGCACGACGCCGCCGAAGTCGGACAGGGCGGAGAGGAAGTCCCCGGCCGACTCCCCGAGGTGCACCGCGGCCGCCGTCGCCGCGGCGACGTTCGCCGCGTTGTGCCGTCCGCGCAGGGGGACCACCGCCCGGTGGAGCGCACCGCGGACCGCGATCTCGACCGTGAATCCCTCGCCGGTGGGCGCCCACTCACGGATCCTCACGTCGGCGGCGTCGTCGTCACCGAAGGTCAGGGTGCGATCCTCGGGGGCCGCCCGGCGCAGGGGCGCGCTTCCCGGGTCGTCGGCATTGAGTACCACGGGGCCGGGAATCCGCCCGATGATGTCGGAAAAGGCCGCCTGCATGGCCGTGAATGAGCCGTAGTAATCGAGATGGTCGACATCGAGGTTGGTGACGGCGATGCCCCACAGCGGCAGCACGTCGAGGGTTCCGTCGCTCTCATCTGCCTCGAGCAGCAGGAGCGATTCGTCGCGATGGATCGCCCCGATCCCGCGACCCACCACGTCGGCACCCACGAGGGCGGATTGCCGCCGCCCGAGACGCGCCAGCCCGTGGTCGAGGAGGGCCGTCGTCGTGGTCTTGCCGTGGGTCCCGGCCACGCCGAGGGTCGGGATCCGCGCGCACACGGAGGCGAGGAGGTCGGCGCGGTGGCGGACCGGGATCCCGGCGGCGTGCGCCGCGAGGAGCTCGCTGTTGTCGGCGGGGACCGCGGTGGAATAGGTGACGGCGTCGGCCCCGGAGACCAGGGCGGGGTCGTGACCGACCTGCACGGGGATGCCCGCGGAGCGCAGCTGGATGACCGCCTCGCCCTCGCGCACGTCGGATCCGGACACGCGGTGCCCGAGGCCCCGGAGCAGGAGCGCCATCGCGCTCATTCCCGGACCGCCGGCACCGACGACGTGGATGCGACGCGGCGCCGAGAGGTCGACGAGTCCCTCCGATCGTCGCGGGGTGTGGGTGCTCATCGGACGGTCATTGTTCCACGCCCCGACCGTCACCGTGCGGCGTCGAGGATGAGTCGCACGAGGGCGTCGCCGCGGTGCATCGACCCGGCGGCACGAGCCGAACGGCCGATCTCCGCTCGGCGGTCCGCATCCAAGAGGAGGTCGAGGACCGTCGCCACCGCGCCGGAACCGGTCATGTCCTCGTCGGACAGGAGCACAGCCGCGCCCCGGTCGCTCAACCATCGGGCGTTCAACGTCTGGTGGTCCTCGGCCGCCCCCGACCAGGGGACCAGCACCGCCGGCACCCCGGCCGCGGCGATCTCGGCGACCGTGCTCGCTCCCGCGCGCGCCACGAGGAGGTCGCAGGCGGCATACACGTCCTCCATCCGTTCCTCGTAGGCCGTGCGGTCGACCCGGACCCCGGCCGCCGCAGCGGGCGGGACCGCGGAGGAATAGCGAGGACCGCACGAATGCAGCACCACCCACCCGCCGGGTGGCGCGGGGCGTCCCGCCATGGCCGGGACCACCGTGTCCACGAACCCGTTGAGCGCGGCGGACCCGAGCGAACCGCCGACGACCGCGAGCACGAGTGCGTCGTCGGGTATCCCCCTCTCCGACCTCGCCGCCGTTCGGCGCGCGTCGCGATCGAGGGTGCGCACCGCCCGTCGCACCGGCGCGCCGGTGAGGACGGCGCGGGGCAGGTCCGAATCGGGGAACGCCGTGGCACAGACCGCGGCGCGGCGAGCCTGACGACGCGTGGCGAGTCCGGGACTCCGGTCGTAGCTCACGCACACGAGGGGAACCCCGGCCGCCACCGCTGCATGGGCCATCGGATCGCTGGCGTAGCCGCCCACCGACACGACGACACCGGGGCGCCAACGCGCCAGCAGTCGACGCGCGCGCAGGCGCGACACGAGGACCCGGACGGGGAGGCCGAGATTGGCCGCCAACCTCCGCGGCGCGAGGGAGCGTTGCAGTCCCGACATCGGCAGGAACTCGGCGGCGATTCCCGACCCCGGCAACAGGCGCGTCTCCACGCCCCGGGCGGCGCCGACATAGCGCAGTTCGTCCGCGGCGATCCCCGAGTCGAGCAACGACTCGAGGATGGCGAGCGCCGGGACGACGTGACCGCTCGTGCCTCCTCCGGTCACCACCGCGCGCACCGCCATGGTCTCAGACCTTCATGCGGCGTGCGACGTTGAGCAGCAGACCGGCGGCGGTCATGCACGCGAGCAACGAGCTGCCCCCGTACGAGAGGAACGGCAGGGTGAGGCCCGTCATCGGGATCGCCCCGATGACGCCACCGATGTTCACCACCGCCTGGACCGCGAACCACGCGGAGACCCCGCCCGCGATGAGGGCGCCGTGCTTGTCGGGTGCCCTCAGGGCGACCTGCACCCCGAACAGGACGAGGAGCAGGAAGCCGCCGATGACGATGAGCGATCCGAGCAATCCCAGCTCCTCGGCGATGACGGAGAAGATGAAGTCACTGTGCGCGAGCGGCACGTATCCCCACTTCGAGGTGCCCGAACCTATGCCCGTCCCGGTGACCCCCCCGTTCGCGATGCTGAGGATGGCCTGGTACACCTGGTACCCCGCGTCCTCCTTGCTCTGCTCGAGATTGAGGAAGGCGAACATGCGCCGGCTGGCGTTCCCGGCCTGGGTCAGGACCAGAGCGGAACCCACCGCGATGACGAGCATCGTCGGAACGAGCTGGACGAGCGGGATGCCCGCGACCCACATCATCGCCAGGATGATTCCCACGAAGATGACGGCCCCGCCGAAGTCCTTCTGCAGCATGCACAATCCCGCGGTGACGGCCATCGCCACCGCCATCGGCCAGAGAACGACCTGGGGGATCTGCACCGACCGATGGCGCGCCGCGAGGAAGTTCGCGCAGAAGAGCACCGTGGCCACCTTGAGGAACTCCGAGGGCTGGATCTGGTAGCCCCCGATGTCGAGCCATGCCCGGGCCCCGTTGACCACCGTTCCCCGCAGGAAGACGACGGCGTTCGCCGCCACGAGGGCCCCGACGAGGACGGCGAGGAGTCTCTGCTGCCCCCATGCGGCGTAGGGAAGCTTGTAGGCGCCCCACATCGCGGCCGATCCGAGCAGCGCCCAGAGCGTCTGACGCTGCAGGTAGACCCACGCCGAATCCCCCGAGTTGATGTTCACCACCGAGGAGGACGAGAGCACCATGACGAGGCCGAGCAGGATGAACGACATCACGATGGCCAGGATGAACCAGAAGGCGGCGGACGGATCCCCGAGGGGGATGCCGTAATCCTTGGCGAGTCCGGTTCGTCGCAGCATCGCGACGCGCCTCTCGCGCAGCGACTCGCTCCGCGCGCTGTCCCGGGTCCGTCGGCCCCCCGTCGTGTCCGTCATCGTCCGACGTCCTCCCCTGCGAGTTCGCGCACGCACCTCTGGAAGTCCTCGCCGCGATCGGCGTAGCCGTCGTACCAGTCGAAACTGGCGCACCCGGGCGACAGGAGCACGTCCACGCCCGGTGTCGCCATGGCGGCCGCGGCCCGCACGGCCTCGCGCATGGATGCGGCGGTGACGACGGCACAGGTCCCGGCGAACGCCTCTGCCACGAGGGGTGCCGACTCGCCGATGGCCACCACCCCGGCCATGCGTCCCGGCTCACCGGCCAGTGCCCGCAGGTCAAGGTCCTTGTTGCGGCCGCCGGCGACGAGGACGACGCGGTCGAAACCGCGCATCGCCGCGAGCGCGGCGTGCGGCGAGGTCGCCTTCGAGTCGTCGAACCAGCGGGTCCCGTCGTGTTCGAGGACGAACTCGATGCGATGACGCGGGGGAACGAACGAGGCCAGGGCCCCGGCGAGCGGACCGGGAGCGTCCCCGAGACCGCTCTCGCAGACGACGGCGAGTGCGGCGAGAGAATTCGTCACGTCGTGGGGCAGGTCGCGCCACAGTTCGTCCACCGCGATGATCCGACCGCGGGGTCCCGCGAGCCACCCGCCCTCCGCCCTGTAGTCGGCATCGCCCGATCCGAAGGTCACCACGCGCGCCCCCGACCGACGCGCTGCGGCGAGGATGCCCCCGTCGGCGATCGGGGCGATGGCGGCGTCCGACGGGGACGCGTGGGCCCACAGGCGGCTCTTGGCCGCCGTGTACTCCTCCATCGTCCCGTGCCAGTCGAGATGGTCGGGAGCGATGTTGAGCCACACCGACGACACGCAACGGAACGATCGGGTCCACTGCAACCGAAAGCTCGAGCACTCGACGACGAAGACCTCGGCGTCCGAATCGACCGCGGCCACGAAGGGGACGTCGGTGTTGCCCACCTCGGCGGCCCTCGAACCGAGAGCGTGGACGAGATGGGCGACGAGCCGCGTCGTGGTCGTCTTGCCGTCGGTGCCGGTCACCCCGAGGCAGGGGCGGGGTCCGCCGGGGCGTCCTTGTTCCCACTCGTGTGCCAGGTCGATCTCCGACCGCACGGGGATTCCCCGCGCGAGGGCCTCGGCGACGAGCGGGTGGGACGGGGGGATCCCGGGCGCCGGGACGAGGACATCCACGTCGGCGAGCACGCGCGCCCGACCCGCCGGGGTCGTCATCTCCACGAGTTCGGCCCCGAGTTCCCGGGCCAGGTCGCGGTGGGCGTCGACGGGACGGTCGTCGGCGAGCCGCACCTCGACGCCGCGCGCGACCAGCGCCCGCGCCGTCGCGCGGCCGGCGATGGCCAATCCGACAACGGCCGCCCGTCTCACGTCACCGCCCCGAGTAGACGTCGGCGATCGACGTGAAGTCGGCGATGAAGAGGGCCACCGCACCGGCGACGCACATGCCCGCGATGATCCAGAAGCGCACGATGACGGTCGTCTCGGGCCAACCCGCGAGCTCGAAATGGTGGTGCACCGGGGACATGCGGAACAGGCGTCGACGCCGACCAGAGGCCTTGAACACTCCCATCTGCAACGCCACCGAGCCCGCCTCCATCACGTTGAGTCCGCAGATGAGCGGAAGCAGGAGGTGCGTGTTGGTCGCCACCGCGAGCAGACCGAGCGCTGCACCGATGCCGAGCGCACCGACGTCCCCCATGAAGATGCGCGCCGGTGCGGCGTTCCACCAGAGGAAACCCCCGCACGCACCGGCCAACGCCGCCGAGAAGACGGCGAGGTCGAGCGGGTTGACCAGTTGGTACACCCCCGGATTGCGGAAGGCCCAGTAACTGATGACCGTGAAGGCCAGGAAACTGAACAGGGCCGAACCGGCGGCGAGGCCGTCCAGGCCGTCGGTGACGTTGACGGCGTTCGTCGTCGCCCACACCATGAAGGCCGTCCACACCACCCAGAGAACCGACGGCAGATGCCAACCGGGCAGGTCGAACCGCGTGAAGGACAGGGTCTCGCTGATCCCCGTGCCCCAGGACAGCCATGCGGTGACGCCGACGAGCAGACCGAAGGTGATCCATCCCTTCTTCTTCCAGAAGATGCCCCGGTTGTGCGACTTGCGAACCTTGATGAAGTCGTCGAGGAAACCCATCCCCGCCATCACCCCGACCCCGGCCCACATGATGAGGGACTGGTCGGAGAACGGGAGTCCGGGACGGGCGTGGGCGACGAGCCACCCGAGGAAACCGGCACCGACGATCGCCAGGCCGCCCATGGTGGCGGTCCCCTGCTTCTTCATGTGGTGAACGGGTCCGAGGTCCTCGGAACCGAGGATGGGCTGTCCCTTGCCGAGTCCGTCGAAGACCGAGATGAGCCAACGCGTCCCGACGAGGGATGCCACCATCGCCACCGCTCCGGCCAGGAGGACGGCGATCATGGGGTCGCCCCTCCCGGAACCGTCGGCAACCCGTTCATCAGCGTCCGTCCTTCCCGGCACCCGACAGGACCCGACGGGCCACCTCGGCGTCGTCGAAGGGCACCGTCGTGGCACCGATCTCCTGGAGGGTCTCGTGACCCTTCCCGGCGATCACCACCATGTCACCACGCCCGGCGGCCCGGAGTGCGGATTCGATCGCCTCGGCCCTGTCCGGACGGGCGAGCACCTCTGCACCCCCGGGGACGTTGGCACCGGCGACGATCTCGGCGATGATCGACGAGGGTTCCTCGGAGCGGGGGTTGTCGGAGGTGACCACGACCATGTCGGCTCCGCGTGCCGCCACCGCCCCCATCAACGGGCGCTTGCCCCGGTCGCGGTCCCCGCCGCAACCGAACACGACGATCACCCGTCCCCGGGCCACGGCCCGCGCCGTCGTCAACAGAGTCTCGAGTCCCTCCGGGGTGTGGGCGTAGTCCACGACGACGTCGACATCGGCGTCGTTCCCCACCGATTCGAAACGTCCACGGATGCCGGTCACCCCCTCGAGTCCCCGCACGATCGCCCCGACGTCGACACCGAGTGCTTCCGCGGCCGTCGCAGCCGCGAGGGCGTTGACGACGCTGAAGGATCCCCCGACGGCTGTGCGCACGCGTGCACCCCGCCAGTCGAAGGCGACCGATGCGACGCCCACCTCGACCCGATCGACGTCGGCGAGCGAATAGCCGGACACCGGGACGCGAGCCTCCCCGAGGATGCGCCGACCGACGGGATCGTCGAGATTGACCACCGCACGCCTGCAGGCGGTCGGCTCGAACAAGCGCATCTTGGCCGCCACGTAGTTCTCCACGGTGCCGTGGAAGTCCAGGTGATCACGGCCGATGTTGGTGAGCACCGCCACGTCGAAGAGGAAGCCGTCCGTCCTGTGCTGGGCGAGCGCGTGGGACGAGACCTCCATGGCCACGGCGCCGATCCCCGCGTCCCTGTCGGCGCGAAGGCGTGCGTGAAGGTCGATCGCCTCGGGGGTGGTGCGCTCCCCCGTGAGCGTGCCGAGAACGGTCGCCGGTCGACCCGCGGCGGAGAGGACGGCACCGAGCATCGTGGCCACCGAGGTCTTGCCGTTCGTGCCCGTCACGCCCGCCATGATCATCCCGCGCGAGGGATGCCCGAAGACGAGATCGGCCACGGGACCGAGAACGGGACGCACCGACGGCACGCGCAGCACCGGCAGACCGAACCCCTCCACGTCCCTGTCGACGAGCAGGGCTGCCGCCCCGGCGGCCGCGGCAGCGGGGATGAAGTCGTGACCGTCATGGCGTTCCCCGACGATGCAGCAATACAGGTCACCGGCGACGACCTCGCGCGAATCCTGGGTCATCCCCGACACCCGCACATGGTCGGCACCCGAGAGGCGGGCGCCGGGGAGGAGGCCGACGAGGTCGATCAGGGCGACGGGCGGGAACGAGTGGCGAGCCATGTGGCTGTCCAGCCTTCCCTATTGCGCGAGAGGTGCGGGGGCGGGCGGGCAGTGTGCGCCACCGGCCGGGGCCGGAATGCCCAGCTCGTGGGTGATGAGAGGAACGAGCTGGGCGAACACGGGGGCCGCCGCCCGACCACCGAAGCGGTCCTGGGACCTGGAATCCGGCTCGTCGATGCTCACGAGGATCGTCACCCGCGGGTCGGAAGCCGGGAAGAAACCGGCGAAGGAGGCGAAATAGGCGCGCGTCCCGTCGTCGGTGACGTAGGTGCCGTTGTCCTGGGCCTTGTACCCCGTCCCCGTCTTGCCGGCCACGTCCATGCCCCTCACGGCAGCGGGCTTGCCCGTGCCGTGACAGACGACGCCGCGGAGCAGGTCGGTCAGGGTGAGGGCCGTCGACTCCTCGAGGACCCGCCGCGTCTCACCCGGCTCCGTCTCCCTGCGACGTCCCGAGCGGTCGATCGTGGCGCCGATGAGACGCGGCGCGACGTAGACCCCCTTGTTGGCCACCGTGTTGACCGCGGCGGCCAACTGCAGCGGTGACACCGAGTATCCGTATCCGTAGGTGATCGTGTACTTGGTCGATCCGTACCACTTCTCGTGGGGCAGGAGACGACCGGAGGACTCGTTCGGGTAGCCGAGACCCGTCGGACGGCCGATGCCGAAATCCTCGAGATAACGGTGCAGGGTCGGCCACCCGGTCGTCTCGCCGATCATGAGCGTGCCGATGTTCGAGCTGTCGCGCACGATGCGACGAACGTCCATCTTCTCGGTTCCGTGCGGCCAGGCGTCGCTGATGAGGAACTTGTCGATGAGTCGCTTGCCCGGGACGGAGAACACGCTGTCGGGTGTCACGGCCCCCTCGTTGAGGGCCGCACCTATGCTCAGCACCTTGGCCACCGACCCCGGCTCGTGGGACTCCACCATGGCGTAGTTGCCTCCGGACGCCGTGGTGCTGCCGTCCGGCAGGCGGCGCACGCTGGACATGGCGATGACGTTGCCGGTCGCGGTCTCGAGCACGATGGCCACGCCGCCCTTGGCCGACAGGTCCGCGACCCTGTCCCGCAGGACACGGTCCACGTGGAACTGGATGTTCTTGTCGATCGTCAGGACGATGTCGTCGCCGGGAACCGGACTGCGCGACACGCGGCTCGTCCCCGCGATCGACCGGCCGTCGGCGTCGACGTCGCGCACCGACGCGCCGTCGCTTCCAGCGAGCATCTCGTCGAACTGCAGCTCGAGACCCGACGTCCCCACACCGTCCGGATCCGTCTGGCCGATGAGGGCCTCGGCCACGCCACCCTCGATCTGGCGGGAGGGTTCGGTGTACGTGTAGAGCCCGGGTATCCCCAGCTCCATGACGGCCCCGGCCTCATCGACGTTCAACTCGCGGGCGACGTACACGAACATGGCCCCGGGCTTGGCGATGCGGGCGAGCATGTCGGCCTGCTTCTCCGCGTCCCAGCGGAACAGTTCCGCCAGCGCGCCCACGGTCCATGCGGGGTCCGCGACGTCGCGCGGGTCGAGATAGAGCACCGAGCGCGGCACGGAGAGCGCGAGTTCGTTGCCGTTGCGGTCGAAGATCACCCCGCGCGTCGCCTTCACCACCGTCTCCCGACGGCGCTGGGCGAGGCTCACCTCGAGGTACTCGCCGCGGGACACGGTCTGCAGGGCCGCGACCCGCAGGAACAGCACGGCCATGGCCACTGTCACGAAGGCCATGAAGAAGCGCAGGCCCCGCGTGATGCGTCGGTTCGACTCCACCGAGGAGATGCGCCGTCCCTTGATCGACTCGGGCACGTCTCCGCTGAAGGCCATCCACACCGCATGGAACAGGCGATCGAGCATCGGGGTCATCGGCGACGCCGCCCCGCCCGCGTTGCGGCGGGCGATCGTCTCACGACGGTCCGACCGGCCCGCATGAGCGGCCGACGGCCGACGGCCGGAGCGCGCGGCGTCGGACGTCGCACGCCTCCGCCCCGGCGCGGCCGGGCGCCGCGACGCGGCCGCACCGGACCGCCGCGGGGGGCGCGTCATCTCGCCGTGCGCGCGACGCGGCCGGCCAGGGGCCTGTGGGCGGGTCACTTCGCCCCCGCCACGGCCGCCTTGATGCGTCCGAATTCGTCGAGGGGCGACTCCACGCGGTCCCCGAGGTCGGGGTCGAGGGTCCCGACCCTCGTCGCCAGGAACACCGCCGTGGCACGGTCCACGTCCACGATCCGATTCCGGGTCCCCTGCTTCATGCCGGCGCGGACCGCCTCGGCGATGAGGTTCTCCGGCGACAGGAGTCGTGCGCGCTCGGAACGGAGCGTGTCGAAGTACGTGCGCGCGCGCCGCACGTCATTGTTCAACCGGTCGAGTTCGATCTGCTGCGACGCCATGTGCACCCGCCCCGCGACGACGACCAGGGCCACGATGATGAAGGACACGAACAGGCTCGCGGCGCCGGCCCACTTGCGTCCGCCGCCCGTGACGAGGGTGAGTCTCGGACGCTCCGCGGGCGCGGTGTGCGCCACCGGGCCGCGGCCCGACGGCGACGAGGGTGACCTCCGGATCCCGACGTCCCGCCGGGGTTCGTGCGCCGATGCGCGCCGGGCGGCGGCCGTGCTCACCGGCTCCCCTCCACGGACAGCTTCTCCACCACGCGGAGGCGCGCGGAGGAGGCGCGCGGGTTGACCACGGTCTCCTCGCGCGAGGCCGTGCGGGCGGCGCGGACGCGACGGACGGTGCGCACCGCCCCGCAGGCGCACGGGAGGGCGGACGGACAGCGGCACTCGCCGGTCTCGGCGGCGCGCATGACCGCCTTCACGATGCGGTCCTCCCCCGAATGGTACGACAGGACGGCGAGGCGCGCGCCGGGCGCGAGGAGCGCGATGGTGGCGCGCAGGGCGGTCGGCAGCACCTCGAGTTCGGCGTTGACCGCGATGCGGATGGCCTGGAACGTGCGCTTGGCGGGATGTCCCCCGTGGCGGCGGGCCGCGGCCGGGATGGCCGACACGACCACCTCGGCGAGACGAGCAGTTCCCTCGATGGGACGGGCGGCGACGATGGCGCGGGCGATGCGCCCGGCGTGCCTCTCGTCGGCGTGGTCCCGCAGGATCCCGGCGAGACGTTCCTCGGTCCAGGAGTTGACCACCTCATGGGCGCCGAGGGGGGCGTCGGGGTCCATCCGCATGTCGAGCGGTGCGTCGTGCCGGTAGGAGAATCCGCGGGACGGCACGTCGAACTGCGGGGACGAGACACCGAGGTCGAAGAGGGCACCGGCCAACGATCCGATGCCCTCCTCGGCCGCGACGGCGGACACGGAGTCGAAGCGGGCGCGCCGGAGGGTCGCGCGTCCGCCGAAGCCGAGTTCGTCGAGTCGGGCGCCCGCCGCCGCGAGCGCGTGGGGGTCCTGGTCGATGCCGAGGAGACGCCAGGTCGGATGGGCCCCGAGCAGGGCGGCGGCATGGCCCGCTCCGCCGAGCGTCGCATCGAGGAAGGTCCCGCTGCCCGCGTCGACGAAGACTCCGAGGATCTCGGCGAGCATGACGGGGTGATGGACGAAGGCGTCGTTCATCGGACGACCCATGTCGCCGAGTTCGGCGACGCTGACGGTGAAGACATCGGGGCTCACTCCCCTTCCCCCGCGAGCTGCGAGGTGCCGGCAGTGCTCACGCGTTCGTGGCGCGAGGGCTCCCAGATCTCGACCCTGTCGAAGGAGCCGGCGACGACGACCCGGGAACCGGGCTCGAGACCCGCGTACTCGCGCAGTTTCTCCTCGATGTTGATGCGACCCTGCGCGTCGACGGCCACCTCGAAGGTGTTGTGTGCCAGGGCGCGCTGCTCGCTGCGGTCCACCTCGCCGCGGCGGACCTTCTCGAGGACGTCGGCGGCGACGGCCTCGAACGCGTCGACGGTGAGGATGTCGACGCACTTGTCGCGTCCGAGTGCGAGGTAGCAGCGCGGCTCGAGACGCGGCCGGAACGCGGCCGGCAGCGCGAGACGACCCTTGGGGTCGAGCTGCCGCTCGTGCACTCCGACAAACACCTGGTGGACCTCCTCGTTCCGGACCTTCCGTCCGTGACCGGGAGCACATTACCCACTTTCCCCCACTTCAGTCCACTACCCCCCACTTCAGTCCACTTTCTGCCCCTCTTTCCCCCAGCGAGCCCCCACGGTCGCCCACAGAGCCCCGGCCAGCGCATCCGCGGAGGCCTCCACCTCGGCGATCGGGAGACGGCGCGCGGCCTCCCGGGCTGCCGGATCCCGGAGGAACCCGACCCATGCGTCGGGGTGCCAGCGGCGGTGCACGAGGCACTGGAACCGCGCTCCCCGCCTCCCTCGACGCTGACTGAGGCCCGCCACCTTGGCGTCCCCCCTCATCACTTCCCCCGGGGCCGCGCCGGCGAAACACACGGTCCGGCCCCACGGGCCGGGGTCGAACGGGCCCCGATGGACGGTCGTGCCGGTGAGACCGAGTGCGGCCACGGCCTCCACGAGGCTCTCCCCGAGCCAGAGCATCGAGGACGACACGTCCTCCCGCCACAACGGGTCGTCACGGCCGATGGTCAGGTCGACCCACAGCGTGTCGTCCGGATGGACCCAGACGACACCGCCGCCGCTGCGACGCCGCACGACCTCCACGCCGGCCGCCCGGGCGGCCTCGTGGTCCACGTCGACCGCCGGCTGACCCGAGCCGAGGACGAGCACCGGAGCCACCGGGCGGCACACCCACACCGCCCGTTCACCCGGCAGGTCGAGCGAGTGGAAGTCGCCCGCCGTCCCCGACCAGTCGCGGAGCAGCCACGGCATCGCCGTCCCGGCCACGTCAACTGGCTTCGGCGAGATAGGGCTTCCACGCCTCCGGCACGCGCGGAACGGCGCAGGCGATCCAGGAGAGTTCGCGGGGCATGCGCGGCACGGAGGCGAGCCTCATGCCCGCTTCCTCCGGGGTGCGGTCGCGCTTGCGAAGGTTGCACCCCCGGCACGCGGCGATGACGTTCTCCCAGACGTTGAGTCCGCCCCGCGACCGGGGCATCACATGGTCGATCGAATCGGCGGGAGCGCCGCAGTACCCGCAGCGGTGCCCGTCGCGGGCGAAGACGGCCCGCCGAGACATGGTCGCGCGACGCTGATAGGGCACCCGAACGACGTAGCGCAACCGGATGACGACGGGGGCGTCCATCGAGACGCGCTCGGCGCGCACCCGGGTGCCGTCATGCTCGACGATGTCGGCCTTCTCCAGCAGCACGAGACACACGGCCCTCCGGGCCGACACGACGCTCAGCGGCTCGTACGTCGCGTTCAGCACGAGGGCGCTGCGCATGTCCCTACCCTCGAGAGCGGGTGTCGAGGTGTTCCCGTCTGCACCATTCGAGATAGTCCACCACATCCCGAGGAACGACGGCAGGGCGGCCGGACCCCGGCTCCCCTCCGTACTGGGTGACGAGTCGGAACTCGAGGTACTCCGCCGCGGGGACCGGGAGCCACGGACGCCGGGTCCACCAGCGCCGCGGAACGAGGCGCGCCCACTGGCGGAGTGCCGTGGCCCACAGCCGAGGACGCGCCACCACCGCCAGGACGACGGCGGTCCGCCACCTCCTTGACGGCACGCTGCTCTCGCTCACGACGGTCGGGGCTCCTTGGGCAGACCGAGGACCATCTCGCCGATGATGTTGCGCTGGATCTGGGAGCTCCCGGCGTAGATGGTGCCGGCGCGCGCGTTGAGGAAGGTGCCCGCCCAGCTCGCGGTGCTGTTGGGCGCGCCGGCGTCGTCGGTCTGGAACGACGACGACGGGGGCCGTCCCGACGGCACCAGGGCCTCGAGTCCGATGATGTCCATCGCCAGTTCGGTGACGGCCTTGTGGTACTCGCTCCAGTAGAGCTTGGAGATCGCCGCGTCGGGGCCGGGATGGCGACCCTTGAGGAACTCGGTGAGCGTCCTCATGCCGAGGAAGCGCATGATCTGCACCCGGGCATGGCAGGCGGCGATCCGCTGGCGCACCACCGGGTCCCTGTCGCGGCCCCGCTCGCGCGCCAGGTCGACCAGGCGCGCCAGCTCCGCCTGGAAGCGGATCGGGCCGGTGGCCGCCGCCTCGCCGCGCTCGAACCCGAGGAGGGTCATGGCCACGGCCCAGCCGTTGTTCACCCCGCCCACGACGTTCTCGCGGGGACAGACCGCGTCCGTGTAGAAGACCTCGTTGAATTCGCTCTCACCGGAGATCATGCGGATGGGTCGAACCTCGATGCCCGGCTGACGCATGTCGACGAGGAGGAAACTGATCCCCTTGTGGCGCGGCGCCTCGGGATCGGTGCGCGCCAGGGTGAAGATGTGGTCGGCGAGATGACCACCGCTCGTCCATATCTTCTGCCCGTTGAGGATCCACTGGTCGCCGTCGAGCTGGGCCCGCAGGGCGAGGTTCGACAGGTCGGAGCCGGCGTTCGGTTCGCTGTAGCCCTGGCACCACACGTCGTCGTTGGCGAGGATGCGCGGCAGATGGTGACGCTTCTGCTCCTCCGTTCCCCATTGGAGGAGGGTGTTGCCGAGCATCTGGATGCCGAACGTGTCGTTGGGGCCCCCGGTGGGCACGCCGGCGAGGGCGAACTCCTCGGCGATGATGACCTGCTCGAGCGCCGAGAGTCCTCCGCCGCCGTACTCCACCGGCCATCCGGGCGCGAGATATCCGTGCTCGTGCAGCAGGGCGCGCCACCGGGTGGTGAACTCCTCCACGTCGGTTCCCTCGAGTGCGCCGATGCCTCGCCAACCGCCGGGCAGGTTGTCGGCGAGGAACTGCCTCACCTTCTCGCGGTACTCGTCGGCGTCTGGTCCGTACACGGGGCGCATGGCCCGACAGTAGCGGCGCCGGGCAGCGCCACGGCCTGCCCGCGGGTCAGTCGCGCGGTCGTGCGCCGCGACCGGGACCCTGGGGCGCCCGGGGCAGACGGACCTGCTGGGCGAGGTCCTGCATGCCGGCCCGACCGATGAGACGCACCTGGCGTTCGATGACGAGGCCGCACGCCAGCATCCCGATGAAGCCGAGGAACGCCACGAGGTAGTGCACCTGCAGACCCGCCACGAGTCCGGCGAGGCACAGGAGCATTCCCACGGCGGCGCGGCGGATGGTGATCGCCGAGTGGAGGTACAGGCCCTTGGGCGAGACCCGCGTGGCGAACTTCTCGTCCGTCTGCAGCTGGGCCTCGATCTCGCGCAGGATCCTGTTTTCGTCATCGGAGAGCGGCACGACACGATTGTTCCACCTCCCGGCTCCGGACACAATCCACCCCGGCCGATCCCGCCGGGGTCTCACTCGGCCGCGGGACCGAAGGGGTTGTCACCGGGCGCACGACCGGCGTCCACCACGCTGGCGGGCCCGATCGCCCCGCGGCCGAACTTGGCCCGCACGGCGTCCATGGCCCGGGACGCGGGGGCCCATTGTTCCTCCGTCTCCTCCACCGGCGCGGACGCGTCGTCGGGGAAGAGGCGCAGGGCCACGGGGCCGACCGGGGCGAGATTCTGGGCGTGCACCCCGAGCAGACGGACCCCGGTTCCGGTGTCGATGCCCTCGAGGAGTGGCCGGAGTGCCGCGACCATCGACGGGCCCGTGGTGAGACCCACCCCCGGGGTCACGGAGCGGGTGATGGTCTCGAAGGTGGAGAAGCGGATCTTGAGCATGACGGTCCCCGCCGACAGGCCCGCCTCCCTCGTGCGACGCGCCACCGCGTCGCACATCCGCACCATGTGAACCTTCAGGTCCTCCGCCGACACGACGTCCACCGGGAAGGTCTCCTCGTGCCCGATGGACTTGGCGGCGCGCTCGGGTTCGACGGCCCGGTCATCGCGTCCGTGGGCCAATGCCCACAGGTGCTCACCGTGCCCCCGTCCCAGCAACGAGGCGACGATGCGCTCGTCGAGTGCCGCGAGGTCGCCCACCGTGCGCACGCCGACGCCCTCCAGCGTCCGCAGGGTGACCGGCCCCACCCCCCACAGGGAACGCACCGGCAACGGATGGAGGAACGCCAGCTCCTCTCCGGGTGGCACCACGTGCACGCCGCTGCCCGGCTCGACGCCACCCCGTCCCGCGCGGGGCTTGGCGAACTCGGAGGCCAACTTGGCCAGGAACTTGTTCGGGGCGATGCCGATGCTGCACGTGAGTCCCGTCGCCTCGAGGATCCTCGCCCGCACCGCCGCGGCCACCTCGCGCGCGGGTCCGAGGAGTCGACCCGCCCCGGTGACGTCGAGGAAGGCCTCGTCGACCGAGATCTGCTCGACGAGCGGCGTGAACTCGAGGAACAGTTCGTGGAGGCGTGCGCTCACCCCGAGGTAGTGCGCCATGTCCGGATGGATGAACACGGCCGAGGGACACAGACGACGGGCCTCGGACGACGACATCGCGGAGTGCACGCCCCACCGCCGGGCCTCGTACGAGGCCGCGGACACCACGCCGCGACCGCCGGTGCCGCCCACCACCACCGGGAGGCCGCGCAGTTCCGGTCGTCGCAGCAGTTCCACCGACACGAAGAACGCGTCCATGTCCACGTGCAGGATCGAGCGCACCACCGCCGCGAACGCTAGTGGGACGCGCGCCTACGATGGCCCCGTGGAATCCCCCGACGCACTCTCCGCCCTCCCCTCGCGCGGGGCCCGCGTGCTGGCCTTCGTCTCCATCTGTCTCGCCGGTCTCGCCGGCGCACTCGTCGGGTTCGCCCTCGTCGACGTCCAGTGCGAGGGGGACTGCACCGTGCCCGAGGGGATCGGAATCCTCACCGGCGGGACCGCGACCGCGATCGGCACGGCGGTGGTGGCCGTTCTCGTGCTGCGCGCCGTCGGCGAATGGCGCGAGACCGGCGACCGACGATGACCCCGGCCGATCCCGCCGCACTGCGGGACCTGGCCGAACGTCTCGCCCGCGGGGCCGGCGACATCGCCGCGGCCGGACGCGACCGTGGCATCGAGGTGTCGTCGAAGTCGACGGCCACCGACATGGTCACCCAGTGGGACAGGGAGGCCGAGAGGGTCATCCTCGCCGGGTTGGCGGCGGCGCGTCCCGACGATGCGGTCGTGGCGGAGGAGGGCGGCACCCGTGACGGGAGCACCGGCCTCGAGTGGCACGTCGACCCCGTGGACGGCACGACCAACTTCCTCTACGGCATCCCCGCGTGGGCGGTGTCGGTGGGCGTGCTCGACGAGGACGGTCCCGTGGCCGGCGCGATCTGGATCCCCCCGCTCGGCGAGATGTTCTCCGCGCACCGCGGCGGAGGGGCCACGCGCAACGGCGAGAGCGTGAGCGTCACCTCGTGTTCCGACATCGGTCTCGCCCTCGTGGGCACGGGATTCGGCTACGACCCCGCCGTGCGCGAGCGGCAGGCGCGCGACCTCGTGCCAGTCCTCCCCCGCATCCGCGACATCCGTCGTTTCGGGGCCGCGGCGGTCGACCTGTGCATGGTGGCCTGCGGGCGCACCGACGCCTACGTCGAGAGGGGACTCCGATCGTGGGACCTCGCCGCCGGATGGGTCATCGCCGCGGAGGCCGGCGCCGTCGTCACCGCGATCGACGGCGGGCCGGTGCGACCCGAGAGCGTCCTCGCCGCGGCGCCGGGCATCCATCGGGCGCTCGTCGACCTGCTGGCCGGCCGGTGATCACCGCCCGTATACGGTGGGCTCGATGAGCACCGGAGCGGTCCTCGCCATCGACGCGGGCACGACCGGCGTGCGCACCCGGGCGGTCTTCGACGACGGGGCACCCTCGATCTCGGCTTACCGCGAGTTCACCCAGCACTTCCCCCGACCCGGTTGGGTCGAACACGACGCCGGCGAGATCTGGCGTGCCGTCGCCGCGACGCTCGCCGAGGTCACCGCGGCGCTCACCGTCCCGGTCGCCGCCATCGGCATCACGAACCAACGCGAGACGGTCCTCGCCTGGGACGCCGCGACCGGGGAACCCTGCGCCCGGGCCATCGTGTGGCAGGACCGACGCACCGCCGAGAGATGCGACTCCCTCGCCGAGCACCTTCCCCTCGTGCGCTCCACCACGGGCCTCGTTCTCGACCCCTACTTCTCCGGCACCAAGGCGCGCTGGCTCATCGAACACGTCGACCTCCCTCCGGCGCCCCGCCTGCGCATCGGGACCATCGACTCCTGGCTCGTGTGGAACCTCACCGGAGGCGCGGTGTTCGCCACCGACGCCACGAATGCGAGTCGCACCATGCTCTTCGACATCGGCGCCATGCGATGGAGCCCGGAGATGTGCGGGCTGCTCGGGGTGCCGATGTCGGCGCTCCCCGAGGTGCGGCCCTCGAGCGGACGGATCGGCGTCACCTCCGGCGTCCCCGGGGTGCCCGACGGCGTCCCCGTGTCGGGCATCGCCGGGGACCAGCAGGCGGCGCTCTTCGGCCAGGCGTGCACCGTCGCCGGTTCGGCCAAGAACACCTACGGCACGGGCAGCTTCGTCCTGCTCAACGTCGGCGGCACGATGCCGGCCCCGGCAGAGGGCATGCTCACGACGGTCGCCTGGGACCTCGGCGACGGCGCACCGGTGTACGCCGTCGAGGGCGCCATCTTCGTGACCGGCGCCGCCGTCCAGTGGCTGCGCGACGGTCTCGGCATCATCTCGTCGTCGTCCGAGGTCGGCCCCCTCGCCGAGTCGGTCCCCGACTCCGGTGGCGTCTACGTCGTTCCGGCCTTCACCGGGCTCGGCAGCCCCTGGTGGGACCCCCGCGCGAGGGGCACGATCACGGGCATCACCCGCGGCACGACACGGGCCCACATCGCCCGCGCCGTGGTCGACGCGATGGTGCACCAGGTGCGCGACGCCATCGATGCCATGGTCGCGGCCACCGGCGTGCGCCTCGCGGAACTGCGGGTCGACGGCGGCGCCTCCGTGATGGACGCGATGCTCCAGCGCCAGGCCGACCACCTCGGGGTGCGTGTCCTGCGACCGGTGGACCACGAGACGACCGCACTCGGCGCTGCCTACCTCGCCGGCCTCGCCGAGGGCGTGTGGGCCGACCTCGACGAGATCGGCGCGCTCTGGCGCCTCGACGCCGCGTTCGAACCCGGCCGGCCCGACGATTCCCACGCGGGATGGCTCAGGGCGGTGGAGCGATCCCGCGACTGGGCCCTCGACTCCGACGAACCCGCCTGATCCGGGTGTGTCAGCCGCCCAGTCGGGTCATGCCGCGCTTCAGGTTGGCGATGCCCTGACGGATGCGCTGTTCGTTCTCGATGAGCGCGAAACGGGCGAAACCCTCGCCGCCGGGCCCGAAACCCACGCCGGGCGAGAGGGCCACGTCGCACTCGCGCACGAGGTGCGAGCAGAACTCGACCGAATCCATCTCGGCGTACTCGGGCGGGATCTGCGCCCAGACGAACATGGAGCCCCTCGGCTTGGGGATGTCCCAGCCGATGCGCTGCAGACCGTCGATGAGCACGTCGCGGCGCGACTGATAGATGTCGCGGGTCTCCTTCGGGAAGTCACGCGCCTCGTTCATGGTGACGGTGGCGGCGATCTGGATCGGCTGGAACGTGCCGTAGTCGAGGTAGCTCTTCAGTTTGACGAGTGCCTGCACCACGTCCCTGTTGCCGGCGAGGAACGCCACCCGCCATCCGGCCATGGAGAATCCCTTGGTCATCGAATACAACTCGACGGCGCACTCCTTGGCGCCCTCGGCCTGGAGGATGGACGGCGGCTCGTACCCGTCGAAGCCCATGTCGGCGTAGGCGAAGTCGTGCACGACGATCATCTCCCGCTCGCGGCAGAAGTCGACGACGCGCTGCATGAAGGCCAGGTCCACCGTGGCGCCGGTCGGGTTGTGCGGGAAGGAGATGACGAGCACGCGGGGCTTGGGCCAACCCACGTTCCAGGCCGTCTCGAGGTTGTGGAAGAAGTCCCCGGTGAAGTCCTCGCGGGCGAGGGGATCGGCCAGGCTGCGCATCGGCACCTGACGCAGGTCGGCACCGGCGAACAACGGCCCGAAGATGTGGATCGGGTAGCTGGGGCTCGGCACGATCGCGGCGTCGCCGCGGTCGAGGAGCACCCACATGAGGTGGCTGAATCCCTCCTTCGACCCGATGGTGTTGGTCACCTCGGTCTCGGGGTCGAGCTCCACCCCCCAGTTGCGCCGGTACATGTCGACGAAGGCCTCGCGCATCTTGGGCAAACCGCGGGACAGGGAGTAGCGGTGGTTCCGGCCGTTGTGGGCCGCCTCGGCGAGCTTCTCCACGGCGATGGCGGGCGAGGGGATGTCGGGGTTGCCGAACCCGAGATCGACGACGTCGGCGCCCTGGCGACGCGCCTCGATCTTGAGCCCGTTGATGATCGTGAAGACGTAGGGCGGGAGGTTGCTGATGCGCCGGAACTCCATCACGGCAACCCTATTCCCGGCTCCGTGAGCATCGCGGCTCCGATCGCCCCCGCGCGCGCGCCGAGTTCGGCCGTCACGAGCCGGGGATGCGTCCTGTGCTGCGGCGAGTAGAGCGCACGCGAGTACCTCGCGCGCACCTCGTCCATCACGGGGCCCACAGAGTCGACCGTTCCACCTCCCAGCACGATCACCTCGGGATCGCAGATGTTGGTCAGACTGGCGAGGCCGGTGGCGATCCATCCGGTCCATTCCGAGACCACGTCAGCCGCTGCGGCGTCACCGGCGAGATGGGCGGCGAACACCTCCTCCCCCGTGCGTCCCCCGCTCAGCGTGCGCAGGGCGTTTCCCGACGCGTAACGCTCCCAGCAACCCCGCCGTCCGCACACGCACTCGAGACCGTCTCGTTCCACGGTCATGTGCCCGATCTCACCGGCGAAACCGTGGGCGCCGCGCTGCAGACGCCCGCCCATGACGATCCCGCCGCCGATACCGGTCCCGAGCGTCACCATGAGCGCGTCACGGGCACCGCGAGCCGCGCCCACGCGCCACTCCGCGAGCGCGGCGCAGGTGGCGTCGTTGTCCACGTGCACCTCGATTCCCAGCACCTCCCGCAGGGCCGGCCCCACCGCGACGTCCCGGGCTCCTCGCAGGTTGGGCGAGGCCCGCACGACTCCCGTCGGTGTGATGAGTCCGGGCAGACCGACCCCGAGCGGGGCGTCCCCACCGAGGTCGCTCCACATCCGGGCGAGGAGCACGACGAGTTCCGTGGCAGCCGGCGTGGACTCGCGCGCCTCGGCGACCACCGCGCCGGCGTCGTCGAGGGCCACGCCGAGGCACTTGGTGCCGCCGACATCGATGCCAATCGCGGTCACGATTCGGCGCGGGCCTTGAGTTCCTTCACCGCCTCGGCGAGGATGCGCGCCTCGGCGCGGCGCTTCACGAAGCCCGGCAACGGCACCACCAGGTCGATGTCGAGTTCGTAGAACACCTGCGTGCCGCCGTCCACCGTCACGAACGAATAGGCACCGTCGAGGGTGCGCATGATGTCGCCCTCCACGAGGTGCCAGGCGAGGCGCGTGGGCAACTGGGAGTAGTCGTACTCGAGCACGTAGTGGGTGCTGCGGCCCAGGGCCGAGGCCCGGTACTCGACGCGTGCGGGACGCCCGGCGTCGTCGCGCCCGCGCACCACGGCCTCCTTCACGTCGCGGGCCCACTCGGGATAACGCTCGAAGTCGAGCACCACCTCGAGGCACCGCTCGGGGCTGGCGTCGATCTGGATCGTCTGGGCGGCGCGCTCACTCATGGGCATCATCTTGCCCTCTCGGGGCCCCGTCCACGGTGTTCCAGTGCCGCCGGGGACGGAAGGAGCCGTGACGTGCCGACCACAGTCCGTTGAGGCCGAGCCCGAGGACGGGAACGAGGATGCCGAAGGCCAGAGTGCTGCCCGCCTTGCCGTCCGTCGTGGGTCGGGCCAGGGCCGTGGCGAGGCCGACCAGCACCTGCACCGCCAACAGGCCGTTGAGCACCAGGGCCGTGCGGCGCGGGGCGACGCGGTCCACGAGGAAGTACATGGCGGCGACGGAGATGTCGTCGCGACGACTGCGTTGCACGGCGACCGCGTACCCCCACAGGAAGGCCACGATGCCGACGGCGAAGCAGGCGAGGCTCACCGCCACCGCGATGCGCGTCCACGGCGGATCGAAGAACACCGCCGCGACCACGGCCGACACCGTGAACACGGCGGTCGCCGCGGCGTCGAATCCCTCGATGCGCGCCGCGCTCATCGGGTCACCCCGAGGACGTCCCCCAGACGCGCCGCGAGCACGTCGTAGTCGAACTCCGCCGTCGCGCGTCGCCGCGACGCCTCCGACATGGCGCGCCACAGCACCGGGTCGGACAACAGAGCGTCGATCCTCCGTGCCAGTCCGTCGGAATCGGTGGTGTCCGACATCACGTATCCCGTCTCGCCGTCGAGCACGGCCTCAGCCGCCCCGCCGCTGTCCCCCGCGATCTGGGGGATGCCGCACGCCGCCGCCTCGACGAAGACGATGCCGAAACCCTCCTGCTCCAGACCCGCCCAGCGGTTGCGGCACATCATCGAGAACACGTCGCTGCAGCCGTAGAGCGCGGGCAGGTCGTCGTGGTCCACGCGACCGAGGAACGTCACCGGGGCCCCGGACTCGGCCGCGAGGCGACGCAGACGCTTCTCGTCGCGACCCGCGGAGGCCAGCACCAGCCGGAGGCGCGGGCGGGTCCGCGAGAGCGCGGCCACGGCCCGGATGACCGTGTCGAATCCCTTGCGCGGGACGAGCCGCGACACCCCGAGCACGATCTCGTCCTCCGCGGCGAACCCGAACCTCGTCCTCGCCGCCGCCCTCTCGGCGACCGACAACGGCACGAAGCGGGTCGTGTCCACGCCGGGGGGAACGACCGTGAGGGGCAGGTCGCGCCCGGCGGCGTGGCGCGCCTCGCGCGCGGGGTAACCGCCGGCGGCGATGACGTGCCGAGCACCGCGCAGCACGTGCCCGAGCACCTGGCGGGACCCGGGCAGGCGTCCCGGAACGGTGACCTCCGCGCCGTGCACGACCACCATGTAGGGGAGCCGCAGGGATCTCCCGAGAGCCCCGAGCGGCAGCGCCGGGTCGAGCACGACGAAGTCGGCCCCGACGTCGCGTGCCATCGCGTCGATGCGCCGCGCCAGGAAGGGCTGGGGCAGGAGGACCGGTTCGCGGGTGCGACGCACCTCGAAGGGTTGTGCCGCGTCGAACTCGGTCGCGCCCTCGTGGGGGCTCGTGAGCACCGCGAAGGAGTCGGAGGGCAGGCGACGCCACCATTCCCACAGCAGCGACTGGATCCCGCCGATCTTGGGCGGGAAGTCGTTCGTGACGAGGAGGTGCTTCATAGGTCCGCTCTCAAGGGTGGCAGATGGGCCAGTTCGTCGCCCACCTCCGGGGCGACGTCGCCCGCGAGGCGCACGCGCGCGACGGCATCGGCCAATCCGAGTCGCGCCGCCGCCCAGACGGCGTGGGCGCGCACCTCCGCACGGGGATGCTCGAGGTGGGTCTCCACCGCGCGGCGCACCTCGGTGTCACGGGGGTCACCGATGTTGGCGAGCACGAGGAGCAGGTTGCGCCGCACCCAGGCCATGTCGCGTGACTCGACCCACCATCGGTCAACCGCCGCGTCGAGGGCGGCGTCGTCGAGCGCGAGCAGGCCGATCACGTCGACCCGGGAGACCCCGCGCGAGAGGCCCTCGTCGCTCCCCTGGCGACGGTTCACCGGACAGGCCGTCTGGCAGTCGTCGCATCCGTAGATGCGCGCGCCCAGGGCGACGCGGTGCTCGCGCGCGAAGATGCCGGGCTTCTGCAGCAGCCACGACAGGCATCGACGCGCATCGATGACGCCGGGCTCGACGATCGCACCCGTGGGGCACGCCGGCAGGCACCGCGCGCACGTCGCGCACCCGTCCTCCACGGGCTCGGCGACCGGAAGGTCGGCGGTGGTCACGATGCAGCCGATGACGAACCAGCTGCCCCGACCCGGGACGAGGATGTTCGCGTTCTTGCCGAACCAGCCGAGGCCGGCGAGCCAGGCGGCTTCCCGGTCGACGATGGCGTTGTCGTCGGCGAAGACGGTCGCCCGGTGACCGTCACGACGCAGGCGCGCCGCGACCGTGGTCAGCGCGCGCTTCAGGTCCCCCACATGGTCACGGCCCGCATAGCGGGCCACCTCGGCCATCGGACGACCGTCGACGGGGGCGGCGTCGCCCTCCCCGTGGGCGTAGGGCAGCATCGCCACGATGACGCTGCGGGCGCCCTCGACGAGGTCGGCCGGAGTGGTGGAACGCCGGGGACGCAGGAACGTGAAGCGCATGCCGTTGACCATGTCGCGGTCGATGCGGTCCTCGAGTGCCGCCCGGGCACGCAGCATCGGTGCAGCGGGGGCCACCCCCACCACGTCGAGACCGGCGGCGATGGCCTCGTCGCGCACCGACTCCCAGTACCCGGCACCCGACGGAGCCGAGACCGGGACGACGCGGGGATTGCGCGGGAACGTGTCAGCCGACGGCACGGTGCCGAAGCGTAGGCACCAGACCCGCCGCGGCCAGCATGCGCACCTCGCGCAACTCGTCGATGTCGAGGATCACCGCCCCGTCCGCCGGAACGCCGCACAGCACGCTCATCATGCAGTCATTGCAGGCGTCGGTGTCCCGGACCACGCAGGTGTCGCACGAGATGATGAGGACCGGGGCACCGGCCGGCGCACGAACGACCCCGTCGCCCGTAGCGGGAGGATGCTCCGGGGCAGTTCCCGGGTCGGGGGTGTGCGGGGTGTTCTCCGTCGTCTCGCGCGTCGTGTCCATGTCCCCACGGTGACACGCGGGTGTGTCCGGGAATCCGGGGTCACACGATGCGGGCACCCGATTCGTCCATGGACAGCACCCGAGCCGTTCCCCCGCCCGGGAGCGCCGCCACGACCGTGTCCACGACCGGCGGGTCGCACACGAGCAGCACCGTCGGCCCCGACCCCGACAGCCAGCCCGCCCATGCCCCCGCGTCCCGCCCCGCCCGCAGTGCCGCTCGCGACCGGGGCGAGGCGTCGAGCCGGGCGTCCTGGTGCAGACGGTCCTGCACCGCCCGTCCGAGCAGTTCGGCGTCCCCGGTGACGAAGGCGGTGGCGAGCATCGCCGCCCGACCGATGTTGTGCACGGCATCGACCAGGGGCACGGTGGCGGGGATCCTGCCGCGCGACTCGTTCGTCGACGTGGTGTGGTCCGGGATCCATGCCACGTAGGAGGCCCGAAGGTTCACGGGCACCGGTGCGACCTCGCCGTCGCAGACCACGACGACACCGCCCCACAGCGAGGGGGCGACGTTGTCGGCGTGACCCTCGAGTTCGGCCCCGATCTCCACCGCGCGCGACGTCCGTCGTTCCCATGCCGCACCGAGCCGTTGCGACTCGGCGGCGACGATTCCCCCCACGCGCACCGCGCCGGAGAAGCCGAGACCGCGTCCCATCGGGATGGAACAGCGCACCCACGTCGAGCCCTCGCCACCGGCGCGTCGGAACGCCACCTGTGCGGGATGGGTGTCCTCGACCGCGCGTGCACCCTCCGGGAGCGGATCGACACCGACGACCCCGACCTCGGCGTGGAGGGACAGGGCCATTCCCATGGTGTCGAAACCGGGTCCCATGTTGGCCGACGTGGCCGGCACGATGACCGGCATCTCAGGCCTCCAACCGTTCGGCCTCGCGGACGCTCGTGCGCGCCGCCGTCGCCAGCACCCGTGCCGCCGCGCCGGTGTCGACCGCCTCGGCGGCGAGGGTCAACCCCTCCGCCACCTCGGCGCACCGACCCGACACCACGAGGGCGCAGGCGGCGTTGAAGAGAACGATGTCGCGCACCGGACCCTGCTCGCCGGCGAGCAGACGCTCCAGGACCGCGAGATTCTCCGCCGGATCCCCGCCGCGCACGTCCGAGATGTCGGAGCGCGCGATGCCGTGGTCGGCGGCGTCGACGACGGTCCGCTCGACCCGTCCGTCCCGCAGGACGTGGACGGTGTTGGGACCGCTGACCGCGAGTTCGTCCATCCCGCCGTGACCGTGGACGATCCAGGCACTGCGCACGCCGCGCGAGGCCAGTGCCGCCCCCATCGGGTCCATCATCGCCGGGAACGCCGTTCCCACGAGCATGTTGGCGATGGGCGCCGGGTTGGCCATGGGACCGAGGAGATTGAACGCCGTGGGGATGCCGATCTCGCGGCGCGACGGACCGGTGTAGCGGAAGGCCGGGTGGAACCGCGCCGCGAGACAGAAGCCGAATCCGGCCTCCCGGATGCACGCCTCCACGCCCTGAGGATCGAGTTCGATGGCCATCCCTGCAGCCTCCAGGAGGTCGGCCGAGCCGCAGGCGGAGGAGGCGGCGCGGTTGCCGTGCTTGCACACCGGGACCCCCGCGGCGGCCACGACGAGCGACGCCATGGTGGAGACGTTCACGGACCGGGTCCCGTCGCCCCCGGTCCCCACGATGTCCACGGCCCGCGCCGCGACGTCGGGGGTCAGCGTCACGCGGTTCCCCGCCGAGCGCACCGCGCGCAGCATCCCCTCGAGCTCGGCCGCGGTCTCGCCCTTGGCGCGCAGGGCGACGATGAACGCTGTCATCTGCGAGGGGGTGGCGTCACCCCTGAGGATCTCGGTGATCGCCGCCTCCGCCTCGGTCGGAGCGAGGTCGCGACCCGCGAGCAGACGCGTGAGCAGGGCGGGCCAACCCTCGAATTCGTCGTGCGGGGTCATCCCCCCAGTATCTACGCGGAGCGACGCCGACGACGAATGATTCTGCGTCTCTCCCGAGCGGTCGCCCCGCCCCAGACTCCCTCGCGCTCGCGCGTGGAGAGGGCGTGCTCGAGGCAGGCCACCCGCACCGGGCACCGGGCACAGACCGACTTCGCCGCGGCCGCGTCGTCATCCTCGGACTCGGGGAAGAACACACCGGGGTCGAGCCCCACGCAGGCCCCGCTCACGCGCCATGTCGGTGTTGTCTGGGACATTGCATCCCCCCGATGCCGTGTCGCCGGCCCGGGACCACCTCCCCGGCCGATGTGCGGGACTGTACGACCCGTCGCCGGCGCTGTCCAATTCCCCGGCGCCACGTCGCCACCTAGGCTGAGCCACGTGGCGGGCACATTCCAACGCGGAGAGTCGCTCCGCCGTCTCGGCTCAGAGGAGTTCGACGTGCTGGTGGTGGGCGCCGGCGTCACCGGCGCGGGGGTGGCACTCGACGCCGCGTCCCGCGGTCTGCGCACGGCCCTCGTCGAGCGCGACGACTTCGCGTCGGGCACCTCGTCCAAGTCCTCCAAGCTCGTCCACGGCGGATTGCGATACCTGCAACAGGGCGACGTGCGGCTCGTCTACGAGGCACTGCGCGAGCGCAAGCGACTGCGGCGCAATGCCCCCCACCTCGTGAGCGTCCTGCCCTTCATGATTCCCGTGCTCACGAAGGACGGCGTCGTGTCGCGACGGATCTCCCGGGCGCTCGGTTCGGCCATGTGGATGTACGACCTCACCGGAGGGTGGCGCATCGGCCGCCTGCACCGGAGACTCCGCGCCCGGGCCGCGGCCGCCCACTTTCCCACCATGCGGACGGATCGCCTCTCCTCGGCGTACCTCTACTTCGATGCGGAGGCCGACGATGCCCGACTGTGCCTGGCCATCGTGCGGACGGCGGCAGACCACGGGGCGGTCGTGGCCAACCGGTGCGCCGTGGAATCCGTGTCGGGCACCGACGGTGGCGGCCACGTCGTCACCGTGCGCGACGGGCTCACCGGCGCGACCATCGACGTGCGCGCCCGATGCGTGGTCAACGCCACCGGCGTGTGGGCCGACGAGGTCCGCGCCCTCGACGAGGGGACGCATCCCCGCTCCATCCGTCCCGCGAAGGGGGTCCACCTCACCTTCCCGTGGGAGAAGCTGCGCAACGACATCGCCGTCGTGATCCCCGTGCCGCGCGACCGACGCAGCCTCTTCGTCGTGCCGTGGGTGCCCCGACCCGACGGCACGTGGCAGTACACCTACGTCGGCACCACCGACACCGATTGGCAGGGGTCCGTCGACGATCCCCAGTGCACGAGCAACGACATCGACTACGTGCTCGCCGCACTGAACGCCTCGGTCACCGAGAGGCTCACCCGCGGGGACGTGACGGGAACATGGGCCGGCCTGCGGCCCCTCGTCGTCGCCTCGGCCGATGCACCGGCATCGGGCCGAACCGCCGACCTCAGCCGACGCCACAGCGTCTCGGTGTCGGCGACCGGAGTCGTCACGGTGACGGGCGGCAAGTTGACCACCTACCGGGAGATGGCGGAGGACGCGGTCGACGAGGTGTGCGGCATCCTCGGGCTCGGCGCTCGGTGCCGCACCCGCCGTCTTCCCCTGCGCGGCGCCCGGGGTCCCCAACCCGCCGACCCCCATCTGCGCGCGCGCCACGGCGCCGATGCCGCGGACGTCCTCGCCCTCGTCGCCGCGGATCCGCGGCTCGGGGAGCCCCTCGTGCCGGGTCTCCCCTACCTGCGCGCCGAGGCGGTGCATGCCGTCCGCCACGAGATGGCCGTGTCGGTGGACGACGTCCTCACCCGACGCACGCGCGCACGACTGCTCGACCGGGCGGCGAGCGTCCGCGCGGCCCGCTCGGTGGGCGAACTGATCGCCGAGGAACTCGGCTGGGACGACACGACCCGCGACCGCAGCATCGCCGAGTTCCTCGACGAGTGCGCGCGCGAGGAGGCGGCAGCCGCCGTCGACGAAGCCGAGTACATCGCCTCCACCGGCACACCCGGCGGGCACTGAGGGAACCGGGGGCACCATGGCCGTCGACCAGCCGCGCGGGGCCGTGCCGCCCATCGAGTTCGGGGGTGATCCGGCTCTCGTCGACTCCGTCCTCTCCGGCGACTTCCGTGCGCTCTCGCCGGAGGAGGCAGCCGAACTGGCGGCGATCTGCCCCACCGACCTCGCGACGGAGGTGCGCGCGGAGCACTCGCGTGACTGGTGGCCCTTGTCCATGCGGTGGTCCCTCGCCAATCGTGTGCCCCGACGGGCCGAGGCGGTCTGCACCCCGCGCTCCACCGCCGAGGTCTCGCGCCTCCTCTCGTGGTGCAACGAACACGGCATTCCCGTCACCACCTCGGGTGGGCGCAGCGGCGTGTGCGGCGCCGCGGTCCCGCTGCACGGGGGCGTCGTGCTCAGCACCACCGGGCTCCGCGGCGTGGTCCACGTCGACGTCGTGTCGGGCATCGTCGAGGTGCTGCCCGGCACCTTCGGCCCCGACCTCGAGGACGCGCTCGTGGCGCACGGGGTGACCGTCGGCCATTACCCGCAATCGTTCGACATCTCGACCGTGGGCGGCTGGGTGGCCTGTCGGGGCGCGGGGCAGTACTCCACCCGCTACGGCAAGATCGAGGACATGGTGCACGCCCTCGAGGCCGTGCTCGCCGACGGGACGGTGGTGCGCACGGGTGGGGCCCCCGCCGGTGCCGTCGGACCCGACCTCACCCAGCTCCTCGTGGGCAGCGAGGGGACGCTCGCCGTCGTGACGCGGGTGTGGCTCCGCGCCCATCCCCGGGCCGAGCACGAGCGCCGTGCGGCCTACGAGTTCGATTCCTTCGCCGACGGCATCGAGGCCTGCCGGCGCATCGTGCGCGCGGGTGCCACCCCGGCGGTGCTGCGCCTCTACGACGGTGCCGAGACGAAGCGCTCGCACGGGGGCGACGGGACACGGTCGGTGCTGCTCGTCCTCGACGAGGGTCCCGCACCCCTCGTCGATGCGGTGATGGAGGTGACGGAGGCGGCGTGCGAGGGTCTCGGTGCGACGACAGCCGACGTCGCCCTCGTCGAGAAGTGGCTCGGCCATCGCAACGACACCAGCGGTCTCCAGGCCCTCACCCGGCGCGGCTACGTCGTCGACACCATGGAGGTGGCGGCGCCCTGGGCGCTCCTCGAGGGAATCGTCGAGGCGGTCGAGACCGCCCTGCTGGCGGTGCCGCATGCCCGCGCGGCGACCTGCCATCTCTCCCACAGTTATCCGGACGGGGCCTGCCTCTACTTCACCTTCGCCGCGTCACCCCCCGAGGAGGACTTCGACGCCACGTATCACGCCATGTGGACCGCCGGTCAGCACGCGGCACTCGCGGCCGGGGCCAACCTGTCCCACCACCACGGCGTCGGTCTCAGCCGCGGCCGCTTCATGGAGACCGCGATGGGTCCGGCACTGGAGGTGCTGCGCCGGGTGAAGACCGCTCTCGACCCGCGCGGCATCCTCAACCCGGGGAAGCTCGGCCTGTGAGGACGCTCGTCGTCGACGTCGGCACGACCGGTGTGCGGGCGGCCGTCGTCGGGGACGATGGCGGGGTCTCGGACCTGCACCATGAACCCTGTCCCCCCGATTCACCAGCGGGCGGACTCGTCGAGTTCGACGCGACCGTCATGCGCGACACCGTCCTCGACGTCGCCCGCCGCGCGCTCGCGTCGGGATCCGTCGACGCCGTGGGCATCGCCGCCCAACGCGCCTCGACCGTGGTGTGGCGCGCCTCGACCGGGACACCGCTCGGTCCGGCGCTCGGATGGCAGGACCTGCGCACCATCGGCGACTGCATCGGATCCGAAGCGCGTTGGGGCACCGCGCTCGCGCCCAACCAGTCCGCCACCAAGGCCGCGTGGTTGCTGGCGACGCACGTTCCCGACGAGGCGGCACGGGCCGATCCCGACATCCGTATCGGCACCGTCGACTCGTGGATCGCCTGGTGTCTCACGGAGGGCGCGGCACACGTCACCGACCACACGAACGCCGCCGTCACCGGCCTCATGCGTTCGGACGCGTCGGGATGGAACACCGATCTCGTCGCCGCCCTCGGCCTGCACGCGCACCAGCTCCCGCGCATCGTCGACTCGGCAGGGTGGATCGGCGACGCCGTCGCCCTGCCCGGTGCCCCTCCCGTCACCGCCCTCGTCGGGGACCAGCAGTCGTCGCTCATCGGCCAGGGCTGCGTCAGCGCCGGGCGCACGAAGATCACGTTCGGCACCGGTGGCATGCTCGACACCTTCACCGGCGGGGCACCGGCCTCGGCGCGCAGGTCGGCGCACGGGACCTTCCCCATCGTCGCCTGGTCCCGTCGCGGCACGGTGCACTGGGGTGTGGAGGCCATCATGTTGGCGGCGGGCTCGAACGTCGAATGGCTGGTGCACGACATGGCCCTCGCACCCTCGCCGGCGGCCACCGCCGACATCGCCGCGACGGTGCCCGACACCGGCGGACTCGTGTGGGTTCCGGCGCTCTCGGGACTCGGGACGCCCCACTGGGACCACGGTGCCAGGGGCACGCTCCTCGGCGCCACCCGGGGCACCACGCGGGCCCACCTGGTGCGCGCCGTGCTCGAGGGGGTGGCCCACCGCGGCGCCGACCTCGTCGCGGCGGCCGAGGCCGACTCCGGGCTGAGCGTGCCCGAGCTGAGGATCGACGGCGGGATGAGCCGCAACGAGGTGTTCGTCTCGGCCCTCGCCGCCGCGGCGGGCCGTCCCGTGCGGGTGTCGTCGGTCACCGAGGCAACCGTGCGAGGGGCGGGCTTCCTCGCCGGGTGCGAGGTGGGACAGTGGCCCGACCTCGGCGCCACCGCGGAACTCGCCGCGGATGGCCGACTCGTCGAGCCCGACGGCGCCCCGGGGATGTCCCGGGAGCGCTGGGCCGAGGCCGTCGCCCGGGCGCGCTCCTGGATACCGGAGCTCTCCGCACTCGACTTCTAATGTGGGAGCACGACGTCCCTGCGGCGTCGCCACCCTCCCATCGAACCCACCGAGGACACAGAGCATGAACGACACCCTCGACACCGCCGCCGGCACGGACGGCACCTCCCGCCGTCGACTGCTGGCCGCACTCGTCGGAGGCGGTCTCGCCGCCGTCGCCCTTCCCCGCATCGCGGCCGCCGCCGACGGACCGGTGCTGCGCGACCCCGCCGATGTCGGACCCCTCAACTCCGCGATGCGTCTCGAGACGAGTCTGGCCGCCACCTGCGCCGTCGCGCTCGAGGGTCTCACCTCGGCCGACGAGCGCGCTGCCGTGTCGCTGTTGCGCGACCACCACGTCGCGTATGCCCAGGCCATCGCCGGGGTCCTCGGCCCCGACGCCGCCGACCCGAACGACGTCCCCCGCGCCCGACCGACGGGCGCATTCGTCGCCGTCGCCCGCGCGCTCGCCTCGCTCGAGAACGAGGCCTCGGCCACGCACCTGTCCATCATCGGCGGACTCGTCGGCGTGCGTTCGGCGGCACTCCTCGCCTCCATCGCCTCGGTCGAGGCCCGCCATGCCGCCGCACTCGAGATGGTCTCGGGCACCGCGGCAGTCGAGGCCGCGCGATGAGCACGAAAGGAACCCGCCACGACATGGACACCACGATCGACGCGACCACGTCCCTCTCGCGACGGAGCCTGCTGCGACGCGGCGGCATGCTCGCCGTCGGCGGCGGCGTGCTCGCGGCGTGCGGCGGAACGACCGACGGGAGCATCGCCAGGATCGGTCGGGCACCCGAACCCGCCACCCTCGAGAGCGTGAAGGTGGACGACGTCGTCCTTCTGCGCACCGCCATGTCGATGGAGCTGCTCGTCGTGGACCTCCTTTCCCGCGATGCGGTGACCGGCGCCGCCGACCCGAATGCCGGCCTCGTCGCCGCGTTCGTCGCCGACCACCGATCGAACCGCGACGCGCTGGCGGCCCTGGCCTCGGCCCGCGGAGGTGAGGCGGTCGACGAACCGAACGCCAAGCTCATGTCGGTGTGGGGCGAGCGGGTCGTCGAACTCGTCGCCGCCAGCGACCGTGGTGAACTCGACGTCCTCGTCCTGACCCACGGACTCGAGGATCTCCTCGCCGCGACCCACCAGACGCTGGTGCCCGCGATGACCGAGGCCGGTCTGCGGGCCCGGATGGCCGGACTCGCCGCCGCATCGGCGCGCCGCGCGGCCGTGGTGGCCCAGGTGCTCAACCCGGGGACGTCGGGTTTCGCGCCCGGCACCGACGATGAGGGGAACCCGACCGTGGCGACGTTGCCCACCGCCTTCGGGCAGACCGTGGCCCCGCAGGTGGTTCTCGGCCCCGAGACTGACGGCGTCCGCGCCACGGTCGTGCTCGACACGCCCGGCCCGAACTCGTTCGTCTACTGACCCGACGTCCTCCCTACACTCGTCGACGACGGTGAGTCGTCCGGGTGGCCGCGGCGCAGCGATGTGTCGAGGAAAGTCGGGGCTTCACAGGGCAGGATGCTGGCGAGAGCCAGGTCGGGGCGACCTGACGGAACAGTGCAACAGAGAGCAGACCGCCGATGGGTGCGAGAGCACCACAGGCAAGGGTGAAACGGTGCGGTAAGAGCGCACCAGCGTGCGGGGCGACCCGTGCGGCTGGGTAAACCCCATCCGAAGCAAGGCCAAGCAGGAGGAGGACTGCCCGTCCGACATCCTCCGGGTAGGCCGCACAGAGGGATGGTCACCCATCGCCTCAGGGCGAGGACAGAACCCCGCTTACAGGGCGACTCACCGTCACCCCCCGCCCGCTCAGCAGCGGCCGACGCGGGGATCGGGCCGGTGGACGAGGCGACCGGTGCGCACGAACCCGCGCCATGCAGCCCGGTCGACGAGACCGTGCGAACGGGCGAGCCAACCGACGAGGACGAGGCCGACGAGTTCGAGGGGGACGTTGACGAGACCCCGCTCGATGCTGGGCAGGGGTGCGTCGGAGAGCGACAGGCCCGACATCGGCCACCAGAACGTGACGGCATCCGTGAAAGCCCCGTCGAAGACGAGGTGGAGGAACATGCCGATGGGCAGTGCCAGCCACCGGCGGCGCGTGTCGGTGCCCCGCGACGTGGCGAGCATCACCGCCACCAGCACGACCGCGCTCGCCGCGACCGAGTGCATCGCCCGGGCTCCTCCCCATGTGCCGTCGACGACGTCGGGCAGGAGGGCCCCGAGCACGAGGACCCGGTAGTCGAAGCGGTCGTCACGGAAGACGAACCACACCGCGGCGCACGCCGTCCCGACGAACCACAACAGCATCGCGGTCAGGTTACGGGCGCGTCAGCGCAGGACCCGCACCGACGACGGGATGCCCTTCGCGCAGTCGTAGACGAGGTAGCGGGCGGGATCGACGCCCACGACGGGTGTCGCGGGATTGGTGTCGTCGGGGGCGATGGTCGTGCCCGGATCCACCACCGAGACGACCGGGCCGCGCCACGAGGTCGTCGGGGGCGAGAGGGTCGACGACGGCGACGACCCGGGCGTGCTCGACGACGTGGAGGATGACGAGGAGGTGCTCGACGACGTCGCGTCCGGCACGCGGTTGCTCCAGGTCCCCGTCAGCGAGGCCGGCAGACGACCCGACACCACCTCGGCGATGCAGTCGGGTCCCGGCAGGTAGAGGCGCATCGGGTTGCGCGTCGGAACGGGCGGCGCGGTCCAGTCGAGGCGCGGCAACGCCCCGCCGAACACGTCGCGATGGGCGGCGTCCATGAACGCCTTCCAGATGCGCGCCGGGTAGGTGGCGCCCTGGACGCGCGACACGCCGTCGCGACGGAATTCGGGGATGTTCACCATCGGCGTGTAGGCCTTCGGGTCCCCCACCCACACCGCCGTGGACAATTGACGGGTGAAGCCGACGAACCAGGCGTTCGTGTTGTTGTCCTGCGTGCCCGTCTTGCCCGCGGCCGGACGGCGACCCTCGAGGGGCGTGCGTCGTCCGGTGCCGACGGTGAGCGTCTTCTTGAGGATGTCGACGGCCTGGTCGGCCACCGCCTTGGGGATCACCTGCACACCCGTCGACTCGTGGGTGTAGACGACCCCGGAGGGGCCCTCGATGCGCTCGATGAACCACGGCTCGTGGTGCACCCCCTCGTTGGCCAGCGTCTGGGCGCCGGACGCCATGTCGAGGGCGGAGAGTTCGTTCGCGCCGGTGGAGAAGCTGGCATAGGGCTGGATGCGGAAGGACTCGGGGCTGAGATAGGGCGAGGAGGCCACGCGGTAGAGGGTGTTGACGACGCGGTTGAGTCCGACGATCTGGGCGAGGCGGGCGTAGGCGCAGTTGATGGAGAGCCACGTCTGCTCCGCGAGACTCGTCACCGGCTGGCTCACGCCCTGGCCGATCTCGAACGGCTCGCTCGGCTTGCCGGGGTTCGGCAACGTGCACGGCAGGGTGCCGTCAATGAGGTCGTCGGCCTGCACCCCGGCCTCGAGGGCCGCGGTGAGGACGAACATCTTGATGCTCGACCCCGTCTGGCGCCGACGCAGCGCCAGGTTGACCTCGCTGCGCCCCGGGACGAAGCCCGGACCGCCCACGATCGCCCGCAGTGCCCCGGTCGCGTTGTCGATCGCCACCAGCGAGGAGGTGATGCCGGTGCGGTTCGCCGGGAGACGGGACTTCGCGGCGGCCTCGGCCTTGGCCTGCATGCCCGCGTCGAGGGTGGTGTGCACCGTGATGCCGCCGCGGTAGATGGCGTTCCACCTGTCGGCGTAGGTCGGACCGAGGATGGTGCTGCGGTTGAGGAGGAAATCGCGCACCATCTCGCTGAAGTACGTGCGGTTGGTGGTGGTGCGCGGGATGCTCTTGACCGTCTCCGGGATGACGAAGGTGGTGAGGGTCTCGTCGGCCTGCTCGCGGGTCATGAGGCCGGTCTCCACGAACCGGTCGAGCACCTGGGCGAACCGGCGCTTCGACTGCTCGGGGCGTCGGATGGGGTCGTAGGTCGAGGGGGCGCGCACGAGACCCGCGAGGAACCCCGCCTGGGCGAGGGTGAGGTCCGACACCGGCACACCGAAGTAGACCTCGGCGGCGGCCTGCACGCCGTAGGCGTTGTTGCCGAAGAAGACCGTGTTGAGGTACCGCTCGACGATGTACTTCTTCTCCACCGTCTTCTCCAGCATGACGGCGTAGCGGGCCTGCAGGATCTTGTACCGACCGTCGCGCGGCACCCCGGCGAGGTATTCGTTCTTCACCACCTGTTGGGTGATCGTCGAGGCGCCCTGGCGGCCCGAGGAGTACTGGAAGTTGGCCAGGGTCGCGCGCACGAGGGCCCGGACGTTCACGCCCTTGTGGGTGAAGAACCCGCTGTCCTCCACCGCGAGGATGGCGTCCACCATGGTGCCGGGCACCGTGTCGATGCTCACCGGTTGGCTGTTCTCCACCTCGAAGACACCCACCAGGGTCCCCGTCGCGTCGAGGATGCGGGACCGGGAGGCGAGTCCGCCGAACGGAGGCAGTTCCACCGGCACCTGGTCGTGGGCGTTGAGCACGCGCCACACCTGGGGGGCCGCCCCGACGACCGTCGCGGTGATGAGCACCGATCCTGCGGCCAGTGTCCCGGCGGCGCGCAGCCACCACGAGCGCGTCGGGCGGGGAAGGGAACTCGTCACGCAGGAGAACGCTAACCCTGGCGCTGCGGCCGGTGAGGGCACCCCCTGCCGGGTCGGTCAGAAGAGACCCGTGATGCGTCCGTCGTCGTCGACATCGACGGACGCCGCGGCCGGGTGGGCCCCGAGGCCGGGCATGGTGCGCATCTCGCCGCAGATGGGATAAACGAATCCCGCCCCCGCCGACAACCTCACCTCGCGCACCGTCAGCACGTGACCCGTGGGCGCACCGCGCAACGACGGGTCACCGCTGATCGAGAGATGGGTCTTGGCCACGCACACGGGCAGGCGTCCGAACCCGTGGCGCTCGAAGAGATCGAGCTGGCGCCTCGCCTCCGAGGAGTACTCGACCGAGGCGGCACCGTAGACGCGCGTGGCGATGGCGGCGATCTTGTCGACGAGCGGATCGGAGTCGGCGTACAGGGGCCTGAACTCGCTCGGCTCCTCGCAGGCTTCGACGACGGCGCGGGCGAGGTCCACGGCCCCCCGGCCGCCGTCGGTGAAGTGGGTGCACACGGCCGTGGTCGCCCCGGCCTCGCGCGCGACCTCGGCGATCACCGCGTGCTCGCTGGCATGGTCTCCGGGGAACGCGTTCACCGCCACCACCGGCGAGACGCCGTGCATCCTCACGTTCTCGATCTGCTTGACGAGATTGGCGGCCCCGGCCCGGACGTCGTCGGTGTTCTCCTCGAGGAGGGCCGGGGGGAGGGCACGACCGGCGACGATGCGGTGGCGTCCCGAGTGCGCCTTGAGGGCGCGCACCGTCGCCACCAGCACCGCGGCGTCCGGGGACATCCCCGACACGCGGCACTTGATATTGAAGAACCTCTCGGCGCCCATGTCGGCGCCGAAGCCGGCCTCGGTGATGAGGTAGTCCGCGAGACGGATGCCCATCCAGTCGGCGATGACGGAGGAGTTCCCCGTCGCGATGTTGCCGAATGGTCCGGCGTGGATGAGTGCCGGGGTGGCCTCGAGGGTCTGCATGAGGTTCGGCTTCACGGTGTCGCGCATGATCGCCGCCATCGCCCCCGCGGCACCGATCTCCTCGGCGGTCACGGGTCGCTCGTCGGTCGTCCAACCCACGACGATGCGCCCGAGACGGGCCCGCAGGTCCGCGAGCGAGGTGCACAGTGCCAGGATCGCCATCACCTCCGACGCCGCCGTGATGTCGAAACCCGTGGCCCTCGTGGTCCCGTCCTCGGGGCCGCCGAGTCCCACCACGACGGAGCGCAGGGCGCGGTCGTTGACGTCGAGGACGCGGCGCCACGTGATGCGCTTCGGGTCGAGACCGAGTGCGTTGCCCTGGTGGAGATGGTTGTCCACCATCGCCGCCAGGAGATTGTGGGCAGCGGTCACCGCGTGGAAGTCGCCGGTGAGATGCAGGTTGAGGGTCTCCATCGGCACGATCTGGCTGTGGCCGCCCCCGGCGGCACCACCCTTGATGCCGAAGGTGGGTCCCATCGAGGGCTGCCGCAGCGCCAGCAGGCTCCGCTTCCCGATGTGGGCCATGGCCTGGGCGAGACCCACCGACGTGGTGGTCTTGCCCTCACCGAGCGGTGTCGGGGTCACCGCCGTGACGAGCACGTAGCGGCCCGCGGGCCGAGACGACAGGTCACCGACCGCGTCGACGTCGATCTTGGCCACGTGGCGGCCGTGGTACTCGAGATGGCGCTCCTCGAGCCCGAGCATCGCGGCGATGTCGGCGAGCGGAGCGAGCCGCGCGGCCTGGGCGATCTCGAGATCGGAGGGGAACGTCACCTCCCGAGTCTCGCCGAGCACCCGTCGCGCGGCAAAGACGGCCCGACCCCGCCCGTGGCGGCGCGCCTAGTGTGACGGTCGGGACAAGGGGGATCCATGGGAATCATCGCCTCGCTGCGCTCCGTGGCGCGCTTCAAGAAACCGACCTTCTCCCCCTCCGCGCGGCGTCTCGCGCGGGCGGCCAACGTCATGGACCTGCGCGACATCGCCCGGCGAAGACTGCCCGGCGGCATCTTCGACTACATCGACGGCGGTGCCGAGGACGAACGCACGATGCGTGAGAACTCGGAGGCCTTCGGACGGTGGGTCTTCGTCCCGCGCGTCCTTCGGGACGTGTCGCGCATCGACATCTCCACCGAGCTCCTCGGCGAGCGCCTCCCCGCGCCGATCGTCTTCTCGCCCACCGGTTTCACCCGCATCGCGCACTCCCAGGGCGAACTCGCCGTGGCCCGTGTGGCGGGCCGCCACGGTCTGCCCTATTCGCTCTCCACCATGTCGACGCGTTCGATCGAGGAGGTCGCAGCCGTCGACCCGGGCACGAAGTGGTTCCAGGTCTACGTGTGGCGCGACCGGGAGATGGTGCGCGACATGCTCGATCGCGCCGACGCCCACGGCTACTCGGCCATCCAGATCACCGTCGACACGGCCATCCTCGGGCGGCGCGAACGCGACGTCCGACGCGGTTTCACCCTCCCGCCCGAACTGGGGCTCGCCACCATCGCCTCCGGTCTCCGGCACCCGGGATGGACGTGGGACTTCGTGCGCGCCGAGCCGATCACCTTCTCCAACGTCGAGCGTTACGCCGGTGACCGGCGCCGCACGGCCGTGAACCTCTCGATGTTCATCGCCTCGCAGTTCGACCCCACCCTCTCCTGGGACGACGTGGCCTGGTTCCGGGAGAACTGGCCGGGTCGCATCATCCTCAAGGGAATCCAGTCGGTGGACGACGCGCGTCTCGCGGTCGACCACGGCGTCGACGCGATCATGGTGTCGAACCACGGTGGACGCCAGCTCGACGGCGCACCGGCCCCCATCGAGATCGTCGCCCCGGTCAGGGACGCGGTGGGGCCCGACATGTGCGTCATCCTCGACGGCGGGGTGCGACGCGGCTCGGACATCGTCACGGCGGTCGCCCTCGGTGCGAACGCCGTCACCATGGGTCGCACCTATCTGTGGGGCCTCGGAGCCGGCGGCGAGAGGGGCGTGGAAGCGGCGCTCGGCATGCTCACCTCGGAGATGCGCCGGTCCATGGCACTGGCCGGTCTGCGCAACCTCGCCGAGATCGACCGCTCCGTGGTGCGGCGCGTCGGGACGCCCGGTTAGTCGCCGGCCAAGAGGTTGGTGATGACGGCCTGGATCAGGTCGCCCCACTCGCCCACATCCACGGGCTCATCGACGAGATCGTCGATGAGCCGACCGAACGTGTAGGCCTGCACGAAGGTGCCCACGACCTGGGGCGAGAACCGGTGCCCGACCCAGCCCCGCTCCGAGACCTCCCGGACCAGGTCGATGAAGGCGTCGGTGAGGCGCCGTTGCTCCAGGGCGAGCGCGGCGCGGAACTCCGGCTTCCCCCACGACGACCCGATGATGACGGCCCGACTGGCCCGCTCACGGCGACGTTCCTCGGAGGAGGCGATGAGGGCGAGACCCTTCACCTTGCCGAGGAAGTCCTCCTTGGTGGTGGAGCGGCGCACGGCCTCGATGATGTGGGCGATGTCGGCGTCCACGCTACGGGAGAAGCGGATCACCTGGGCACTGCTGATGAGGTCGTCGAAGTCGTGGAAGTGGTGGTACAGCGAACCCTTGGAGATCCCCGACGTCTCGAGCACGTTGTCCACCGTGAAACCCTGGGGCCCGGACTCGTCGATGAGGGCCACCGCCGTGTCGAGGAGCAGCTGCTTCGTGGGATGGATTCTCGTGACTGCCATGCTTCCTCCGCTCACGGACGCCGTCGCTGATTAGTGTAAGACCATGACCCACGTCGAGAGCCATTCAGCGGGACGCATCGGACTTCTCCGGGCCATGGTGCTCGGCGCGAACGACGGCATCATCTCCATCGCCTGCCTCATCCTCGGTGTCGCCGCGGCGGACGCCTCCCGTTCCGCGATCCTCACGGCCGGCATGGCCGGACTCGTCGCCGGGGCCGCGTCCATGGGGCTCGGCGAGTACGTCTCGGTGAGTTCCCAGAAGGACGTCGAGAGGGCCAACATCGCCAAGGAGACCTGGGAACTCGAGCACATGCCCGAGCACGAGCTCGACGAACTCACCGGGATCTTCATGTCCAAGGGCATCGAACCCGACCTCGCACGCACGGTGGCGGTGCAGCTCACGGAGAAGGATGCGTTGCGCGTCCACCTCGCCGAGGAACTCGGCATCACCGAGATCTCCCGCGCCCGTCCCGTTCAGGCCGCCGCCGGCTCGGCAACCGCCTTCTCCATCGGAGGTGCCGTGCCCATGATCACGGCCGCGGCGGCTGCGGAGTCGGCGCGCATGTGGGTGACGGTGGCCATCGTCGGGGTGCTCCTCGTCGTCCTCGGGTGGTCGGCGGCGCGTTTCGGTGGCGCCCCGGCGGGGCCTTCGGTGAAGCGGATCTTCGTCGGTGGCGCGGTGGCCATGGCCCTCACGATCCTCGTCGGACGCCTGTTCGGCACCGCCATCGCCTGACCCCTCCGTTTCGCCGCCCCGGGGTCGAACGGGGAAGAATCGGGCCATGAGCACCAGCCACGCCACCGACGTCGCCCGGGTCGACTCCGCCCTCGACGCCCTCCTCGCCGCCCACGACCCGCGCACCACCGACGACAGGACCTTTCGCGGCGCCCGCTTCGACAACGGCCTCGCCTGGGTCCACTTCCCCGAGGGACACGGCGGTCTCGGACTGCGCCCGGAGTTGAACCGCCGCGTCGAGGAGCGTCTGCGCGCGGCCGGGGCCGCCGCCCAGGACCCCGCATCCTTCTTCATGGCACTCGCCGGCCCCACCATCGTCACCCACGGCAGCGACGAGGTAAAGAAGCGATTCCTGCGCCCCATGTTCACCGGCGAGGAGAAGTGGTGTCAGTTGTTCTCCGAGCCGGGTGCGGGCAGCGACTTCGCCGGGCTCGGTACGCGCGCGGTGCGCGACGGCGACGAATGGATCGTCAACGGCCAGAAGGTGTGGAACACCCTCGCCCATCTCGCCGACTGGGGCATGCTCGTGACCCGCACCGACCCCGACGCGCCCAAGCACAAGGGCATGACCTACTTCGCCCTCGACATGCGCGCCGGCGGCGTGGAGGTGCGACCACTGCGGCAGATCACCGGTGAGGCCGAGTTCAACGAGGTGTACATGACCGACGTCCGCGTGCCGGACGCGCATCGCATCGGGGACGTCGGCGAGGGGTGGCGCGCCGCCCTCACCACCCTCATGAACGAGCGCACCGCCATCGGCGGCGGGGGCGGCGGGACGGCCCGGCGGCGCGGCCCCATCGATGAGGCGGTTCGCGCATGGAACGCCCGACCGGTTGAGACGCGCTCGGCGGCGCACCGCGACGCCCTCCTGCGTCTGTGGACGAAGAGCGAGGTGCTGCGGCTCACGAACATGCGCGCCGCCCAGGCCGCCCGGGCGGGGAATCCCGGGCCCGAAGGATCGATCTCGAAGCTCATGATGGCCGAGTTCAACAAGAAGGTCACCGAGTTCACCGTCGAACTGATGGGTGCCGAGGGGATGATCGGCTACGACTACAGCTTCCGTCGCCCCGAGAGCCTCTCGGTGGACGGCTCGGAGAACGGCGTGCGCCACGCGTTCCTGCGCGTGCGGGCCAATTCCATCGAGGGCGGCACCAGCGAGGTGATGCGCAACATCCTCGGCGAACAGGTGCTGGGTCTGCCCGGGGAGCCGCGCGTCGACAAGGACCTTCCCTGGAGCAGGGTGCCCCGCAGTTGACGGACTCGGTGGGCGCTGAGGGACTCGAACCCCCGACCCTCTCCTTGTAAGGGAGATGCTCTGACCAACTGAGCTAAGCGCCCGGAACGGGATGCGAACCCTATCCCCCGCGTGCATGGGGGACGTCGGGTGCCATGTGCGGCCCCGTCGCCCCGTCGCGATCCTGCGCTATCCTCCCCTCAACGGAAGTTGACGTGCATCTGCACGTGTCGGAGCAGTGGTTTTCAGTGAACATCCTCGTCGTGGGAGCGGGCGGAGTCGGGGCCTCGATGGCCTCCATCGCCGAGACGCGGGATTTCTTCGACTCCTTCGTTCTGGCCGACGTCTCCCTCGAGGCCGCCCGTGCCGCCGTCGCGGCCCTCGACGAACCCGCCCGGTTCTCCGCCGAAAAGGTCGATGCCGGCAACATCCCCGAGCTCGTCGCTCTCATCGGCCGCGTCAAAGCCGACATCGTGGTCAACGCCTGCGATCCCCGCTTCAACGAGACGATCTTCGCGGCGTGCGAGCAGGCCCGTTGCAACTACCTCGACATGGCCATGAACCTCTCCGAACCGCATCCCGAGGACCCCTACAACCTGGTCGGCGTCCCTCTCGGCCGTGACCAGCTGGCCGCCCATGACCGCTGGAAGGAGAAGGGCCTCCTCGCCCTCGTCGGCATGGGAGTGGAGCCGGGGCTCTCGGACATCTTCGCCCGTTACGCCGCCGACCACCTCTTCGACACGGTTGAGGAGGTGGGCATCCGGGACGGATCGAACCTCTCCATCGACGGGTTCGACTTCGCCCCCACGTTCTCCATCTGGACCACGATCGAGGAGTGCCTCAACCCGCCCATCGTCTGGGAGAAGGACCGCGGCCTCTACACCACCGAGTGCTTCAGCGAGCCCGAGATCTTCCACTTCCCCGCCGGCATCGGCCCGGTCGAGT
>CAZSNB010000003.1:0-107864 GCA_964608285.1 uncultured Bifidobacterium sp.
CCCGCAGATCCTTCCGTCGTGATGACGATCGACGCGATGCCCGTGGGCCGCGCCGTGACGATGAGAGGGCTCCGCGTCGGGGGCCGCGCCGCGACGCGCGTGCGCCCGAGAATGAAGCCATGCGGCGGCGCGAGGAGGTGCGGGCCCGGACCGGTGGCCGCTTGTCGTCCCAGGAGGACCGGGAGAAGCCGGTGCGCTCCCGGGTGGATTGGGTCGATGAGGGCAGCACTCGAGCGAATACTCGGGTGCGCAAGGACGCGTCTGGTCCGTCGCGTGTGCGAAGAGGGGGCCGACGGGAGGTGCGCGCCCTGGACAATGTCGTCGACGAGTTCGTGCGTGTCGTCGGTGTCCGCGCCTCCGCGCGGGCCATCAAGCGCTACGAGGCTGCATTGCATTCCTTCGAGGCCCAGCACTACGGCGAGGCCCAGAAGATCCTCTTGCCGATGGCGCGTGATTATCCCGATGTGGCCGCCGTCCATGAGATGCTCGGCCTGTGCCTGTACAGGAACGGCACATGGAAGAAGGCCGCAGCGGAGCTGGAGAGGGCGCTGGAACTGGCGCCGGACTGGATCTTCAACCACGCCGTGCTCGCCGACTGTCACCGGGCGCTCGGGAACCACGTGCGAACCGAGCAGCTCTGGCGGGAACTCGCCGATGCATCTCCCCATCCCGAGGTGCTCGCCGAGGGTCGAATCGTCATGGCGGGTTCCCTCGCGGATCGTGGCATGTTCGACGAGGCCCTGGAGTTGATGGGGAAGGCGGCCTCCGACGCCAAGAAGCCGGCCGAGCACCAGTTGCGACAGTGGTTCGTCATCGCCGATCTCCACGACCGCTCCGGGAATCCGATCATGGCACGACGATTCTTCGAACGCGTCGCACAGCACGATCCGACCTTCGTGGACGTCGCGGAACGTCTGGCCACCCTGGGAGCCTGATTCCTCGGAGAGTCGCAGTGGGGAAACTAGTCTCTTGACGTTCCGGAAAGGGAAAGCGATCATGAACGAGCAGCAATTGGCGAAGATTCGGACGGGATCGGGTTTCATCGCCGCTCTCGACCAGAGTGGCGGCAGCACGCCGAAGGCTCTTTCCCTGTACGGCATCGGAGCGGATCGGTACTCCTCCGAGGCCGAGATGTTCGACCTCATCCATGCCATGAGGACCCGGATGATGACCAACCCCGCGTTCGGAGGCGACCGGATCCTGGGTGCGATCCTCTTCGAGGGAACGATGGACAGGAAGGTCGAGGGCGTGGGATCGGCGACCTATCTATGGGAGCGGAAGGGGATCGTGCCCTTCCTCAAGGTCGACAAGGGTCTGGCCGAGGACGCCCAGGACGTTCAGTTGATGAAGCCGATGCCCGACCTCGGTCCGCTGCTCGTGAGAGCGGTCGAGAACGGGATCTTCGGCACCAAGATGCGCTCCGTCATCAAGGACGCGAACGCCGGAGGTGTCCGGTCCGTCGTGGCCCAGCAGTTCGAGACGGGTCGCATCATCCAGGCTTCGGGACTCGTGCCGATCATCGAGCCGGAGGTCGACATCCGGAGTCCCAGAAAGTCCCAAGCGGAGGAGATTCTCCTCGCCGAGCTCATGGAGGAGTTGTCGGGCCAGGATGGCGCGAATCCGGTGATGCTCAAGCTGACACTTCCGGAGAAGGATGACTTCTACGCCCCTCTCGTCACCCACCCCGCGGTGTTGCGGGTGGTCGCACTCTCGGGTGGCTACAGCCGCGAGGAGTCGAATGCACGACTTGCGAGGAACCACGGGATGATCGCCAGTTTCTCCCGCGCCCTCACCGAGGGTCTCTCGGACGGCCAGTCCGACGAGGAGTTCACGCGTGTCCTCGACGCCACAATCGCCTCCATCTGCGCCGCGTCGGCCACCTGATCATCGGTCGCAGCCGGGATCCTCATTCGTCGAGGAGACGCAGAACGAGCCCGGTTCGGGGCTTCGGCGTGAAGAAGGTGCTCTTCGGCGGCATCAAGGCACCGGTGCGCGCGGTGAGGTCGATCTCGGCGAGAGACACCGGCCTGATGAGGACGGCCGACTTGGCCTCTCCCTTCGCGAGCGCCGCGCGCACCGAGCCGAGTCCGTGCTGGTATCGCGGGCTGATGCCGTGGGCGGCGAGGGCAGTTTCGAGGCGCAGGCTGTCGATGGCACGGACGTCGCGGAAGGCTCCCTCCCGCTCGGTCAGCCACGTCACCCGGTCGTCGGTGTCCAGCACAACCAGTGCGCGGCGTCTCTCCATTTGCGCGAGTATCCCGTCGTCGACGGTGCCGCCGCCCACGGGGTCGTAATGGGAGGACAATGCCCGCACCAGCTCGTCCGCCGTGGCGTCGTAGAGCCGGTGTATCGCCGCCACCGCCAATTGGTCCTCCACCAACTCCTGGACGAGGGTCATCGTGGTTGCGGGGCTCGCGCGTCCGTCGTCGGATGCGAACTCGTCCCGATATGTGCGGCTGACCGCATATCGGTGGTGGCCGTCAGCGATGAGGACCGGCGACGAGGACACCATGCGGGCGATCGCCTCGATGCGTTCGCGGTCGGCGATCCTCTCCATGACGTGGAGGACACCGTCCTCGTCGATCAGGCGGCCTGTCTCTTCGCCCTTCTCGACGAGCATCTCCGAGAGTCCGTGCGCCAGCGACAGACCCCATACCGGACTCAGATTCGCCCTTGTTGCTCGCGTCAGATCCAGTCGGTCCGACTTCGCCTTGGGGGTGGTCTGCTCGTGCGGCAGCACGCCCGGGGCCCCCTCGTCCACGACCTCCAGTGCTCCGATCACGCCGGCGGTTGAACGACGACGACCGGCGGCATCAATGAAGTGCATCCGGTAGATGCTGAATGACGCGTCGGAATCCCGGATCAGGGTCCCGTCGGCGACCCACTGCCGCAGTGTGCGGGCCGCGGACTCGTATCGATCCGGTCCGTCGCTCTCGACGGGATAGTCCACGTGGACGATGTTCCTGGGCTCTCTCGCGTACCTGGCTCGTTCCTCGATGCCGAACACGTCGTAGGGAGGGGACGTCACGGGCGAGAGGTCAGCGTCCGGAGTTGTTGCGTATCTCAGGCCCCGGAACGGCAGGAAGATCGGCATGCCCACAGGGTGGCAGGATGTTCGGCGATGGACAAACTCCGGGGAGCTCGGGCCGTGCTGTGCGACCTCGACGGAGTCGTGTGGCTCGCCGAGGAGGCCATCCCGGGGTCGGCGAGGGCACTGTCCCGTCTGGAGGCGGCCGGGATCACGGTCCTCTTCGTCACGAACAGTTCCTTCAGCACGACCGCCGATCTCGAACAAGCGCTGTCTCGCCTCGGTGTGGCGTGCCGGGACCGCGTCGTCACCTCGGCGCGCGCGGCGGCTCTCCTGGTCGAGCCGGAGGAGAACGTGTTGCTGGTGGGCGGTCGCGGTCTCGATGAGGAACTCGGTCGGCGCGGTGCGCGGGTGTCGCCCGCCGACGAGGATCCCGGGTGTCCCATGGATGCGGTGATGGTGGGTCTGCACACGGGTTTCGACTACGCCATGCTGACGAGGGCCGTCCGCGCCGTCCACGACGGGGCGCGACTCATCGGTGCGAACGCCGACGCCACCTATCCGACGCCCCGCGGCGAGGTACCCGGAGGAGGCGCCATTCTGGCGGCCATCGAGCGGGCGACAGGGGTGGCCGCCGTGGTGGCGGGAAAGCCGCACGAGCCCATGGCTCGTCTCGTGCGCGGGATGCTGGACGGCGTCGCGTCCGACGACATCGTGATGGTGGGGGACCGCGTGGACACCGACGGTGCCTTTGCCGGAGTCCTCGGCTGTCGCTTCGCCCATGTCCTCTCGGGCGTGCGACCGGGACCGACGGTAGAACCCGGGGCGTATCCCGATCTCGCAGCCGTCGTCGACGCCCTTCTCGACTGAGGACACCGACCCAGCGTTACGCTCCCTCCGGTGCGGCGTCGACTCGATGTGACGATGGTGGCCAGAGGTCTGGCGGGATCGCGTTCTGAGGCCTCGCGGATGATCGCGGGTGGCGAGGTCCTGGTCGGGGGAACCGTCGCCTCGACTGCGTCCCGGCTCGTCGGCAGCGATGAAGCGGTCGTCGTGCACGCCGGACGGCGCTGGGTCGGCCGCGGTGCGGAGAAGATGGAGCACGCGCTCACCCTGTTCTCTCTCGACGTATCTGGCCGTCATGTCCTCGATGCCGGGGCATCCACGGGCGGATTCACGGAGTGCCTGTTGCATCACGGGGCCGAGGCGGTGATCGCAGTCGACGTCGGTCGCAACCAACTGCACGAGAGGCTGAGGGCCGATGCGCGCGTCCTGTCCTGGGAGGGACGAGACGTGCGGAGCCTCGTGCCCGGGGATCTGCCGTTTCCCTGCTCGTTGGTGGTGGCCGACCTGTCGTTCATCTCCCTGACCAAGGTCGTTCCCGGTCTGCTGACGTGTGCCTCGCCCGAGGCGCGTCATCCGGCAGCCCAGATGCTCCTGCTCGTGAAGCCTCAGTTCGAGGTGGGCCATCGCGAGGCCTCACGGGGCCGGGGAGTCATCACGGATCCGACCCTTCACCGGGAGGCAGTGGGGACGGTTTCGGGGGCCGTTTCGGATGCCGGCGGGGTCGTCGTGGGCGTGGAGGAGTGCCCGGTGAGGGGAGCGAAGGGCAACACCGAGTTTCTCATGCTCGTCAGTGTTCCTCCGAGTCCCTAGGTTGTGGTCATGACCACCGTCGGGCTCGCCGTGCATCGATTCCGCGAGGATGCCGTGACGACCGCCCGTCTGCTGGCGGCGCATTGCGCGGAGCGTGGAATCGCGGTCGTCGCTCCCGAATCGGATCTTCCGACCCTCGAGACGGACACGATCATGGCGGGTGACGTCGCCGACGCCGACCTCCTCGTCTCGATCGGCGGGGACGGCACGATGCTGAGGGCTGTCCGCGCGATCGGTGGCAGACCGGTGCCCGTGATGGGCGTGAACGTCGGCACTCTCGGGTATCTCGCGACTGTGGACGCCGACGGCCTGCTGGGCGCCGTGGACTCGTTCCTCGGCGGGACGGAGGGGCGGAACTACGACCTGGACGTGCGGATGCTCCTCGACGTCACGGTCTGGTCCGACGGTGCCCGTCTCGCGCATCACCTGGCGCTTAACGAGGTGGCACTGGAGAAGCGGGAGGCGGGTCACACGGTCCGTCTGGCTGTGGACATCGACCGGGAGCGCTTCACGACGTTCGTGGCGGACGGACTCATCATCGCGACACCGACGGGATCCACCGCGTACTCGTTGTCGGCTCGGGGCCCGATCCTGTCGCCGCGTCTGCGGGCCATGCTGCTCACGCCTCTGTCGCCCCACATGCTGTTCGATCGCTCGATGGTCCTGGACCCCTCGGAATCGGTGCGCATCGAGGTCGGTGGGCATCGTGACGTGCACATCGCCACCGACGGGCAGTGGTCGCACACACTCCCGCCCGGGTCGGTGGTCGAGGTGCGGGCCGCCGAGGAGACGGCGCGGTTCGTCCGTTTCGGGCAGGGGCGATTCCATCGCACACTGAAGACAAAGTTCGGTCTGGAGGACCGTTGATGCTGGTCGAGTTGTCCATCGAGAACCTCGGTGTCATCGAGTCGGCCCGTGTCCTCCTGGGTCCCGGCTTCACCGTCCTCACCGGCGAAACCGGTGCCGGCAAGACGATGCTCGTGGAGGCCATCAACCTGGTCGTCGGCAAGAGGGCCGACGCGTCGGTCGTGCGGGAAGGAGCCGAGGAGGCGCGGGTGGAGGCCCGGTTCCTGACGTCGTCCGCGGAGGGGGAGACCGAGACGATCCTCAGCCGGATCGTCGGGGCCGAGGGACGATCCCGCGCCTACATCAACGGGCGAATGGTGACAGTGGGCGCACTGTCGGAGGTGGGCACGACACTCGTCGACATTCACGGTCAACACGCCCACCAGAGACTGCTCTCGGCATTGCACCAACGTGAGGCGCTCGACAGATTCGCCGGGGTCGACACCAGTCCGGTTCTGGCCGCCCGGGAGCGGATCAGGGAGATCGACGTGCTCCTGTCCGCACTGGGAGGCGACGAGAGATCCCGGTCCCGGGAGATGGACCTGCTCCGCTTCCAGACCGAGGAGATAGCGGGAGCGCGCATCGAATCCCCCGACGAGGACGCCGTTCTGGCGGCAGAGGAGGAGATGCTCGCCGGTGCGGTGAACCTCCGCGAGGCTCTCTGCGAGGCCCTCGCCTTGCTTGCCGAGGACTCCTCCGCGTCGGAGTTGATCGGCCGTTCCATCCGCCGGCTCGGGGCTTCCAGCGTCCTGGGGGGGCTGGTGGAGGAACTGGTGGGGGTTCAGGCCGGACTCTCCGAGGCTGTCGGTACATTGCGGACGCTGCTCGACCGGGTGGAGGAGAACCCCGCTCGTCTGGCCGAGGTCCGGGAACGTCGGCAGCTCCTGCGGGATCTCTGCAAGAAATACGGGGACACCCTGGCGGAGGTCGTCTCCTTCGGGGAGGAGGCCGCCACCAGGCTCGATGAACTGGAGAGCCATGGTGAGCGGGTCGCCGGACTCTCGGGCGAGAGGGAGAGCGCAATCGAGGCGCTCCGCTCAGCCGAGAGGGTGGTCGGGGACCTGCGGCGGGCCAACGCATCCCGGCTGGCCGATGCCGTGCGTTCCCGTCTGCCGGCGCTGGATCTGCCCCATGCGGAACTCTCCGTGGCCGTGGGGGACCCGGGATCGGATCCGGCCGGTGACTCGGTCGTGTTCCTCTTCACCGCCAATCCCGGCTCATCGGCCCAACCGCTGAACAAGGTGGCGAGCGGCGGCGAGCTGGCGCGGGTGATGCTCGCTCTGCGGCTCGTGTTGTCGGAGGAGCCCGGCACGATGGTCTTCGACGAGGTCGATGCCGGCATCGGGGGTGCCGCGGCGGTGGCCGTCGCGGGAGCACTGCGGGAGCTCGGTGGGGGACACCAGGTCCTCGCGGTCACACATCTGGCCCAGGTCGCCGCGGCCGCCCATCATCAGGTGGGCGTGACCAAGACCGTTCGCAACGGGCGAACCTACGGTGAAGCCCGGCCACTGACCGGGGAGGACCGGGAGACCGAGGTCGCTCGGATGCTGTCCGGGGGATTGGCCGATGCGAGTGCCCTCGCTCACGCCCGGGACATGATGGCCGGATTCGCGTCCCCGGGAACCGGGAAGACCCGGGACAAGGCCGGCCCCGCCGGGCACACGGGGTTATGATGACCTCCCGTTGAGTCGTTGACCGGCGGGAGTGGCCATGCCAAAGCACATATTCGTGACGGGTGGCGTCGCCAGTTCTCTCGGGAAGGGTCTGACCGCCTCCTCCCTCGGGCGCCTGCTCAAGATGAGGGGCCTCCGGGTCACGATGCAGAAGCTCGATCCGTACATCAACGTCGATCCGGGCACCATGAATCCGTTCGAGCACGGTGAGGTCTTCGTCACGGACGACGGCGGCGAGACGGACCTGGACCTCGGGCACTACGAGAGGTTCATCGACGAGAACCTGACGCGCAGCTCCAACGCCACCACGGGATCGATCTATCAGGCGGTGCTGGCCGCCGAGCGCCGCGGCGATTATCTGGGCAAGACGGTGCAGGTGATCCCGCACATCACCGACGAGATCAAGAGGAGGATCCGGCGCATCGCCACCGAGGACACCGACGTCGTCATCACCGAAGTGGGCGGCACCGTCGGCGACATCGAGATCCTCCCCTTCCTCGAGGCCATCCGTCAGTTCAGGAACGAGGCCGGTCGTGACAACGTGTGCTACCTGCACGTCACTCTCGTGCCCTTCATCGGTCCGAGCGGCGAACAGAAGACGAAGCCCACCCAGCACAGCGTCACGGAGTTGAGGTCGCGGGGCATCCAACCCGATGTGATCGTCTGCCGAAGCGACGAGCCGCTGAGTTCGGGGCTGAAGCGCAAGATCTCGCACATGTGCGACGTGCCCATGGAAGCCGTGGTCAACGCCGCCGATGCCCGCAACATCTACGAGTTGCCCCTCATTCTCCACGAGGAGGGTCTGGATGGAGTGGTCTGCGACGTGTTGCGGCTGGACGGAGCCCCTGATCTCGGCGCCTGGGAGGCCCTCGTGGCCAAGGTCGACGCGGCGACGTCCCCGGTGCGCATCGGGCTCATCGGCAAGTACGTCGAGCTCCAGGACGCCTACCTGTCGGTGGTGGAGAGCCTCAAGCACGCCGGTTTCCACCATGGCGCCCGAGTGGAGATCGACTGGATCCAGGCCGAGGATGTGGAGGGTCTGCTCGCCTCCGGTCGTCTGGATGGACTCGACGGAATGGTGATTCCCGGCGGGTTCGGTCCCCGGGGAATCGAGGGAAAGATCGCCGCGGCCGCCCATGCCCGTGAGCACCTGATTCCCTGCCTCGGTCTGTGCCTCGGCATGCAGGTGATGACGATCGAGTTCGCCCGTCACGTGCTGGGTCTCGCCGAGGCCAACAGCACCGAGTTCGATCCGGCGACCCCCCATCCCGTGATCGATCTGATGGTGGACCAACGGGACGTGACCATGATGGGGGGCACGATGAGACTCGGCGCCTACTACGCCGTGCTCCAACCCGGAACGCGGGTCGCTCGTGCGTACGGCGAGACCGTGGTGAGCGAGCGGCATCGCCATCGCTACGAGTTCAATTACAACTACCGCGGACGGTTCGAGGAGGCCGGATTCGTGTGCAGCGGCACATCTCCCGACAAGCGGCTCGTGGAGTTCATCGAGCTGGCCGAGCACCCGTACTGGGTCGCGACACAGGCGCATCCCGAATTCAAGAGCCGTCCGGACCGTCCCCATCCGCTCTTCAGGGAGCTGGTGGGTGCTGCACTCGTTCACCGCGCGGGAAGGGTCGCGGGAACGGCTTCCACCGACCGGGACGCGCGCGAGGACGAGCGCGAGGTCTCCGCTCGGGGATGACGGTGCGGGTGGGGGACGGCGCCGGTTTCGTCCTCGCGGGCGAAGAGGCCGTGCACGAATGGGCGATGTTCCGTCTCGTGCGTCGCTCCGTCGTCGCACCCGACGGCACCGGCTTCGAGAGGTCTTTCCTGGCCTCGCCGGGTGCGGTGGCGGTCGTGGCCGTCAGCGAGGAACATGAGGTGGTGCTCGTGTCGCAGTTCCGTGCCGCCCTCGGTCGGCACGTCACGGAGATTCCGGCCGGGATGCGCGACGTTCCCGGGGAGGACCCGCTCGAGACCGCCCGTCGCGAACTGCGTGAGGAGGCCGGTTTCGTCGCGACCGACTGGACGTTCGTCGGAGCGGTGCATTCGGCCCCCGGTATCACGGACTCGGAGGTCGTCCTCTATCTCGCTCGGGGTCTCTCGATGTCCCCGGCGGATCCCCACGGACCCGAGGAGTTGCACATGTCCGTCGACCTCGTTCCCCTCGGTCGGGCGGTGGAGGCTGTGTGGGAGGGGTCGATCACCGACGCCAAGACCGTCTTCGGCTTGCTCGCAGCGGAACGCATCCTCGGCCGTGTCTCCTGAGAAAGACGATTTGATCGAGGGATTCCTGACGGGCCTCGTGGTCGAGAAGGGGAGGGCCGAGAACACCGTCGCCGCCTACCGTCGCGATCTCCAAGCGTGGAGAGCGCATCTCGACGGACAAGGAGGATCCCTCGACTCGGCGGGACCCGCGGACGTCGAGAGTTTCGTGGCAGCCCTGCGTGCCGCAGGATGCGCCCCTACCACCGTCGCCCGACGTCTGGCGGCCGTGCGCGGCTTCCACGGACATCTCCTGGCGGAGGGTCGCCTACCGGGCGATCCCACAGCCGGGGTCGAGGCGATCTCGGTGCCCGCCGGCGTACCCCATCCTCTGGAACCGGAGCAGGTGGAGCGACTGTTGGCCTCCCCGACGGGGGACGATGCCCGAGCGGTGCGGGACAGGGCCCTTCTCGAGTTCCTCTATGCGACCGGGGCGAGGATCTCGGAGGCCTGCGGACTCGACGTGGACGATGTCGACTTCACGGAGGACCTCGTCCGTCTCTTCGGCAAGGGTGCGAAGGAACGGGTGGTCCCCTTCGGCGAGACGTCACGGGAGGCGCTGGGGGCATGGCTCCGGGGCGGTGCGCGGGAAGAACTGCGGGGCTCCCGGCCGCGGTCCTCCGGCGATCGTGAGGCCTTCTTCCTCACGGACACGGGCAGGCGCCTCAATCGTCAGAAGGCGTGGTCGATCGTCGTGCGAGCCGCCGCCCGGGCGGGCCTGCCGCCCGGGGTCTCGCCCCACGTGCTGAGACACAGTTGTGCGACCCACATGCTCGACAACGGTGCCGACCTGCGCATCGTGCAGGAGATGCTCGGTCACGCGTCGATCTCGACGACCCAGGTCTACACCCGAGTGAGCAGACAGCGCCTCCTGCAGGTTTACCGAGAGCACCACCCCAGGGCACGGGGATCACGATGACGGCTCCCGGCATAGGACGATGGCGCCACCTCGTACGTCGATTCGCGGGCTCGATCTCCAATCGGCCTCCGTCCCCGGCGGAGGAGGGGGAGATTCACGGCCTGCTCACCGGAACTGAGAGGACCATGTGGGTCGACATGTCGGGTCGGGACAGGCGTCATGCGATCCTCGTCCTCCGTCGCTTCGACGCGTCCGGTCCACCCGCCTCCCGTGCCGTGCGCGCCGCCGTGCTCCTGCACGACGCAGGCAAATCCGTCTCCGATCTGGGTCTCTTTCTCCGGGTTGTGGCCACGGTCGTGGGGCCACACGGGGCGCGCTTCCGCAGTTACCACGAGCACGAGCGCATCGGTGCCATGCGCGCCCGGGTTCTGGGTGTCGAGGAGGCCGTCCTCGAGGTGATGGAGCGACGGGCCCATCCCTCCGTGCTGGAGCGGCTGGACGCCGCGGACGACGTCTGAATCAGGGAGACGGCATCAGGCCGATGGCGCCTCGCACCCGATCGAGCGTGCGAGCGGCGACCTCACGGGCCCGGTCATTGCCCCGGCGCAGGAGCCCGGCGAGCTCCCCGGGATCGGAGATGAGCTCCCGATAGCGGCGTTGGATCGGGGAGAGCAGTGCGACCACGGCATCACCCGTGTCCTTCTTGAGCGGTCCGTACTGCGTGTATCTGGGGGCGAGGGAGTCCACCGACTCGCCCGTGCAGGCGGAGAGGATGTCGAGCAGATTCGACACGCCGGGTTTGCCGGCCCTGTCGTAGCGGACCTCGTCGTCCGAATCGGTCACCGCACGGCGGAACTTCCGCTCGATGTCCGCCGGATCGTCGAGGAGCATGACCGTCCCGGCCTCGGTGGGAGCGGACTTCGACATCTTCGATGTCGGATCCTGGAGATCCATGACGCGCGCGCCTGCCCGGGGATGCACCGCGCGGGGCAGGACGAAGGTCTCGCCGAAACGACCGTTGAAGCGCACGGCGATGTCGCGGGTGATTTCCACGTGCTGGCGCTGGTCGTCGCCCACCGGGACCTCCTCGGCGTCGTAGAGGAGGATGTCGGCGGCCATGAGCGCGGGATAGGTGAAGAGGCCCGCCGACACGAACTCCGACTCGCGCTTGTGCGACTTGTCCTTGAATTGGGTCATCCGGCTCAATTCCCCGTACGAGACGGAGCACTCCATGATCCAGGAGAGTTCGGAATGCTCGTGGATGTGGCTCTGCACGAAGACGGTGGCGACATCGGGGTCCAGGCCCACGGCGAACAGGACCGCCGCGAGGTCGACGGTCTGGGGACCGATGACTCCCGGGCGGTCGGTGACGGTCAGGGCGTGGAGGTCGACGATCCCGTGGAACACGTCCTTCTCGTGCTGGCCCGAGACCCAGTTCACGAGTGCCCCCAGATGGTTCCCGAGGTGCACGGAGCCGGTGGGCTGGATGCATGACAGGACCCTCGTCATGGCGCGAAACGCTACTCCCTCGGACCGTGGTCCGAGGCGTGGGAGTGCCCGGTGCGCCACGACCTACGATGTGAGCGTGCCCGTCGCAGTGAACACGCCGGTTTTCGAGGGACCGTTCGACCTTCTGCTGCATCTCATCATGAGGGAGGAGGTCGACATCCACGAGGTGAGTCTGACCCTCATCGTGGACGCCTACCTCGAGGAACTCGCCCGCATGCAGACCCTCGATCTGGAGCTGGCCACCGAGTTCCTGCTCATCGCAGCCACCCTCATAGAACTGAAGGCGCGTCGTCTGCTGCCGGGTCGCGAGAGCGTGGATCTGGACGAGGAATTGGCGCTCTGGGAGGAGAGGGACCTGCTCTTGGCCAGATTGTTGGAGTGCAAGACGTTCAAGGACGTGGCCACGGTGCTCCAAGGGCTCGTGGAGGAGTCCGATCGCGTGTACGGACGCACCACCGGGCCGGACGAACGTTTCGCTCATGTGGCGCCCGATCCGCTCGACGGAATGACGGTTCAGCGGCTCCAGCGCGCGTTGCTGCACGTCATCACACCGCGTCCGGTGGCCACTTTCAGCCTCTTCCACGTCTCACCGATCAGATTCACCGTCGCGGAGACCGTCGAGCGACTCTCGACCGAACTGCAGGCACTCGGGCGAACCACCTTCCGACGCCTCACGTCCGCCCACCTCGAGCGTCTCGAAGTCGTCGTGCACTTCCTGGCCATTCTCGAGCTCTACAAGCAGGGTCGCATCGACCTCGATCAGGCGGACCGCTTCGGGGACATCGAGATCTCCTGGCTGGGCGGGGACGGCGGAGCGGCATTCGAGGTGGACGACTATGACGGGTGACGACCGCGGCACCTTGACGCAGGAGATCGTGCGTGCCATCGAGGCCATCGTCATGGTGGCGACCGAGCCGGTCCCGTCCGAACTGCTGGCGCAACTCTGCGAGGTCCCGACGACCGTGGTGGAGGCCGTGTGCGCGGAATTGAGCGACTCCTACGAGGTCGCCGGTCACGGTTTCCAGATGGCCAAGGTGGCGGGTGGTTGGCGATTCCAGTCCCATCCGGACGTGTCCACCCATGTCGAGCGGTTCATGCTCGACGGACAACGGGCACGCCTCTCGGCCGCGGCCCTGGAGACCCTCGCCATCATCGCCTACAAGCAACCCATCTCGCGTCTGCAGATCGCGTCGGTGCGCGGGGTCGATCCCGAGTCGGTGCTTCGTTCACTGCACGGTCGCGCCTACATCGCCCCGATCGGACGCGACGACGGTCCGGGACAGGCGGTGCTGTGGGGGACCACACCGCTGTTCCTCGAGAAGCTGGGAATCGCATCCATCGAGGATCTTCCCCCGATCGCGTCCTTCGTGCCGGACGCCGCACTGGTGGAGGCTTTGGAGAAGACCCTGAGCCTCGACGGCAGCGAGTCCTCGTCCGCCGGTGACGATGCCGACGGAATCCGCTGACGGCTCCGAGCGCGGCGAGCGCCTCCAGAAGGTGTTGGCCCGCGTCGGATTCGGGGCCCGTCGCGTGTGCGAGGAGCTGATCGCTGGCGGCCGCGTGACGGTCAACGGCGAGACCGCGCTCCTCGGGCGGCGCGTGCAGGCGGGAGACACCGTGTGCGTCGACGGACGGATGATCGGGACACGGCCCGACCTCGTGTACTACCTGGTGAACAAGCCCGCGGGCGTGGTGACGTCGGCGCGGGACCCGCACGGTCGCCCCGTCGTGGTCGATCTGGTTCCGGCGGAGCCGCGGGTCTTCCCCGTCGGACGTCTGGATCTCGACACCGAAGGGCTGCTCCTGCTCACGAACGACGGGGCGCTGGCCCATCTGATCACCCATCCGAGCAGCGGCGTGGAGAAGGAGTACCTGGCGGAGGTCGCGAATGCCGGGAGCGCCGGTGTGGGGGCCGGGGCCCTTCGCAGCCTGCGTGACGGCGTCGAGCTGGACGACGGGATGACCGCCCCCGCGCGCGTCTCCCAACCCTCGCCGGGAATTCTTCGCATCGTCATCCATGAGGGACGGAACCGCCAGGTCCGGCGCATGTGCGAGGCGGTCGGCCACCCCGTCACCCGCCTCGTGCGGGTCCGCATCGGAACCCTGACCGACCGGAGCTTGCCTCCCGGGGGACACCGCGACCTCACCTCGGACGAGGTGAGGTCGCTGTATTCCGCGGCGACTCCTCCGGCGTGACGGATACGCTTCTGTCGTGAGCGAACTGGGTCCCACCGTGAATGTCGTGGGACTGGGTCTCATCGGTGCATCGGTGGCGGCGGCCGCGAAAGCGCAGGGCTTCCGCGTTCTCGGCACCGACGTCGTTCCGGGGAGGGCCGCGGAAGCCGTGACGCGGGGATTCACGGACGCCGAGGGGACGGACCCCGATTCCGTGTTGACCGTGATTGCGGTGCCCGTGAGCGGGATCGCCGCCGGAGTGAGGGCCGCTCTCGAGTCCACCCGGGGGGTGGTCACCGATGTGGGCTCGGTCAAGCTTCCGGTGGCCCAGGCGGTGGTCGACGCTCGATTCGTGCCCGGACACCCGATGGCCGGTTCCGAACTCGACGGACTGGACGGTGCCGACCCGACCATGTTCGACGGCGCGACCTGGGTTCTCTCGCCGACGCCGACGACGTCGGACGAGAGCTTCGCGTTCGTCGCGTCCTTCGTGAGCCGTCTCGGGGCGGAGGTCGTGGCGCTCGACGCGGCGACGCATGACGACCTCGTGGCCACGGTGAGCCACGTTCCCCATCTGACGGCCGCAGCGTTGATGACGATGGCCGATGCCAGGTCGGTGGACAGCCTCGCGCTCCTCAGGTTGGCCGCCGGCGGGTTCCGCGACATGACCCGCATCGCAGCCGGGGGTTCCCGCATCTGGATCGACATCTGCTCGGCGAACAGGGAGGCGATCGTCCGTGGTCTCGACGAGCTGATGGAGGGTCTCGGCGGCGTGCGTCGCATGGTCGCCGATGACGACCGTCAGGGGCTCCAACGGGTCCTGGAATCCGCACGGACGGCTCGCCACAACCTCCCCTCGAGTGCCGGGCCCATCGAGGGCCTCGTCGAGGTGCGGATCCCGATCCCGGACCGACCCGGGGCCGCGGCGGAGGTGTTCGCGCTCTCCGGCGACCTCGGTGTCAACGTCAGCGATTTCGAGGTCGTCCACTCGGCGGAGGGAACGCGCGGTGTGATGGTGCTCGTCGTGAGGCGCGAGCAGTCCGACGTCTTCCGCGGCGGCCTCATCGCCCGCGGCTTCCGGCCCTCGGTCGCGTCACTGTCGTGAAGCGTCCGGTGGTACCGGCCGGGCGGGACAACGACGATCCTGCGACGATCCGAGTTCCGGGTTCGAAGAGCATCGCCAATCGTGCGCTGGTGTGCGCGTTCCTGGCGTCCGGCACCTCCCGGGTGCGCGGCGTGCCCGACGGGGACGATTGTCGGCGAATGCTCGATGTCCTCGACGCGTCGGGATGTCTGACGGAGCACGGAGCGGAGGAGTGGGGGATCGAGGGTGGCTCACCCGACCGGTTGCCCACGGACCTGCCGTGCGGACTCGCCGGAACCACATCGCGATTCCTCACTGCCGTCGCGGCGACATCGTCATTTCATCACGTCGTCGACGGTGAGACGCCGCTGCGTCGGCGTCCGATGGGCGATCTGCACGCGGCACTGCGGGAACTGGGCGCCGATGTGGTGGCGCTCGGGGAGCACGGCCGTCTTCCCGTTCGGGTCGGGGGCCTCCCCATGCGCGGTGGACGCGTCCGGGTCGGTGGGGAGAGCTCGAGCCAGTTCGCCAGTTCCCTCATGCTCGTCGGACCGCTCCTCCCCGCGGGGCTGGACCTGACGGTCCGGGGTGATCTCGTGTCACCGTCGTACCTCGGACTGACGCGCTCGGTGATGGAGGCATTCGGGGCCGTGGTGACCTCGGACCCCGGGAAAAGCCGGGTGCGCATCGAATCGACGGGTTACAGGGCCGTCGACTTCGTGGTGGAAGCGGACCACTCCTCGGCGGCGTTCCCCATCGCCGCGACCTTGATCGCGGGAGGAAGGGTGCACATCCCCGGGCTGCGTCGGGGAACCGGCCAGGGTGACGAGAGGATGCTCGACATCGCCGCCGCGATGGGCGCCGAAGTCCGGTACTCCGCCGGGGGAGTGGACATCGCCCACGACGGTTCACCGCCGACGGCCGTTGACCTCGACATGGGCGATTGCTCCGACCTCGTACCCGCCGTGGCCGTGGCCTGTCTGGCCGCCGATGGAGTCTCACGTCTGCGGGGAATCGGCTTTATCCGCTCCAAGGAGAGCAACCGCATCGAGGGTCTCGCGGAGCAGCTCGGGCGCTGCGGTGCCGACGTGAGGGCTGAGGCCGACGGACTGGCGGTGGTGGGAGGTGCGCGGCTGAAACCCGCCATGCTCGCCACGCTGGACGACCATCGCCTCGGCATGGCGTTCGCCGTGCTGTCTCTCCTGTGCCCCGGAGTCGGCATCGACGACGCCGGCGTGGTCACGAAGAGTTGGCCGTCGTTCTTCACCGACATGGAGCCGCTCCTCGGTCCGTGCCGCGAGGCGTAATAGGCTCGGCGGGTGCCCGAAATCGCCGCTTTCGACGTGGACCGGACCCTGACCGTTCGCGACTGCGTCCTGCCCTTCATGTCCCTGGTGGGGGGCCGGAGGAGCGTCGCCGCGGCGCTGGCGGCACGCCCGGTCAGAATCGGGCGATGGGCGGCGAGCGGCTCGCGCGACGATATGAAGGCCCATTTCGTCCGCCGGGTCTTCGCCGGACGCGAGGCCGACGCGGTCGCCGAGGTGGGTGCCGTGTTCGCCCACAGGATCGCGTCGAGCTGGATGCGCGCGGACACCGTGGCGCGAATGCGATGGCATCAGGAAAGAGGCGACGTGGTTCTGCTCGTCTCGGCCTCACTCGATCCCTACCTGCTGCCCTTGGGCGACATGTTGGAGGTCGACGCCGTCCTGTGCACGACCCTGACGGAGAGGGACGGCCGACTCGATGGCACGCTGGAGGGGGCCAACTGTCGCGGCACGGAGAAGGTGACACGCATCCATCGGTGGATGGAGGATGCCGGCCTCGGCGGGGCCAGCCTGGATTGGGCCTACGGGGACTCGGCGGGCGACCGGGAGATGCTCGGGGTGGCGCGCACTGCCGTGCGCGTGGGCCGTCACGACATCCCCCGTGAGGGTCCCCGGCCATGAGACCGGGGGCTTTCGTGCGTGAAGCGCGACCGCGACAGTGGACCAAGAATCTGCTCGTGGTCGCGGCCCCCGGTGCGGCCGGGCATCTGACCGACGCCCCGACCCTCGGACGGACGGCCCTCATCTTCGCCGCGTTCTGTCTCGTGTCGAGCGGCACGTACTACATCAACGACATCCGCGACATCGAGCAGGACAGACTGCATCCGCGAAAGCGGTCGCGCCCCATCGCCTCCGGAGAGTTGGATGTGCGGGTCGCGGCCGTCGTTGCGTTCCTGCTCCTCGGGTCGGGTCTCCTCGTGGCGGTGCTCGTGGACCCGACGGCCGCGGCCATCGCGGGCCTCTACGTCGCCCTGACGTCGGGCTACAGCATGGGCCTGAAGCATCTGGCTCTCCTCGATCTGGCACTCGTCGCGTCGGGTTTCGTTCTCCGCGCGGTCGCCGGTGCGGTGGCGACTTCCACGCCGATGTCGGACTGGTTCATCCTCTGCACCATGTTCGGCAGTTTCTTCATCGTGACCGGCAAACGCTTCGCCGAGACGCGGGAGATGGGGGAGGAGGCGGGAAGCACGCGACGCTCGCTCCTGGTGTACCCGTCCGGCTATCTCGCCCAACTGCTCACGCTCGCCTGCGGTGCGACTCTGCTCACGTACTGCCTCTGGGCGCTGGAGAACTCCGATGGAGCCGAGTCCGTCGTCCCGCTCCATGTGCTGTCCATCGTGCCCATGTCGTTGGCTCTGTTCCGCTACATGATGGTGATCCACGCAGGGGGAGGGAGTGCCCCGGAGGACGTCCTGCTCTCCGACCGAGCGATGCAGTTGTACGCACTCGTGTGGCTGGGGACCTATGCCGGGGCACTGTATGTCGGCTGATTCCGCGAGTCGCACGAGAACCCGGCTCTCCGGTTGGGGGCGCACCGCGTGGTCGGTTGCCGACGTCGTCGTGCCACGCGACACCACCGACCTCCGATCGATCATCCGGAATCACGGACCCCGCGGCGTCATCACCCGTGGCCTCGGGAGGTCGTACGGTGCGGCAGCACAGAACGCGGGCGGCACCGTCGTGGTCCTCGGTGCAGATTCGGACTCGCGCGGACCGGACATGATGCTCGATGCGGCCTCGGGCATCCTCGACGCCGCGGCCGGAGTCAGCATCGACGCGGTGCTGCGCCACTCCGTTCCGCGCGGCTGGTTCGTCCCGGTGACCCCGGGAACCCGATTCGTCACTCTCGGCGGGGCCGTTGCGGCCGACGTTCACGGCAAGAACCACCACGTGGACGGCAGTTTCTGTGAGCACATCATCGACATCGACGTCGTCCTCGCCGATGGATCGACGGTGACGCTCGATCCGGAGAGCGATTCCCGGCGGTTCTGGGCGACAGCGGGCGGGATGGGTCTCACCGGGGTGATCACCAGGGTCCGCGTGAGGATGATCCCCATCCGCTCGTCGAGGATGCGGGTCGAGACGATGCGCACCCCCGATCTGGACGCCGCCTTCGCCGGACTCTCCGTGGAGGGAGACGACGATGCGCATCGCTACACGGTCTGTTGGATCGACATGATGGCCACCGGCGCATCGATGGGCAGGGGCGTTCTCACACGGGGTGATCATGCGGATCCGGGTGACGTGCACGATGAGGACGTGTTGGACTACGCCCCCCGTCAGTTTCTCGCGGCGCCCCCGTGGGTGCCGCGCGGTCTGCTCAACCGCGGGACGATCCGCGCCTTCAACGAAGCATGGTTCCGGCGAGCCCCGCGGCATCCGCGGACGGACGTCGAGTCCATCGCCGCGTTCTTCCATCCGCTCGATGGAGTTCGCGGCTGGAATCGACTGTACGGGTCGCCGGGGTTCATCCAGTACCAATTCATCGTTCCGCTCGAACGGACAGACGTCGTTCGCGCCGTCATCGAACGGTTCTCATCCGCCGGGAGTGCCTCGTTCCTCGCCGTCCTCAAGCGCATGGGAAGGGCCAACCCCGGGCCGTTGTCCTTCCCCGCCCCGGGTTGGACGTTGAGCCTGGACGTGCCGGCCGGTGCGTCGTCGCTCCCCGACGTCCTCTCCGCCTGCGACAGACTGGTGCTGGACGCGGGCGGTCGGCACTATCTGGCCAAGGACGCCCACATCGGGCCCGACGCGGTTCGTCTCGGGTATCCGCGCCTGGCCGAATGGCAGGAGACGGTCGCGGAGATGGATCCGAAAGGTGTCTTCAGGAGCGATCTCTCGCGGCGCCTCTCTCTGACGCGGACCTCGAGGAGGAATTCCCCATGAAGAACGGACTCGGGCACCCCCAGAACATCGTGATGTTCGGCGGCACGAGCGAGATCGGCCTCGCCGTCGTGAGACGCCTGATCAAGACGACCACTCGCACCGTGGTCCTGGCGAGCCGGGACACGGAGGCGGCCGGGGAGGCCGCGGGCGACCTCGGAGGTCGGGAGGGCACGGAACTGTTGCACGTGGTATGGGACGCCACCGATGTCGGAGCCGCCGAGGGAGCGGTCGACCGGGTGTTCTCCGCCGCGGGGGACATCGATCTCGCAGTCATCGCGGTGGGCGTCCTCGACGAGGGCACGGACGTCCTCGAGGATAGGAGTGGGCTGGCGGCGATGGCGGCGGTCAATTTCACGTCGCCCATGATCGTCATGTCGGCGTTGGCTGCCCGGATGAAGGAGCAGGGCTACGGTCGCATCATCCTCTTGTCGTCGGTCGCCGGAGTGCGACCGCGGCGCACGAACCCCGGCTATGGCGCGACAAAGGCGGGAATCGACGGATTCGCCCTCGCGCTCGACCATCGCCTCGAGGGCACGGGTGTGGACATCATGGTGGTGCGCCCCGGATTCGTCTCCACGCGGATGACCGCGGGCATGAGCGCGGCACCGTTCTCCACCAACGCGGAAAGTGTCGCCCGCGCGGTTGAGGCGGCCATGTCCCGTTCGGGGACCGTCGTCTGGGTGCCGGGAGTCCTGCGCTACGTCTTCGGCGTTCTTCGTTGGCTCCCTCAGTTCGTCTGGCGCCGACTCCCGCTCTGATCAGGGGACTGCACCGAAGACGGTGTAGATCGCCGACACCGTGACCAATCCTCCGCCCAGCAGGAGGACCGTCATCGGCCACCACGAATCCTCCTCGTCGCGCAGCATGCGGGCGACGGGAATCACCAGCGGGAACGCAGTGAAGAGGAATCGAGGCCGGGCGGTGACGGTCGCCGGCATGAGCATGAGGAACACGACCGCGGCCGAGAAGACGAGATACGTCACGGGAAGGCGGTGTCGACGCCACGCCCAGATGGCGACTCCCATCGCTGCCAGGGTGGAGACGGTGAGGATCGACGATGGACGACTCATCGGACCGGTGACGAACCGCCACACCGACTGGAGCGCCGTGGCACCGAAGCTGGCCCCCTCGTCCCATGCTTCTCTCTGAACGCGGAACCACGGCCACGGCTCGCCAGAGTGGGCCCGCAGGAAGAGCATGAAGCCGATGAAGCCCCAGGGGGCGAGCACAGGAGCCCACATCGCCCGCCAGTCACGTTCCCGTGTGACTGCCACGACGGCCGCGACGAGACAGGCTGCGACGAGAGCCACACCGTTCGGGCGCGTGGCGGTCGCCGCCGCCGCGAGCAATCCGGCGGTGATCCATCGGGCGTCCGAGAGGGCGAGGAGGCACGCGGCGGCGAGCACCAACAGGAGGGCCTCGCTGTAGGCGAAGGAGAGCACGAAACTCCCCGGGAAGAATGCGGCGATGATCATCGCCTTCTCGGCGGTCACGGAGTCGAAGAATCGCCGGGCAGTGAGTCCGATGAGCAGGACGACGACGGCCCCGAGCACGGCGTTGAGGAGAAGACCGACCCACACCGGGCCGCCGGGGAGGACGGCATCCAGGAGTCTGACGAGCCCCGGGTAGGAGGGAAAGAAGGCCGCGCGAGCCTCGGGGTCGTCATAGGTGACGGATTCGATGATGCGACGCGGATAGCCGCTGCGGGCGATCTCCATGTACCAGTGCCCATCCCACACCGCGAGTCGGTCCACGAGGGCGGCTAGCCCGCCGGCCGGCTCCCGACCGGCGCGCCTGTCCGCCACTGCCTCGGCGGAGATGGCGATGCCCGCCCCCATGACGACGAACAGACGCGACACGACGTACGCCACGGCTCCCCTCATGACTGCACGACGCCACGAGGGGTCTTCGCGGAATGAGAGGCGGACGGATGGAATCATGGGACGCCGAAGGCGGCGTCAGATTAGACCCGTCGGCGGAGGGTCGGTGTGATGTCTCCGCCCTTGACATTTCGTAAACCCCACGGTCCCGGCGTGCGACCTTGTCGGGGGGGTAGGTTTGCGCCGTGAACGACAGGGAAGTGCTCACGTGGGACACGTTCGGCTCCGCGACGAGGGAGTTGGCGATCAAGGTCGCGGATTCCGGCTACGAACCGGACATCATCCTGGCGATCGCCCGAGGTGGCCTCCTCGCCGCCGGGGCCCTCGGCTACGCCTTGGCGGTCAAGAACCTCTACACGATGAACGTGGAGTTCTACACCGGTGTCGACGAGCGTCTCCCCGTGCCGATGATCCTGCCCCCTGTACCCGACCTCGTGGAGCTGCGCTTCGCCCGCGTGCTCATCGTGGACGACGTGGCCGACACGGGTCACACCCTGCAGATCGTCCAGGACTTCTTCCGGGGGCGAGTCAAGGAGACGCGCACCGCGGTCCTCTACGAGAAGTCCCACTCCGTCGTCCGTTGCGACTATGTGTGGAAGCACACCGACCAGTGGATCAACTTCCCGTGGAGCGACAAGGATCCGGTCGTGTCACGCGCCGGAGCCGTCCGCGACGCCTGAGCGTCTCAGGGAGGCCAGGATGCTGGCCGCGGCGCTGCGACCACTCGCGCCCCACACACCCGCACCGGGGAACGTCGCCGCTCCCGTGAGCCAGAGTCCCTCGACGGGAGTCTCGTAGCGGGTGAGCTCCCGGTCCCGACCGAGGAACGCAGCGAGGGGTCCTCCGGCGAAACTCGTCGCATGACCCTTCGGAAGATGGAACTGGGTCTCGTAGTCCTGCGGGGTGAGGACGCGCCACTCGAGGATGCTCTCGAGGAAGCCCGGGTGCGTCCAACGTGCGAACTGTTCCAACCAGCGCTCCGGCTCGGACCTGCTCCAGCCACCCCTCGGGGCGTACGGCGTGTACAGGGCCTCGAGGCTCAGGACGTGGCGCCCCGCAGGAGCCAGTCCCGGGTCGGCCACCGTGGGGACGTTCGCCAGCAGAGCCATACGAGGCATGAACGCTCCGCGCGACAACATCGAGGCACCGACGTCGAGCTCACTCGTGGACGGGGCGATGACGCAGGTCGAGGCCACTGGCGCTCCCGCGAGGGGCGAAGTCGCCGGGAGAGCCGTGAGGACGGGAGCAGCGTCCAGGACGGCGTCGATTTTCGATTCATATCCCTCTCCGGGGAGCGTCGCGCGCCATCCGTCCAACATGCGTCGCGCGCGTGGGGGAGGGTCCTTGAGCCACTCGACGAGCGTGCGGCGGGGATCGCAGGCGGACAGGACCGCCCGTGCGGTCACGATGGCGCCATCCGAGGTGCGCACCGATGACACCCTGCGTCCCTCGCACTGCAAGGCGACGACGGCCGTGGATGTGCGGAGGAGTCCTCCGGATGCGAGAAAGGACGCGAGGAGCGCGTCGGTGAGGGCTCCGCTCCCGCCCACGGGTCGCCCCACCTTCTGTACGTGACGGAGCGCGAGACCGAGGGCACCGAGTCCGGTACCCGGGGTCTCCGGGGACACGCCCCAGACGACGGGTCCCTCCACCATGGCGGCTGCCGGCACGGCATCGTCGTCGAAGAACCGTCGCATGACGTCGGATGCGGACATCCTGCTCAGACGAAGCAATGAGGCGACGGTTCGGGGTCCGGCCGACGCCGCGCGGGCGGCGAGGCGGGCCCGACGCGGTCGGCCGGCTGCAGCCGCGGTGACGAGGCGCGCCAGCGGCACCATGGCCTCGGCGTAGCGACGGTAGTTGCGCACCTGTGCCGGGTGCGCACGCGAGAGCGAGTCCAATGTGGCCTCGACATCGTGGTGCATCTCCCACATCCGCCCCGAGGTCCAGTCTCCGTTGACCTGCGGGGGATCGATGTCGATGTACCGCAGGCCGTGGCTCGCGAGGTCGAGCTCCTCGGCGATGCCGGTGGTGCGGAAGGCGACATGATCGCAGTTGCAGATGTTCACACGTGCACCGGCGAACGTCTCGGTGGATGCAGTCCCGCCCACGCCCGATCTGGCTTCGATGAGGAGCACGGAGAGACCCTCTCGGGCGAGGAAGGCGGCCGCGACGAGTCCGTTGTGCCCTGCGCCGACGACGACGACGTCGAAGTCGGTGGTCCTGCGATCCGTCACGGACTCATTATCCCACCGTCGCTAGGGTGAGGCACATGATTGCGGACACACGGCGACTGGAGGAATTGAGGGCACCGGAGGTCGGGACCCGATTGTCATCGTCGTCGGTCATCGTGGTCCCCTTGGGAGCGATCGAGCAGCACGGGCCTCATCTGCCGCTGAACACCGATTTGATCGTGGCCGCCGCCGCCGCCGAGGCTCTGGTCGGCCGGGCGGGGAAAGAGTGTGATGCGTGGCTCCTCCCGCCACTGGCCTACACCAAGTCGAACGAACACGCCTGGGCGCCGGGAACGATGTGGCTCTCGGCCACGACGATGCTCTCCGTTCTCGACGACATCGGCCGTTGCATCGCGGCCACCCCGGCCCGGAACGTCCTCTTCCTCAACGGACACGGCGGGAACAGCGCCCTCGTGCAGGTGGCCAACAGGGAGTTGCGCCTCCGGCACGGGTTGCGCACGTTCCTCGCGCATCCCCACGTCCCGGCGGACCAGGGTGGCGGTTCGCATCCCTCCGAACTCGGCATGGGTGTGCACGGGGGAATGGACGAGACCTCGGTCATGCTCCACCTGCGACCCGAACTCGTGGACATGACGTCGGCAGTCAGGAGCGTTCCCGAGGGTCTGGCTCGGAACCGACACGTTCGTTTCGGGGGGTCGGTCCCCTTCGGATGGCTGTCCGACGACTTCTTCTCGGACGGCGTGATCGGAGACCCGACGGGAGCGACTGCCGAGGCGGGCAAGGCGATGTTCGAGGCGTCGGTGGCGTCCCTCGCGGAGGCCCTGGTGGAGATCAGCCGATTCGATTTCGGCCGCTGAACGCCGGAGGGGGAGGAGCCCCTTTCGGGACTCCTCCCCCTCGCAGGGTGTCGATGGTCAGCCGAGTGTGACGCTGGAGTCGATGTACTCGTTCGTGACGAGGTCCGCTGCCGTCAGACCCTCCTTCGGCGTGGAGCCGATGGCGGTGTAGACCTTCACGGCCTTCTCGATGAACGCGGTCACCCGGTCGATGTCGAAGGAGCCGAGTGTTCCGTCGGGGCTGTTCGCCACGAGCTTGTCCTCCTGCATCTTCTCGACCGCGGCCGCCGCCTGTTCGGCCGTGTATGCCCATCCGTTGTTGATGGTCTCCACGGCGTCCACGATCAGCGCGTTGGTCCCCGCGGGATCGGCGATGTAGTTGCGCTGGGCCCGCTGGACGATCGGAACGAGGAGGTTGAGACATGCGGAGTTGGCCTCGATGGTCTCGGGCTTGCCCGCAAGGGACTGCGCATACGCGGTCCAACCGGCGTCGTGGATGTACTGGTACGCCACGTCCTTCTGCCACTCGGGGAGAACGTTCTTGTAATAGAACGGCTCGGAGGTGCCGAAGCCCTGCTGGGCCGCCTTGCCTGCATCGGCGATGAACGAGGCGGGCTGACCGTCGTAGGTGCCGTCGACCTGAGCCTTGTCCAGGATCCCCTCCTGCGTGAGGTAGTCCATGTAGGCGGCCCCGTCGAAGTAGCGCACCTTGGCTCCGGTGGCCTTCAGGTCGGCGATGGTCTTGACGTCGGGGTATGTCGCCGGATCCCACATGATGATCTGGGGGTTGATGTTGAACGGTGCGACGACCGCGACCGTCGGGAACTCGCCGGACAGGTCCACCGCCTCGTCGGTGCTCACGAATCCCAGCATGATGTCCGGATCCTGGTAGAGGAGAGAGGTGACGCGCTGGTAACCAATCGCTGGTCCACCGGAGCGGACCTCGACACGCACGCCGGTCGTCGCGTCGCCATCGACGAGCGAGCCGGAGACCCGGGCCTGTGCCGCATCGACGGTGTAGTCGTCCCCTATGAGCTCGTAGAGGAAGCCGTGCTCGGCCTCGGGGTTCCAGTCGGTCTGGAAAACCACGGTGTCCGGGCACACGCCCGCCAGGACGCCCTCGGCGGGCGCTGTGGTCTCCGATGAACCATCGCCTCCGCCGCACGCGGCGAGAGCGAGTGCTCCGGCTGTGAGGAGTCCCGTGAGGGCTCTCTTGTTCATGTTTTCTCTCCTGTGGGTTGGAGGGGCCTAGTGACCCCTGTTCGTGACGTGCCATTTCCCGATGACCCTGCGGGAGAGCCAACCGAAGAAGAGGAACACCACGAGACCTAGTGCGCTGGCGAGGATGATGGCGGCGATGAGTTCCGCACCCCAGAGTTTCGACCTGTACAGGTCGATCTGGGCTCCGATGCCCACGGTGCCACCCTGACGGAAATAGATGTCGCCGACCACGGCGCCGATGACGGCGAGACCGGCCGAGATGCGCAGTCCGACGAAGATGTTCGGCAGTGCAGCGGGGATCTGCAACTTGCGCATACGCGTCCATCGGGATGCGCCCTGGAGCGTGAACAACTCGTGCTGGCTGCGATCAGCCGAGAGCAATCCGAAGAGCGTGTTGCTGACCACCGGGAAGATTGCGATCAGCACCACCACCAGCAGTCGTTGAGTACGCGCACCGTCGACGAGTGCCCTGATGAGGGGCGTGAGGGCGAGGATCGGGGCACTCTGGATGGCCACGAGATACGGCCAGGTCGCCTTCTCGAACCACGCGCGCATGCTCATCAACACCGCCAAGCCCATGCCGATGACGATGGTGATGGCCAGACCGATGAGAGCGATCTGCGCCGAGTTCCAGACGGAGGCGAGGATGGGCTGGAGACCGCGACGCTCGCCGGTCCTCCACACCAGGAATCCGTCGGTGACGACCTCGTGGGGAGGGGGCAGAAGGAAGCGCTTCTGCGGGGGAAGGAGCGCCAGCGAGAGCAGGTACCACAGCGAGATGAACGCCGCGAACACCACGGCCGGACCTGCCACGTCCCCGGCCGAGATGCGGTTCCTCTCATCCGACACCGCCTCGATCGCGACCGCCGACCCTCCTCCGACCGGTGTGGTGACGGTGTCGACCGTCATGAATGGGCACCCCGCAGGGCGTGGGAGATCTCTCCGCAGAGCTCCCCGAAACCGGGTTCGTAACGCAGGTCGTGATTGCGGGGATAACCGAACGGCACCTCGAAGGAGGCGACGATCCGACCGGGACGGCTCGACATGACGAGTACCCGTGTGGACATGTAGACCGCCTCGGTGATGGAGTGGGTGATGAACAGGCCGGCGAAGCCCTCGTGGCGGAAGAGCTCCAGCACCTCGTCATTCATGCGCTCCCGGGTGATCTCGTCGAGGGCGCCGAATGGCTCGTCGAAGAGGAACACCTTGGGCTTCATCACGAGCGAGCGAGCCAGCGAGGCCCGCATCCGCATTCCTCCCGACAACTGCCGCGGATACTTGTCCTCGAAGCCCGAGAGGCCGACGAGTCCGATGGCCTCATCGGCCCTGCGGCCGCGCTCGGAACGGTCGACATCATGCAATTCGGCGATGAGCTCGACATTTCGGCGGACCGTTCGCCACGGCAGGAGAGTCGCGTCTTGGAAGACGTATCCGATCGAGTCACGGTCGACGTCGCAGAGACCGGCCGTGTGCGCCTCGAGTCCCGAGGCGATCCGCAACAGGGTCGACTTGCCGCATCCCGACGGACCCACCACCGTCACGAACTCACCGGGACGCACGTCGAAGGACACGTCCTGGAGGGCGCGTGTCCCGTCGGGAAAGGTCATCCCGACACGCGAGAAAGAGAGAAGCGGTGATGAGTTCGCAGTGCTCATGGGGGTCCTTTTTCCGGTCGTCTCCTGCTCGTCCCACAGCCTCGCAACGCTCATGGGCGCGAACCTTACGAGGAGGTGAAACGACGCGCCGCCGATTGGCGTTTACTTTCTGTCCGAATTCTCCCGGGTCAGCACTCGACCTCCGCGGATCACCGTGCGACGATCGGGGGCCTCGGCGACCGCCGCCCGGGCGTCGGCCGCAGGGAGCAGCACGAGATCCGCCCGAGCGCCCGGTTCCAGCCCGAGGGCAGCGCCGCAGGTCGCCGCGAGGGCCGATGTGGTGACCATGCGCAGGGCCTCCTGGACGGACACATGGCTCGTCAGGACCATCAATGCCGCCACGTCATAGGGGTCGCCGCGACCGAAGGGATTGAAGGGGTCCTGCATGTTGTCCCCCCCGGCCGCCACCACCACACCCGCATCCAAGAGCGACCGCACCGGCGCGATGCCCCGCGGTGCAGCAGCGCCGGCATTCCGTCCCTGGAGGTAGAGATTCGTCTGGGGCAGTGCCACGACGGCGATGCCCGCCTCGGCGACCTTCTCGGCGACCCGCGTGATGTGTCGATCGTCCCGCACCGACAAGGACACGCAGTGACTGGCCGTGACGGGGTGGCGCAGACCGGACGCGATGAGGATGTCGGCGAGGATCTCCAGGTCTCCGGAGTCGGAACGAAGGTTCTCGTCGGCGTGCAGGTCGAGGGGAACTCCGAGGGTCACGGCCTCCTCGACCAGCCATTCCACGGCCGAGCGGGGATCATCGTCCAGATGGGGACATCCGCCGATCACATCGACGCCCCTGGCGACGGCCTCCCGGGCCATGGCCCGCCGATCAGCGGACCCGACGCCGGTGAGGGGCCAATCGAGCAGCGCGGCGACCTCAATGTCGACGTCCTCGCGTCGACGATCCCGCACCGCCACGAGTGCCTCGACCGAGCGAAAACCGTTGTCGAGGGTCGTGTCGACGTGGGTCCTGATGCGCATCGTTCCCCGGGCGAGATAGGCGTCGACGGCCCTCTCGGCACGTGCGGCGATGTCGGCTGCGTCGGTGGTGTGTCGCACGGACTGCATCGCACCGATGGCCCCCATCAGATCGCCCGTTGGATTGGGTGCGCGCTCGGCGAGATATGCCTTGTCGAGATGGGCGTGCGGCTCGACCAGTCCACCGTGCACCAGTCGACCGTGCGCGTCGATCCGCACATGCGACGGGGGGGCGGGACGTGTGCCGGCCGGCAGCACCGCGGTGATCGCTCCGTTGTCGATGACCAGGTCCACGCGGGCGCCCTCCAGGGTCGTCGCGTCACCGATCCAGAGGTCGCCGCCGTCACTCACCATGCACCCCGCGAGACGAGGACGTCGCGCAGGGCGCGGGTGTCGTCGGTCATGATGCCGTGCACACCGAGATCGAGGAGGCGATGCATCTCCACGGGGTCGTCGATGGTCCACACGTGGACGGCAACGCCCCACTCCCGGCAACGGTCCACCATGCCCCGCGTCACGACAGGAACGGGGCCCTGCCGAAGCGGCACCTGCGCGGCATGTCCGGGCGGCGGGCCGAACAGGGGAAGTCGCGTGGCGGCGAGCAGGCGCGCCACCGCCCTCGGACCCATCGAGGTGCACGCACGCGGGCCGAGCCTCTCGCGCAACCGATGGAGACGTGCATCGCTGAAGCTCCCCAGACACACGCGGTCGAGTGCGTCGTGGGAGAGGAGCACCCGCACCAGAGGTTCGAGCGCCGCCCATGACTTGCAGTCGATGTTGACGCGCAACTCCGGCCAGGTGCCGAGGATGTCCTCCAGCAACGGGATGGGTTCCCTGTCATCGACCCGGCACCGGGCGACATCCCGGTGCGACATGCGGGATATGCGACCCTCCACCCCGCACGTGCGGCTCAGGTCATCGTCGTGGAATGCCAACAACACGCCGTCGGCGGTTGCCTGGACATCCGTCTCGACGTACCGGTACCCGAGAGACACGGCATCCTCGAAGGCCATCATCGTGTTCTCGGGAGCGGCCGACGCGCCTCCACGATGGGCGAAGGCAATCGGCCCCGGATGGTCGAGGTAGGGGTGGAGCGAGCTCACGTGATCCCGGGGGCGATCCTGCGCGGCCTCAGATGGAGCGACCAGCGGCCGCCCAGTACTCGTCCTTCAGCAGCCTCTTGTAGAGCTTGCCCGTCGGATGTCGTGGCAATTCGACCCGGAAGTCCACGCTCCGCGGACACTTGATGTCGGCGAGTTGGGCTCGGCAATAGTCGATGAGTTCGCGCTCGAGAGCCCGCGCTGCTTCGGGATCGGCGGGCATCTCGGCGGGCTGCACCACCGCCTTCACCTCCTCGCCGAACTCGTCGTGCGGGACGCCGAAGACGGCCACGTCGATCACCGCCGGATGGTGGATGAGGACGTTCTCCGCCTCCTGCGGGTAGATGTTCACGCCGCCGGAGATGATCATGAAGGCCTTCCGGTCGGTGAGGAAGAGGAAACCGTCCTCGTCGAGAAATCCGACATCCCCCAGCGTGGACCAGCCGCGACCCTTCGGATCACGCGACGACCGTGTCTTGTCAGGGTCGTTGTGGTACTCGAAGGTGTTGCCGCCCTCGAAGTAGATGGTTCCGGACTCGCCGCGGGGCAGGTCGTCACCCTCGTCGTCGAGGATGTGCACCACGCCCTGGATCGCCGTTCCCACGGTGCCGGGATGGGCCAGCCACTGCTCCGAATTGCAGTAGACGAAACCGTTTCCCTCGGTGCCGGCGTAGTACTCGTGGATGATCGGTCCCCACCAGTCGATCATGGCCTTCTTGGTCGGCACGGGGCAGGGCGCAGCGGCGTGGATGACGGTCTCGAGGGAGGACACGTCGTAACGGGACCGCACCGCATCGTCGAGCTTGAGCATGCGAATGAACATCGTGGGGACCACCTGGGAATGGGTCACGCGATACGTCTCCACGCAGCGGAGATACTCCTCGGCGTCGAAATGGTCCATGACGACCGTCGTGCCGCCGACGGCATGCACGGACAGATTGAAGCGAAGCGGGGCAGCGTGGTAGAGCGGCGCAGGGGAGAGGTACACCATGTCGGACCTGAAGCCGAACAGATGTTGGGAAAGCAGAGCACCGATACCCACGGCGGTTCCCAACGGGGTCCCGGGGAAAGGCTTGTTGACTCCCTTGGGCATCCCGGTGGTGCCACTGGAATACAGCATGTCCGTGCCGTCCACCATGTCGGGCAGGGGATCCGTCGAGGCCTCCCGCATTGCGGCCTCGAGCGACAGGTGGCCGTCGATCGTGCCGTCCAGCATGAATCGCCTCTCCACGCCGGGGGTCTCGGCCACGATGTCGGCTGCCTGCTCGGCCATGTGGGCCGACGTGATGAACACCCGCGCCGCACAATCCCGGAGGATGTAGGCCAATTCGTTGCGGGTGAGGCGGCTGGAACAGGCGGTGTAGACCGTGCCGGCGTAGTGGCATCCCCACACCACCTCGAGATAGCGCGGGTGATTCTCCATGCACAGAGCGACATGGTCCCCCGGGCGCACGCCGGCGTCGTGGAGCACGCGACTGATCCGGACAGCCGACTCGTGGAGCTGGGCGTAGGTGGTGATGTCACCCGTCCCGGCGCGGATGACCGCGGGGGCATCGGGACGGGACTGGGCATGGACGCCTGGGTGCACGTGGGGAACCCTAGTGAGTGGGGGACGCCCGGTCGTCCCCGTGGCTGTTGCCCGGGCTCGGGGCCGGCACATAGGCTCGGGTCGAACCGGGGAGGCTCACATGTCGATCGCAGAGAAGACCATCACCGAGACCGAGATCATCCAACTCGCCGACCGTCTGCTCGCGGAGAACCCACCTGCCACGACGTCGGTGGTCGACTTCCTGGGAGCCCAATTCGACATGGGTCTGGCCTGGGTGCATTTCCCCGTCGGTCACGGCGGACTCGGTGTCTCCCCGAAGTTCCAGAAGACGGTGAACGAGAGGATCTTCGCCGCCGGGGCACCCAACGCCCTCGGTCGCAACCCCATCGGACACGGCATGTGCGGGCCCACCGTGGTCGAGTGGGGGAGCGACGAGCAGAAGCGGCGATACCTCCGTCCCCTCTTCACCGGCGAGGAGGTGTGGTGCCAGTTGTTCAGCGAGCCGGGATCGGGATCGGACTTCGCCGGTCTGTCCTCCAAGGGCGTCCGCGACGGCGACGAGTGGATCGTCAATGGCCAGAAGGTCTGGACCACCCTCGCCCACATCTCGCGCTTCGGTCTGCTCGTGGTGCGAACCGACCCCGAGACGGTGAAGCACGCCGGCCTCACGGCCTTCGTCGTCGACATGCACGCCCCGGGCGTGGAGGTCCGCCCGTTGCGCCAGATGACCGGTGAAGCGGAGTTCAACGAGGTCTATTTCACCGACGCGCGCATCCCCCATTCCGAGATGCTGGGCAACCCCGGCGACGGATGGAGGGTCAGTCTCACGACACTCATGAACGAGCGTGTCTCCATCGGGGGTGTGATGCCGCCGCGTGGTTCGGGGGCCATCTCCCACGCGGTGGAGGCCTGGTCGCGGGTCGATCCGGAACTCCGGTCGCCCGGTACGCGGGACGAGTTGATGAAACTGTGGAGCAGGGCCGAGGTGCTCCGCCTCACGAACATCCGGGCGAACGCCATGCGGCGCATGGGCACCCCCGGCCCCGAGGGTTCGATCGGAAAGATGGCGGGTGCAAACCTGAACCAGGACATCTACGACTTCACCATGGGTCTGATGGGGGCGGGTGCACTCCTCTACGGCTCCTACGCCATGGACAGGCCGGAACGGGCCATGGGGTTCGACACCTTGCAGAAGGCATTCTTGCGGTCGCGTGCCAACACCATCGAGGGCGGCACCACCGAGGTCATGAAGAACATCCTCGGAGAGAGGGTCCTCGGGCTGCCGGGAGACGTGCGCGTCGATCGTGAGGTTCCCTGGAATCAGGTGCCCCGCAACTGATCGGGAATCAGACCCCCCGGGACAGGGCGACACCGAGCAGCATCGCCGCCAGGGTCGTGACGAGACCCGCTGCTCCTCCGACCGCGACGAGGATCCGCGACCGTGCGGTCCGGTGCACCAGTGCGGCCGCGACGGCGACACCGACGAGGATCATCTTGACCAGGAAGGTCGCGATGTAATCGCCGTCGCGTGTGGTGACGTCGACTGCGACGGCACCCCACAATCCCGTCACCACGACGAGGGCCATCGCCGACCATGCGAGGCCCGAGAATGCGCGTGCAGCCACCGGGAGGGCGTCCCGATGCCCGTGACGAAGTGCCGGGACGATGCCGGCCATGACAATCTGTCCACCCACCCACACGGCGACACCCAGGAGATGGAGGAACGTCCTCCACACGGCGGCGTCCATCCGCATCATCGGGTCACCAACGCCTCGAGAACCGCACTCGCCGCGAGGTTTCGATCGTCGGAGGACGGGGCCGACACGAGGGAGGCTCCGGCGAGGACGGTGACGGCTGCCTCGACGGCCGACTGCAGTTCGCGGATGTTGCGCGGCGGCGGAAAGTACTCGTCTTCCTCTGTCACGTGGATCTCCTCGACCCCGTGCAGCGGGGAGAGAAGGGCGATGACCTCCGCCACCAACTCCTCCGGCGCGCTCGCGCCGGCGGTGACGCCGACGGTGCCCGACAGGTCGGCCGGCAGGTCGTCGGCGGTGTCGACCAGGTGGACGCGGGCACACCCCGCCTCAAGGGCGAGGCGCTCCAACGCTCTGGTGTTGGAGCTGTTCTGGGAGCCGATGACGACGACCGCATCCACGCGCGAGACCATCGCCAGCAGGGCCCCCTGACGATTGGTGGTCGCGAAGCACAGGTCGCTCCGCCCGGGGGTCCACACGTCGGGGAAGCGCTCGCGCACGCGGACGGCGACCTCCTCCCACTCACGGTGGCTCAGTGTCGTCTGGGCCAGCATGGCCACCGGCTCTTGGAAATCGGGTAGTGCGTCGACCTCGTCGACCGACTCCACTCGGGAGATCGCATGGGGAGCCACGGCCATGGTTCCCACCGCCTCCTCGTGTCCTTCGTGGCCGACATAGACGATGCGGTAGCCCTTGCCGGCTCGGACCTTGACCTCGTGGTGGACCTTCGTGACCAGGGGACACACTGCGTCCACCACGTGACTGCCACGGGCCCGGGCGGCCGCGACCACGTCGGGCGGTGAGCCGTGCGCGGACAGCATGATGGGGGAGCCGGGGGGCACATCCTCGATGGAGTCCACGAAGACCACCCCCTTGTCGCGGAACCGGTCCACCACGACGCGGTTGTGCACGATCTCGTGGTAGCAGTACACGGGCCCCTCGAACGTGCGCACCATCCACGCCAATGCCTTGATGGCCATCTCCACTCCGGCACAGAATCCGCGCGGTGACGCGAGCAACACGCGTTCGACGGTCATGACCCCAAAGATACCCACGGAGGACGACCGCTAGCCTCGGAACATGGACGTCGACGAACACCCGACCCGAGCAGCCGTGTGCGAGATCGTCGAGGTGGTCCCCGGCTCGCCGGCGGAAAGGGCGGGCCTCAGGACCGGCGACGGCGTGATGACCGTCAACGGACTCGTCCCTCGCGACATCCTGGAGTGGAAGCGGGCCCTCGCGGAGCCCGAAGTCTCGCTGGGCATCCTGCGCGACGGGCGCGGCATGGAGGCGACGCTGGTGGCCCTGCCGGGCCAGCCGATGGGCGTCTCGGTGTCGAGCGCGGTCTTCGATCGCGTGCAGACCTGCGACAACCACTGCGAGTTCTGCTTCATCTACCAGCTCCCCAAGGGAATGCGACGCAGCCTGTACCTCAAGGACGACGACTACCGCCTCAGCTTCCTGTTCGGCAACTTCACGACGCTCACACGGTTCACGGAAGCAGACCTCGAGCGCGTCGCCACCGAGCGATTGTCGCCGCTCCACGTGAGCGTCCACGCCGCCGATCCCTGGACGCGCGCCGAGATGCTCCGCAACGAGCGAGGGGGGACGAGCCTCCGTTGGGTCGATGCCCTCTCCCGAGAGGGCATCGAGGTCAAGGTGCAGATCGTCCTGTGTCCGGGGGTCAACGATGCTGACGTTCTCGACCACACGCTCGCCTCGTTGTTGGAGCGCCATCCGGCGATCCGCTCCATCGCGGTCGTGCCCCTGGGACTGTCACGGCACAACACCGAACCCCGGATGCGGACCCACACCCCGCAGGAGTCGTCGCGGGTCGCGCACAGGTTGGAGCAGTGGCAGTCGCGTTTCCGCAACGTCACCGGTCGGCGCGTCGTCCACGTCTCGGACGAGTTCTACGTCCACGGGGGCGTCTCGGTGCCGCCCGCCGAGGAGTACGAGGGCTACCCGATGCTCGAGGACGGGGTCGGCCTCGCGCGATGCTTTCTCGACGCCTTCGACTCGGGGATCGCTGTCGTCCCGGAGCGGAGCACCGGCTTCTTCGGGGAGGTGGACGGTCCCTCGCCGACCGACTACGTGCCGCTCCCGAATCCGGCGGGCGACACCGGTCTTCGCCGCGCTCCGGCCGTCCCGGTCAGTGTCTCCCGCGTCACGAAGCGACCGAGGTCTCGCATCGTCGTCCTCACCGGCGAATACGGCCACCGGGTCATCGCTCCGGAGGTCTCCCGGGTGTATCGCGGCGCCGGGGCACGTGTGGAGGTGCGTGCGATCGCGAATCGCCATTTCGGGGGGAACACCGCCGTCGCCGGACTCCTGACGCACGGGGACATCGTCGATGCGGTGGACCCCGCGGAGGACGCCCTTCATCTGCTTCCCGACGTCTGCCTCAACGACGGCAGGTTCCTGGACGGGCCGACAATCGACGATCTGCGACGGGTCATCGACGTGGAGGTTCTCCCGACCGACGGTGCCGCGTTGCGGCATCGCCTCGATCGGCACCTCGGCGGGGGAGACTAGGGCGATGGACGGGACGACGAAGGCGGTCGATGGGATCGCGGAGGCGGAACTTCCGACCGTGGTCATCGTCGGTCGCCCCAACGTGGGGAAGAGCACCTGGTTCAACCGGGTGATCGGTGCCCAATTGGCCATCGTCGAGGACAGGCCGGGTGTCACCCGCGACCGTCATCGTCATCTCGCATCCTGGCTCGGTGTCGAGTTCTGGCTGGTGGACACCGGGGGCTGGATGCCCGGCGGGAGCGACCTGGACGAGAAGGTGTCGCGACAAGTGGAGGAGGCGGTGCGGGGCGCGGACCTCGTGCTGTTCATGGTGGATGCGTCCGTCGGCGCGACCGACGATGACGAGCGCATCGCGGACTGGCTCCGGAGGGTGGACACGCCTGTGCTGCTGGTGGCCAACAAGGTCGACAATGAACGCCGCGAGCAGGAGATGTGGGACCTCATGTCCCTCGGAGTGGGCGATCCCCACCCGGTGTCGGCTCTCCACGGGAGGCGCTCCGGTGACTTCCTCGACGTCCTCGTCTCCCGCCTCCCGGCGCGCGCCTCGGAAGTCACCACCGACGATCGGCCCGCGGACACCGGCGTGCCGCGCGTCGCGTTGGTCGGCAGACCCAACGTGGGGAAGAGCACCCTCTTCAACCGGCTCGTCGGGGAGGAGCGGTCCGTGGTGCACGACATGCCGGGCACGACGCGCGACGCGATCGACACGCTGGTGGAGACCGAGGACGGGCCCCTCGTGTTCGTCGACACCGCCGGCATGCGGCGCCGCAGCAAGATCGACGAATCCGCCGAGTACTACTCGTTGGTGCGCGCATTGCGGGCCATCGACGAGGCGGACGTGGCGATGCTGGTCATCGACGCCACCGTGGGGGTCACGAGCCAGGACCAACGCCTCGCCGAGAGGGTGGACGCCTCGGGATGCCCCATCCTGGTGGTGCTCAACAAGTGGGAGCTGCTGGACTCGGACGCGCGGCGTGAGGTCGAGGCCCAGATGGCGCGGCTCCTGTACTTCATCCATGACGCCCCCGTTCTCAAGATCTCGGCCCTCACGGGCAAGGGGGTGCACAAGTTGCGCCCCGTCCTGCAGGAGGCGATCGAGCAGTACCGAAGGAAGGTGCCCACGAGGGACGTCAACCGCGTCATCGCCGAGGCACAGCAGCAGCAGCCCGCCGGTGGCGGGGCACGGGTCCTGTTCGCCGTTCAAGGGGCCTCGGATCCCCCGACGTTCACGCTCTTCGTGAATCGCGAGCTTCCGGCAACGTACCTGCGTTTCCTCGAGCGACGGATCCGCGAGGCCTTCGGTTTCGGGTCGGTCCCGCTGAAGTTGCGCGTGCGTCGCAAGGGGGATTGACGTGCCTTGGTGCGAACCGTGCTCCCGCTACTTCGCCCCTTCGGCCATGGCTGCCGACGGAACGTGTCCACGATGTGCGCGCCCGGTCGAGTCACACACCGTGTCCGGTCGTCCCCTCCGCGGCTCCGACCTGCGACGGCTCGCGGCCGAGGAAGGTGAGGCCCCCGAACGGGCGCCGTGGCATTTCACGCTCCTCGTCGTCCTGCTCGTGGCGTATCTGGGCTGGCGCGTCGTGGACATCTTCGTCTGAAGACGGTGTGCCGGGCGCCGGCACCGTTAGCATGGGCTGACATTCGGGCTGTGGCGCAGCTTGGTTAGCGCGCTTGTCTGGGGGACAAGAGGTCGTGGGTTCAAATCCCGCCAGCCCGACCACGTATGTGCGGTCGTTTCGTGGGCACCTTCGACGCCGAGCGTCTCCGGTCCGAACTGATCGGGGTGATCGGACCGCTCGACCTCGACGATGTCGTGTTCCGGTCGTTCAACGTCGCGCCCACCACCCCCGTTCCGGTGCTCGTCCGCGAGCGTGAGTCGGTGCGCGTGGAGACGATGCACTGGGGCCTGGTGCCCGCGTGGGCCGGGGACACGTCGAGGTCGTCCTCGATGATCAACGCCCGCATCGAGACCGCCGGTGTCAAGCCGTCGTTCCGCGGACTCCTCGCACGGAATCGATGCCTCATTCCCATGAACGGGTTCTACGAGTGGGCTCGCGACACACCTGGCACACCCGTTCCCCATTTCGTCTCGCGCCCGGACGGACGGTTGCTCCTCGTTGCGGGGCTCTGGACGCGGTCGGCAGTCCTCGGAGGGGGAGCCTCGGTGACGATGCTCACGGAGGAGAGTCGAGGGGCCCTCGCCACCATCCACCACCGGGCCCCGGTGATGCCGGACGACGCCGCGGCCCGGCGGTGGCTCGATCCGGCGCCGGTGGCGTTGGAGGAGTTCGCCCACGCGGGCAGGGTGTCCCATCGGATGCATCGCGTGGGAACCCGGGTCAACTCGGTCCGAAACAATGATCCGGGCCTCGTCGAGGAGCACGACGGGTCGGGAGGGGACCCATCGCCTCCCACGCTGTTCTAACCGGACCCGGAGAGAGCCGCCGCGATGTCGGCGGCGTGCCGATCGAGCACCGCGCGATCAACGGACGTCGCCGCGCGCGCGAAGTCGATGTCCGCCATCGAACGTGTCGGAATGAGATGGACGTGGCAGTGGGGAACCTCGTACCCGGCGACGACGAGTCCCACCCTCTCGCACGGGAAGACCTCCGTGAGGGCCCGCGACAGGTCACGGCAGGTCGTGAACAGGTGGGCCGTGACACCGGGATCGAGGTCGACCCAATGATCCACCTCCGCGCGGGGAACGACGAGGAGATGGCCCGGGACGATCGGGTTGATCGACATGAAGGAGACGCACACATCGTCGGTGTGCACGAATGATCCGGGGATCTCCCCGGCGATGATGCGCGAGAAGACCGACGTCATCCCGTGTACCCGCCGGAGACGCTGAACACCTCACCGGTGCAGTACTCGGACTCCGGACCGCAGAGGAACCGCACCATGGCCGCAACGTCGTCTGCCCGGCCCATCCGCCCCTTCCCGATGCGCATGGTGATGCCCGCACGCAGCATCTCGCCGAAGGGTGCGAGGAGTGGCGTGTCGATGTAACCGGGACAGACCGTGTTCACGTTGATGCCGAGGGGAGCCACCTCGTCGGCCACCGACCGACTGAAGGCGATGATCGCGGCCTTCGCGGCGGAGTAGTGCGGTGCGCCCGCGGCAGGCCGGAGTCCGAGGATGGACGACATGTTGACGATTCGCCCCGTCCGCACGGGTTGCATGTGTCGCAGTGCCGCCCTCGTCCCGTGGAAGACCCCGTAGAGATGCACCCGGATCATTCGGTCCCACTCCGCGTCGCCGAGATCGACGACGTGGTCGAGGGGGACGATGGCGTCGATGCGGCCCTCCATGCGACTCATCTGATTCGCCACCATCCGGTCGCCCTTGGCGCCTGGATCGGGCGGCGCGATGCCGGCGTTGTTGACCATCATGTCGAGTCGTCCGTGCCGGGCCACGACCTCGTCCACAGCCCGGTCGACGGCGACCGCGTCGGCCACGTCCATGACCACGGCGCTCCCGCCGATCGCGGTGGCGACGGAGCCGGCCCGCTCGGCGTCGATGTCGCCGACCACCACATGGACCCCGTCCGCAGCCAGGGTGCGGGCAATCGCCTCGCCGAGACCCGACCCCCCTCCGGTGACCACTGCGACCCTGCCCTCCAACGCTCCGTCCATGCGACGACCCTATTCCCCGACGGCAGCACGACCCCGAACCGACGGCGCGGGCCTCCGTTATCGTGTTCGCGTGCGCGGCGACAGGATTTTGACGGTGCCGAACCTGATCTCCACCCTCAGACTCGGTCTGCTGCCCGTCTACGTGCTGCTGCTCGCCGACGGTCGGGTTGTCGCCGGTGCGTTCCTTCTCGGTGCGCTGAGCGCGACCGACTGGGTCGACGGATGGGTCGCACGCCGATTCGACCAGGTCAGCGAACTGGGCAAGGTCCTCGATCCGGTCGTCGACCGTCTCGTCTTCCTCGTCGGAGCGACCACACCGATGATCACCGGCGACCTCACTCCGTGGTTCGGGATACCCGTCGTGGCACGGGAGGCATCGATCGCCGTCCTGATGATCGGGGGAACCCTGCTCGGCATGGAACGTTTCCCGGTCACGAAGGCGGGCAAGTGGGCTGCCTTCGCCCTCATGTGCGCCGTGCCGTGGGTCACCATCGGCTCGGCCGGGGGTGCGTGGCGCCTCGCCGAGGCAGCGGGGTGGGTCGTGGGCATCCCCGGTCTCGTCCTGTCCTGGGTCGTCCTGATCCGCTACCTGCCGTCCGTCCGCGACGGCATCGCCGCGGGCCGCGGGGCCGAGCGGATACGGTGACACCATGAGAACGCCGGAGGAGTTGCGCTACACGAAGGACCACGAGTGGATCCGGGTGGAAGGGGACCTCGTGCGCGTCGGGATCACCGACTACGCCCAGGACGCCCTGGGGGACATCGTGTTCATCCAGATGCCGGAGCCCGGTCGACGTGTCGCGCTCAACGACGGCATCAGCGAGATCGAGAGCACCAAGAGCGTCAACGACGTGTATGCCCCCGTGAGCGGGACCGTGGCCGAGGTCAACGCACTGCTCGCCGAGCGACCCGAGCTTCTCAACACAGACCCGTACGGCGACGGCTGGATCTGCACGGTCGCCGACGCCGTCATCGACGAATCGGCTCTGATGACCGCGGGGGAGTACCGGGCCCTGGTGGAGGGCTGAGGTCGGTCCATGGCCTTGGTCTTCTGCAACAGGTGCGCCCATCGCAATCCACCCGGGTCGGCCTTCTGTTCCGCCTGCGGGTCCGTGCTCGAGATCTCGGACGAGCGAACCATCACGCTCGCCAAGACCGACCCTCTGCAGGACGCCACCGGCCCGTTGGACGACGTCATCGTCGACCTCGATCGCATCGAGCCGGGACAGCCCATCCTCGTGGTGCGCGGCGGCGACGAGGAGGGTCGGTTCTTCACCCTCGACTCGGATGTGACCGCCATCGGTCGTCACGGAACGAACGACATCGTGCTGGACGACATCACGGTGTCCCGACGCCATACCACGATCCGTCGCGACGGCGCATCGGTCACCGTCCACGACGAGGGCTCCCTCAACGGCACCTATGTCAATCAGGCGCGCGTCGACACCGCCCGACTGCGGCAGGGGGACGAACTGCAGGTGGGCAAGTACCACCTCGTCTACCTCGAGAGTGCCCGCGACCTGTGAGCACCGAGCGCGATTTTCTCTCGATCGGGGAGGTTTTGGCCCTGCTGCTGGACGAGTTCCCGGACGTGACGATCTCCAAGATCCGCTTCCTGGAGAGTCAGGGACTCATCGATCCGGAGCGGACCTCGGCCGGCTACCGCAAGTTCACCGAGGGCGAGGTCGAGCGTCTGCGCTTCATCCTCCGCGAGCAGAAGGAGAACTATCTTCCTCTCCGCGTCATCCGCGACAGGCTCGGTGGCGACGACACCGACCTCAGCGCCGAGTATCCGGCCCCCAGCGGCGAGGTGTCCACGTCGGGTCATCCCGCAGCGAGGGGCGGGATCCCCCGACCGAGGCCTCCGTCGGCGGCGGGGTCGTCCGCTGCGACGCCTCCGTCCGTGCCCGCTCTCGACTCACCCGTGGAGAGCATCGTGCCCCAGCTGCACCATCACGAGCAGCGTCGCATCGCCCGTGAGCACTCCGATCGCACCGAGTCGATCCCCCGCGACGACCTCCTGAGACTGCTGGCGATCAATCCCGAGTTGCTGCGCGACCTCGAACACGCCGGCCTCGTGTCGGGACACGACGTCGGGGACACGACTTTCTTCGACGCGGAGTCCATCGAGGCGGCCAAGATCGCGGCGCGCTTCGCCGAGCTCGGGGTCGATGTCCGTCATCTCCGCACATGGAAGGGCGCCGTCGACAGGGAGATGAGTCTCTACGAACAGCGCATCCTGCCGATGCTCCGCCAGCGCAATCCCGGTGCGCGAGAGGAGGCCCTGACCATGCTCGAGGAACTGGTGGATTTGGGCGAGCGCATGCGCGCCGCCCTGATCGCGCGGGAGTTCGCCCGCATCAGGGAACAGAAGTGACCATGCGCGCGCTCTCCGTCCGGGGGATCCGCATCGACCGGGCGGCCAACACCCCCGTGCTCTCGCTGCGGGAGGACGATGCTCCGCGTCGGACCCTCGACATCTACATCGGCGCCCCGGAGGCGGCCGCGATCTCTGTCGCCCTCGAGGGCGTCTCCGTACCGCGCCCCCTGACACACGATCTGTTCCTTCGTTCGCTCGAGGCTCTGGGAGCGGGTGTGGCCCGGGCGGTGCTGACCCACGTCGCCGAGGGGACCTACTACGCCGAGATCGTGTTCACCGACGGCGAGGGCGAGGAAGTGCGCGTCTCGGCGAGACCCTCCGACGCCGTGGCTCTGGCCCTGCGGGCGGGATGCCCCGTGTACGCCCAGGAAGACCTCCTCGACTCGGCGGGATCCCCCGCGGACGAGGCTGAGGTGCGCTCCGAGGAGATCCTCGACGAGTTCCGTGACTTCATCGAGAACATCTCCCCGGAGGACTTCGACACCTGACCCCTTGACGGAACCGTCGAGCGGGCCTAGCGTCTCACACCCGCGTAGTTACGCGGTCGTGACAGGGAGGCCCAGATGCCAGACGAGACGTTCAGCGGCACCCAGGCCGCCCAGATCGCCGGGATCACGTACCGTCGCCTCGACTACTGGGCGCGAACCGATCTCATCCGCCCCTCGGCGGCTGACGCCACGGGGAGCGGATCCCGCCGGCGCTACACCTACCGCGATCTGCTGGAGCTCCGCGTCGTCAAGAAGCTGCTGGATGCGGGCATCCGGCTCGAGGCCATCCGGTCGGTCTTCGACTACATGAGGGCCCATGTCGACACGGAGATCGGCGCGGCCCATCTCGTCATCGACGGATCGACCGTCCTTCTGTGCGACGGCGACGAACTCATCGACGTGCTCCGCCACGGTCAGGGTGTCCTCAACGTTCTCCCCATGTCCGGCGTGCGGGACGAGGTCGATCGCCGCATCATCTCGTTGTCGCCCGACCCCGTCGACGGAGGGTCGACCGGGTCGCTGGCCATGTGATCGATGCGTCTCTCGCCGCTCGACCGCCAGCACCGATCACTCGGTGCCCGCATGGTCCCCTTCGGAGGCTGGGAGATGCCCTTGTCGTATCCCTCCGGCACACTCACCGAACACGCCGCCTGCCGTGACGCCGTCGCCGTCTTCGATGTGTCCCATCTCGGGACCGTGCGGGTCGAGGGTTCGGACGCGGTCGGACGGGTGCAGGGTGCCTTCACGAACGACATCACCCGCATCGGGCCGGGACGCGCGCAGTACACGCACCTGCTCGACGACGACGGCTCCGTCCTGGACGACATCATCGTCTGGTGGCGCGGAGACACGGTGCTCGATGTCATGCCCAATGCCGCCAACACGGAACGAGTCGTGGCCGCAGTGGGCGGACGCGACGTGACCGATGAGCGCGCGGTGATCGCCGTCCAGGGACCCGATGCCCGTTCGGTCGTCGCGAGGCTCTCGCCGGAGGCCGCGGCCGTCCGTAGGTTCGGGGTGACCACGGCGCGCGTGGCCGGGGGCGAGGTCGTCGTTGCCGGCACCGGCTACACCGGCGAGGACGGCGTGGAGATCGCCGTTCCCCGGGAGGATGCGGCCGAGGTGTGGGAGGCGATCGTGTCGGCGGGTGCGCTGCCCGCGGGACTCGGTGCGCGCGACACCCTCAGACTCGAGGCGGGCCTGCCTCTGCACGGACACGAGCTCGGTCCCGGCATCACGCCGCTCCAGGCGGGGCTCGCATGGGTCGTGGCGTGGGACAAGGAGGGGGTGCGCGGACTAGACGCCCTGAGAGTCGAGCGGGCCGCGGGTCCCCGTCGCATCATCCGGGGCATCGCCACCGAGGGTCGCCGACCGGCGCGCGAGGGCAGTGAGGTGCGTGGCCGCGACGGAATCGTCCTCGGGCGCGTGACCAGCGGCAACTTCTCGCCGACTCTCGGTCACGGCATCGCCCTCGCGCTCCTGCGGCCCGACACCGCGCCAGGTGACCACGTGGTGGTGGATGTGCGGGGGAGCGACCTCCCCGGCACGATCGTGCAGACGCCGTTCGTCAGGTGACCGCCTCCGCGGGCGGCGCGGGCGGCGCAGCAGGCGCCTGCGCTCCGCCGGTACGACCCGGCAACAGATTGAGGACCGAACCGGCGTTCTCGGCAAGGCTCGCCAGCGGGGAGAGGCGCCGCCCCACCTCCACCAGCTGACCGGCGGCCTCCCCGAGGGTCGCCACGGCACCCATGGCGGTCCCGACCTGGGGGAGGAGCCGTCTCAAAGGCTCTTCGACCTCGTCCAGCAGGGCGTTGACGCGTGCCGTGGTGGCGTTGAGATTGTCCACCGTCGCGGCGAGATTCTCGAGGATGGAGAGCATCGACTCCGCGGTGCGTTTCCCGGTGTCCACCGCGCGAGCGGCGAGGTCGACCGGATCCACCAGGGACAACAGACCCAGCAGTTGCTCGATTCCCGGGAGCCCGCCGGTCCCTCCGGTGCCGGGCGCCGCCCGGAAGTCGTCGCCGTCCGTCACGAGCCGGCCACCGGGACGAGCGTGCTCTCGTACGCCTCGATCGGTGCGCACGTGCACACCACGTTGCGGTCGCCCCGCGCCGCATCGATGCGGGAGACGGGAGGAAAGTAGAGCCGTCCGCGGAGCCGCGGAAGCGGGAACAAGGCCTGCTCCCGGTCGTACGCCCTCTCCCACGGTCCGGCCACGTCCTGGACGGTGTGCGGTGCGTGGTGGAGCGGCGACTCCGCGGCGGAGATGCGTCCGTCGAGCACCGCCTCGATCTCGCCCCGGATGGAGAGCATTGCTTCGCAGAACCTGTCGATTTCGGCGAGGGATTCGCTCTCGGTCGGCTCGACCATCAGGGTGTTGGCCACGGGGAAACTCATCGTCGGGGCGTGGAGACAATGGTCCATCAGACGCTTGGCAACGTCGTCGACCGTCAGCTCCGTGCCCTTGAGGACGCGTCCCACGTCGAGGATGCACTCGTGCGCCACGCGGCCGCCGGCACCGCGGTACAGAACGGGATAGGCGTCGTCGAGGCGGGCGGCGACGTAGTTCGCCGAGAGGATGGCGTCGGCGGTGGCCTGCAGGAGTCCGCGGGCACCCATCATCGAGATGTAGACCCACGGGATCGCCAGGATTCCCGCGGAGCCGTACCTGGCCGAGGAGACCGGGCCGACGGGCGAATCGCTGCCGGCGGGGTCGCCGGGCAGGAAGGGAGCCAGATGCGCCCGCACGGCCACCGGACCCACACCGGGACCGCCCCCGCCGTGGGGGATGCAGAACGTTTTGTGCAGATTGAGGTGGCTCACGTCGGCGCCGAACCGTCCGGGTCGCGCGGTGGCGACGAGGGCATTGAGGTTCGCCCCGTCCACGTAGACCTGACCGCCCTGGTCGTGCACGAGGGCGCAGATCGCCCCGATGGACTCCTCGAACACCCCGTGAGTGGAGGGATAGGTGACCATCAACGCGGCGAGAGTGTCGCCGGCGGCCTCGACCTTGGAGCGGAGGTCGTCGACATCCACGTTCCCGTCGGTGTCGCACGCCACGACCCTCACCGTCATCCCGGCCATCACGGCACTGGCGGCGTTCGTGCCGTGGGCGCTCGACGGGATGAGACAGACGTCCCGCGCCGTTTCACCCCGGGAACGGTGGTACGCGCGGATGGCCAGCAGACCGGCGAACTCTCCCTGACTGCCGGCGTTGGGCTGCAGGCTCACCGCGTCGTACCCGGTGATCTCCACGAGCATCCGTTCCAGCTCCTCGACCACACGACGCACCCCCGTGCTCTCGTCGTCGGGCACCAGGGGGTGGAGATCGGCGAACTCGGGCCAGGTGACCGGATCCATCTCCGTCGTGGCGTTGAGTTTCATCGTGCACGATCCGAGCGGGATCATCGTGCGGTCCAGGGCCAGGTCCTTGTCGGCGAGTCGGCGGAGGTACCGCAGCATCTCATGCTCGGTGCGGTGCGAGGTGAAGACCTGTTGCTGCATGAATTCATCGGCCCGCAGCCATCCCGCGGGCAATCGGGCATCGTCGTCATCCGATGCCACCCGTGGTGCACCGAGCACCGAGAGCAGGGCGTCCACCTCCGCCGTCGTCGTCGGCTCGTCGAAGGACACTGACAGGCTCCTCGCACCGAGAACACGGATGTTCATGCCCGCCCGCCGGCATGCGTCGGCGACGACGTCGGCGTCCACGTCATCCACACGCACCGTGTCGAAGAACGGACGGACCGACGCGGCGAGACCCGCGGCGGCCAGGGAGTCGGCGAACTCGCGGGCCATGCGGTGGACGTGTCGGGCGATGCGGACGAGCCCGTCCTGACCGTGCCACACGCCGTACATGGCGGCGACGTTCGCCAGCAGAACCTGGGACGTGCAGATGTTCGAGGTGGCCTTCTCGCGGCGGATGTGTTGTTCGCGCGTCTGGAGGGCGAGACGAAGGGCCGGACGACCGGCCGTGTCGGTGCTGGCCCCGACGAGCCGACCGGGCATGGTGCGCGACAGGTTCTCGCGGACGGCCATGTACGCCGCGTGAGGTCCTCCGAATCCCATCGGCACGCCGAAGCGTTGTGTCGAGCCGACCGCTATGTCGAAGCCGAGACGACCAGGGGGCTCGAGGAGGCACAGCGAGAGGATGTCCGCGGTGCACACGGCGAGGGCGCCCACGGAATGGAACGCGTCGACGAGACCGGCGAGGATGTCCGGGTCCCGGACCTCGCCGTCGGATCCTGGTTGGGACACGACGAGGGCGAAGCAACCCTCCGGCGATGCCTCCGAGAGTGGACCGACGCGCATCTCCAGCCCCAACGGCTCCATGCGCGTGGCCAGGACGGCGAGGGTCTGGGGGTGGGTGTTCGCGTCCACCCACACGGCGTCACCGCCCGAGTCGGCACTGCGACGCGCCATGGTGACGGCCTCGGCGACCGCCGTCCCCTCGTCGAGCAACGACGAGTTCGCCAGGGGAAGAGCGGTGAGTTCGCAGATCATCGTCTGGAAATCGAGGAGCGCCTCGAGCCTTCCCTGACTGATCTCGGGTTGGTAGGGCGTGTACGCGGTGTACCAGCCGGGATTCTCGAGCATGTTGCGACGCACGACCGGCGGGGTGACCGTCCCGTGGTAGCCCTGCCCGATGAAGGATCGGCGCACGACACGGTCGGCGAACCTCCCGCGGAGCTCGAGCAACACGTCCCGCTCCGAGAACGGCTCCGGGAGCGCCAGGGGAAGCCTCTCCCGGATCGACTCCGGGATGGTCTCGTCGAGCAGCGCGTCGAGATCGGGCGCGCCGATCACCTGCAGCATGTGCGTCCTGTCGGCATCCGTGAGCCCCAAATGGCGGACGGCGAAGCCGTCCGCGGGGAGCAGGGGAGAGGTGAGGGAGTCTGAGGGGCGGTCCATCCCGTTTCCTGACGAGTCGTGTCCTTCGGCAGGTTAGTCCACGGAGCCGTAGGCACCGGAGGTGCCCGAGTTGTCCCGGGCGGCGTCACGCGCCTCGTCCAGATCGGCGAGGAACGCGTCCACCAAGGGTGCGTGGACGGCATTGACCGTGAGGTGGATGCTGTCCGGAGGACCCTGTCGGTCGACCCACCAGCCCCGACTCGCGAGCGCATCGGCGAGGGCGAAGATGCCCGGTCCGTCCGCATGATCGCCGAACGCCAGCAGGGTGGAATCGGGTCGGGCCCGCAACCGCAGGTCCTCGCAGGTCTCGACATGATCGGCCAGCATGAGAGCGGCCCCTCGGGCCGTGGCGGCCAGATGTTCGTAGCCCTCGTTCCCGAGATGCGACATCACGGCCCACGCGGATGCGATGGGCCCGCCCGACTTGGTGCCGAGGATCCCGGATGACCCGTAGAGACCGCCCAGCCAGTTGTCCGTGACGAAGACCTGATCGTTGCGCAACTCCTTGTCGCGGTGCAGCAGGACTCCCGCACCCTTGGCTGAGTACCCGTACTTGTGCAGATCCACCGACACCGACGTGACTCCAGGGACCCTGAAGTCCCACGGGGGGAGTGGGTGGCCCGAGCGTTCCAGTGCGGGCAGTACGACACCTCCCATGCACGCGTCGACGTGCATGTTCACGCCGCGCTCCTCTGCGATCGCTGCAACGGCGGCCACGGGATCGATGACACCTTGGGGATACTGGGGGGCGGAGGCGACGAGGAGCACCGTCGACGAATCCACGGCGGTCGCCATGGCGTCCACGTCGGCGCGCCAGTCCTCGCCCACGTCGACCCGGCGACTTTCCACCCCGAAGTAGTCCGCACCCTTTTCCAGGGCCGCATGGGCCGAGGTGGGCAGCACCATGTTCGGCCGCCCCGTCAGTCGTCCCTCACGACGGGCACGCGCCACGGCGGCCCGGACCACGAGCACCAGGCTCTCTGTTCCCCCGGACGTCATGAAGCCGCGGACGGTCTCGGGTCCATGGAGCCATGACGCCACCCAGGAGACGACGTCATCATGCATCCTCCGGAGCGAGGGAAAGGCCGCCGTGTTGAGGGCGTTCTCACCAGAGAAACGCCGGTAGGCCTCCTCCGAGAGTGCAAGCACCTCGGGACCCGCGCTGTAGGCGAGGGAGAAGGCGCGGCCGTCCCGCCATCGCACATCCTTGGACCGCAGTTCCTCCATCTCGGCGAGGACATGATCGGCTGAGCGCCCGGGGCCGAGGGGAGAGGCCATGCGGGCGACTCTAGGAGAATCCATCCCGACGTCGACCGTCTCCCTCGGAGATGATTACATAACGAACCTTATGGGCATAATGACGAGGGAGGGCGCCGGGATAGCGTGACGCCGTGGACATGCCGGCTGCTCCTGAGCGCTCCTTCGCCAGCGACAATTTCAGTGGTGTCCACCCCCGGTACCTGGAGGCCATCGCAGCCGCCAATTCCGGACACGCGCCTGCCTACGGCACGGACGCCCTGACGCGACGGGCCGAGTCTCTCGTGCGTGATCTCTTCGACGCCGACGTGGAGGTCTTCTTCACGTTCAACGGCACCGGGGCCAACGTGGTTGCCCTCGGGATGATGCTGCGACCCGGGGACTCTGTCGTGTGCACCAATTGGTCCCACATCAACGTGGACGAGACCGGGGCACCGGAACGAATCCTCGGGGCCAAGCTCCAGGACGTGTCCCGCGATGATGCGCGCCTGCGCCCGGAGGACCTTGACTCGGCGGCGATCGCGCTCGGCAACGTTCACCACGTGCAGCCGCGGGTCGTGTCCCTGACCCAATCCACGGAACTCGGCACCCTGTACTCGATCGACGACATCCGGGAGATGTCCGAGGTGGCGCACCGTCACGGCCTCCTCGTGCACCTCGATGGGGCTCGTCTGGCGAACGCCGTCGCGGCTCTGGGTGGCGATGTCGCCACCCTGCGCGCGATGACATTCGGCGCCGGCGTGGACGCCGTCTCCTTCGGCGGCACCAAGAACGCCATGATGGGGGCCGAGGCCGTCGTCATCCGCTCGGAGTTGGCCGCCGGGCGCGGAGGTCTCGTGCGCAAGTCCACGACGCAACTCCCCTCCAAGCAGCGCTACGTGGCGGCCCAATTCGTCGAGGCTCTCCGCGGCGGTCTGTGGCTCGAGACCGCCGGGCACGCCAATGCGATGGCGCGGCGCCTCCACGAGGAGTTGGCCGACCTGTCGTCCCTTCGTCTCTCCCCGCCCGCCGTCAACAGTCTCTTTCCGATCCTGCCCCCGGCCGCCAAGGCCGTCCTCCAAGAGTGGTGCTTCTTCTGGGACTGGGATCCAGCCGCCTCGCAGGTTCGGTGGATGACCTCCTGGGACACCACCGAGGAGGACATCTCCCGCTTCGCCTCCGGGGTGAGGCACGTCCTCGCGGCACACTGACGGCCTCACGACCCGGACCTCACTGCCTCATGCCCCGAAGAGGTCGGTTATGAGTCATAATTGACCCTTCGGTCAATTCATGTCAGACTCGGTGGGTCAACGCCGGGAGAACGGGGTGTCATGGCCGTCGGGGAAGTTTTCACGCATCGCGACTGGGATGAGTCGTCCTGGTCCGGTTCCGCCGCCTGCAAGGGTCTCTCGTCCATCTTCTTTCCCCCACCGGCCGAACGTCCCCAAGCGCGCGAACGGCGCGAAGCCCAAGCCCGGCTCGTGTGCCTGTCGTGCGAGGTGCTCGCCGATTGTCGTGACTATGCGCGCCGCAACCGGGAATACGGCTTCTGGGGCGGCGAGTCCGAGGAGGAACGGCATGCGGCCGGTTTTCGACTCATCGCTCCCATCGGGATCCGCGCACGACCCACCGCCTGATCCTCACGGTCTCGCATCAGCGGTCATGCGAAGGGCGATGGCGGTCCACCCGTCCTCGTCAAGCTGTTCGAGGACCGGCAGGCCGTACGCGGAGACGAGACCGGGGGCCTGTTCCGAGCGCACTCCGGACAGGATGACGACACCGCCGTCGGCACACAACGTCGTGATCGTCGGGCGTTCCGCCAGGAGCACCGGGGCGAGGATGTTCGCCACCACCGAGTCGTGCTCCCCTGCCTCCGCGGGCGACACCCAGCGGACGGCGTCGGACGGCAGACCGTTGAGCCCCACGTTGGCCTCGACGATCCCGCGGCAGCCCGGGGCGACATCCCAGACCGTCGCCCGACATCGCAGATGACGCGCAGCGACCAATGCGAGCACGCCCGTTCCGCAGCCGAGATCGAACACGGTTCCTCCGCGACTCGCATGCCGCATCAACAGACGAGCGGCCAACAGGGTCGTCGCATGGTTCCCGGCCCCGAAGGCATCGCCGGGTTCCACGAGAACGGAGTCGGACTCGGGCCACTCCTCCGCGCGCCATGCGGGCACGATGGCGACTCCGTCGGCCACGGGACTCGGGTGGGCCGTCTCGCGCCACGTGTCGGCCACGGACCGCGGGATTCCCGTGCGGCGCACCCCACGAACGCCCGCGAGCGATGTCAGGGTCACGGGGTCGAGGGAGGTGCTGGTTCTCAGCACGACGCCGTCGCCCTCGGCGATCTCTTCCACCGCCGCCACACCGAGGGACCACAGAAGGTCCGACACGGTCTCGACGGCGACCTCGTCGACCAGCACGTCGACGAGCCACCAGAGGGGATCAGTCGAGTCGCCGGAGCTGCTCACGGAATCGGGCACCCTTGTGGACGTAGGCGCGCACACCCATCTCGATGTCGGCCCGACGCGCCCTGTCGGGCTTGAGGACCGCCGGCGCACCCACGGCGAGGGCCCCCGCGGGGACGAGCATCCCGTTCAGGACCACCGCATTGGCCGCCACCACGGCGCCAGACTCCACGCGGGCGCGGTGCAGGACCACGGCCCCGGAGGACACCTGGGCGAAGTCCTCGATGAGGCATCCCTCCAGGTGCACGATGTGCCCGATCACGCAGTCGCTCCCCACCGTCGTGTGATCCGTGGGGGTCGTGTGAACGACCGTGCCGTCCTGGATGCTGGTCCGATCGCCGATGACTATCGCTCCGTCGTCCCCCCGCAGCACGGCCCCGGGCCACACAGAGCTGTGGGCCCCGATGGTGACCGAGCCGATGATCACCGCGTCGGGATGGACGTAGGCGTCGGGATGGATGGAGGGAACGGCGTCGCCGAGCGCGTAGACGGGCATGCCCCACGATAAACCCGGCCGCGCCGCACGGTCGTCCCCGGCGGTGGTCCCGACCGGCCGATCCGCGGATACCGTAGGGCCGCTATGTCCCGAAGGATCGACATCGAATTGACCAGCTCGCGCCCTGACGGCACGTGGACGTGGCGCGCGGCCGGAGCCCGCGAACCGCGCGGCATCGTCGAGGGCGGCATGCTCCCCGGAGGCATCGCGGTCAGTCAGGTGCTCACGGCGGAGGTCGAGACGGATCTCGACGGGACTCGGGTGCTGGCCATCATCCCGCCGAAGCAGAAGGCCGCCCGGACGGGCCTGCTGGAGATGCTGCCGTCCGAGAAGCCGTTCGAACCGGTGACCCAGAAACTGGCGCGACGCGACCGTGAGGGACGCGGTGACGGACGCAAGGGAGGGCGACGGCGAGAGGGGGCACCCGGCGACGCCCGGCGCGGTCCCGCGCGCGAGCGCAAGGAGGGTGACCGACCGCGCCGGCCGTTCTTCGAGGCTCCTCCGGAGATTCCCCAGCGTCCCAAGCCGAAGCGGGTGAAGGCCCGCCGCGACAACCTCGATGCGGTCCTCTCCCAACTCCCCGAGGCGCATCGGGCCATCGCCGAGAAGGTCGTCAGCGGCGGCATTCCCGCCGTTCGCGCCGCCATCGACGAGCAGAACGCATCGGCCGTCGCCGAGGGTCGCGAGCGGATCACCGCCGACGCGCTCGTGGCCGAGGCCGAGCGACTCCTGCCCAGCCTTCGCAAGGCCGAGTGGATCGATCGGGCCACTGCCGCCGAGCGGATCCTCGAGGAGATCGACGTGCGCGATCTCCGGTCGATCGTCAACGTCGGCGAGTCCCTCTCCGGCCACGACGAGGCCACCCGAGCACTCCTCGCCACGATGAAGACCGGACTCGCCGCACGGCAGGCCGCCGAGACGCGCCTGTGGCAGGAGGACATCCGCGCTCTCGCCGAGGTCGGTCGCATCGTGAGGGCACTCCGCCTCTCGTCACAGCCCCCGAAGGCCGGCGTGCCCTTCCCGGCGGACCTGGCCACCTTGCTGACCGAGAAGGCCGTCGCCGCACTCACCCCCGACGCACCGGCCGATCGATGGATCACCCTCCTCGAGCATGCCGCCTTCTCCCCCGTCCACGGTCGGGTGCTCCCCGCGTCGATTCCCCAGACGGTCACCGACGAACTCACCAAGACCGTGACGCGTCTGGGTCCGCTCATGCCCCAGATCGCCGCCCTTTTCGGCATCGAGGTGCCGGCCGGGGCGAAGATGCCCCGCATGCTCCCGCCCACGCGACCGGAGCGGAAGGGCAAGCCGAAGGATCTGAAGGAACGGACGAAGGACCAGAGGAGCAGGATCGACGCCAAGGACAAGCCGGCGGAGAAGTCCTCGGTTGCTCCGTCGACACCCGAGCCCGCGGTCCCGGCAGCGCCCGACGACTCCGCCCCCGACGACTCCGCCCCCACCGACTCCCCGCCCGACGATTCCTCCCCCGCCGATCCCACGTGAGCACCCATGTGCGCGTCGAGGTCGACGGGCACGTCGGTCTCATCACGCTCGACCGTCCCGAGGCGCGCAATGCGGTCAACGGTCTGCTCGCCTCCCAGTTCGAGAGCGTCATGGAGGAACTCGAGAACGACGCCTCCGTCCGCGTGGCGGTGCTCTCGGCCAACACCGCAGGGCAGGATCGACCGGTCTTCTGCGCCGGCGCGGACCTCAAGGCCATCGCCTCCGGTGACACCGGCCTGTCGACGCGTGCGGGCGGGTTCGCCGGCTTCGTCTACCGACCCCGGCGATTCCCCGTCGTCGCGGCCGTGGACGGTCTTGCCACCGCGGGAGGATGCGAGATCGTCCTGGCATGCGACATGGTGGTGGCCTCCGATCGATCCGCGTTCGGGCTGGCCGAGGTGAGACGGAATCTCATCGCCGCCGCGGGAGGTCTGTTCCGACTCCCTCGCGCCGTCGGCAGAGCCGTGGCCCTCGAGGCCATCCTCACGGGGGAACCTTTGCCGGCCGCGCGTGCCCATCAACTCGGACTCGTGAACCGCCTCGTGGCGCCCGCGGAGGTGCTTCCCGTCGCCCGCGGCCTGGCCGACCTCGTGGCCGCTGCAGCCCCCCTGGCCGTCGCCGCCAGCAGACGCGTCGTGCTCGCCAGTGCCCACGAGGACGACGACGTCCTGCGACGCATGAGCGACACCGAGATCGCCGCGCTCATGTCCAGCGACGACACCCGGGAGGGCCTCGCCGCGTTCATCGAGAAGCGTCCACCCCGCTGGTCGGGTCGCTGAGGACGCGTCCCACGACTATCGTCCGGGCGACCATCGCGTTGCGCTCGAAGAGATTCTTCAGGGACCGGTCCCCCGGTTGGGCGCTCGAGACCAGTTCGGTTCCCCCGCGTCGCAGGACCTCCTCGGTGCATCTCCGCACCAGTGCGTCGCCGATCCCGATGGAACGGGCATCCTCCAGCACGTGCACACGGTCGATGCTCCAGGTTGACGGACCGACACGGGAGCACTCCAGGCTCCCCCAGACCTGGTCGTCGACACCGCCCACGAGCACGAACCCCTCCGATGAGGGGCCCGGCGCGAGACGCCTCCCCCGATACCGATCAGCCTCCGCCTCTGCTGCGGTCCGGATGAGGGCGAGACGCGCCTCGTCGGATGCGACGGCCTCCCGGATGACGATCACGGCTGGTTCACTCCGTCGGCTCGGGAGGCGGCCACGGTGACCCGTTCACGGAATCCGTCGATTCCCGCGTGCCCGACCCCGACGGCGGCGACACGCGGGATGCCGCAGCCAGAACCGACGAGGTGAGCCGGCCCGCCTCCTTGACCAGCATCTTCACGGCGTACTGCCCCACCATCCGGGCCGCCGGGGCCTGACGACGCACGCCACCGATCGTGCGCCCCACGCCCTCGAGGAACTCCCGCATCGGGGCCGGACCCCCGTTCGACGTCACTTCTTGCGCTTCTTCGGGGGAGCCCCGGCGAACACAGGACATGTCTCGTCGCCCACCGGACAGGACGGCGCACTCTGGCGCACGAGGAGGAAACAACTGGTGCACATCACCTCGTCGGCACGCTTGGGCTGGAGTGCGTCCTCGCCGGACGTCTTGTCGTCGATCTCCTCGACCTCCTCGTCCTCGGCCGGAACCTCCTCCGACGCCAGACGGTCCTTCAGGATCTCGGCGAGGTCCTCCTCGACGTCGTCGGGTGCCACGACATCGTCGTCGTCCTCCTCCGCCGCGACGCGACCCTTGACCGGTGCCGGTTCCTCGTCGAGGGCGTCATCGTCGATGTCGTCCTCCTCGTCGGCGACGACAGGGTCGTCGTCGTCCTCGAGGAATTCGTCGTCGACCTCGAGATCGTCGTCGAGGTCGCCGTCGACCTCCTCGATCTCGAGACCCTCGATGTCCTCCGGGTCGATGTCGTCCTTTGCCACCCTCGTCTCCTCCTTGGTGCCCGCGGGATAATAGACACGGGGAGTGCCCACGCGCCGTTCATGGCATTCGGGGCACCGGGACGTGACCGCCGTCACGTCCCCGTCAACCGACCGGACCGTCCGCTCTCCGCGCCTCCGCCCGCCGCTCCGACTCGAGACGCTCCAGCTCCGGGGCCTCGTGGGTCATGTGCGTCATGGCAGCGGCGACCGCGCGATGACCGGCGACGTCGCGGATCTGACGGTGCATCTCGAGCGCCACCCTCCGGTACGAGGGATGCCCCTGGGGGCCAGAGCGCAATTCCAGCATGTGCATGGCCTCGCGGGCGTTGAACTGCATCACGTAGCGGATGCGATGGGCCATGGAGACGGCGTACGAGGCCTGCTCGGGGTGGTCCCCATGCAGGTCCTCGTAGAGCGCGTGCGATCGGGACATGACCTCGTCGAAGTCGCCCGCACAGCCCGCGGCGTCGACCAGTTCGGGGCGGACATACCCGTGGTACGGGGTCAGCCGCTGCCATTCGATCGTGAGAAGGCGGTGGCGCTGCAGGTCGCGGAACGCCCCGTAGTCGGACAGGACATCGAATCTGTAGTCCGTCCTCTCGAAGGCACGACCGGGACGGTGGCGCCTGTTGCTGCGCTCGCCCACGTAGGCGGCGAGTAGCCGCGTCTTCTCCTCCACCGACATCCTCGCGACCCGGTCCCTGACCTGGGACTCGGGAAGATGGGTGTGCGGGTAGCAGGCGGCCGCGACAAGTTTGTCCTCACCCTCGGGGTCGAAGTGCACGAGGGTCACCTCGTCGCAGTCCACGGCGACGTCGTCACGGAAGAGACCGCCGACCAGTGCGGAGGTGTCCGCCGCCGTCCGGGCCATGTACTCCGACCATTCGCCCCCACGATCGGGAATGTCGACGCGACGCAGGAACGACGGGATCACCTTGCGGAGCTCGACGAGCATGAGGTCGGCGTAGTGGCGCGCTTCGGGGAGCGGATGGGCGCGCATCCTCAGGAGCAGGTGCTCGAACGCCTGACCCGAGCCGTAGATGCCGACGTTCGACAGGGACGCAGCCGGCAGGGCTCCCCGAACGGCATCCAGAGCCTTCGCCCGCGTCGCTTGTCGGTAGATGAAGTCGCTGTCCCCCGCCGCCTTGGGCACCGACGCCCGCACGTGTTCCGTGACCCTGACGGCCATCGAACTGTACGAATCGAACATCCGGTCCATGTCGCCCACGTAGCGCGTCCCGAAGCGCCCGGCCAGCACGTCGGGATCCCGGAAGTACCGGTAACGACCCCCGAGCCTCTCGTCGTAGGAGATGTAGCGGGTGCTCTGCTCCAGATAGCTCATGAGGCGTCCCCATTCGAGGATCTTCGTGAGGATGTTGGAGGCCTGCTCGCAGGCCAGATGCACTCCCCCGAGCTGCGCCACGGAATCGTCCCCGTATTCGACGAACACCCGCTCGTACAGGGACTCCGCCTTGGCCACACCCACGGTGGCGTCCACCGCCGCGTCGCCGGCCACGTCGAGGTCATTGAGGAACTCGTCGAGGAAGAGTCGCCGCAGGCTCCTCGGACTGCGGCTGTAGCGGGCGAACAGAGCCCCCTTCACCACCTCGGGCAGGTTGACCAGGGCGAACACGGGCTGATCGAGGTTCGTGAAGTACCTGCGCAGCACGTCCGACTCGTCGGGCGTGAACTCCTCCGGCACGTACACGCTCACGGTGGCCAACCTTAGGTTTCCGGCCCGCCCACCCGGCGGATTGCTCAGAGGACCGAATCCGAGCGCCGAGTCAGGGAGAATTCCTCGGCTGTGCGGGCCCGCAGGGCCGGATCCGTCCAGAAGTCGACGGCGCAGAGCGCGAGGAGCTTGGCCCCGTCGACCACCGCGCGATCGGCGATCGGGCCCCGGGAGTGGCGGGCGAACTCCTCGGTGTGGATGGCCGTACCCGCGGGAGCCGACGCGATCATGGGGTGGATGGTCGGCACGAGGTGGCTGACGTTCCCCATGTCCGTGCTGCCCACCACGCGGACACCTCCCGTGCGAGGGTCGCCCACCGTGCGTCCGAGCGATGCGGCGTGCCTCACCCACACCGACGACATCTGCGCATTGGCCACGAGGTCGGCATAGGTCTCCCCCGGGAACCGGACTCGCGAGGAGCAGCCGCAGGCCTGGGCACCCGCCTCGAGTGCCGCGACGACGCGCGGCGTGAGCGCCTCGAGGCTCTCCATCGTGTCGCTGCGCACGTACCACTGACTGGAGGCGTGTCGCGGCACGATGTTGGGCTTCTCACCCGCCCTGGTGAGGATCCCGTGCACCCGTTCGGTGGGAAGGATGTGTTGGCGCAGGGACGCCACGCCCATGTAGCCGAGCACGGCGGCATCCAAGGCGTTCCGTCCCCGCTCGGGGGCGGCCGCGGCATGGGCCTCGGCACCCTCGTAGTCGCACTCGATCTGTCGCAGGGCGATGGCGTCGATGGACGTGAGATCGTGACCGGCGGAATGCACCATCATCGCCGTCTCCACCCCCTCGAGGGCGCCGCTCCGGGCCATGATGATCTTGCCGCCACCGCCCTCCTCGGCCGGCGTCCCGAGCCAACGCAGCCGACCCCCGGCATCGTCCGCGACGGCCGCCAGGGCGATCGCCGCCCCGAGTCCGGCGGCGGCGATCACGTTGTGGCCGCAGCCGTGTCCGATGCCCGGGAGTGCGTCGTACTCGCTCATCACGCACACCAGCGGACCCGACCCCGTCTCCCCGTGGACGGCTGTCCCCAGGCCGAACGCCCCGCGCTCGGAGGCGAGTCCGTTCCGGGTGGCCGACCTTGCGAGTAGTTCCGAGGCGAAATGCTCCTCGAAGTTCTGCTCGGGTCGGTCGTGGATGAGATGGGACACCTCCACGAGCTCGGCGGCCACCTCATCGACGCGCTCCACGACCCTCCGACGGATCTCTTCGAGCGTTCGTGCCATGTCAGTCCTCCCTGTCCGCATGATCGATGACGACCTTCCCGGCCACCGCCCCGGACGCCAATCGCGCGAGAGCCGCCGGATACTCGGCGAACGGATGAACGGAACCGACCCGAACCTCGAGACCGTCGGCCATCATGGCGCACACCTCGTCGAAGTCCTCCAGCGATCCCATGGACGAACCGATGATCTCGTGCTGCTTCCAGAACAGGCGCGGCAGCGCCAGGTCGACACTGCTCCCCGAGGTTCCCCCCACGACCACGAGCCGCCCCCCGGGACGCAGCGCGGACACGGAACGCTCCCACGTCGCCGGTCCCACGCTCTCGAAGACGACGTGGGCCTCCACGTCCCAGTCGGGCGCACCGGTGTCGATGACCCGATCCACCCCCGCCGGAGGCGCGCCCGCTCGTGAGCCGGGATCACGGGTCGTCACGACGACCCGTGCACCCATGCGGGATGCCAGCGCCGCGGCCGCCTGCGACACCCCCGAGCCGATCCCCACGATGAGCAGGGTCTCCCCGGCCGCGAGTCGCGCCCGGCGCAGGGCACGGTGCGCCGTGACATGGGCGACGGGAAAGGCGGCGCACTCGACCCACGAGCGGCCCGTCGGCCGCGGGCGCACGTTCCGCGCGGGAACGGCCACCAAGCCGGCGTGCCCTCCCCACCGGTGCTCTCCGACGATGCGGAATCCGCGACCGAGGGGCGCGTCACGACCCCACTCGGCGATGTCCTCGCGGGGAGACACCCCGGGATTGACGACCACCTCGTCGCCCGAGTTCACCCCGTCCACCTCCGAACCGACCGCATGAACCACTCCGGCCACGTCGCAGCCCGGCACGTGCGGCAGGGGCGGCCGGGGTCGACCGCGCGTCGCCCACAGGTCCATGTGATTGAGCGCGGAGGCCATGGGCCTCACCAGCACTTCGTCGGGCATGGGCCGGGGATCGTCGAGCCTTCCCCTGCGGTATTCGCCGGGCGACGCATCGAGGATCCACGCGTCCATGGACCCGATCGTAGACGAGCCCACCGATCACACGACGACGACGATTCCGTCCGGATGCAGGTCGACGTGGACGCGCCTCCATCGCCGCACCGTCCGACCATCGATCCGCAGCGGCTCGAAGCGGCCCGTCCTCCCCAGCGTCATCGATGAAGCGCGATCGACCGAGAGATCGGGATGGGGCAGATGCGAGCCCGTCACGGACCTTCGCAACGCCTCCCGTCGTTCCCGGCGCGGCATCGACGCCGACACCCGCACGACCTCGAACACCCCGTCGTTGGGATGGGCACGGGGAGCCAGATTGTGGCGGCCGAGGAAACCCGTGTTCAGGACCGCCACCACACGACCGGAACCGCCCCACCGTCCCGCCACCACCGACGACATGGCCGTCATGTCCACGCTGCGACCGTCTTGCATCTCGATCCGCACGTCGAGCAGGTCGACCTCGAGTTCGGTGCAGGAGCCCCGCTCGTCGGGCACAGCCGGGAATCCGAGGGATCGATGGAGGTCACCGCCCTCCAGGGCCACGCGACCGCCGCGGTGACGGGCGGCAGCCGCATCATCGGGCACGCGCACGGGGGCTCCCGCGCCGGCAACGCGTCGACCCCAGTCCTCGCCGGGCCGTATCGTCATCCCCGTCCGCCTCCCGAGGCCACGACCCCGCGATCGAGCAGTTCGGCGGCGCGTGCAGCAGACTCGGCGACGACGGGCGATGATGAACTCGCCGCCACCTGACGACACAGATCGATGAGTTGGCGCATCGTCCGCACGAAGTCCCCCGGGGTGACCTCGGGATCGAGGACGCGCGAGAGTGGTCGGCCCGAGGCCCACTGCATGGTCTCCCACGCCAGACCGGCATTCGGTGAACGGTGGACCGTCATCCCCCGGGAACGCTCCGCCTGCTGCAGGGTCGCACTCACCTTCTCCAACCGTCTCACCCTGTTGCGCACCGTGTCGTTCGGCCATCGCACCCCCGCGTCCGTGCCGCCGCGGGGCTCCCACACCAGCGCCGACAGCACCCCTGCCAGGTCGACCGGGGACAGCCCGTCGAAGACGCCCCGCGACGCCGCCTCGACGACGAGGAGGTCCGCCTCGTGGAAGACCCCGGCCAGCATCGTCCCCTTGTCCGTGAGTGACCAGCCCTCCACGCAGCCGTACTCGACGAGGAGGTCGACGACATCCATGAACCGGGCCGTCACCGAGCCCGCGCGGGCCTCCCGCCGCCGCTCCATCTGCTCGATGTCTCGGCGCAATCTCTTCTCGTGCGCCCGCGACAGCGGCACCTCCGTCGTTCGTTGCCCGACGCCCTCCACGGGACGGGCTGCGAGCGACTCGTCCAGGCGCGCGCGGGAGAGCCGGGCCGCAGCCTCACGGACGAACTCGGTTCGGGCCGGCTCGAAGGGTTGGGGAAGGTCCACGCGCGCACCGCGCGCGGGAAGCGCACGCAGGTCGCGTGCCGTCACGTCCACGAGTTTCCGCGAGGGTGTCAGGACCGTCACCCTGTGCCCCGCGCGTCTGGATGCAGTGGCGACGACGAGGCCTCGGCCGCGGATGTTGGCCGCATCGAAGAGCACCGCGTCACCGGGACGCAGGGCGCGCAGGGCGATTTCCGCCTCGACCTGCGTCGCCGCCCCCTCCTCTGCCGGCATGTCGGCGTCGTCCTCCGCAGAGGTGTCGGGATGCATCCGCTGGAGAGCCGAGAGCTCGCGCCGTCGCCTTTCGAGCAGAGCCTCCGAGGTGACGATGTCCCGGTCAGCCTGGAACTGAGCGAAGGAGAGATTGAGGACGTGCGACGCGCCCTCGCGAGAGTGCCTCCGCACCATGTTCACCGCCATGTTGAACGTCGGTCGGAATGCGGAGACGAGCCGGAAGCTGCGCGAGAGCGCCAGTTGGGCCACCTGGTCGAAGGTCACCCAGGGATTCCACAGCACGACCGCGTGACCGATGTCGTCGAGCCCGCGACGACCGGCACGGCCCGTGAGCTGGGTGAACTCGGAGGCCCTGAGGAGGGCATGGTGCTCGCCTGTGTACTTGGTGATCTTCTCGATCACCACCGCCCGGGCGGGCATGTTGATCCCCACGGCGAGGGTCTCCGTGGCGAAAACCACCTTGACGAGACCGCGCACGAAACATTCCTCCACCGCCTCCTTGAAGACGGGGATCATCCCGGCGTGGTGACAAGCGATGCCGGTGGACACGTCCTCGATGAACGTCCCGTAGTCCAGAGCGTCCAGGTCGTCGTCGGAGAGACGGGCGCAATGACGCTCGACGACGGCCCTGATCTCGTCCTCCTCCTCGGCGCTCGACAGCACGAGGCCGTCCCTCATGCAGGCGGCGACGGCGTCCTCGCACTGGGCCCGACTGAAGATGAACACGATGGCCGGCAGCATCCCGTGGTCACGCAACAGCTCCACCGTCTCCGGACGGGACGGCGCCCCGAACCTGGGTCGACGTCCGGCGGCCGAGCCTCCTCCCCGGCTGCGACCCCGTCCCGCGGTGGGAGCGGACGCCAGGAGCCTCTGGACCCGCCCGTTCATCTGTCCACCCGGCACCGTGTCGTGCATGACGGTGGTGCCCGAAGCCTTGTCGTGCCAGGCGAAATGATGGACCAACTCGACGGGACGCGTCGTCTCCACGACGACGTCCGTGCGACCCCGGACGGTGGTGAGCCACTCCCCCACCTCGGCGGCGTTCGACACCGTCGCCGAGAGACAGACGAGCTGGACCTCGGGATCGAGTTGGATGATCACCTCCTCCCAGACGGGTCCCCGATACGCGTCCTGGAGGAAGTGCACCTCGTCGAGGACGACCACCCTGAGGTCGTCGAGACGGTCGGACGAGGCATAGATCATGTTGCGCAGGACCTCGGTCGTCATCACCACGATCCGGGCACCGGGATTCACGGAATTGTCCCCCGTGACGAGCCCCACACGCTCGACGCCGTGGACCCGGCACAGGTCGCGGTACTTCTGGTTCGACAGTGCCTTCACGGGTGTCGTGTAGAACGCCCGCTTGTCCGTCGCCAGCGCGAGTGAGACGGCGTACTCCGCCACGAGGGTCTTGCCGGAACCCGTCGGTGCCGCGACGAGCACGGACGCGCCGGCCTCGAGGGAGTCCATGGCCCGTGCCTGGAACGCGTCGGGGACGTAGCCCAATGACGCGACGAAATCCTCCCTGGTGGACATCAGGCGACGGGCACGCGGCGACGCACGATCAGCCATCCCACGAGCACCGCGAGGAAGTAGAGCACGAGCAACGGGACCGCCAGCGTGAAGAGGCTCACGGGGCTCCCGTCGGGCGTGATCACCGCCGCCGCCAGGAAGATCCCCATGATCGCGTAGCGCCACTGCACGATGAGGGTCCTGGGGCGGACGATCGAGGCGACCTGGAGGAACACCACGAGCACGGGCGAGAGGAATCCGACACCGAATGCCAGCATCATCATGAGCACGAGCTGCACGTACCTGGTGATCTGATAGGCCTGCGTGATGTCCTCGCCGCTCCAGGCGATGAGGAACTCCAAACCCTTGCCGATCGTCCAGTAGCCGAGGGTCGAACCCGCGGCGAAGAGCACCAACGAGGACGTGATGAACGGAACGGCGTACTGCTTCTCCCGTCGGTCGAGCGCGGGCAGGATGAATCGCCAGATCTGCCACAGCACCACGGGCAGGGCCAGCACCAAGCCGCCGTAACCGGCGATCCGCACCCTCGCCGAGAAGCCGTCCAGCGGGCCGAGCGAGTACAAGGACCCGTCGCAGCCGAACGACGGATCCGAGGCGCACAGGTCGCGATAGGGCTTGGTGAGAAGGTCCTTGAAGGGCTCGTACCAGAGCATCAGAACGGTGGCCGCCACGCCGACGGCCAGGATCGACCGCACGATCCGACGACGCAGTTCCCGGAGATGCTCCACGATGGGCATCACCTGGCCGGTACCCGCCGTGCTCATCCGCGCCCTCCGTCGACCTGCTCGTCATCCTGGACGTGCGGATCGGATGCGGGAGGAGCACTGCGCTCGGGTCTCATGGGTGGCGAGGGCTCGTCATCGGGCACCCCGAACACCGTGCCTGCCGCGCGCACCGTGTCGCGCAGTTCGGCGGCCGGTTCCCCGAATGTCTCGCGCAATTCCCGCTCCACACCGCCGGCGGCGCGCCTCAGGTCGCCGTAGAGCCGGCCTGCGCGGCGGATGACCCCGGGCAACCTGTCGGGACCCAGGACCACGAGACCAGCCAGGAGGAGGAAGAGCACCTCGCTGCCGGAGAGGTTGAACACCCCGACAGCATACGAGAGGTGTCCGCGGACGACCGCGGGTCGCGTCTCAGAGCCAGCCGACGGCGGAGAAGGGCCACAGCACGAGGAAGGCCCGACCGACCACGAGGCTCTCCGGGATCGGGCCGAAGTTGCGACTGTCGAAGGACTCCGCCCTGTTGTCCCCCATCACGAAGACCTCTCCCTCGGGGATCGTCTCCTCGGCCCGGTCCTCCACGCGGCACCGTCGCCCGGGGTCGGGCTCGGCGACCCGAGCCGCATCCAGATAGGGCTCCGCGAGCGCCGCGCCGTCGATGTACACCACGCAGTCCCGGATCTCGATGGCCTCGCCGCCCAGCCCGATCACGCGCTTGATGAGGTCGTCGTGCTGCTCCACCCCGTTCTCGGTGCGCACCCTGTCGAAGACGACGATCTCGCCGCGACGGATCTCGCGGATGCGATAGCTCAGTTTGTTCACGAGGACCCGATTGTTCGAGTAGAGGGTCGGCTCCATCGAGGGACCGCTGATGTAGAACTGCTGCACGACGAAGGAACGGACGAGAAGCGCCGCCCCGACAGCGACGCCGATGACGACGAACCAGTCCCGGAGCACACGCAGCAGGCCGGGCACCGTCCCGCGGAGGTCGACGGTGTCGTCGTCAGTGGGCATGGAACCGCAACCCTACAGAGGCACCGGACAGGATGGTCTGGTCAGGCACCGAGGAGACGCGCGATCTCGTCGTCCTCCACGCGCGCGAAGCATCGACGCTCCGGACCACGCCGGAGGATGCCCACTTCGAGTTCGTCCGAGCCGAGACGCCGGTCCGGTCCGGCGAGGGCGCCGACGGCCGCACGGACGGCCTGCGCCAGCCCGAGATCCGACGCGACGCCCGCCATCCTCGCCGAGATCGCCTCCGCGTCACCTCCCAGGACGGCGAACACGCGCTCGTCCACGACGGTGCCGTCATAGGTGATGTGGAAGAGGTTGTCACCATCCGGGGCATCGCCGAGTTCCGCCACGAGGATCTCCACCTCGAGGGGCTTGGACTCGTGTGTGAACAGCTGCCCCATGAACTGGGCGTACTCGTTGGCCAGACTCCGACCCTCGACGTCCCGCCGCGAGTATTGGTAGCCGCGCAGGTCGGCGATGCGGATGCCCGCGGTCCTCAGTTGGTCGAACTCGCTGTACTTGCCCACACCGGCGAAGGCGAGACGGTCGTAGATCTCGCTGATCTTGCGCAGCGACGTCGAGGGATTCTCCGCCACGATGACGATGCCGTCCGCGTACTGGAGCGCGACGAGCGCCTTTCCCCGCGCGATTCCCTTGCGGGCGAAGTCCGCCTTCTCCCGCATCATCTGCTCGGGTGGCACGTAGAAGGGCATGCTCATCGCGACCTCACATCCTCGGCGATCGCGCCGTAGACCCGCGCCAGCTCGTCGTCGTCCACGCGCCTCCACCCGTCGGCGGTGATGGTGGCCACGATCGGGTAGACGCCCCGCAGGACGTCGGGACCGCCGGTCGCAGCGTCCGCGTCTGCCGCCTCCCACAGCGCGCGACAGGCCAGCGCCACGGCGTCCTCACGCGACATGGCGCGTCGCCAGCCCACCCTGACCACGGTCCCGGCGTGGAGGCTCCCGCTGCCCGCCGCCACGACGTCGCGTTCCTCGTAGCGACCCCCGGTCGCGTCGTAGTCCCACAGGCGCCCCAGCCCCTCGCTCGGCTCGAAACCGGCGAACAGGGGCACGACGACCATGCCCTGCATGGCCGCCGGGAGGTTCTGGCGCACGATCGTCGAGAGGTAGTTGGCCTTCCCCTCGAGCGAGAGCGAGCGACCCTCGATCTTCTCGTAGTGCTCGAGGGAGAGGGCGAACATCTTGATCATCTCCATCGCCGGACCCGCGGCCCCGGAGATCGCCACGCCACTGAATCGGTCGGCCTGCACGACCTTTTCCATCTCCCGATGGCTGATCCAGTTGCCCGATGTCGCCCGGCGGTCCCCCGCCATGAGGACACCGTCGGCGAATCGCATCGCCACGCAGGTGGTGGCGTGGGGCACGTCGAGTCCCTCGCTCCACGCGACGGGCCCGGGACGCACCCCCGTTCGTCGGACCAACTCGAGGAAATCGGGGCCCGGACCGTCCGTGGGTCCGAAGATGGGAAGAGCCATGCCCCCACGGTACCGAGGCGGACGGGACTGCTCACGCACGTTCCCCGGGTGTAGCCTGCGGGGCGACGGGTGGAAGGACTCCACCCGCACCACCACGAACCAACGAAGGGAACCCCGACCATGAAGGTGTGGATCGACCAGGACCTGTGCACCGGTGACGGACTCTGCGAGGAAATCGCCCCCGATGTCTTCACGCTCCTCGACGACGGCCTCGCCTACGTGAAGGAGGGCGACACGGTCTACGCCACCGCCAAGGGCAACCCCCAGGGTGCGGACGGTCTGGCCAACTTCCCCGACAAGCTCGCCGAGGCCGTCTTCGAGGCCGCCGAAGAGTGCCCCGGCGAGTGCATCTTCGTCGAGCCGTGACGCGACGCGCGGCCCCTGCCGCGCACGCCCCCGTCAACCTGCGAAGCGCGCCACCGTGAGGAAGGCCGTGTGCGCCACCATCCGGTGGTCCGGTCGAACCGCCATGCCGTCGATGTGCCAGGTGCGGTGCAGCACCTCGAGCGTCCGCTGGTCGAACCATTCGCGACCGAGACTCTCCCGGACCTGCACCGCCTGAGTGATCGACGGGGTGTACGCGACGAGGATTCCCCCGCGCACGAGCAGGTTCTCGGCGCGGGGAACGACGCGCCAGGGCTCGGGCAGGTCCAGGACGACCCGATCGAAGGGACCCTCCGGCGACTCCTCGTAGCTGTCCCCCAGTGCCACGTCGAATCGGGACAGCGCCTCGGCACCGAGGAAGGACCGCACGTTGGCGATCGCTCTGTTGCGGAAGTCCTCGCGCAGCTCGATGCCGGAGATGCGCGCACCCCAGCGCAGCATCGTCATCGAGAGGGCGCCCGACCCCACCCCGGTCTCGAAGACGCGCACTCCGGGGTGGATGTCCCCGAGCATGCAGATGGGAGCGAGGTCCTTGGGATAGATGACCTGGGCCCCGCGGGGCATCTCCACCACGAAATCCTCGAGCGTCGGACGAACGACGGTGTACCGCGCACCCTTCGTGGACTCGAGCATCGTCCCCGGCTCAGCGCCGATCACCGCGGCATGGGCAACGTAGCCCGCGTGACTGTGGAACTCACCGTCCGGATCGAGGGCCACGAGGTAGCGGCGCTTCTTCCCGTCGATGAAGAGGGCCTTCTCGCCCGGCGCGAAAGGACCGCTCACCGAGCGGCCCTCCCCCGCCCCCGGCGCCGGTCACGATGGCTCGTCACCTCGACCACGCTCGACGATCGGGAGTCCAGGACCAGGGTGCGCGGACCGTTCCATCTGTTCCATGCCCAACGCGCCAGGGTCCACGCCAGCAGCACACGGGTTCCCCGCGACGCGGGGTTCCAGCGCCGCAGGATCCGGCGCCCGACGGCTCGCAGGATCACGGTCTCAGAACCTGCGGATCTCGACGCGCGAGCCGCGACGGCGGCCGCTGCGGCGGCCGAGCAGGTACGACACGACGGCCAGCGCCACGGCGGCACCGGCGACGACGGCCACGATGCGATCCTGGCGGTCCGACGCCTTGCCGCGCAGATCGTCCTGGAGGGTGCGGAACCTCTGCTCGAGGTCGTCACGGCTGATGCGCGGCGAGTCGCTCATGCTCACTCACCCCTCTGGAGACTGGGCCGGGAGATGCGCGAGAGAGTGACCGAGGCAACGACCGCCATCACGACGAGGGTGGCCAGATAGGGAACGAACGACCAGCCCCGGTCCAGTGCGGAGCCGCCCAGGTCCTGCATCATCCGCAACACTGCCATCGTGAAGAACACGACCGCCAGACCGAGCGCCAACGCCCCTGCCGTGCCGACCGCGACCCACCGACCGGCGCCGCGGACCGGACCCACGGTCTCCTGGATCGCGTAGGCCTTCACGCCTTCGACGAGATCCGTGACCGGATCCCGTCGCTCGGTGTCGTGTCCGTTTCCCATGGGTCTCCCACTCTACGGGCGATCCCGGTCGGGTCAAGGGGCCAGTTGTTCCGGACGCGGCGTCGCCGACGCCGCCGCGAGCGCATCACCGAGGGCGTTCCAAATGGGCGTGAAGGCACCCTGTTGGTTGATTCCCGTCCGCGACATGAGCAGGGCGAAGACGACCGGCTCGTCGCCCTCCACGGGAAGGTAACCGGCCAGTGCCTTCACTCCGGTCAGTGTTCCCGTCTTGCCGACGAGTCGACCCTCCACTGGTTCCCCGTCGAAGGCATCCCGCAACGTGCCGGTGCGACCCGCCACGGCGAGCAGGCTCGGAAGCACGGACTCGAGGCGTTGCAGCACGCCCACGAGGATGCGGCACGTCGCCTTGTTGCCCGACGACAGTCCGGAGCCGTCGACGATCACGAGTCCCTCTGCGAGGCCCCAGCCGTCCAGCACTTCGCGCACCACGGCCGCGCCAGCCGCCGTCGTGCCCTGACTCTTGCGCTCCCGACCGAGCTCCTTGAGCAGCATCTCGGCGGTGTTGTTGTCGCTGTTCACGAGCATCTCCTGCACCACCGCGGTCAGTGGCGCGGATCGCACAGAGGCGACGGCGGGCATCCCACCTGGCACACGGCCCCGGGTCGGTGCCCCGGCGACCAAGATCCCGCGCGCCTCCAGCATGTTCTCCAACTCGACGGCAGCGGCGATCCCCGGATCGTCGCGCCGGGATGCCTCACCGGTGACGAGACCGTCGTTGACCACGAGGGCACCGATGGGGCCTGCCTCGACCCTGTGGAACGAGGCGGGCCATGAGGACACGTAACGCTCCGCGTCGTAGCGGTCGTCCACCACGACGATGGAACCGCGCACCGAGCGCAGCCCCGCACCGGCCAGCGCCGTGACCAGGTCCTCCATCGACGTGCCATTGATCGTCGGGTACTTCTCGGTGGAGGGGTACGACGAGCGCACGAGGAGGGGATCGCCTCCGCCGACGAGATAGAGGGTGGAAGCAGCACCGGAAGCGTCGACCTCGGCGTGAACAGCGGTCTCGAACGTGCGATCGGCGCCGAGAACCTCGAGTGCCGCCGCGGCGACGACGATCTTGTTGGTGGACGCCGGCGTGGTGGCTGCATCCGGCGTCAACGCGACCGGCTCCAGTGTCCTCCACTCGATGAGGGCACAGCCACCCGCAGGCACCTGCCCGGAGAAGCGGGTCGCCGCCCGGGAGAAGCGACCGGTGCGAGTGACGTCCGAGAGAATCTGCGGCGTGCGACGCGCCGACAGCACCGGCACCGTCGGCGATGCCGGGAGGGCCTGCTCCACCTTCGGCACCACGCGCCCCGCGACCGAATCCGCGACGAGGTAGCCGCCACCCAGGACGGCTGCACCGACCAGACCGGCGACCGCGACGAGCAGGGGCGGATTACCCGCCCTTCGGGCCGGCGGGCGGGAGCGGCCCGTGTCAGAGGCGCGCTGCACCGACGTGCACGGCCCTTCTCAACAGATGCCCCAGTGCCGTGACGGCCCTGTTGCCGCTCGGGTAGCAGAGGCGGCCGGTCTCTCGCACGGTCGCCGGTCCGGCGTTGGCCGGATCGGCCACGGCGAGTTCCGTCGCCACGAGGATGGGCTTGCCGGTGGCACGGCTCAATTCGTCGGCGGCACGGGCGAAGCGAGCGTCCTGTCGCTCGTGGTACTCCACGATGCGACCGAGGCCGTGATCGGGATGGAACGGGCCCTCGCGCATCAGTCGTGCCTGGTTCGACTGGATGCCGATGCCCAGATAGATGATCGCGTGGACATCGGGATGGCGGGCGATCAGCTCCATCACCTCGGGGATCGTGTCCCGGGTCTCGCCCCCCGCGCAGTCCACGGGATTGCTCCTGCTCCAGCGCGGCGGCAGCTTCCCGTCGATGGCCGCGCGCAGGTCGTCGGGCAACTCCATCAATTGCAACAGGCCGTCCCCCGCCACGGCGTCGCTCGTCACCACGCCCCAGCCACCCGCCGTCGTGAGCACGACGACGTTGGGTCCCGCCGGAAGCGGTTGGGTCGCCAGAGTCGCGGCCGCCTCGAAGGCCTCCTCCACCGTCGCCGCCCGGGTGATGCCTCCGGCACGGCACGCGCCGTCGAAGATGGCGTCGTTGGCCGCGAGTGCTCCCGTGTGGCTCGCGGCGGCACGGGCGCCCTTGTCGGTCGCTCCACCCTTCACGATGACGACCGGCTTCGTCGCCGATACCGCGGCGAGCCTGTCCATGAGCGAACGTCCGTCCGAGATGCCCTCGACGTATGCCAGGCAGACCTCGGTCGCGGCGTCCCGGCCGTACCACTCGACGAGGTCCGCCACACCGAGTGCGGCGGCATTGCCGGCCGACACGGCCCTGCTGATGCCGACCCCCGTCTGCCGCGCGTAGTTCATGAAACTGGAGACGAAGTTGCCGCTCTGGCTCGCCACCCCGATCGAGCCGCGCGGTGGATGGGGCGCGACGATCTGGGCGCACAGGTCCACCGGGGTGGAGACGAGTCCCTGCCCGTTCGGACCGGCGAGCAGGATGCCGAGTTCGTCGGCGAGGGCGACGAGTTCGGACTCCATGCGGCGGCCCTCCTCCCCCGCCTCGCCGTAACCCGCCGAGGTGAGGAAGGCGGCCTTGACTCCCTTGGCCGCGCAGGCGCGCAGCAGGTCCGGATTGGCGCCGGCCGGTGTGCACACGAAGACGAGGTCGATCGCGTCGTCCGGCAATCCGGAGACGCCGGTGACGGTGCGGATCCCGAGGACTTCCTCACCCGCCAGATTGGTCCCGGCGACGAGCCCCGCGTAGCCGCCGGCGAGGATGTTGTGCAGCGAGACGAAGCCGAACTTGCCGGGATGGGTTGAGGCCCCCGCGACGAGCACACCGCGCGGCTCGAAGAGTGCCCGGAACTGCGAGTCGTCGTAGCGGGGGCGGGAGGGGGGCGACGGGGTCCGCTCTCCCGTCTCCACGAGGGCGTCCACGGCCACGATCGAGCCGTCCGGCCGCACGATGAGCGGATTGATGTCGACGGCAACGATGTCGGGGCGCTCCACCGCGACCCGGGACAAGCCGACGAGGCAGGCCGCGAGTGCGTCAAGGTCGACCGCCGCCTCGCCGCGGAACTCCCCGAGCAGACGGGAGAGGCGCAGGTCGGACGCCATCGACCGGGCGGTGTCGGCGTCGACCGGTGCGGGCCGGAAGACGGCGTCGGCGATCACCTCGGCCATGACGCCACCCACCCCGAGCATGACGGTCGGTCCGAATTGGGGATCCACCACCAGACCGGCGATGAGCTCGCGCGCTCCGCCGATCATCGGGGCGACCAGCAGATGGACGTCACCGTCCTCGGGCCTCGCCCGCGCCAGCAGGTCGAGCGACGCCGCGTGGACCGCCTCGGCATCGGCGAGACGGAGCCGCACGAGTCCCCGCTCGGTCTTGTGGGCGATGGCGTCACCGCCGAGCTTGACCACCACCGGGAAACCGAGCGACTCGGCGGCAGCGACCGCCGACCCGGCGTCCCCCACCACCCGTTCGTCGGCGAAGGGAACTCCGAAGGGCCGCAGCAGTGTCTTGGAGTCCTGTTCGGACAATGTGGAGTGGGACGCCGTCACGGAGTCCCACGGTAGTCAGGGCGCGGGGCGCCACACCCCCACCGGTTCGCGGTCTCAGAACCCGAGATGCTCGCCCAGACGGGCGGCCACGAGATCCGGACGCTCGCCCATGATCAGATGGCCTCCGGGCAGCTCGACGAGTCGCGCGCCGGGCACCATCGCCGCAATGTGCCGCGACGCGGCGATGTCCACCCAGCGGTCCTCCACGCCCCCCATGACGAGACATGGGGCCCGCACCGCCGCGAGCGAATCCTCGATGTCGATGCGTTCGTCGAGCTCCAGATGGGCGTCCGACCCCGGCTGGACCATGGCGGGCGCCATTTCCAGCACCGTGGGCACCATCTGCTCCATGGCCTCCAGCGTGGGCGCCGTGTAGCCGTCCACCAGGGCGTAGTGCATGAAGACGTCCGGGCCGAGGGCGATGAGGCGCCGCCACAGGGAGAACGTGAGGCGCATGCGAGCGTCGCTCCTCGACCATCCGCACAACGAGGTAACGGTACGCACGCGTCCCGGATGCCGCGCCGCCGTCCTCAGAGCGGCGACGGCGCCGAGCGAGAATCCGGCCACGTCCGTCGATCCGTGACCGAGGTGATCCACGACGGCGATGGCATCGTCCACGATCTGGTCCAGGTCGAGGGGCCCACCGGGCAGCGAGGACTCGCCGGATCCGGGGAACTCCACCGTGATCCACGAACGCGGCACCGTCATCGCCGCGCGCACACCGTCCCATGCACTGCGGTTCTGCGTCGTGCCGTGGAACGCGAGCAAGGGAGGTCCCTCGCCGTCCACCGAATAGCCGATGGTGCGTCCGTCGATCCCCAGTGTGGCCATGTCCGAGAGGCTAACCCCGTGCCGGGAGACCCCCGAACGGCCTCAACCGACCAGGGCGGAGCGGAAGAAGTCGAGCACGTGACGTCGGTGCACGGCGAGATTCGCCGGGGTGAGGGCGTCGGAGTCGATGAGTCCCACGATGAACGGGGCGTCGGAGAAGTACGTGAGGATTGCGCCGTATCCCGTGATGAGGAGGTGACGCGCGTCGTGACGGCGGAATTCGCCGGCGTCCATGCGCTCTTCGAGGTAGGACGCCGCACCGTCGAAGTACGGCCGCAGGACGCCGGCCAGGTCGATGCCGAGATGCGTGCCTCCGTCCAGGGCCTCGCGGCGCATGATCCGCACGTAGTCGGGGGTCTCGCTGAAGAGGTCGAAGCACACCGAGAGCACCATCTCTGCCTTCTCCCACCCCGAGAGCTCCGAAAGAATCGCCGAGTCGAGGCGCTCGAGCCAGTCGGAGAAGAGCCTCTCGAAAACGTCCCCGTACAGCGCCTCTTTGCTCGCGAAGTGGTGCAGCAGACTCGGCCTGCGGATGCCGACACCGGCGGCGATGTCGTTGAGCGAGGTGCCCTCGTAGCCACGCTCGGCGAAACAGTGCAGGGCCTCGTCGAGGATCTGGTCGCGCGTCGAGCGCAGGGTCTCCTCGTGGACGCTCGGACCACCATCGCTCGACGTTTTCACGAGTGCACTCTACAGCCGCCGTGACCTACCTACCGGTAGGTAGCGTGCTACGGTCCCGGTATGAGCACCCTCGTGACCGCCCTCATCGCCGCCCTTGTCGTGACGACCATCGCCAACACAGGCACCACCGTGTATCTGCATCGTGCCCTCAGCCATCGGGCCCTCACGCTCCATCCCGCCGTCGCCCTCGTCTTCCGCGCCTCTCTGTGGGTGACCACCGGCATCAAGCCGCGCCAGTGGGTGGCCGTGCACCGCAAGCACCACGCATTCACCGATGTCGAGGGGGACCCCCACTCCCCCGTCCTGCTCGGCTGGCTCAAGGTGCAACGGTCCAACGTCGCCCTGTACCGTGCAGCGCTCTCGGACCCCGACCTCATCCCCCGCTACGCCCGCGACATCGAGGTGGACCGCTGGGACCGCGTGTTCTTCGACCGAAACTACACGGGGTTGTTGATCGGAATCGGCACACTCGTCGTCGCGTTCGGACCGGCCACGGGATTGCTGGCGGCCTTCCTCCACGCCAACATCTACCTGGCCGGCAACGCCGCGGTGAACGCCATCGGTCACCATTTCGGCCGACGGCCCTACGACAACTCCGCGACGAACCTGCAGTGGCTGGCCCTGGCCACCATGGGCGAGGGACTCCACAACAACCATCACGCGGCCCCCTCCTCGCCACGACTCTCGCACCGCCGCTTCGAGATCGATCCGGGATGGTGGGTCATCCGCGCCCTGCAGACGCTCCGCCTCGCGCGGCCCCGCTTCGACGACATCCGGCTCACCGCCCGCGCACGGGCCTCCCGGGCCTGAACCTGCGGTCGCGACCCCGCTAGGTTCCCGACCGTGGACAGGACGTTCGGATGCGGACTCTTCTTTGACGGTGAGATCCTGCACCGCGACGTGCGGGTCGTCGTGGAGGACGGATCCGTCGCCGCGCTCGAGCCGTTGTCCGGCCTCGCGGACGTCCATCTCGTGGCACCCGGTCTCGTCGACGTGCAGATGAACGGCTTCGACGACGTGGATGTCGCGGCAGCCGCTCCGGGGGACCTCGCCCGACTGGACGAGCACCTGCTCGCGGAGGGCACGACCGACTGGTTGGGCACCATCGTCACGGCCCCGTTGGACCGCATGGCGCGCGTCATCGGCGGACTGCACGCCGCCCTCGACGACGGAGCGGCGCCGGGCATGGTCGGTGTGCACCTGGAGGGTCCCTTCCTCGGGCGCGCTCCCGGAGCCCATCGCATCGCCGACATCGTGCCCGCCGACGCCACGTGGATCGCCGCTCTCCCCTCGAGCGTCCGACTCGTCACCCTCGCCCCGGAGCAGACCGGGGCGAAGGCCGCCGTGGAGCACCTCGTGGGGGCGGGCGTCGTCGTCTCCCTCGGCCATTCACGGCCCGGCCGGACCCAGTACGAGACGGCCGTGGCGGCGGGGGCGACCATGGTGACCCACCTGTTCAACGGCATGTCCGGGGTCCACCATCGGGACGGGGGTCTCGCCCTCTGGGCCCTCGTGGACCCCCGCGTCACCGTCGGGCTCATCGGCGATGGTGTCCACGTGGCCCCCGAAGCCGTGCGACTCGCCTTCTCCGTCGATGCCGGGCGGCGCGTGTGCCTCGTATCGGACTCCGTGGCCCATCGATCGGTCGGCGCGGCCGCACGCGGTGTCTCCCTCGTCGACGGTGCGCCCCGCCTGCCGGACGGCACCCTCGCCGGGTCGGCGTCTCCCCTGTCCGCCTGCGTCCGCCGCACCGTGCGCGATGCGGGCGTGGACCTCGGGGCCGCCCTTCGTGCGGCCACCACGGTGCCGGCACGCCTCCTCGGACGACACGATCTCGGGGTGGTGCGTCGGGGAGGGACCGCGCGTCTCACCGTGTGGGACGAGGACCTCCGCGTCGTCGAGACGGTGCGCGGATTACAGTCGGCTCGTGCCCGCCTCCCTCACTCCTGACCAGGACTCCCTCGCCGTCGCCGTCGTCAGGGGCCTGGCGATGGACGCACCGCTCGCGGCCAAGAGCGGCCACCAGGGAACGGCGATGGCCCTTGCGCCCCTCGCGCACGTCCTCTATTCGCGCGTCATGCGCCATCATCCCGGCCGGCCGGACTGGATCGATCGCGACCGCTTCATCCTGTCCATCGGTCATGCGTCGATCCTGCAGTACGCGATGCTGTTTCTCCACGGGTACGGGCTCGAGCTCGACGACTTGCGCGCCTTCCGACAGTGGGGCTCGGCGACGCCGGGTCACCCCGAGGTGGGCCACACCGCCGGCGTCGAGGTGACCACCGGTCCGCTCGGGCAGGGCATCGCCAACGCCGTCGGAATGGCCATCGCCGAAGCCCACCTCCGCGCCCGTCTCGGCGCGGAGGCGATCGACCACACGACATGGGTCCTGGCCGGGGACGGCTGTCTCATGGAGGGTGTCTCGCACGAGGCGGCCTCGCTCGCCGGTCACCTCGCGCTCGACCGCCTCGTTTGCATCTACGACGACAACCGCATCACCATCGACGGTTCGACCGACCTCACCTGCTCGGACGACGTGTCGGGGCGCTTCACGGCCTACGGCTGGAACGTCATAGACGCGGGAGACGCCAGCGAGGACCTCGACGAACTCGAGCGCATCCTGCTGCGCGCCCGTGACCATCGCGGACAACCCACGCTCGTTGTGCTGCGCACGCGCATCGGCTTCCCCTCCCCGGATTTCACGGACCGCCACGAGGCGCACGGCAATCCCTTCACTGCGGAACACGTCGCCGCCACCAAGAAGGTGATGGGTCTCCCCGACGAGCCGTTCCATGCCCCCGCGGATCTCGTCGCAGCCTGCCGGTCGGCGTCCGCGGATCGGGGCGGGGTCCTCCACGCCCGCTGGGCCGCCGGTGCCGGCGCGACCGCGGCGGATGCGATGACGCAGGGGCCCGATCTGTCCGCCGTGGCGGCCGCACTGCCCTCCTTCGCGGACGGTGAATCCCTCGCCACCCGGGTCGCGTTCCAGAAGGTCCTCGAAGCGTCGGTCGATGTCTGCCCGCAACTCATGGCGGGTGCCGCCGACCTCACGGGCAACACCGGCGCGAAGATGTCCTCGACCGCCTTCTCGCGCGAGGAACCAGCGGGGCGACAGATCTACTGGGGAATCCGCGAGCACGCGATGGGCGCCGCCATGGTGGGACTCGCCCTCCACGGGGGGATCGTCCCTGTCGGTGGAACCTTCTTCGTCTTCGCGGACTACATGCGACCCGCCATCCGGCTCGCCGCATTGTCCCGGGCCCGATGCGTGTTCGTCTTCAGCCACGATTCCGTGGGCGTGGGCGAGGACGGTCCGACCCACCAACCGGTCGAGCATCTGGCCTCGCTCCGTTCGATCCCGGGACTCCAGGTCCTGCGACCCGCGGACGCGCGGGAGACAGCCGCCGCCTGGCTCGCGGCGCTCTCGCACCACGGACCCACCGCCCTCGTCCTCTCCCGTCAGAACCTTCCCGTGGTCACCGACGGCTCGGCCGTGGCCCTGGGGGCCGGCGTCCTGCGTCGCGGACCCGACGACCGAGCCGTCATCGTCGCCACCGGCAGCGAGGTGTCGATCGCCCTCGCTGCCGCCGACCTGCTCGGTGCCGACGGGCTCCCCGTGTCCGTCGTCTCCTTTCCCTCGTGGGACCGCTTCCACGCCGCGCCCGCCGAGGTGCGCGAGGCCGTGCTGCCCCCGGACTCGCCGACGGTGAGCGTCGAGGCGGGCAGCACGTTCGGGTGGTCACGATGGGCCGACGCCTCGGTGGGCATCGATCGATTCGGCGCCAGTGCGCCGGGTGGGACGGTCATGGAGAAGCTCGGAATCTCCGCCGAGGCGGTGGCCGACGCGGTGCGCGGACTGCTCCCGGGATGAACGGACACCTCCGCTCGCTCCACCGCGACCACGGACAGAGCCCGTGGATCGACAATCTTCAGCGACGCCACCTCGTCGACGGCACGCTCCTCGACTACATCGGACGGGGAGTGCGCGGCCTGACGTCGAATCCCTCGATTTTCCAGAAAGCGATCACCGGCTCCGACGACTACGACGCCCAGTTCGTGGAGCTGGTCGCCGCGGGGTCCTCGCCGCGGGAGGCGTACTGGCGCATGGTCGAGGACGACATCGCCGCCGCAGCCGATCTGTTCGCCCCCGTCCACCGGGATTCCGGCGGCGAGGACGGCTATGTCAGCGTCGAGGTCGACCCGTCGCTGGCCGACGACACCGAGGGGACCCTCCGGGCCGCGCGGCATCTCGCGCGGCGCATCGGACGTCCGAACGTCATGATCAAGGTGCCGGCCACCGTCGCGGGCCTCCCGGCGATCCGGCACCTCGTCGCGGAGGGCATCAGCGTCAACGTCACCCTCATCTTCTCCGTCGAGCGCCACGTCCGCGTGATGGAGGCCTACATCGACGGACTCGAGGAGGCCGTGTCCCGGGGGACCGACCCCTCCACGGTCGCCGGCGTGGCCAGCTTCTTCATCAGCCGCGTCGATGCCGCGATCGATCCCCTCCTCGCCGAGGCCGGATCCGCGGCCGCGGGTCTGCTCGGACGTTCCGCCATCAACCAGGCCCGACTCGCACGGGCCGCGAGCCTCCGCTGCTTCTCGGGTCCGCGGTGGTCCCGACTCGTCGAACTCGGTGCACGGCCCCAGCGCCCCCTGTGGGCGTCGACCTCGACGAAGAACCCCGCCTATCCCGACACCCTCTACGTCGACGAGCTCATCGGCGACGGCACGGTCAACACCCTCCCCGAGGCGACGCTGGAGGCGTTCGACGACCACGGGACACCGGCACCGACCCTGGATCTGGACCCCGAGCGCGCACGCGCCGAGTGGGACTCCCTCTCCGGCCTCGGCATCGACACGGCATCCGTGTCCGCCCGCCTCGAGGCCGACGGTGTTCGGTCGTTCGTGGACAGTTTCGACTCCCTCATCGCCGACCTCGCGGCCAAGGCCGGTCGCTGACGTCGTGACCGCGAGCACCGACCCCCGCTCCGTCCTGGCGTCGCTGGCGGACTCCCTGGTCGCCACCCGCCGCCGCGCCACCGACGTGCGCAACGTCATCCGACTCCTCGAGTCCACGGATCTGCTCGTCAGGGGTTCGGCGTCCTCGCTCGACGTCAAGATCGCCGGGCTGGCGGTCACCGAGATGGTGCGCGCGTTCGAGATGTTCGCGCCGCATCGCCACGAGCCGAAGGTGACCATCTTCGGGTCCGCCCGCACCCGGCACGACAGCCCCATCTGGGCGCAGACGGTGGAGGTCGCGCGACGCCTCGCCCACGAGGGCTACATGGTCGTAACCGGAGCCGGCCCGGGGATCATGGAGGCCGGGATGGTGGGTGCCGGCCGCGATCGTTCCATCGGGGTCTCCATCCGTCTGCCCTTCGAGACGGGAGCGAACTCCGTCATCGCAGGGGACGACAAGTACGTGAGCATGCGCTACTTCTTCACCCGCAAGCTCATGCTCGTGAAGGAGTCACGCGCCTTTCTGTGCCTCCCCGGCGGCTTCGGCACGCTCGACGAGACCTTCGAGCTGCTGACGCTGGCCCAGACCGGCAAGTCGCTTCCCGTTCCCATCGTCTTCCTGGACGTGCCGGGAAACCCCTTCTGGGCGCCCATCATGGAGACCCTCGGCCGGCATCTGCTCGCCGACGGTCTCATCTCTCCGGAGGACACCTCCCTGTACACCGTCACCGACGACGTCTCGGAGGCGGTTCGCGTCATCACGGACTTCTACGCCAATTACCACTCGCTCCGGTTCGTGTCCGACGTCATGTACATCAGGATGCATCGTCCCGTTCCCGACGAGGACCTCGCCGCAATGGCCGCCCGCCACGGTCATCTCTCCGCGGACGGCGAGCTGCGCAGGGCCGAAGCGTCCCCGGCCGAGGTGCGCGACGACGACGTCCCGGGGCTCCCCCGCATCGCCCTGACCTACACGGGCAAGGGATTCGCCCCGCTCATGCCGCTCCTCGCCGACATCAACAGCCACTGACGTTCGGCCCGGGCGATCAACCCCGGCGCAACTGGTGGGCCGCCTTCACCACGGTGCGACGGGCCTGGGACACCCTCTTCTCGAGGTCGGGGCGAACCGACTCTCCGGCTGCGATCGCCTCCGAGAGGAGCGACATCGCCACGTCGTTCAGTTCCTCGGCGAGCCTCTCGAGCTCGTCCGCGATGCGGTCGATCCTGTCCACGTGCCGACCTCCTTCGCGGTCCCGACGACCCCGCAGAGTAGCGTTGACGCATGAGCCGCGATGAACAACCCCACGAGTGGATCAGCTTCGAGCACCCCGACGAGCTGCGGACCTGGATGATCGACGCCACTTTCCTGCGCTCCTCCTACAAGTGCATCTACGGCCAGGGTTGCCAGGGCATCCACGACGACCCGACGCCGGAGCTCATGCAGGGGTGCTGCTCGTTCGGCGCCCATTTCCTCGATGACGACGACCTGAAGACCGTCAAGAAGCACGTCAAGCGGCTTGAGCCGCGCCATTGGAAGAACCACGACAAGGGTCGCGACGGGCGCTGGTTCGTGACGGACAAGAAGGGCGAGTCCAAGACCCGTGTCGTCGACGGAGCCTGCATCTTCTCCAATCCCCCCGGATTCGAGGGCGGCACGGGATGCGCGTTCCACATCGCGGCAGAGGAGGCCGGCGAGCGGCACCTCGACTGGAAGCCCGACGTCTGCTGGCAGGTGCCCGTGCGCATGGAGGACCACGTGGAGGACGGGGGCTACGTCGTCTCCACGATCCGGGAGTGGAAGCGCAGGGATTGGGGCGATGGTGGCGACGACTTCGCCTGGTGGTGCACAGAGTCCTCCGACGCCTTCGTGGGACGCGATCCCGCCTACGTTTTCTTCGAGGAGGAGCTCTGCGAGCTCATGGGGCGCGCGTCCTACGACATCATGGTGGATCTCCTCAGGCGACCCACCGCCGTCCCGCTGCCCCATCCCGCGCTGCGTCGCGGGGACTGACCCGCTCAGCCCGAGCGCTTGTGGGCGCGCTTGCGCTCCTCGAGTCCGAGGAGACGCTTGCGGATGCGGATGCTCTTGGGGGTCACCTCGACGAGCTCGTCGTCGCCGATCCATTCGATCGCCGATTCCAGCGTGTGCACCACCGGTGCGGCCAGCTTCACCCCGTCGTCGTGGCTGTGGGTGCGGATGTTCGTCTTTTCCTTGGCCCGAACTGCGTTCACTACCATTTCCTCGCCGCGGGCCCCCTCGCCGATGACCATTCCCTCGTACACCTCGACCCCGGGCCCGAGGAAGAGCGTTCCCCTCAACTGAAGGTTGTCGAGGGCATAGGCCGTCGTCGAGCCGACGCGATCCGAGATCATCGCCCCGCCCTGTCGATGCGGCAGGTCACCCGCCCACGGCGTCCAGCCGGCATGGGACTGATGCAACAGCGCGGTTCCCCGCGTGGAGGTCATGAGCATCGAGCGGAAACCGATGAGGCCCCGCGACGGCGCCTCGAAGGACACGATGGTGCGTCCGGGGTCACCCGGTCTCAGGTCGGTCACGCGACCCTTGCGCGGTGCGAGGGCCTGCGTGACCGTGCCTACGTGCTCGTCGGGAACGTCGCACGTTCCCGCCTCGAGCGGCTCGTGCTTCTTGCCGTTGATCTCCCGGGTGATCACCTCCGGTCGACTGACCTGGAGCTCGAATCCCTCGCGGCGCATGTTCTCGATGAGCACGGCGAGTTGCAACTCGCCGCGCCCCGCGACGCTGATGACGTCGGGCGAATCCGTGTCGGCGATGCGGATCGACACGTTGCCGAGGATCTCCTTGTGGAGCCGGTCCCGCACGTGACGGCTCGTGACGAACTTGCCGTCTCGGCCGGCGAACGGCGACGTGTTGACACCGAAGCTCATGCGGATGACGGGTTCATCCACCTCGAGTCGCGGCAGGGGCTGTGCGACGTCCGGGGAGGCGACGGTGTCGCCGACCTCGACCTCGGGGATGCCGGCGAGGACGAAGAGGTCACCGGCGGAGATCTCCTCCACCTCCGTGCGGCCGATCCCGTCGAACACCGACAACTGCGCGATGCGGCGCCTCTGCGGTCCCGATTCGTGCTCACGACCCCAGAGGGCCACCATGTCGCCCTTCCGCATGACCCCCGAGTGGACGCGGCCGATGGCCAGACGCCCCAGGTAGTCCGACGCGTCCAGATTCGTCACCAGTGCCGTCAGGGGCGCATCCGCATCGGCCGTGGGGGCGGGGACGGTGGAGATGATCGTGTCGAGCAGGGCCGACAGGTCGGCATCGGCGGGCGGCATCCCCACTCCCGCCATGGCGCGCCCCTCCCGGGCGACCGCCGAGACCACGGGGAACGAGAGCTGGTCGTCGGAATGAGCGAGGTCGAGGAACAACTGCTCGACCTCCGTCAGCACCTCCTCGGGACGGGCGTCACCGCGGTCGACCTTGTTGATGACGAGGATCGCCGGAAGACCGCGAGACAGCGCCTTCGAGAGCACGTAACGCGTCTGGGGCAGCGGCCCCTCGGCGGCGTCCACGAGGAGCACGATGCCGTCGACCAGTGCCAGGGCACGCTCCACCTCGCCGCCGAAATCGGCGTGACCCGGGGTGTCGACCAGGTTGATGAGGGTGTCCTTCCAGGTGATGCGCGCGGCCTTGGCCAGGATCGTGATACCCCGCTCGCGCTCCTGGGCGTCGGAGTCCATCACGCGCTCCACGAGCTGCTGGTGGGCGGCGAATGTCCCCGTGGAACGCAGGAGGGCGTCGACGAGGGTGGTCTTTCCGTGGTCGACGTGGGCGACCATGGCGACGTTGCGGAGGCGCGGAGTCATGGGGGGCGGGGTGCGGCGACGGTCAGTCGTCGTCTTCGGACTCGTCGTCCTCTTCGTCCTCGTCGAAGGTCACCCCGTAGCGCTCGGCGATCGCCGCGTACTCGTCCTCCTCGGACGAGGCCTCCTTGTCCCCGGAGAGGCCGAGGTCGGCGGCACTGGGACCCGCCTGCTTGAGTTTCCTCGCCTCTTCGAATCGGCGATGACGACCCTTCTTCACGCTCGGGCTCCGGACATTGTGCGGCACGAGGCCGATGGACTGGCGTGCCAAGGCTACACGCGCCGCACTCCGCGGCGACGGACCCAGGATGCTCAGCCGGGATCGACCTCGACCAGCCGCAGGGCCCTCTCGCCCGCCAGGGGCCGGAATGTCAGGGCCTTGCGACCCTCCACCAGGTCGGCGATGTCCCGACCGACGATGTCGGCCCGCCACCCCGTGGCCATCCGGGCGTCCTCACCGCCGGCGAGCAGGTCCACGATGTCCCGGCGCGTGCCGAGGAGCGACGCGTCGATCTCGCACTGTCGTGCCAGTTCGGTGACCCACGCCGACACGAGAGTCACCGCCGGACGCAGAGTCTTGTCCAGCTCCTCCCCGTCCGGCACCGGGAAGGCCAATTCACCGCCCTCCGAGGCCGCCACGCCGTCCGCTATCGCCCTGAGCAGAGCATGGCCCTGGTTTCCCCGCGCGTGACGGCCGTCGACGCCGCGACAGGCGAGGAGTTCCTCCGGGCCCCGCGGGGCCTTCTGGGCGATGCCGAGAACGGCGATGTCGGACAGAACGTGGCGCGGCGGGATGTCGAGATCCATCGCGCGCAACTCGCGCCATCGGGCGACCTCGCGGGCCACCCACCGCGCCCGGCCACGCAGGGTGCGCACGTCCTTGACGCGCAACCATGCGTCGCCGGGATCCACGGGGCCCGTGGGCCTCGTCCGCAACTCCTCGCAGGACTCGAGCGCCCATTCCAGTCGACCCCTGGCGGCGAGGTCGTCGGTGATGAGATCGGTGATGCGCCCCAGATGGGCCACGTCGGCGGCGGCATAGGCCCGTTGCTCCGCGCTGAGGGGACGTCGCAGCCAGTCGGAGAGGCGGTCACCCTTGGGCAGTGCCACCCGCACCAACGATTGCATGAGCGAGGCCAGCGACGGCTGGGAGTAGCCGATGAATCCCGCGCAGATCTGCGTGTCGATCATCCGCGCCGGGATGATGCCGAGAACCTGCGTGAACACGTCGAGGTCCTGCTGGGCGGCGTGGAAGACGCACGTGCCGGGACCGTTGAAGAGCGGTTCCAGTCCCCCCGCATCCACGGCGAGCGGATCGATGAGCGCGATGCGTCCCCCGACCTCCACCTGCACGAGGGCCAGCTGGGGGACGTAGGTCTTCTCGCGATGGAACTCGGTGTCGACGCAGTAGCGGTCGTGTTCGAGGGCGAACGAGACGAACTCCGCCAGCGAGGAGAAATCCGAGATCCACTCGTGGTCGGCCGCCGCGTCCCGATCCTTCATGCGGTCGTCAGGCCACCGTGGGCTCTGAGGGTTCCTCGAGGTCGGCGGGGGTGTTGATGTTGCGCACGGCCACGGCGGGTACGGGCACCTCGGCCACGTCGAGCAGGACCGCGGCGCGGTGAACTGCCCGTTCCTTGCGCTTCCACACGGCCTGCAGCGTGGAGAGGCACTCGGATCGCGACCAGGCCGCGCACAGCCAGTTCTCCCGATTGGCGCGTCCCACAGTCGCCTGGGCCTCGTCCAGATTGGCGACGAGACTGGTGATCACGGCGGGGGTGATGAAAGGCATGTCACAGGACAGGACGACCACCGCGTCGTTGGTGGCGGCCTTCAGGGCGGTGATGATGCCGCCGAGAGGACCCTCGCCGGGATACAGGTCCTTCTTCCACGCCCCGCTCATGCCCTTCACGCGCGACTGGGGACCACCGACGAACAGCACCTCGTCCGCACCCGCTTCGCTGGCCGCCCGAGAGACCCGCTCCGCCATCGCCAGTCCGTCCACCTCGAGGGTCGCCTTGTCCGTGCCCATGCGGGAACTGTCGCCGCCGACGAGCACGGCGACGGTGAAGGGGGGGCGGGCCATGGCGGACAGGCTACGGGCGGATTCCCCGCCTAAGGTGGGCCCATGAACAGCGTCCTGGCAGTCGTCGACGAAGCAACCCTGCGCAATGCAGCCCTGTGGACCACCGGCGGCGCGGTCGTCGTCGGGGTGGTCCTCATGGCCCTCGTGCGATCCATCGTGGGCAAGCTCGTGTCGGCGGTGTTTTTCTCCGCCATCGCTCTCGCGGCGTTCACACAGCGTCAGGCCATCGTGGATTGCGTCGACAAGGTCCGGGGCGAGGTCGGCGCCGCCAACCCGCTGGACACCAAGGTCGAGACCACCTGCACCTTCTTCGGGCGGGACATCTCGCTGAACGTCACCCCCTGAACCCGTGGAACTCATCCTCATCCGACACGCGCTGCCGGTGCGCCGCGAGGTGACCGAGGGTGCCGCCGATCCGGAACTCTCCCCCGAGGGAACGGAACAGGCGCGTCTCCTCGCGGGATATCTCTCCTCCGAGACCATCGACGCCCTGTACACCAGCCCCATGCGACGGGCCGTGCAGACAGCGGAGCCCCTGGCCTCCCACCACGGACTCGAGCCCGTCGTCGTGCCCGGGGTGGCCGAGTGGGACCAGCATTCCAGCGAGTACATCCCCGTGGAGGAACTCAAGGCCACGAACGATCCGCGCTGGCAGGAGATGGTCAAGGGCGGATGGACCTCCGAGGAGGTTCCCGAGGACTTCTCCCGAAGGGTCGTGGATTCGCTCGAGGAACTCGTGGCCCGGCACAGGGGACAGCGTGTCGCGGTGACGTGCCACGGCGGGGTCATCAACGAGTACCTGGCCCATGTCCTCGGTCTGGCCACGCGCCAGTTCTTCTATCCGAACTACACCTCCATCCACCGCGTGGCCGCGTCGGGTTCCGGCCATCGCTCCATCCTCAGCATCAACGAGACTCCCCACCTGCGCGGCTCGGGGTTGCCGATCGGGATCTTCCACTCATGACCCGCGACGACGACGTCTCCTCCCTGCTGGCGTGGCTCGACGCCTGTCCCACACCGGTGCACGTGGTGGAGCGGGCGGCCTCGACCCTCGACGGGTTCGCCTTCGTCCGCGCGCAGAATCTCGACGGCGACTTGCCCGAGGCCGGGTATCTGCGGCGCGACGGCTCCCTCATCGCCTGGCGTCTGGGAGCGCGGCAGGGTGCGCACCGCATCGTCGGCGCCCACACGGACTCCCCCAACCTGCGCGTGCATCCCGCTCCGGACTTCACCGCGCACGGATGGTCCCAATTGGGGATCGAGATCTACGGCGGGGTGCTCCTCAACAGCTGGCTCGACCGTGATCTGGGCATCGCCGGGCGCGTGATCGACCGGGCGGGCGACGAGGTGCTGTTCCGCGGCGACGGTGCCGTGGCCCGCGTGCCCCAGTTGGCCGTTCATCTCGACCGCGAGGTCAACGAGAAGGGTCTCGTGCTCGACCGTCAGCGTCACATGATGCCCGTGTGGGGCGTCCGGACGCCCTCGTTCCGCGAGTGGCTCACCGGTCTCACCGGGGTGGACGACATCGTCGCCTGGGACGCCCACCTGTTCGACGTCGAGCCGGCGCGGGTTCTCGGCGTCGATGGTTCCCTGTTGGCGAGCGCCCGTCTCGACAACCAGGTCTCCTGCTGGGCCGCGCTCCATGCTCTCGCCGACTCGTCGGCGGGAGAGAACACGCTCGTGGTCGTCCTCAACGATCACGAGGAGGTCGGATCCGAGAGCACCACCGGGGCTGCGGGCCCGATGCTCGAGCATCTGCTGGCGACCATCGATGCCCGCCATGGTCTCGGTCCCGCGGCCCGACACGACCGGGCCGCCCGCTCCTGGTGCCTCTCGGCGGACAACGCCCACGCCGTGCACCCCAACTATCCCGAGCGTCACGAGCCGTCGCATGCCCCGGCCCCGAACGCGGGGCCCGCCCTGAAACTGAACGGCAACCAGCGCTACGCAACCTCGCCGCGGGGTGCGGCGCGTTTGCGCACCATCGCCGAGGGTGCCGGGGTCCCCCTGCAGACATTCGTGTCGCGCAACAACATGCCCTGTGGCTCCACCATCGGCCCCATCACCGCGACGCGACTCGGCATCGAAGCGATCGACGTCGGTGTGCCCCAGCTCTCCATGCACTCGGCGCGGGAGATGTGCGGAGCGGAGGACCCGGGTCACCTGCGCCGCCTCGCGGCCGCCTTCCTCGCCTCCTGATCAGCGATTGGGCGTGCCGGCCCGGCGCTGGGCGTCGTCGTAGAGGCGCTGCAACTCGACGGAGAGACGCTCTGTCACCTCGCGCACGGCGGAGCGAGGCACCCGTCCCGCCTCGTCCACGGTCGCGGTGAACGGCTCGCCCACGACCACGACGCACTTGCGCGGCCGGATCATGCGGGACCCCTTCGGCATCACGCCCTCCGAACCTCCGATCCCGACCGGGATGATGGGGACCCCCGCCTTGACGGCCACATAGGCGGCACCGTCGAACAACGGCATCACCCGTGGCCCCGACTGCCTGGTCCCCTCGGGGAACAACACGAGGGGTTCACCGGCCTCGAGCACGAGGACGCACCGGCGCAGCGCCTCCCGATCGGCACTGCCGCGCGTCACCGGGAAGGCACCGAGGGCCGACACGATCCACCCCACCGGACGGACGCGCCACAGCGAGTCCTTCCCCATGAAGCGCATGCGGCGACGCGTGACTGCGGCGACCAGCGGCGTGTCGATGTTCGAACGATGGATGGGCGCCAGCAGGAACGCCCCGTCGACGGGGACGTTCTCGCGTCCCACGACCGTCACTCGCGTCACGAGGCGCACGAGACCGATGACGATGGCACGGACCACCCCGTAGAAGGCCCTGCTGACACGGGACGATCCCGCCATGAACGAATCGACCTCGGCCATGACCCCTCCCTCAGCGACTCCCGGCTCCGCCGTCACCGACCAGGTGCCACCATCGTCCCACAATCTCCGCCACCACCTCGTCGACGGATCGGTCGCTCGAATCCACGTGGAACGCGTCGGGCGCGGGCCGCAAAGGTGAATCGGCGCGCGTGGAATCGATGCGGTCGCGCTCGGCGATCGAGGCGGCGACAGCCTCCACGTCGCCACCGTTCTGGAGAACCCGTCGCCGGGCCCGCACGAGCGGCGAGGCGTCGAGGAAGACCTTGAGGAGGGCGTCCGGGAACACCACGGTCCCGATGTCGCGCCCCTCCACGACGCCGCCGCCGTGCCGCCCGATCCAGTCGCGCTGCAGGCTGCGCATCACGTCGCGCACCGGACTGTGGGCGGCGATGACGCTCACAGTCGAGGCGACCTCCGGGGTTCGCACCTCCTCGGTGACGTCCTCCCCGTCGAGACTCACCAGGGCACCCTCCACCTCGATGCGCACGTCGGCCGCGCGCCGCCCGGCGGCAGCCGCATCCCCGGGATCGACCCCGTCGCGCAGGCAGGCCAGGGCCACGCAGCGGTACATGGCGCCGGTGTCGAGATACGGCAGACCGGAGCGCTCGGCGACGAGCCGGGCGACCGTGGACTTTCCCGCCCCGGCCGGCCCGTCGATGGCGATGACGCGCGGTGTGCCCGTCATCTCACCAACTGGTTCCCTGCGGCCTGCCCTCGTCGTAACCCGCGGAACTCTGGATCCCCACGACCGCGCGCTCGTGGAAGGTCTCGATGTCGGAGGCACCCGCGTACGTGCACGCCGAGCGGAGACCGGCGACGATCTGGTCGATGATGTCCTCCACACCGGGACGCTGGGGGTCGAGGTACATGCGCGATGAGCTGATGCCCTCCTCGAAGAGCTCCTTGCGGGCGCGATCCATGGCGCTCTCCGCACGGGTCCGGTTGCGGACCGCGCGATTGGAGGCCATGCCGAAGCTCTCCTTGTAGAGGCGACCCTCCGTGTCCCGCAGCGTGTCCGCCGCCGACTCGTAGGTCCCCGCCAGCCAGGAACCGAACATCACGCTGGCGGCGCCCGCCGCCAACGCCAGGGCCACGTCGCGCGGGTAGCGCACCCCACCGTCGGCCCACACGTGTCGACCGAGCGAACGGGCGGCCTCGGCGCACTCGAGCACCGCGCTGAACTGGGGCCGACCGACACCCGTCATCATCCTCGTGGTGCACATGGCCCCGGGACCGACGCCGACCTTCACGATGTCCGCACCGGCGGAGACGAGGTCGCGGGTGCCCTCGCGCGTGACGACGTTCCCGGCCACGATCGTCGCACCGGGTGCCGCGGACCGCACCGCCTCGATCGCCGAGAGCATCCGGGACTGGTGACCGTGGGCCGTGTCCACGACGAGCACGTCGACCCCCATGGCGACGAGGGCACGGGCGCGGGCCCCGGGATCCCCGTTGATGCCGACCGCCACCGACGAGAGGAATCTTCCGTCACGGTCGAGGGCGGGGCGGTACATCGTCGATCGAAGCGTGCCCTTCCGGGTCACGCAGCCGAGCAGGCGGCCCTCCGTGTCGGTGACGGGCGCGAAATTCAGTCGATTCTCGACGAGCGAGTCGTGCATCTCCTCGATTCCCATCGTGGCCGGGAACAGGACGATGTCGCGGCTCATCACGTTGTGCAGTTGGGTGAAGCGGTCGTATCCGGCGGCATCGTGCTCGGTGAAGATGCCGAGGGGCTTGCCGTCGGCGTCCGCGACAACGACCGCACCGTGCGACCTCTTGTGGATGAGGCTCAACGCCTCCCCGATCGTGTCGTGGGCCGCGAGGGTGATCGGCGTCTCGAAGACGGGATGCCGGCTCTTCAGATGGGTCACCACCGAGGAGATGATGTCCAACGGGATGTCCTGGGGCATCACCACCAGACCTCCGCGCCGGGCCACGGTCTCGGCCATGCGCCGACCCGCCACCGCGGTCATGTTGGAGACCACCAGGGGGATGTGGGTGCCGATGCCGTCCGGAGTCGTCAGGTCCACGTCGAGGCGGGATGCCACGGAGGAGAGGCTCGGCACCATGAAGACGTCGTTGTACGTCAGGTCGTGCGCGGGGGGACCGTCGAGGAAGCGCATAGGGCAGGACGAGACTACCGTGTGCCCATGAGCACCCCCGACGACGTCCCCGTCGTGCTCATCCATGGCTGGGCGGGCAGTTTCGCCGAGACATGGCAGGAACCCGGCATCGATGCCCTCCTCGCCGAGACCGGACGGTCCGTGGTGGGCATCGACCTGCCGGGCCACGGCGATGCCGAGAAGTGGTACCAGCCTGAGCAGTACCTCTCGCTCCCCGAATGGCTCGTTCGCGCCCTCGACGGGATCGCCCCCATCGTGGACGTGGCCGCGTTCTCCCTCGGGGCCATGACGACCCTCGGGGCCATGCGCCTCGCGCCGGAGCGCTTCCGCAGGGTCCTGCTCGCCGGCATCGGCGACGCGATCTTCGGGCCCGCCGACCCGGCCGGAAACGAACGGATCGTCGCCGCGCTCGAGGGACGTGCACCGGCCGACGACGCCTTCGCCCAGGCCTTCGCCCGCTACGCCCGGGACCCGCGCAAGGACCTGCGCGCACTGATCGCCGTCATGAAGCGCCCCGCCGGTCCGCCCCTGACACCCGCCGACCTCTCCGGGCTGTCGTCCGAGGTGCGCATCGTCCTCGGCGACGCGGACTTCATGGGGCCCGCCGAGCGACTCTCCGGGGCGATCGCCGGAGCGGGTCTCGTCGTTCTGCGCGGCACGGACCACTTCGCCACGCCGGGATCCTTCGCCTTCATCGACGAAGTGCTCGGATTCCTCGGCCGATGATCGTGCGCGACCCGGCGCGGGCCCGCGAGGTCCTCCTCGCGGGAGGGATCGTCGCCGTGCCCACGGAGACCGTCTACGGACTCGCCGCCCTCGTCCACGACGCCCCGGCGGTGGAGAGGGTGTTCGCTGTCAAGGGACGGCCGCGCACCCATCCCCTCATCGTGCACATCGGCCGACGCGACGATCCCGGCCGATGGGGCGTGATGACACCCGCCGCCACGGCCCTCGCCCGCGCCTTCTGGCCCGGTCCGCTCACACTGCTCCTTCGTCGCACCGACCTCGTCCCCGATCTCGTCACCGGCGGACGCGACACCGTCGCGGTGCGCATGCCCGATCATCCGGTCCTGCTCGACCTGCTCGACTCCCTCGACGACGCCATCGTCGCCCCGTCGGCGAACCGTTTCGGGCGGGTCAGTCCCACGACCGCCGCCCACGTCGACGACGACCTCGGGACGGACATCGACCTCGTGCTTGACGGAGGAGCCTGCCCGGTCGGCGTGGAGTCGACGATCGTGGACTGCGCCTCGGACGCCCTCCAGATCCTCCGGCCGGGTGCGATCGACGCCGACGACATCGAAGCCGTCTGCGGGATCCGCCCCGTCCCGCCCGCCGGGGAGTCCCGCGCCCCGGGCATGCTGCCTTCGCACTACGCCCCCCTCGCCCCGGTGGTCCTGTGCGAGGACGTCGACGAGGCGCGCCGCACGATGACCCGGTGGTCCGACCGGGGACGGCGTGCGGTTCTCGTGTGGCGGGAGGATGCGAGGGAATACGCCGCGCACCTCTACGACGACCTGCGCGCCGCCGATTCCGTCGCCGACGTCATCGTCGCCGTCGTTCCCCGGGCGGAGGGAATCGGCCTGGCCGTGCGGGACCGACTGACCCGGGCCGCCCATCCGCGCGGCGAGCCGATCACCGACCCCTGAAGGTCGGGTCCCGCTTCTCCATGAAGGACGCCACGCCCTCCGCGAAATCGGCGGTGCGGAACAGGGGAAGGAGCTGCAGGAACACGTGGTGGATGTTCTGCTCGAAGGTCTCCGTCTCCGCCGCCCGCATCATCCGCTTGATGGCCCGCACGGCGAGCGGCGCGTTGGCGGCGATCTCCTCGGCCATCCCGCGCGCCGACGCGGCCAGATCCGCCGCGGGCACCACCGAGTTCACGAGACCCAGTTCGAGGGACTCGACAGCACTCAGGGTGCGACCGGTGAAGGAGATCTCGGCGGCCTTCGCCCAACCCACGAGCCGGGGCAGGAGCCAGGTGCCACCGCTCTCGGGGAGGATCCCGCGCTTGGCGAAGCCAGGCGCCAGCTTGGCGGTGTCCGCGGCGATGCGGATGTCGCATCCCAACGCGAGGTCCAGTCCGTATCCGGCGGCCCCGCCATTGAGCGCGCAGATGACCGGGGTGTCGATGTTGTGCAGCACGACGGGCGGCGCGTTGCGCAGGTCGAACTCGACCATGTTGGCCGAGGGGTCGTCGAGCACACCCCGTGACTCCGTTCTTCCCGACTGGGAACCGAGGTCCAGACCGGCACAAAAGGCCCTTCCCGCGCCGGTGAGGACGATGCAGCGCACGTCCCGGTCGGCGTCCGCCTCGAGAAGCAGGGACGACACGAGACCGAGCATCTCACCGGAGATGGTGTTGAGACGGTCCGGCGCGTTCAGTGTGATCGTCGCGACGTGACCGTCCTTGTCGAGGAGGACTTCGGGAAGACTGCTCATGGCCGAAGACTAGCCACGGGGCCCGGGGGCCTCGTCACCAGAGCAACGACCGTGCACCAGAAGAACGTCGCGCCGGCGATGTGGACCGCGACGAGGACGACGGGAACGTCGGTGAAGTACTGCAGATAGCCGATGCCGGCCTGCACGAGGGTCGCGCCGAGAACGAGGTGCACCGCGTCCAGCAGTGCGGGGTCGTCCGCACGTCGGGCGCGCACGACCACGAGCACCAGCACGGCGAGGAACGCCACCACCAGTCCTCCATGGAGCCGCGCGGTCGACTCGAGCGCGAATCCGAGTCGCGGAGCGTTCTCGTCGCCCGCGTGCGGCCCCGACGCCGTGACCACGGTTCCCGCCACGATGACGGCCACCGACAGTCCGGCCAGCAGCCGAACAGGTGCGACGAGACCGGCCGGGAGCCGACGCACCCAGGTGCCCGGGAGTTCCTCGCCCGAGCGGCGCACGAGCAGGAAGGCCATCGCCACGAGCACCATCGACACGAGGAAGTGGGCCATGTTGGCGAGGGGGTGAAGGCCGGTGAGCACGACGATGCCCCCGATCACCACCTGGGCGAGAACACCCGCCACCAGACCCCAGGCGAGCAGGACCAGATCGCGCCGACGCGGGCGACGGGCATGGGCCACCAGCACCGCGGCGATGACCGCCGCCGAGACCACGCCCGTGAAGAGGCGGTTCAACTGTTCGATCGCCGTGTGCCCCGAGGACACGTCCACGAACCGGGTCTCGTTGCAGCGGGGCCAGTCGGCACATCCCAGACCCGAGCCGGTGAGCCGAACGAGTGCCCCCGTCAGCACGATGGTGCAGAGCGAGGCGAATGCCAGGGTGCAGATGGTCCGGAAGGTTCGCGACGACACGGCACGCACGGACTCACGCTAGGTGCCCTCCCCGGCCCGTCCTCCGGCGGGACACCCAACCGTCTCGGGAGCATTCGGTGCCCCCGGACCATCCGGGGCGATCATGGCCCCGTGGGGTCACCAACAGTGACCGCGTCACCACCTTCACCACTCTGTGTGGTCGCTTGGACATTTTCCGTGAGAAATCTCTCAAGTTCCCCTCTGTGCTGCCGATCTCTCTGGCGGATCAATCAGGGAGAACACCATGCTTCGCCATCACCGCCACAGTTTCCGCCTTCGCATCGCCATCGGGCTCGTCAGTGCCCTCATCGGAGGTGTGGCCCCTCTCGCCGTCACGGCCGGCCCCGTCACCGCCGCGGCCGCTTCCGCGCCGACCGCTCCCGGGATGCCCGCTCTCGGCGCCACGGGCCCGATGGTCGTGGCCCTCGAGAAGGCCATCATGGGCAACGGTTTCACCCTCCCCGGCGGCTCCACCGGCGTGTTCGACAAGCGGCTGCTCACCGTCCTCAAGACGTTCCAGCGTGTCGTGGGTCTCCGGGTGACCGGCGTCGTGGATGCCCCGACGGCCAAGGTTCTGAAGTTGTCGGCCGCACCGGCCGCGGGCCCCGCCAAGCCGGGTGCCCCCACCTTCCCCCTGACGGCCACCACCCTCCCCGTGCCCGGCAGGCGCGGTGCCAACGTGGCCCACGTTCAGCGGGCCCTCATCGCCAAGGGCTACACGATCCTCGGTGGAGCCGACGGCGTCTACGGCCCCGCCACGACCGCCGCCGTGCGCCGCTTCCAGACGGCGTCCAAGCTCAGCGCCACGGGTCGCGTGGACCTTGCCACTGCCCGGGCGCTCGGCCTCGTCGCCCCGGCGAAGGCACCCGCGGTGCCGTCTCTCCCGTCCACGCTTCCGTGGAACTCCCTTCCCGTCCTCGGCCAGCGCGGTGACGCCGTGAAGGTCGTGCAGACCGCACTGATCGCCGCCAAGATCCCCGTCTTCGGGGGGGCCGACGGCATCTTCGGCAGCGCCACGGTCACCGCGATCCGCGCCTTCCAGACCGCCAGGAGGCTGGACGTCACGGGTCGGCTGGACCTGCGGACCGCCATGGCCCTCGGCGTCACGAAGGGCCCGTCCGTGGTTCTCGACGTCTTTCCCGTGCAGGGCCGCTGCTCGTTCAGCAACACGTGGCAGGCCCCCCGCTCCAACGGCCGCCGCCACGAGGGGGTCGACATCATCGCCCCGCTCAACAACCGGGTGTACGCCGTCAAGGACGGCACGATCACCCGCCTCTACAGCGAGGCCACCGACAGGCTCGCCGGCAACGGCGTGCGTCTCACCACCGCCGACGGCACCTACTTCTTCTACGCCCACTTCTCGCGCATCGCCGACGGCATCCGGGTGGGGACCCGGGTGAAGGCCGGACAGGTCATCGGCTACATCGGCAGCACCGGCGCCTCGAGCGGCCCGCACCTCCACTTCGAGGTGCACCCCTTCGGTGGTGCCGCGGTCGATCCCACCCCGTACGTGGCCGCGATCAACGCCTGCCACATCACCGCCCCGCGCCCCCAGCCCTGATCCCCCCGGTTCCGACCCGGCGTGCCGACCGATCCATCGGTGCGCCGGGTCGTTCCGGCGCGACGGGTCACGGACGGATCTCGTAGAACGCGTTGACCGAGTGCTCCACGTCGAGTCGACGGAAGCGCCCGAACCCGGCCTCGGACGCCATGCTCGCCGCCAGCTCCGCCGGCAGGCCCAACGTCCCCAACCCCGCGCCCCCCGGTTCGGAGAGAGCGGACGACATGCACGAGAGCACGCTGATGCCGTAGAGCATGGACGCCATGGGATTGCGCTCCATGTTGGGACCGAACCCGACGTGGGCCTTGATGTCGACGAGCAGCCAATGGCCGTCGGGGGCAATCGCCCCACGGATGGCCGAGATGACCTCCTCCGGTCGGGTCATGTCATGGATGCAGTCGAAGGTCGTGACGAGATCGACGGAACCGTCTGTCGGCAACGGCGACTCCCGAGGGTCGAGGAATTCCACGTTGTCGAGGCCCTCCTCCACCCGGCGTGCGCGGGCACGGTCCAGTGCGTGGCGCGAGATGTCGTAGCCCGTGAAGGTGCTGCGGGGGAACCGGCGGGCCATCAACATCACCGCGCCTCCCGCCCCGCAACCCACGTCGGCCACCCTGATGCCCGCCTCGAGTTTCTCCACGACGCCATCGAGGGCCGGCAGCACGACAGGCAGGAGGAATGAGCGGTTCCAGGGTTCGAAACTGCGCTCGATTCCGACGGCTCCGTCGGGGCCGTGGGAGTCGTAGTCGAATCCGACCCCGGTGCGGAAGGCGTCGGGCAGGCGGTCGAGGCCCTCCATCGTGCGCGGGAGTCGGTGGAACATGCCCATCCCGTAGGCGGGGTGCTCCGGGCTCGCCAGGACCGCGACGCCCTCCGGCGACAGCGCGAAGAGCGGCGGGTCGGCGGACGGGTCGGCGCACAGAATGATGCGGGCGGCGGCCTGGTTGTAGGCCCATTCACGCACCCACCGCTCATGGAGCCCGCACACCCCGGCGAGCTGTGCCGTCGACAGAGGGCGACCCGCCTCGGCGAGCGCCGTGTAGAGACCGAGACGGTCCCCGAGGTGGATCATCCCTGCGGTGACCGCACCCTCGAGCTTGGAGAACACCGTGAAGGAGAAGAATCTGAGGGCGTCGGGGTCGAGGGCGCTGTCCACCGACGCACTGTAGGTCACGGGGTCGGGCCGCCCGACACGACCGGTCAGGCGGTGCGCAGGTCGAGGGGAAGGTGCTCGTCATCCGACAGGGCACGCAGACCGAAGGTCACCCCGTCGCCGAGCTCGAAGGTCCGCACCCGATTGACGGTGGCGTGCGCGATGTGGAACCGCTCCCACTCCCAGGGGGTCGGCTGCAGACCGAGCATGTGGCAGATCGCCACACTGCTCGTGCCCGCATGGCACACCAGAGCGACCTTGTGGCCCTTGCGCCAGCCCGCACCGGTCTGCCACACCGGCAGATCGGTGTCGCACCGCACGATGCCACGTTCCTCGAGGAACAGACTGGTGCCGATGTTGATGCGACCGACGAAGTCGCTGACCCTCTCCCCTCCGTCGAGACCCTCCCAACGCTCCGTCGAGGTCTTGGCCCGTTCCGCCTGCCATGCCGCGGCCGCCTTCTCCTCCGGGGTCCCGTGCCACACGGGATTGCGGATCTCCTCGAGCCACGGCTCGATCACCAGCGGGGCCCCGATGCGCTCGAGCCACGGGGCCGCCGTCTGGCGGGTGCGCACGAGGGGCGAGACGAGGATCTCGTCGAAGTGCTCGCGCGACAGGTGCTCGGCGAGACGCTCGGCCTGACGTCGACCGACCTCGGTGAGCGGAGGATCGTCCACCGCGAGTCCGTCCCTGACCCATTCGGGCTGGGCGTGGCGCACGAGCACTATCTCCATCGACGGTCCACCCTAGGGCCGGGGTGGGTCGGGGCTCGTCTCACTCGCTCGGTGGCTCGAAGTCGATGCCGCAGTTGCTGAAGGCGCGACGGAACTGGGCGAAGTACCGCTCGTCGTCGTAGTCGGGGCGCACCATGTTCTCGAAGTTCTGCATCTGGCGTCCCAGGCAGAGCAGTTGTTCGTCGTCCAGTTCCAGCAGATAGATCTCGGCCAACACCCTGCCCATGGCCAGCGCCTCGGACTCCTCGTCGATGGGCGCCGTCGGCGGATCGGTGGCGGTCGGCGACGGAACGGAGGGGAACGGCAGCACCGCCGGACCATCACCCTCGGGTGTCACCACGTCGGGCAACCCGCAGCGGTCGATCACGGACGCCTCGATCATGTTGGCGCGGGCCAGCGCCTCGCGCGACGATGCCGCCTCCCATGCAGCGTACGTCTCGGCGTCGAGGGCAGCCCTGGTGACGTCCCAGGTCACCTCGTCCATGCCCTCGATGAAGGCGCCGAGGTCACGGCCCAGCACCGCGGCCGCCTCCATCGTCTCGGTCGGTGCGTCGAAGGCCCCCTCCGCCACCGCCGTCACCAGGTCGTGTGCGCGCAGGGTGTCGTTGCGGAACTGCCCGAACTGGTCCTCGGCCCGGTTGTCGATGCCGATGGACAGGTTGATCACGAAGCCGGAGACCGACGAGATGTCCGCGCATTCCCCCATCCCCGCGGGGGCGCACGCGGTGGCGAGCAGCGCGAGGGCGGTCGGTGTCCCGACCGAGAGGAGCCGTCGCATCCTCACGGCTGCTCCGCCGTGGTGGCCACGACCCACGCCTCGTACATCTCCCGATAACGCCCGGGTCTCGCCACGAGCTCCGCATGGGGACCGTCCTCCACGACGCGACCGCCGTCGAGCACGACGACCCGGTCGGCCCGTGCCGCCGTCGACAGGCGGTGGGCGATGGCGATGGATGTGCGCCCGGTCGCGAGGGCGTCCAGGGCCCGCGACAGCCGCACCTCGGTCAGGGCGTCCACCGACGAGGTGGCTTCGTCCAGGATGAGAACGTCCGGGTCGGCCAGGGCCGCACGCCCGAGCGCGACGAGCTGCCGCTCGCCGGCGGACAGACTGGCACCTCTCTCGCCCACCTGCGTCGCGATGCCGTGCTCGAGGCCGGACAACCAGTCGCCGAGCCCCAATCCCACCAGTGAAGCCTCGCACTCCCGCGCACTGGCGTCCGGTCGGGCGAATCGCAGGTTGTCCAGGATCGTTCCGCTGAACAGGAAAGGCTCCTGGGGAACCACCATCAGACGGGTGCGCAACTCTGCATTGTCGACCTCGCGGAGATCGACGCCTCCGAGCCTGATGCTCCCCGCACCGGGGTCGGCGAAACGAGCGACGAGTCGACCGAGTGTCGTCTTGCCCGAGCCGGTGTGCCCGACGACGGCCACCGACTGCCCGGCGGGGATGTGCAGGTCGATGTCGTGGAGCACCGCCGACTCGGGTTGATCCCCGACACGACTGCGGTAGGCGAACGACACCCCCTCCACGTCGATCGACAGGCGACCCGGAGGGAGGGGAACCGGTCGTGAGGGACCGGGCGGCCCGGTCGGGGTGTCGAGCACCGCGAGCACGCGGCGGAGACTCGCCACCGCCGATTGGGTGTGGTCGAGAACCTCCGTGAACTCGCCGATCGGTTCCAGGAAGCGGTAGGTGAGGAAGATGAAACCGACGAGTGCGCCCGACGTGAGGCCCGCTCCAGGTCCGCGGGCCACGCCGACCATCACGATCCCGCTCACGCAGAACACGGAGAAGACCTCGCCCATCGGGAACAGGAACGCACCGATGATGGAGACGCGCATGTTCGCCCGCGTGCGCTCCCTCATGACCCGCGCGATGCGACGGACCGGCACGAGCTGGGCGCGGTGGAGAAGGAGGGTGTCCATGCCGTTCGCCATCTCACTGACCGCCCCGAGGGCATCTGCGTTCAATTCCCGGACCCTCGCATACGAGAGAACGAGACGGCGTTGGATCCTGCCGAGCACGAACACCAGCGGAGAGGCGATGGCGAAGCAGACCAGGCTGAGCATCCAGTCGTAGCTGAGCATCACCATGCCGACCACCGCCATGAGGGTTCCGTCGAGCAGGTAGACGAGCGCGCCCCATGAGAAGAATTGCTGGAGGGTGTCGATGTCGCTCGTGACCCGACTCACGAGCGCACCCCTCTTCTCCTCCCCGTGGTCGGCCAGACTGAGTCCGTGGATGTGCCGGAACAGGCGCACGCGCAGGCCGTACAGGGCCGCCTCGCTCCGTTCCCCGAGACGCACGACCGCACGACGTTGGCAGATGCCGGCCACGACGACGGCCGACGCACCCACGAGGACGAGCACCCCGATGTAGCCCATCCGCACGTCCCCCCCCGACACGCCGTTGTCGATGGCCTGCTGGAGCAGGATCGGGATGGCCACACGGGCGCCGGCCCCGGCCGCGGCCAGGAGGAAGGTGACGAGGAGGCCGGTGCGGAGTGCCGGCGCGACCTCCACGCTGCGGCCCAACACCTCGAAAGTGCCGACTCGGGACTGCTCGGGTTCCATCAGCCCTCCCCCGTGCCGCGTCGCTCGTCATCGAAGGCCTCCAGGAGCTCCCGGTATCCGGAACGCGCCGCCATGAGCTCCTCGTGCGAGCCCTCATGCACGCGACCGGCATCGTCGAGGTAGAGCACAGCCGACGCGGCGGCGATCGTGGAGGGACGGGAGGCCACCATGACGATCGTCCCGACGAGGCGCGATGCGCGCAGGTTGGCGAGCACCCTCAGTTCCGTCTCCGGGTCGAGGGCCGACGTCGTGTCGTCCAACAGGAGCACCGCCGGGCGCGCGACGAGTTCGCGGGCCAGTGCAAGACGCTGTCGCTGGCCTCCGCTCAGGCTCGCACCCCTCTCCCCGAGGGCCGTGTCCAATCCGTTCTCCAGGTGATGGAGGAAGTCCGCATCGGCGGTGCGGATGGCGTCATGGAGGACGTCCTCCTCGATGTCGTCGCCGAGCGTGAGATTGAAACGAACGGATTCGGAGAACACGAACGGCTCCTGGTGCACGAGACCCGTCCCGCCGGGCGAGACGGAGACGTGCCCCGCACCCAGGGGCATCGTTCCGGCGATGGCGCGCAACAGCGACGTCTTTCCCGAACCCGTGGCACCCACGAGCGCGGTGTGAACACCCGTGGCGACGGTGAAGCCGACTCCCTCGAGCACCGGGGTTCCCTCGTGCACGAGCGTGACGCCCTCCATCCGAACCGCCACCCCCGCCGGCGCCTCGAGCAGCGCGTCTCGCGGGTCTTCCTCGCGTGGCTCGTCGAGGATCCCCCTGACCCTCGCCCAACCCGCCTGACTGTGGGGAAGTTCGGAGAACACGTAGCCGATGAGACGCAACGGCACGACGAGGAGGGTGAAGAGGTACATCGACGACGCCAATTCACCCACCGTGACGTCACCCGAGCGCACCCGCAGGGCCCCCACCCAAAGGAGAACGAGGTTGGCCAGCGAGGGCACGAGGTCGAGTGCCATCTCGAAGCCGGCGCGCGCCCTCACTGCGCGGACCCGTGCGTCGCGCAGACGAGCGGTGATCTCGGAGAGCCTCTCGGTTTCGCGTTCCTCGGCCCCGAACGCCTTCACGACGGCGACCGCCTCGAAGCTCTCGTGAACCGCCTCCGAGAGGGCCCCCAGTTCGTTCTGTGCCTCATGGAAATGCGAGTCGACGCGGCGTTGGTACACGATGTTGGAGAGCACGAGGAGGGGGATCACGAGGACGGCCACGATTCCGAGCATCGGATCGGTGATCCACAGACCCACCGCGCTCACGAGCAGGAGAAGAACGACCGAACTCCCGTAGGGAAGCGGCGCCAGCACCGCGGTGGAGGTCTCGACGTCCACGCCGGCGCGGGAGATCAGGTCGCCCGTGGCATGGCGCCGGTGCCAGGGCGAGGGTTGTTCCGCGTAGCGGGTCACGACCTCGACACCGAGGTCCTCCGCGATGCCCCACTGGGTCCGCCCCGCATAGGTCCGCCGCACGACGACACCGGCGGCCCGCACCAACGAGATGGCCACGATCACACCGCAACCGGCCAGCACGGTCGTCCAGCGGACACCCCCCTCGTCGAAATGCGGGACGATGACCCGGTCGATCAGCCAACGGATGCCGAGCGACGAACCGGCCGTGAAGACGGCGAAGACCGCGGCGCCGGACACCGCCGTGGCGAAGTACCAGGGATGCCGGGAGACGAGGTCGCGGACCAGTCGGTAACCCGCGACGTATCGCCCTCTCACGGGCGCCTCGGGAACCTCCGTCACGGACATCGTCCCATTGTGACAGTCGACGGCGAGCGGACCGGGCACTCCCGACGGTCGGGACGGCCGTAGCATGACGGCGTGCCGCCCTCCCGGACGATCGCTCGCACCTCGATCTGGACCGTGTGCGTCCTCATCGCCGCGATGTGGTTCTACGCGTTCGTCTTCGCCTCGAGGGAGAGCATCAATCGCATCGGGGACGAGCAGTGGATGTCGCGCAGCGAGGCGGTATGCGCCGCCGCGCGCCGTGAGTTGCAGGCACTGGCCCGCCCCGTGGGCATCGACCCGACCGACACCGCAGCCCTGGCCGCGAAGGCCGACATCGTCGACTCGGCGACCGACGTCCTCGAGCGGGCCATCGACGCGCTCGAGGCCGATGAGCCCGATGACGACAAGGGTCGCGGCATCGTGCCCCTGTGGATCGCCGACTGGCGCATCTACCTCGGCGACCGTCGCGACTTCGCCGACGCACTCCGCACCGCCGAGCGGCATCCCTACTTCGCCGAGACCGAGGTGGAGGGCGTCCCCGTCAGCGAACGCGTCGGGAAGTTCGCTCGGGAGAACGACATGCGCTCCTGTCAGCCGCCCACCGACCTCTCCGTCTGACGGGCCGGACCGCCCGGGACGGTGTCATTCGGCGTCGACCCATCCCCTGCCCTCGACGTGGCGACGAACGATGCGGGCCGGTGAACCCACCGCGACGCAGCGATCGGGCAGGTCGCGCGTGACGACCGAATTCGCACCCACCACCACGTGGCGACCGATGGTCACGCCGGGGAGCACGACGGACCCGTGGCCCAGCCACGAGCCGGAGCCGATGGACACCGCGCGCTCGGGTTGGGACTGCCGCGAGATGGTCGTTCCGAGGTCCTCGTACCCGTGGTTCTGGTCCGTGATGTACACGTGGTGTCCCGTCCACACGTCGTCGCCGATCGTCACCGAGAGGTGCCCGACGATCCCGCTGTTGCGACCGATGAGGCATCGGTCACCTATCGAGACGACCGGGGAGCTGATGCACTCCTGACCCGGAACCATTCCCGCCGAGAGCGCCACACCGGGCCCGATGAGGGTGTCGCGTCCGATGGCGATGTAACGCTCGTTGAAGATGGTCGTGGGCGGCCACATGATGAGGCTCCCCTCGCCGAACGACGCGAACCGTCGGGCCCGCCGGTCGTCTGGCCCGACCGCCGCCCAGCGGGCGAGGGAGGTCGTCCCGGCGGCCCACAGTCGACCGACCAACCGCCGCACACGCATCGTCGCCATGTGCTCAACGCTACTGAGGCGACGGGCGGCACGACGCTCCCCGGCGCCATGACCGCGCCGCCCGCCTAGCCTGTGTGTTCTCCATGACCGCTCCGTCCCGTCCCCGCTTCACCGTCCCCGATCTCGCCGCCGCACGCGCGTCGTCCCGTCGACTGGTCATGGTCACCGCCTACGACGCGCTCTTCGCCACCATCGTCGATGAGGCCGGGGTGGATCTCATCCTCGTGGGCGACTCCGTCGCCACGGTGCTCGGGGGTCAGCGCACCACGCTCGGAGCCTCCATGGAGATGATGGAGCACCACGTCGGAATGGTCGCCGCCGCGCGCACCCGCGCGTTGGTCGTCGGGGACATGCCCTTCGGCTCCTACCAGACCTCGCCGGCCGATGCGGTCCGCAATGCGGTGCGTCTCGTCAAGGCGGGCGCCGAGGTCGTGAAACTCGAGGGCGGCACAGGGGTCGTCGCCGCCGTCGCGGCCATCGTCGCCGCCGACATTCCCGTGATGGGACACGTCGGCCTCACTCCTCAGAGCTACCACCGCATGGGCGGCAATCGCATCCAGGGTCGGGGCGAGGAGGGCGCCGGGCGTGTCGCGGAGGACGCCCGCGCGGTCACGGAAGCCGGGGCCTGCGCGGTCGTCATCGAGGGAGTTCCCGCCGACTTGGCGGGCCGCATCACCCGGACGAGCCCCGTGCCGACCATCGGAATCGGGGCCGGCGCACGCTGCGACGGTCAGGTGCTCGTCCTCCACGACCTCCTCGGGCTCTCCCCCCGCGCCCCGAGCTTCGCGCGGGCATGGGTGGACCTGCGCAGCGTCGCCACGGATGCGGTCGGCCGCTACGCCGACGAGGTTCGTGACGGCTCCTGGCCGGACGCCGACCACTCCTTCACATGAGACCAGAGGTCATCACCGACCCGAATCTGATGCGAACCTGGTCGCGTGACAGGCGGGCCACGGGAGCCACCGTCGGATTCGTTCCGACGATGGGGGCCCTCCACGAGGGTCACGGCGACCTGGTCCGCGCCAGTCGTTCCGTCGACGACGTGACGGTCCTGTCGATCTTCGTCAACCCCACGCAGTTCAACGACGCGTCCGACTACGAGACGTATCCGCGCACTCTCGACGCTGACGTGGCCTTCGCCGGGAATCTCGGAGTCGCCGCGGTGTTCGCTCCGTCGCCCGGGGGCATGTACCGCCCCGGACATGACACCGTCGTGCGGGTGGGTGCGGTGGCGGAACCCATGGAGGGGAAGCACCGTCCGGGCCACTTCGACGGAGTCGCCACGATCGTGACCAAACTCCTCCTCATCGTGGAGCCGGACAGGGCCTGGTTCGGCGCGAAGGACTGGCAGCAGGTCGCCGTCGTGCGCCGCGCCGTCGCCGACCTCGACATCGCGGTCGGGGTGCGCACCGTGCCGACCCGCCGCGAGTCGGACGGTCTGGCCATGTCGAGCAGGAACATCCGGCTCGACCCGCCGGCTCGATCGGCCGCGACCGGGCTCTGGCGCGGTCTCTCGGCGGCCCGGGCCGCCCACGAATCCGGGGTCCACGCCGCCGCCGACCTCCGGGACATCGTCACCCGCATCGTCGTTGCGGGCGGATCGATCGAGGTGGAGTACGTGGAGGTCGTCCATCCCGAGACCCTCGAGTCACTCGGGGACTCCCGCACAGGGGCGGTCATCTGCGCCGCCATCCGGTGTGGCGGGGTCCGCCTCATCGACAACGTGGAGTTGTCGCCCCGCCCCTGATCATCGATGGACGTCGGGGTCGCTCTGGCGCGCCCGCATCCGGATCGTCGACACGCCGTCACCCGACAGGATGCCGCCCCGGGCCAGGAGACGCCCGTTCTGCCAGTTGGAGAGACCCAGCTCCGGACGACCGAGTGCGTACTGGCCGTCCACCCACCGGGTGAACCCATCACCGAAGAACGGAGCGTCGAGACGGGCGAAGGCCGACTCCGTCTCGGCCTCCCCCGCCAGGACACTCGCGACGAACCGGGGACTGTGGGCGTTGAAGAGATCGATGGCGTGGTCGAGGGATTCGACCACGACGAGATGGAACTCGGGATTCTCCTCCCACTCGAACTCGCGGCCGAGATCGTCCTCCGACCCGAGACTCACCCTCTCCTCGCGCACGGTCCCGGCCGCGCGACGCACCTCGACGTCCTCGGGCGGACCGCAGAATGCCTCTGCGCCACCGACGGCGTGGATGCGCGGGCGCACGCCCCTCCTGCCTGCCGCCCGCTCGGCGGCCGCCACCACGACGGGCACGAGAGAGGCCGCCATCGCACGCTCCACGCACACCACGTTCACCGTGTTGCACACCTTGCGGTCGAGACTGTGCTCCACCACGGCGCGGAGTCGGTCCCCATCGGCACCACGACCGACGAGCATCCACGCCCCGCCCGTGCCGTGCAGACTGACGGGGACTCCCGATTGGCGGGCGATGGCTCCGAGTTCGGCCACGGCCTCCCCCGAACCCCGCGCCACGGCGAGGGCGATGCGCGGGTCGGAGAACAGTGCCCAGCCGGCGGCGTGCTCGGGCGAGTCGAGGAGCTGCACCGCACCGGACGGCAACCCGGCGATCCGTGCCGCCGGCTGCACCACGGCATCCATCAGCGAACGAGCCGTCCCCAGAGCGTCGCTGCCGATCCGGAACACCACGGTGTTCCCGCTGCGCAGCACCCCCGTGGCGTCGGCGAAGACGTTGGGTCGCCCCTCGAAGACGAATCCGACGACGCCGAGAGGTGCTGTGCGCTCCTCCACCACCCATCCGTCGTGCTCGGTCAGGGACACCTTCCGGTCGCGCCCACCGTCGAGGGAGGCCCACATCCGGAACGCCTCCACCATCCCCTCCCGCATCCGGGGGTCGAGCACGAGACGGGTCGTCGACCGACCCCGCGCTCTCGCCGCCTCCACGTCCGCTGTGTTCGCCGTCGCCACCGCGGCGAACACCGTGTCGTCGGCGAGCAAGCGCGCGGCCTCGGAGTAGAAGACATCGAGAACGTCGTCCCCCACCGTCGTCAGCGCGTGGAAAGCGGCGAGGGCACCGTCCACCGCCCCGGCGACGAGTCCGTGCACCTCCGCCGGGATCACACGGATCCGCCCGGTCGAGCCGATCCCGAGGAGGCGTCCTCCGGCGGTGACGGCCGCCGCCGTCGGGGCGTCGATCACGACGATCGTGGATCCGACGAGCAGTCGGTCACCGGCCCTCGGCGCATCTGCATCGTCCATGCCCCTAGTGTGGCGCGCGTGAGCCCCTCCGCCGACGACCGTCTCTATTTCCGTCAACTCCTCGGGGGACGCGACTTTGCCGGCGACGACCCCGTCGCGCGGCAGATGGTCAATTTCGCCTATCTCATCGGTGATCGGGGAACCGGAGAGTGCCTCGTCGTCGATCCTGCGTATCGGGTCGCGGACCTCGTCGCCGCCGCGGAGGCCGACGACATGCGCATCACCGGGGTCCTCGTCACCCACTATCACGCCGATCACGTCGGTGGGTCACTCTTCGGCCACGACATCGAGGGAATCGCCGCCCTCCTGGCCACACACGACGTCCCCGTCCATGTCAACGAGCACGAGATCCCCTGGGTGCAGCGCACGACCGGTGTCGGGACCGACCATCTCAGGCCCTGTTCCTCCGGCGATGCCGTCACGGTCGGCGAGGTGGAGGTGACCTGCATCCACACGCCGGGGCACACCCCGGGCAGCCAATGTTTCCTCGTCGCGGGGGGACTCGTCTCGGGCGACACGCTCTTCCTCGAGGGATGCGGGCGCACCGACCTTCCGGGATCGGATGCCAGCGCGATGTACGAGAGCCTGGTGCGCCTCGCCGAGCTCCCGGACTCGACGGTCGTCCTCCCCGGCCACATGTACTCCCCGGCACCCGCCGCCGCCCTCGGCGAGGTCAAGAGGAGCAATTACGTCTATCGGCCGCGGACGCGCGAACAGTGGCTGACGATGTTCGGCGCCGAGTGATCCTTCACCACGCCGTGGCCAGCGTCGCGGCGCCCGACAGGAACAGCAGACCGAGCACGAGTCGCCGGAACCTCTCGGCATCGAGGCGGGGCCTCACGCGCAGTCCGACCGCGTAGGCGACCACCACGACCGGAGCAGACGCCGCGGTGACGAGGATCGCGTCACCGCCGATGCGGCCGGCGAGCAGGAACACCGTCACCGTCGCCAGATTGCTCACCAGGAAGACCCGACTGATGGTCCCCCGGAAGACCGCGGGCGCGACGTTGCGGCCCTGCAGGAGGAAGACGAGGGGCGGACCGTTCGTGGAGAGGGACACCGCGAGGAACCCGCTCGTCCATCCACTGGCCCACTCGTCGCGCCGCGATCCGGACGCGAGCACCGTTCCGCGCAGCAGGAGCACGGTCATGGACAGCACCATCACCCCGAGCATCACCTTCAACTCCCGTTGGCCGAGGAGGACGAATGCCGCGAACCCGAAGGGCATGCCGGTCACCGAGGAGACGATGAGGGTGCGCGCCAGGTCGCGATCGGCCTCGTGGCGCTCGCGCACGGCGTTGAAAAGGGTCGTGGCGACCGAGACGAGCGTGCCCGTGACGACGGCGAGCCGCACGTCGACAGCGAGCGACATCAGGGGAACCGCCATCAGCGCGAATCCGAAACCGGAGAGCGACTGGACCAACGCCGCGACTCCCACCGCCAGCACGGCCGCTCCGATCTCGATGCCGGTCACGCCAGGAGGGAGTCCACGGCCCCCGCGAACACCTCCGAATGACGGTCCACGTCCGCCCGCACGTGGGCGGGCGAGAAGAGGGCCATGTTGTGGAAGGGTGTCAACAGCACGCCCCGATTGAGCGCGAACAGGTGCATGTAGGCCTCCAGTTCGTGGTCGACGGCGGCAGCGGCGGCGGCACCGTCGCGCGGCGGCGGACAGAACCAGTACTCGGCCCGGCATCCGAGCCGCTGCACGTGCCACGGGAGTCCCCGGTCCTCGATCACGGCGCGCACCCCGTCCGTCCAGGCTTCGGCGAGGGGCACCATGACCGCGAAATCCTCCGCACGCAGGGTCGTCGAGAGGGTCGCCCGCACCGCCGACAGGGCGAGAGCGTTCCCCGTCAGTGTTCCCCCGACCCCCGAGACGTCCACGGAATCCCCCGCCACCAGGGCCTCCAACCTCTCGGCCACCCCGGCGCTCATGCCGTAGACGGCCGCGGGCATGCCGCCGCCGATCGGCTTCCCGACGACGAGGAAGTCCGGGTCCAGGCCCCACGCCGCTGTGCAACCTCCGGGACCGGCGCAGATGGTGTGGGTCTCGTCGATGACGAGGAGGACACCGTGTCGCCTCGTGATCTCCCGCACCTCCTCGAGGTACCCCGGCTCGGGAAGCACGATGCCGATGTTGGTGAGGGCCGGCTCCATGAGAAGACAGGCCACGTCTCCCTCGGAGAGGGCGGCATCGAGGGCGGAGGCGTCGTTGAACGGCACGACCCGCGTCGTCGCGGACACGTCCACGGGAGGGCCGATCGCGCCCGGTCGCGGCACGACCTGCCCGTCGGCGCCGCGCACCGCCAGGGTCTCGTCGACCGTGCCGTGATAGCACCAGTCCATCACGGCGACGCGCGGACGGCCCGTGAGACCGCGGGAGAAACGGAGCACGAACCGATTGGCGTCCGTGGCCGTCATGGCGAACTGCCAGGTCGGCAGACCGAAGCGCGCCGCCAGTTCACCGGCGATCCATGCGGCGTCCTCGTCGGGCAGCATCGTGGTGATGCCGCGCAGGGCGCGGGCATGCAGTGCCTCCGCCACGGCCGGCAGGGCATGACCCGTCATGGCCCCCGTGTCCCCGAGACAGAGGTCGACGTACTCGATGCCGTCCGCATCGGTGAATCTCCCCCCGCCGGCGTGGTCCACGAACAAGGGGAAGCGGCCGGGCCACCTCGTCATCCACGGCATCGGCACGCCCGAGAGCAGGTGGCGTCTGGCCTCCCCCGCGAGCCGCGCCGACCGGGGATGCAGCGCGTCGAAGAGATCCAGCTCTGCTTCGTGCCGTTCCGCCAATCGCGCGCGGTCCACGACGGTCATCGCCCGAACACCCGGTCGGTGTAGCCGTTGGCGAAGATCCTCGCCGGATCGAGGCGGTCACGCAGGGAGAGGAAGTCCCCGAAACGTGGATACGCCGCCGCAAGATCATCGGCGTTCCGGCTGTGCATCTTGCCCCAGTGGGGCCGGCCGTCGTGCGCGACGAAGATCTCCTCGGCATCCCGGAAGTAGGCCGAATGGTCGGAGCGGTGGTACATGTGCACAGCCACGTAGCACGAATCCCGTCCGTGGGCGGTCGAGAGCGCCACGTCGTCGGCGGCTGCGACGCGGACCTCCACGGGGAAGCTGACGAGATGGCCGCGTCTCTCCACCATCGCCATCAGCTCCCCGAGCACCGAGGGCAGTGCATCCCGGGGCATCGCGTACTCCATCTCGAGGAAACGCACGACACGGGTGCTGGCGAACACCCGGAAGCTGTCGTCGGTCCAGTCGCGCGACCCCGACGAGGGCAGCGCCGTCGCCAGACGGGGAATGAGGGAGGGCCGCATGCTCCCCAGCCGACAGAGGGCTCCGAAGCCGTAGTTCTCCACCACCTTCTTGTCCCACCAGGCCCGCATCCTCGGCAACGGGTCGGGGGCGTCCGTGGTCCGGGTGTTGCGCTTGGTGAGGGCCCAGCGCGTGTGGGGCAGCCAGTAGAACTCGAAGTGGTCGGTGCCCGCCACGAGTTCGTCGAACCGCCCGAGGACCGCGGAGACCGGTTCGACCCCCTCCACCGCGCGGATCCGGAACGACGGCACGACGGCCAGCGTGTACTCGGTGACCGCGCCGAGTGCACCCACCGACACCCTGCCCAGGTCGAAGGCGTCCTTCTCCCCGGCCGCGGAACAGTCGTGTATCTCGCCCGCGCCGTCGACGAGCCGGAATCCCCTCACCTGGGCCGCGAGACCGCCGAACCCGGCGCCGGTTCCGTGGGTGCCGGTGCTGATGGCACCGGCGACCGTCTGGTACGCGATGTCCCCGAGATTGGGCATCGCCAGACCGAGGGCGTGCAGTTCCTCGTTGAGATCGGCCAGGACAGTCCCCGCCCCGACGCGCACCGTCGAGGCCTCCCTGTCCACTGCGCGCACCCCGCGCAGACGACCCATGTCGATGAGCGTCCCGTCGGTGACGGCGGCCGGCGTGAAACTGTGCCCCGAGCCGACGACCTTGGCCCGACCTCCCGCGGACGCGATCCGAGCGACGATCTCACCGACCTCGGCTTCCGAACCCGGCCTCGCCCGTTCCGCCGGACGCGCCGACACGTTCCCCGCCCAGTTCCGCCATCGCCGCACCATGTCCCGATTCTGCCCGACCGGGGCGCGACGGACCCGCCTCCCGGGTTCAGCCCCGGACACGCCCGGACCTAGAGTCGGGGCGTCGGCGCACCCGGGGAGGTCGGAACATGAGCCGGATTCCTCTGGTGGATTACCTGGTCCTCGATGACCCGCCCCGCCTCGTGGCACGTGAGTGCGCGGCGTGCGGAGCCAGGTTCTTCGATCGCCGCAACGGATGCGCCGGGTGCTCGGGACGGACCTTCCACACCGTGGACGTCCCGCGCGAGGGCGAGATCAGGGCGTTCACCATCGTCAGCTTCGCCTCCCCCGGGGTGAAGGTGCCGTTCGTCTCGGCGATCGTCGACTGCGGGGGCACGAGCGTGCGCGCCAACATCATCAATTGCGAGCCGACCCCCGAGAACGTCGCGCTGGGAATGAAGGTGCGGCTCGCCACCTATTCGATGGGCGCCGACACCAAGGGCACCGAAGCCGTCGGCTTCGGCTTCGAGCCCGTCTGATCGGCACGAGAACGACACGCAGGGAAAGGACCACCATGGCAACGGACGACATCTACATCCTCGGAATCAACATGACGAAGTTCGGCAAGCACGCCGACAAGGACGCCGTTGACCTGGCGGCGGAGGCTGTGTTCGCGGCGCTCGAGGACGGGGGCGTGGCCATGTCCGACATGGACATCCTCGCGGCCGGGTGCCTGATGGGCCAGGGAAGCATCGGTCAGCAGATCCAGAAGCAGGTGGGTCAAACGGGCATCCCGGTCTTCAACGTCGCCAACGCCTGCGCCACCGGTGCCACGGCCCTGCGCACCGCCA
>CAZSNB010000004.1:0-11865 GCA_964608285.1 uncultured Bifidobacterium sp.
CCCTCCACGAGGTAGCTGGCCACCGTGAACGGCGCACCGGCGAAGGCGAGCACCGGCACCGTCAGTTCCCGCACGAGGATGTCCACGGTGTCGAGCACGTAGGTGATGTCGCCGGGCTCGAGGGGACGCAGCCGGTCGAGATCGGACGCGCCGCGGAAGGGTGTCGGGGCGACGGGTCCGGTTCCCGGCGCGACGTCGATGCCGAAGCCCACGGCATGGGGCGGCACGACGATGTCGCTGTAGAGCACCGCGGCGTCGACTCCGTAGCGGCGCACGGGTTGGAGGGTGATCTCGGCGGAGACGTCGGGCTTCTTGATCGCCTCGAGGATGCTCCCCTCGCCGCGGACCGCGCGGTACTCGGGGAGGCTCCGTCCCGCCTGACGCATGAACCACACCGGCACGCGGTCGTGGGGCCGACCCCGGGCGGCGGCGAGGAAGGGGTCGTTCGGGAGGCTCGTCATCGCCCCCATGCCTATCGGCGACGGGGGCGGACCCGCAAAGCGGGACGGCTCAGCGCAGTCGTCGCACGGCGCGCAGGTCGGCCTCGATGCGCGCCAACCGGGTGCGCGCCGGTGGATGCGACATGACGATGCGTTCCCGCCAGCCGCGCGGGCGCCTCTCGTCGCCGTTGCCGCGCACGGCCCGCAGGGCGTCCCGCAACTGCGGGCCGAAGCCCATGGCGACCACCATCTCGTCGGCGCGGAACTCGGAGCCCTTGCCCACGAGGTTCCCCGTCCAGCGCGAGAGCGTGAGGAAGGCGAGGAACACCCAGGAGACCGCGGTGAGCACGCCGCCGACGAGACGGCCGACCATCTCGGGGATGCCCTCCCGCCGGGTGAACGCGGTCGTGGCCGCCTCGGCCACCCGTTGCAGAGCGAGACCGATGCGCGCCAGGACGATGACGGGGATGGCGAGCCACTGGGCGATAGTGAGCGCGACCGTGTGCATGCCGAGGTGATGGCACAACTCGTGGGCCAGGACGCCGGACAACTCGTCCTCGGAGAGATTGTGGATCGCGTAACTGGAGACGACGACGAGGTGGCCGCCGGACGCGAAGGCGTTGAGTTCGTCGGAGTCGAACACCGCCAGCACGAACCGACGGGGGTCCGTGCCGACGGCCTGCGTGACGCGGCGCCATGCGGCTTCGAGGACCGCCGCCTCGTCCCGCGTCGGCCGGCGTGCCCCGAGCAGGCGGGTGAGGACGAACTTCTGCACGTTGCGGTCGAACAGCAGGACACCGAGGGCGAGCGCGGCCCCGGCGAACAGTGGGAACGGCGTCCAGGCGAACCTCACGAGGATCCACCAGAAGAACCACGTCGCGGCCAACCACGCCGGCAACAGCGGCAGGACGGGCGCGAAGGCCACGAGGGCGTGGCCGTCGAAGCGTCTCGCCCGTGGCGACCTGCGCGGTGACATCATTCCGGACAGTCCATCAGCAGGGTCGGGCGGGGTCAACACCATGCATTCGCCGGGGGACCGTGTCCCGCTCGGCAGCGCGCGACTACCGTTCGTCGCAGCATCCCGGCGTCGTCCGGGAACCTCGACGAAAGGGGACGCCGTGTCCGCACCGATCATTCCCGGGGCAGAGCCGCTCTCGCATGCGGGCACCCGCGACGCCGGAGTCCTCGTTCTGCACGGGTTCACGGGCAATCCCGGCTCGATGCGTGGTCTCGCCGACGCGTGCGTCGCCGCGGGTTTCCACGTGGAGATGCCCCGGCTCGCCGGCCACGGCACCGCAGTGGAGGAGATGCTCCCGACGCGCTGGGCCGACTGGACGCGCGACGTGGAGGACGCCTGGCGGCGTCTCGCGTCCCGTACGGATCGCATCACCGTGATGGGCCTGTCGATGGGCGGCTCGCTCACCCTCTGGACGGCGTTGGCGCATCCCGAGACGCGCGGCATCGTGTGCATCAACCCGGCCGTGCGCCCGCAGCCCGACGAGGTGCTCGAGGGCATCCGCGGCCTGCTGGCGGCGGGGACCGAGGCGATGGAGAGCATCGGCAGCGACATCGCCGATCCCGAGAGCACCGAGGCCGCCTACGACGCCACGCCGCTCGCACCCCTGCTGTCGTTCCAGGTGGACGGTCTCGTCGAGATCGCACCCCGCTACGGAACGCTGCGCATGCCGCTGCTGTTGTTCACCTCCGTGAACGATCACGTGGTGTCCCCGGCCGATTCGGACCATCTCGCCGCCGTGTACGGGGGCCCGGTCGAGCACGTGGTGCTGGAGCGAAGCTTCCACGTGGCGACGCAGGACTTCGACAAGCAGACCATCTTCGAGCGCAGCGTCGAGTTCGCCGACAGGGTCAGCCGATGAGCCTGCTCGCCGCGATCCCCAGCCCCTCGTCGGGGACGCTCGACATCGGGCCGCTCACGCTCAACGCCTACGGACTCATGATCGCCATCGGAGTGGTGGTGGCCGTGCAGGTCGCCGGCCGGCGCGCGGCCGCGCGCGGCGCCGGCAGCGTCGACGACCTCTCCTCGATCGCGGTGTGGGCCGTGCCCGCGGGCATCGTCGGGGCGCGTCTGTACCACGTCATCACCGACGCCGATCGGTTCGCGGGTCGATGGCTCGACGCGTTCAGGATCTGGGAGGGCGGTCTCGGCATCTGGGGAGGCGTGGCGGCGGGCGTCGTCGTGGGACTCTGGCGCGCCCGGGAGCGCGGACTGGACCCCGTCGTCATCCTCGGGTGCGCGGCGCCGGCGATCCCCGTGGCCCAGGCCATCGGTCGGTGGGGCAACTGGTTCAACCAGGAACTCTTCGGCGGCCCCACGACGTTGCCCTGGGCGCTCGAGGTGTCCCCCGACACCGCGGTCTCGGCGGGGTACGCGCCCGGCACGACGTTCCATCCCACCTTCCTGTACGAGTCGCTGGCGTGCCTGGCCATCGCCGGCGTGCTCGTGATGGTGGACCGTCGTCGTCGTCCGGACCCGGGCCGACTGTTCGCCGGCTATGTCGCGCTGTACACCTTCGTGCGCTTCCTCATCGAGGGACTGCGCATCGACGAGGCCCGGTCGTGGGCCGGTCTGCGCCTCAACCAGTGGGTGGCGGCCGCCGTGTTCCTGGCCGCGGTCGGCTGGTTGTCGTTCGGCCGTCCACGTCCGGGGTCCCCCGCCGCAGCGTCTAGCGTCGACGACCATGAGTGAGTGCCTGTACGAGGTGGTCGAGCCGGGCATCGGTCTGATCACCTTCAACCGTCCGGACCGCCTCAATGCCTGGACGGGCCAGTTGGGCGTGGAGTACTTCGGGCACATCGATGCCGCCGTCGCTGATCCGCGCGTGCGGGTCATCGTCGTGACGGGAGCGGGACGCGGCTACTGCGCCGGGGCCGACATGTCCGAGCTGTCCGGCGAGACCGGTCAACAGGGATCGTCGGGTCCGAGCATCATCGACGGACGCATGCAGCACGAGATCACGCGGATCCCCAAGCCCGTCATCGCCGCGGTGAACGGTGCGGCGGCCGGGGTGGGGATGGTGCAGGCGCTCATGTGCGACATGCGATTCGCCTCCGACCGCGCCAAGTTCACCGCCGCGTTCTCGAAGCGCGGTCTGATCGCCGAGTACGGCATGTCCTGGATCCTCCCGCGACTCGTGGGTCATTCGGCGGCGATGGACATCCTCTTCTCCTCGCGCATCGTCGAGGCCGACGAGGCGCTCGCGCTCGGACTCGTCGACCGCGTCCACCCCGACGGCGAACTGATGGATCGGACGATGGAGTACGCCACGCGTCTGGCCCTCGACGTGTCGCCGACCTCGATGTCGGTGATGAAGCGTCAGGTGTGGGCCGACACCCACAAGAGCCTCGGCGACGCCAGTGACGACGCCCTCGCGCTCATGCGCGAGTCGGTTCTGCGGCCCGACTTCCGCGAGGGGGTGGTGAGCTTCCTCAAGAAGCGCCAGCCCGAGTTCCCGCCGGTCGACCCCGGGGCCTGACCCGCGCCGTCCCGGGCGCGCGCTCGTAGGCTGTCGGGCGTGTCCGTGCCCCCCTCCGACAACGGGATCATCTCCGCAGCCGACGTCGCCAAGGTGGCTCGCCTGGCCCGACTCGACGTCGGCGAGGACGAGGTCGGCGTGTTCGCCGGCCAGTTGGCCAAGGTGATGGGACATTTCGGCGACATCGACGCGCTCGACCTCGACGGTGTCGAGCCGATGACCCAGCCCTATCCGCTCGTCAACGTCATGCGCGACGACGTGGAACTGCCGTGTCTCGACACGGCCGAGGTGCTCGCCGCCGCCCCGGCCGCCGAGGACGGTCGTTTCCGGGTGCCGCCCATCATCGGATTGGCCGAATGAGCGCGGCCGACGTCCCCGTCACCGCCGCGGCCATCGCCGACGCGGTGCGCTCCGGACGCACCACCGCCCGCGAGGTGCTCGAGCGAAGTCTCGCCGCGGTCGCCGCGCGCGACGGCGGAATCCGCGCGTTCAACCTCGTGGCCACCGACCACGCCCGCGAGGCCGCCGACCGCGTCGATGCCGACGTGGCGGCCGGCCGTTCGGTGGGTCCGCTCGCCGGTGTCCCTGTGGCGTTGAAGGACAACATGTGCACCCGCGGCATCGAAACGACGTGCTCGTCGCGCATCCTCGCCGGTTGGAAGCCCCCCTATGACGCCCATGTCGTCGAGCGACTGCGCGACGCCGGTGCGGTGATGGTGGGCAAGACCAACCTCGACGAGTTCGCCATGGGATCGAGCACCGAGAACTCGGCGTTCGGTCCGTCGCGCAATCCGCTCGACCCTTCGCGCGTCCCCGGGGGATCGAGCGGTGGCAGTGCCGCCGCGGTGGCGGCCGGATTCGTGCCCATCGCCCTCGGGAGCGACACCGGAGGCAGCATCCGCCAGCCCGCGGCCCTGTGCGGTGTGGTGGGCGTCAAGCCGACCTACGGGCGCGTGAGCCGTCGCGGTCTCGTCGCCTACGCCAGTTCCCTCGACCAGATCGGTCCCTTCGCCACGACAGTGGACGACGCCGCCCTCGTGTGCGAGGCGATCGCCGGCCACGACCCCCTTGACTCGACCTCCATCCCCCGGGAGGTCCCCGACCTGCGCGCGGCCGCGCGTCGCGGCGTGGAGGGCATGCGCGTCGGACGCATCGTCGATCTGCCCGAGGGAAGCGAGCCGGAGGTCACGGCGCGGCTCGAGGAGTCCTTCGAGGCCCTGCGCGCCGCCGGAGCCGAGGTGGTCGACGTGTCGTTGCCGAGCCTCACCTACGCGCTCACCGCCTACTACCTCATCGCCCCCGCCGAGGCCAGCAGCAACCTCGCCCGCTTCGACGGAGTGCGATACGGGCTGCGAGTGCCGGCCCCCGACACCAACTCGATGTACGGGGCGACGCGCGCCGCCGGTTTCGGTGACGAGGTGAAGCGCCGCATCATGCTGGGCACCTATGCGCTGTCGGCGGGCTACTACGACGCGTACTACGGCAAGGCCCTCAAGGTGCGCCGACTCATCGCCGACGACTTCGCCCGCGCCTACGCCGCGGCCGACGTGCTCCTCACGCCCACGTCGCCGGTCGTCGCGTTCCCCTTCGGAGAGAAGTCCGACGACCCGCTCGCGATGTACCTGTGCGACATCTTCACGATCCCCGTGAACCTGGCGGGGCACCCGGCCATGAGCGTTCCCTTCGGCGCCGGCGCGCACGGCCTGCCCGTGGGCGTCCAGGTGCTGGCGCCGGCCCTCGGCGAGGAGGCGATGTTCGCCGTGGGCGGTGCGCTCGAGGCGGCGGGGGGTGCCCGATGAGCGAGGCACTGCTGCCGGGCGGCTGGGAACTGGTCGTCGGGCTCGAGGTCCACGTGGAGCTCGCCACCCGCACGAAGCTCTTCAGCGGGTCGCCGAACCGTTTCGGCGACGAACCCAACTCGAACATCGATCCCGTGACCCTGGGACTTCCCGGCGCCCTGCCGGTGCTCAACCGCCGGGCGGTGGAGCTGGCGATGCGCATCGGTCTCGCCCTCAACTGCCGGGTGCAGCGGTGCATCTTCCACCGCAAGAACTACTTCTACCCCGACATGCCCAAGGCCTACCAGATCAGCCAGTACGACCTGCCGCTCAACGCCGACGGTCATCTCGACCTCCCCGACGGCACGCGGGTGGGTGTCGAGCGCGCGCATCTCGAGGAGGACACGGGCAAGAGCACGCACGTGGGCGGGGCCACCGGCCGCATCCACGGAAGCGACTACTCGCTCATCGACTTCAACCGGGCGGGTGTCCCGCTCGTCGAGATCGTGTCCCGACCCGACATCCGCACCAGCGAGCAGGCTCGCCTCTACGTGTCCGAACTGAGGGCGATCCTCGAGGCGATCGGCGCCTCCGACGCCAAGATGGAGGAGGGCTCCATGCGCGTGGACGCGAACGTGTCGGTGCACAAGCCCGGCACGCCCTTCGGCACGCGCTGCGAGATCAAGAACGTCAACTCGATCCGGGCGCTCGGACGGGCCATCGACTACGAGGCGCGCCGTCAGATCGACCTCATCGAGTCGGGCGGCACCGTGCGACAGGAGACCCGCCACTGGGACGACGCCGAGGGTCGCACCCACACGCTGCGCACGAAGGAGGACGCCGACGACTACCGGTACTTCCCCGAGCCCGACCTCGTCACCCTCGACCCCTCGCCGGAGTGGATCGAGGAGGTGCGCGCCGCCCTGCCGCCGCTGCCGGCCGCCCGGCGTGCCGCACTCGCCTCTCTCACCGGATACGACGAACGCTCCGAGGCCGTGGTCGTCGTCGTGGAGCGCGGTCAGCACGATTACGTCGCCGAGGTGGCCCGGGCCGGTGGCGATCCGGTGCGCGCCCTGGTGCACGTGCAACAGGCCTTCGCCGACGAGGGCGCCGCGCCCCGCGTGCCGGCGGCCGACCTGGCGGCCCTGACCGTGCTCGAGAGGGACGGCCGTATCACCGCCACCCAGGCCAAGGCCGTGCTCGCCGACATCGTCGCCGCGGGCGGTGGCGACGCCGCCGCCATCGCCGCGTCCAAGGGTTTCGAGGCGCTCGACACCTCCGCCGTCGAGACCATGGTGGACGAGGCGATCGCGGCCGACCCGGACGCGTGGGCCAAGTACTGCGCGGGCGAGGAGAAGGCCGCCGGTGCCATCGTCGGCCGGGTGATGAAGGCCTCGAAGGGAAAGGCGGACGGCAAGGTCGTGGCCGCCGTCATGCAGTCGCGCCGCGGCTGACCCTGCTCAGTCGAAGGCGAGAACCGGGCCGTTCACCCGAACGCCGACCTCGGCGCCGACCTCGGGCAGAAGGGTGGCGTGCAGGCGCACCGACACCTCCGGCCCGGTCGCCAAGCGCACGACGACGGTGCCGTCGTGCCCGTAGAACTTGCGCGACACCACGGTTCCCGTCGCGTCGGCATCGCCGGTCCCGACGATCTCGAGCTGCTCGGGACGCAGCACGACGCGGATAGTCCCCCGTTCGCGTCGACCGGTGAGTCGCATCTCACCCATGGCGGTGCGGGCGACGTCACCGGCGACGGTCACGTCGCCCTCGAGCACCATCGAATCCCCGACGAACGACGCCACCTCGCGGGCGGCCGGGGCGCGATAGAGCGACTCGGGGTCGGCGGACTGGGCGATGCGTCCGTCGAGGAGAACCGCCACCTCGTCGGCGGTGGAGAGGGCCTCGTCCTGGTCGTGGGTGACCCACAGGGTCGTGGCACCGGCCGCCCGGATGATGCCCACCACGTGCTCGCGCACCTCGTCGCGCAGTGCGGCATCGAGCGCGGCGAAGGGTTCGTCGAGGAGCAGCAGTGCGGGGGAGGGGGCGAGGGCGCGGGCGATGGCGATGCGCTGCTGCATGCCCCCGGAGAGTTGCGACGGCATCGACCGGCCGGCGTCGGGCAGCCCGACGAGTTCGAGCATCTCGGCCACCCGCGCACGGGCTGCGGCGGAACGACGGTGCGCCAGGCCGAAGGCGACGTTGGCGGCCACGTCGAGATGGGGGAAGAGCGAGCCGTCCTGGGGGACGATGCCGACGTTGCGCTCCTGCGGTGCAGTGAAGACGCCGTCCCCGGTCACGCGACGTCCGTCGATGTCGACCGTTCCCGACTCGGGGCGGGTGAATCCGGCGATGATGCGCAGCAGGGTGGTCTTGCCCCCGCCCGAGGGGCCGAGCACCGCGGTGATGGACCCGCGTCGGACCCCGAGCGACAGGCGATCGAGGACGAGCCGCCCGTCGTAGGAGTGGCACAGGTCCGAGACCGCGAGCGCCGGGGCGGTGCTGCCGGTCATTGCGACGACTCCTTCACGGCCGAAAGTGTGCCAAGGATCGCGGTGGGAACGGCGGCGAGCAGGAGGATGGCGAGGGCGAAGGGCCCGACCGAGGCCCAGTCCGACACGGTGGAGAAGTCCCAGATGCGGGTCGACAAGGTGTCGAGCCCCGTGGGCCGCAGCAGCAGGGTGGCCGGCAGTTCCTTCACCGCCGCCAGCATGACGAGGGCGAATCCGGCGACGATGCCGGGGAGGGCCACGGGGAGGGTCACGCGGAGGAACACCGCGATCGGCCCCGCGCCGAGCGTGCGCGCCACTTCCTCGGTGCCCGGTGCGGACTTCTCGATCGCCGCCTTGAGCGCGGTGACCATGACCGGCAGGAAGAGCACGACATGGGCGAGGACCACCATCGGGATCTCCTGGTACAGCGGTCGCACCGCGCGGATGCCGACGTACACCACAGAGATGGCCACGACGATGCCGGGCAGTGCGTGCGTGATCCACGTGGAGGCCTCGACGATCCCGGCGAAGCGACCGCGGTGACGCACCGCGAGGAGCGCGACCGGCAGGGCCGCCAACAGGGCGGCGGCGGCCGCGAGCACACCGATGCCGAATGACGCCGTGGCGGCCGAGCGCACCGTTCCCCATTCGATCCCGCGGGAATTGTCCCGCGACAGCCACGACACGACGCTCACCACCGGCACCCCGATGGACGGCACGAGGATGGCGGCCGACCCGGCGTAGGCGAGCGCGCGCACGCGGGCGGCCGGGCGCGGACGGCTCCGGCCCGAACCGGCGTCGGTGCGGTTCGAGACGATGCGTCCCCGTGCCGTGCGCTCGCCGGCCGTGAGCAGGAGTGCGAGACCCACGAGCACGAGCGAGAGCACGGCCGCGCGTGCCGGGTTGAACCCGGCACGGTACGCGCCGTAGATGACCCAGGTGAACACCTCGTGCCTCATGGCGGCGGGTGCCCCGAAGTCGCTGAGCGCGTAGAGCGCGACGAGCAACGACCCGGCAGTGGCCGCGCGACGCACCTGGGGGAGCACCACGCGGACGAAGACGAGCGGGCCGCTCGTGCCGAGCGAGCGGGCCACGTCCTCGTGGATGGGGTCCATCCGCGACAGGGCGGCGACGACGGGGAGCATGACGTAGGGGAAACAGGCGAAGGTGAGGACGATGAACGCCCCGGTGAAGCCGGCGAGCCCCGGACGCCACGAGATCCAGGCGAACGCCGCGAGGTACGAGGGGATGGCGAGGGGGAAGGAGAAGAGGATCGTGAGGGGGAGCCGCATGCGCAGACCCGCGAGCGTCACCGCCCATGCGGCGAACACGCCGAGCACGGCGGAGGCGACCGTGACGGCGGCCGTGAGAAGGAGACTGCGGAGCGCCAGGTCGAGCGTGCGCCGCCGCAGGATCTCGTCGGCGACCTCGGCCCACCCGCGGCTGCCGGCCTGCACGGCCAGGTAGACGAGCGGGACGAGCGAGACGCCCGCTGACAGGACCGCGGGCGCCCACAGTGCGACGGGCGCCCGCGACCTGATCATGGGACGAGTCTGCCTATCTGGTGAGCAGGCCCACGGACTGGAGCAGCTCCTGGGTCTCCTGAATGGAACGGAGATCGGAGAGGTCGATGGCCGGCGCCTCGAGCTCGTCGAATGCGGGGATCTCCGCAGGCTGCGTTGCACCCTTCACGAGCAGGTACTCGAAGGTCTTCGTGCGGAAGTAGTCGGAGGCCGTGTCGCCGAGGAGCCACTCCACGAACACCCGCGCCGCGGCGGCGTTGCCGGCGCCGGCGAGGATGCCGGCTCCCGCCACGTTGACGAGTCCGCCCGGGTCGCCGCCGGTGAGGTACTGGTTCTTCGCCGTCACCGCGGCGGCCCCCTCGGCGGCGATCTTCTCGTAGAGGTAGTAGTGGTTCACGAGTCCGAGGGCGATCTCGCCGGAGTCCACCGCGTCGCGCACGGCACCGTTCTTCTCGTACACCTGCGGATCGTTGGCGGCGAAGCCCTCCAGCCACTCGCGCGCGCCGTCCTCACCGCGCAGCACGCGCAAACCGGTGACGAAGGACTGCCAGGAGGCGTTCGTGGGTGCGAAGCCGATGCGGCCCTTCCACGAGGGATCGAGAAGGTCGTCGATGGAGGTCGGCGGCGTCGGCACGAGGTCGGGGTTGTACACGATCACCCGCACGCGCCCGGTCACCCCGACCCACTTGTCGGCGGGGGAGGAGTACTTCGTGTCGACCTTGTCGAGGACCGCACCGGGCAGGGTGGTGAGCAACGACTCCACGGCGCCGAGGGCCCCGGCGTCCTGGGAGAAGTACACGTCGGCCGGGCTGGCCTCGCCCTCGGTGAGCAACAGGGCGGCGAGTTCGCCGCTGTCGCCGTAGCGCGCGTCCACCTTGATGCCGGTGTCCGCGGTGAAGCGGGCGAAGAGGTCGGCCACGAGCGACTCGGTGCGGCCGGAATAGATGGTGAGGGTCGTGCCGGCGAGGTCGGCGGGCGCGGTGGTGTCGACGGACTCGCTCGATCCGCTGCAGGCGGTGACGACGAGGCCGACCACTGCGACGAGTGACGCGAGTCGTGCGCGCGGTCGTCGCGGGAGATTCCGGGTGGATCGGGGCATGAGATGCTCTCCTTTCGAGTCGTTAGGTTTACCTAACAGCGACATACCCTATCGTTAGGTAGACCTAACGTCAACAAGAAACACTCGCCGGCCCACCGATGAAAGAGCGAACTACCGTGGCGCCCATGCCCGACGCCACGCCGATCGACATCAAACCGCGCAGCCGCGACGTCACCGACGGGTTCCGTCGCGCCCCGGCCCGCGCCATGCTCCGGGCGGTCGGGCTCGGCGACGACGACTGGGTCAAGCCCCAGATCGGGATCGCCTCGGCGTGGAACGAGGTCACCCCCTGCAACGTCTCGCTGCGTCGACTCGCCGAGTGGACGAAGAAGGGGGTGCGCGCCGCCGGCGGCGTGCCGCTCGAGTTCGGCACCATCACGGTGTCGGACGGCATCTCCATGGGGCACGAGGGGATGCGGGCCTCGCTCGTGTCGCGCGAGGTCATCACCGACAGCGTCGAGACCGTCGTCCATGCCGAGCGCTTCGATGGTTTCGTGGGTCTCGCGGGCTGTGACAAGAGCATCCCGGCCATGCTCATGGCCGCGGCCCGTCTCGACCTGGCGTCGGTGTTCGTCTACAACGGCTCGACGATGCCCGGACGACACGACGGCGCCAACATCGACATCACGACGGTGTTCGAGGCCGTCGGAGCGTGCGCCGCCGGCACGATGACCGAGGACGAACTCGGGGCCATCGAGCGGGCCGCGTGCCCGGGCGAGGGTGCGTGCGGCGGAATGTTCACCGCCAACACGATGTCCTCCATCGCCGAGGCGCTCGGGATGAGCCTGCCGGGTTCCGCCTCGGCTCCCGCCATCGACCGGTCCCGCGAGGGGGACGCCGAGCGCGCCGGTGCGGCCGTCGTCGAGATGCTGCGCCGCGGCATCACGGCCCGGGACATCATGACAAAGAAGGCCTTCGAGAACGCCATCGCCGTGACGAACGCCCTGGGCGGCTCGACCAACGCCGTGCTGCACATCCTCGCCATCGCCCACGAGGCCGGCGTGGACATGTCGCTCGACGACTTCAATCGCATCGCGGCCCG
>CAZSNB010000004.1:11965-99212 GCA_964608285.1 uncultured Bifidobacterium sp.
GCCGTGGTGAAGGTCGCCGGCCTCACCGCCGACCAGATGTCCTTCGAGGGCCCGGCCCGCGTGTTCGACGGCGAGGACGGGGCGATGGACGCCATCCTCCAGGGTCGCATCGAACCGGGCGACGTCATCGTCATCCGCTACGAGGGTCCCAAGGGCGGGCCGGGCATGCGCGAGATGCTGGCGATCACCGGTGCCCTCAAGGGGGCCGGTCTCGGTTCGTCGTGCGCGCTCATCACCGACGGTCGTTTCTCCGGTGGCACGTGGGGGTTCTGCATCGGACACGTGGCCCCGGAGGCGGTGGACGGGGGACCGATCGCCTTCGTCGCCGAGGGTGACCGCATCCGCATCGATGTGCCGACCACGTCGCTCGACCTCCTCGTCGACCCGGCGGAGCTGGAGCGTCGCCGGGTCGGATGGACGCCGAACCCGCCCCGCTACACGACCGGCGTGCTGGCCAAGTTCGCCCGGCTTGTGCAGGGTGCGGACATGGGCGCGGTCACCAACGTGCGCGGGTGACCCGCGATCGCGCCGACATCAGGGACGGGCAAGCATTCTCACAACTTGGCATGCACAGGTAGCGTGAGGTTCGTGAAGCCCAGCGCCGGAGTCGAACGGGTGACCGGCGCCGAAGCCGTGAGCAGAATCCTCGAGAGGGCCATCGAAGTCATCGCCGAGGGCGGGGAGGCGGCGATCCGCACGAACCCCATCGCGTACGAGTGCGGTACCACGCCGCCGGTCCTCTACCGCGCCTACGGCAGCCGGGAGGGTCTCGTCGTCGCCGCCCAGGCCGAGCGCTATCGCCGCTCCATCACCGACATCGTCGAGTTCCTCGCTGCGCGATTCTCGGCCGCCACCTCGCCGGAGGACCTGCGGTCCAGGCTGCGCGAGACCGTCGACGTGGCCCTCGATGCGGCTCGCTCAGCGCCCCGCCGGGTGCGGGCCGAGGTGGTGGGGGCAGCGGTGTCGCGTCCCGAACTGCAGGCCCGCATCGTGGAGGTGGACCGGGAGATGATCGCCCGTCTCGAGGAGTCCCTCACCCATGGTGTGGCGGCGGGTTGGCTCACCGGGGGCCCTCGGTTGCGCGCGGTCATCCTGTGGGCCATCGGGGCCACCAGCGGCCGGCTCAATCTCGAGTTCGACCCCGACGCCGATTTCGCCCGGGAGTGGAACGAGGTGGCCTACGAGGGCTTCGTCCACGCCCTGTTTCCCGACCTCTAGGGCGTGCGGGCCGGGTGGCACCCGGAGCTGGGGTCCCACCCGGAAACCCCCGCACAGGTATCCGTCACCATGGGGTGCCCATGCCAGTCGCCCCACCTCGCCCCCATCTCCTCCGCCTGTCCCTTTCCGAGTACGAACGGGTGGCCGAATGGGCCCGGTGGTTCACGAATCCGGGTGAGGCCACCCTCGTGCGGCTGGCTCGATCGCACTCGGGCCGACGCTGGATCTGTTCCGAGGAGAACGTCGTGGCCGCGCTCGAGATCGAATGCGACGACCCGACCGACGAGCCGGTGCTCGCCTTCCTCGACGGCCTCGGCTCCGACCATTTCGACATCCCGGAGCGCCTGCTGGCGGTGCTGCCCAGTGCCCTGTCGGCCGATGCCGAGGAGGTCGTCCTCGGGTACGACCCGCACGCGGGCACCGTCGCCCTCATCGACGGCATCCACGACCTCTCGGTGACCCATGTGGAGGCCGGGCCCATGCCCGCCTGGATCGACACGAGCCCCGGGCACATCGTGGACATCGACCCGGGTCCGGTCGTCACCCTCTTCGGTCGTCGACCGGTGGGTCTCGAGGCGGACCAGTTGCCGCCCTTCGTCCGCATCGTGCTCACGGGACAGCGCGTCGAGTTCAGCCGCGACCTCACCCCGTGGGGACTGGGCGTGGAGCGGGTCGGCATGGCGGCGGATGTGCAGTACCGCGCCGACCTGGCGTTCCACGCTCCCGTCGCCCTGGCGCACCTCGCGGAGTCGAGGGACCCGACCTGCATGGTCGAGATGGCCTTCTTCTTCAACTGGCCGCTCCTCGTGCGCTTCGCTCAGGACGACTGGAGGCTCTGGGTGATCGGCGGACACCGTTCGGTCACCGCCGCGCACCCCGGGGTCGTGATCGCCGTCGAGCGCGCTGGCTGGACGGTGGACGATGGACCCGACGGCGGTCCCTCGGGGGTACTGGCGGCCCGACGCGGCGAGGACCGCCTCACCGTTCGTCTGCTTCCCGTGCTCGGGGACTCCGATGCGGTCGTGCGCATCGAGTGCGAGGTCGACGGACCTATCCCGTGGAGCGACGAGCTCGGCCGGGAGATCGCCGCCCTCAACGCTGCATGGCCCGGCGACAAGGTGGTGCATCGCGACGACCGTCTCGTCGTGGCCCGCGACCTGAGCGGCGCGACGACCGACGGGATGGGCCGGCTCCTCGATCACGTCGTCAATCGCGCGCGCACCCTCACCGAGGTGGTGGGGGTCTTCCTGTGACGACACCCGAACCCGCATCCCACGAACACGATCCCCACCGCATCCGACGACAAGGAGAGACATTGACCGACCGACCCGACACCGCATCCGACCCGGGCGAACCCGGGCTCCCCGACATCGGGGTCTCCGAGGCCCTCGACAGGACTGCGAGCGAGCACCTCGACGTCGAACCGAAGGCCCGTGAACTCGAGCGTCGCCTGGCGACGCTCTTCGGTGAGCATCCGAGCGGCAGCACGGGATGGGTCACGGTGGAGCGCGATGCCGACGGCGTCGTCACCCTTGCCATCGCCGATGTCGCCCTCGACCGCGTCCTGTCGCTCACCCGGCGCATCGACGGCTTCATCGAGGGCGAAGGCGATGCCGTGGGGGGCGCGACGGACCGCGCGCCGAGCCGGTCGGTGTTCGGCACCGACGGCCGGCCCGCGCCGCTCCACGCACGGCGCTGGGGCATGCGATGAGGGAACGGTTCGAGGCGAACCGGTCCCCGTGGTCGCTCGTGGTGGAACGCGAGGAGATCAACGATGTCGCCATGCTCACCCGTTCCCGTCACCACGAGACGCTCACGAACGGCGGGGTCTGGATGACGAGCACGGGTGCGTGGCGCACCTGGATCATGGGGGACGAGCACGAGAGCCTGTGGCTGCGGACCCCGAGCAGATCCGACGACCCGCGGTCGACCCTCTTCCTCCCGGTCGACCTCGTGGACTCCCTCCAGGACATGCTCCGGTTGCAGAGCGAGGCCGAGGCGACGATTTTTCTGGACGAGGTGGCGGGCGTCGCCGTGGGAGCGGTGAACGACTGCTACACGTCGGTGGATTCGCGCCCCTTCCTGCCCCTCCCCGACGCCTGCCTGCCGCCGCGACTGTCCCGCGATCACCGGCCGCCCGCGTGGGCCGATCTCTCCGATCACGACTTCGTCACCCTCGTGACGCTGCCGAATCGTCAGCCGCCCGGCGCGGTCGACATCTCGGAGTGGCATCCCCATCTCGAGATCGAGTTCGGGGACAACCAGGTGGTGGCGACGGTGGACTGGCGCCGGTTCGGGTACGGCCGGGTCACCCGCGCCATTCCCGTCCCCGCCGGCGGGAATCGCACCGTGAGCGTCGCCCCTGGCGACCTGTGGCACCTGTTCATGATGTGGCAGGAATCGTCCGAACTCGTCCACCTCTTCCTCGACGAGCGGGACCCCGATCACCTCTGCCTGTCCGACGGGCGTCTCGGCATCCGCCTTCCCCTCATGGAGGACCATGTGCGACGCAACATCGAGTCCCTCTGCAACGCCCTCGCCGACGTCGCCGATGCCGTTCCGCCCCGCCGCGGGGCGCGGGTGCATCCGGTGCGGTTCGAGCGTCGCGGTCGCGCGCACCGGGTCGAGGTGCTGACGATCGAGGGCACGGGGCACGACATGTTCGCCGTCTCCACCGAGATCGCGGGTCCCGTGTCGGACTCGCCCGCCGTGCTGGCGGAGGTCAACCGACTGAACCATGCGCTCGCGGGCGTCACCCTCACGCTCGAGGACGACGCCGTTCGCGGAACCGTGGTCGTGCCTGCCGGCGAGGCGCATCGCATCGGCGATGCCGTGCGTCTCCTCGACGATGCCCGGGGAACGGCGACGGGACTCGCCGAGATGCTGCCCCTGCTCAGCGAGTGAGGGTTCCGGCGCCGCGCGCGACGCGCCAGCCGAGCATGGTGGTCCCGAGGAACACCGTGGCGACCACGATGAAGGCCGCAGCCGTGCCCCGGTCGAACACGAGGTTGCGCAGCGTCATGCCGACCGCCACGGTGGCGACCCACACGATGGCGCCCGAGCCTGTCTCGTCGGCGCGGCGCCGCACGACGGGCACGGCATGGACGGCGGCGAGGGCGATCCAGAACGGGACACCCACACCGAGCACGGCGAGGACGCCGTCGTCGGTGTCGTGGTTGCGCGTGCCCACGACGACGAGCAGCAGGACGCACGCCGCGTCGAGCACCGCGGGATGAACGCGGGCGAGGGCACGCGAGACCCGTGTCACGACGGGCTCAGATCTCGTCGTAGTACTCGCGGCCGAGATGGGTGATCTGGTCCTCGCCCATCATCCAGCGCAGCGTGTTCTTCAGCTTGGTGAGCTGGATGAAGAGGTCGTGCTCGGGGTAGAGGCCGGGTGCCACCTGCGGGCTCTTGTAATAGAAGGACAACCACTCCTGGATGCCGCCGAGTCCGGCCCGCTGGGCCAGGTCCGAGTAGAGCACGAGGTCCAGGGCGAGCGGCGCGGCCAGGATCGAGTCGCGGCAGAGGAAGTTCACCTTGATCTGCATCGGGTAGCCGAGCCACCCGAAGATGTCGATGTTGTCCCAGCCCTCCTTGTTGTCGCCGCGGGGCGGGTAGTAGTTGATCTGCACCTTGTGGAAGACGTCGCCGTAGAGCCCGGGGTTCTTGCCGGGCTCGAGGATGTCCTCGAGCACGCCGAGCTTCGACTCCTCCTTGGTCTTGAAGTTCTCCGGCGCGTCGAGCACCTCGCCGTCGCGGTTGCCGAGGATGTTCGTGCTGTACCAACCGGAGAGTCCCAGCTGGCGGGCCTTGATCATCGGGGCGAGCACCGTCTTCATGAGGGTCTGGCCGGTCTTGAAGTCCTTGCCGGAGATGGGGATGTTGCGCTCGGTGGCGAACTCGCGCAGGGCCGGGGTGTCGACGGCCAGGTTCGGGGCGCCGTTGGCGAAGGGGACGCCCTCGAGAAGGGCGGCGTAGGCGTAGAGGATGGAGGGGGAGATGGTCTCGTCGTTCGCGTCAATGGCCTTCTCGAGGGACGCGATCGTCTGGTGCGCCGGGCCGGGCTCGATGTAGATCTCGGTGCTGGCGCACCAGATCATGACGACCCGGTCGACCTTCTTCTCGTCGCGGAAACGATTGATGTCGGCGCGGATGTTCTCCAGCATCTGGCGCTTTCCGGACACGGCCATGATGTGCTCGCCGTCGAGGTTGCGGGCGTACTTGCGCTCGAACGCGGCCTTCATGGGGCGGATTTCGCGCAGCACGTCGGCGATGGCCTCGATGTGCTTGCCCTGCTCCAGCACCCCGGCCCGGCTGGCGGCCACGTAGGCGTCGTCGGGGAAGACGTCCCAGGCGCCCCAGACGATGTCCTCGAGGCGGGCGAGCGGGACGAAGTCCTTGATGAGGACGGTCTTGTCGTCGGTGCGCTTGCCGAGACGGATCGTGCCCATCTGGGTCATGGAGCCGACGGGGTCGCCCTTGCCCTGCTTGGCCAGTTCGACGCCGGCGATGAGGGTGGAGGCGACGGCCCCCAGACCGACGGTGAGGACGCCGAGTTTTCCTTCGGCAGGGGCGATGGGACGGGCTTCAGACATGGGGTCAAGGCTAGGGGACGGGGCACGAGGGACTACGGTTCGGTCCATGAGCGATCCCTTTGCCCAGCCGCCCCAGGTCCCTGCCGGGGGCTTTTCCACCTCGTCCTCGTTCGGTGGCAACGTGGTTCCCTGCTCGAACGGGCGTCGCTTGGGCGCGGCTCTTCTCGACGGTCTCCTCTTCGTCCTCACCTGCGGCATCGGCTGGCTCATCTGGTCCGTGGTGCTGTGGTCCCAGGCCACCACGCCGGCCAAGAAGATGCTCGGTCTGCGCATCGTCGACGCCGCATCCGGTGCGCCGGCGACGATGAACCAGATGCTCCTGCGCCAATTGGTCGGGCACTGGATCCTGGATTCGGTCAGCGGTGGTCTCGTGTCGCTCGTGAGCGCCGTCCTGATCCTCGTCAACCCCAATCGCCAGGGTGTGTGGGACTACCTGGCCAAGACCACGGTGGTGCATGAGGGCTGAGCGTGCGATGGCCGCCCTCGCGGCGGCCGCCCTCGCCAGTCCCGTCACGGAGGCGGTGGCGCACCGTCTCGACCGGTCGCCGAATCTCTGCCCGTTGCTCGCCGTCACCGGTGCGCCGTGCCCGAGTTGCGGTGCCACCCGGGCCGCACTGCACCTTCTCTCCGGCGACCTTCCGTCCGCCCTGACCATGAACACCGGGGCGACCCTCTTCGCCCTGGCGGTGGGTCTCGGGGCCCTGGTGGGTGCATGGACCGTGGCGTCCTTTTTCGGGGTTGCCAAGCCGGAAAAACCGGTGGCAGACTCGTCGCTGATGACGAACGCCACCCCCGTCCGCCGCATCCTCGTAACCGCCTGAGCACGGCGCTCCGCCGTGCTCCCGACCACCCTCGCCGGGTGGTTTTTTCATTTTCCGCCCTGACCCGACACCCGTTCCGAGCCGAAAGGAGAACGACATGACCGGAGAGACCCTCACCGGCGCCCAGGCCCTCATCCGTTCCCTGGAGATGGAGAACGTGGAGATCATGTTCGGGCTCCCCGGCGGGTGCATCCTGCCCGCCTACGACCCCCTCCTCACCTCGAGCATCCGTCACGTGCTCGTGCGCCACGAGCAGGGCGCCGGCCACATGGCCCAGGGATACGCCCACGTGACCGGACGGCCGGGAGTCGCCATGGTGACGAGCGGTCCCGCCGCCACCAACATGGTCACGCCCCTGTGCGACGCGTACATGGATTCGATCCCGATGGTGTGCATCACCGGCCAGGTGTCCACCACCGCCATCGGCACCGACGCCTTCCAGGAGTGCGACACCGTCGGAATCACCCGCAGCGTCACCAAGCACAACGAACTCGTCATGCGCGCCGAGGACATCCCCATGGCCATCCGCCAGGCGTTCCACATCGCCACGACGGGCCGTCCCGGCCCCACGCTCGTCGACCTCCCGAAGGACATCCTCAACGCGACGATGACCTGGCACTGGCCGACCGACGAGGAGGTCGCCGAGTCCCTGCCCGGGTACCGGCCCGACACCGAGGCCGATCCCGAGCGCATCGCCGCCGCCGCCCGCATGATCCTCGAGGCCGAGCGTCCGGTTCTGTACCTCGGCGGGGGTGTGCTGAAGTCGCGCGCCGCCGACGAGGTGCGCGAACTGGCCGAGCTGCTCGACATCCCCGCGGTGACCACCCTCATGGCGCGCGGCGCACTGCCCGACGACCATCCGTTGTGTCTCGGCATGCCCGGCATGCACGGCAACGCCACCGCCATCACGGCCCTGCAGAAGTCCGACCTCCTCATCGCCCTCGGTGCGCGCTTCGACGACCGGGTCACGGGCAAGGTGGCGACCTTCGCTCCCGACGCCAGGGTCATCCACGTGGACATCGACCCGGCCGAGCACGGCAAGGTGCGTCGCCCGGACGTCTCGATCGTCGGGGACTGCCGGCCGGTCGTCGTCGGCATCGTCGCCGAGATCCGCCGTCTGCTCGCCGCCGGGACCGTCGCGACCGACATCTCCCCGTGGCGCTCGCGGGTGAGCGGCTGGCGAGAGCAGTTCCCGCTGGCCTATGACGCCGCCGAGCCGGGCGGCGCTCTCAAGCCCCAGTTCTGCCTGGAGAAACTGCGCGACCTGGCGCCCGAGGGAACCATCGTCGTCAGCGGGGTCGGTCAGCACCAGATGTGGACGAGCCAGTACTGGCACTTCAACGAGCCCTACACCTGGGTCAACTCGGGCGGGCTCGGCACCATGGGGTTCGCCGTGCCCGCCGCCATCGGCGCCAAGGCCGCCCGGCCCGACCGCACCGTGTGGGCGGTGGACGGCGACGGCTGCTTCCAGATGACGGCCCAGGAACTGGTGACCGCCACCACCGAGGGCATCCACGTGAAGATCGCCATCCTCAACAACTCGTACCTCGGCATGGTGCGCCAGTGGCAGGAGATGTTCTACGGCAATCGCTACTCGGAGGTGGACCTCTCGGGATGCCCGGACTTCGTCAAATGGGCCGAGGCCATGGGCTGCGTCGGCATCCGCGTGGAGTCCCCCGAGGAGGTCGAGGCCGCCATCGAGCGCGCCAACGCGATCCATGACCGGTCCGTCGTGATCGACTTCCGCGTGGACAAGGAGGAGAAGGTCTTCCCCATGGTCCCGGCGGGAACGAGCAACGACGAGGTCCTCGTGCACCCGAGCCAGGAGGAACGCCGGGGGTTCCTGCGGTGACCACCATCGACGCCAACAATCCGTTCGGCGTGTCGCGCACGCACCACATCCTCTCGGTGCTGGTGCAGAACCGCCCGGGTGTGCTGGCACGCGTGTCCGGGCTGTTCGCGCGGCGCGGCTACAACATCTACTCTCTCGCCGTCGCCCCCACCGACGACCCGCGCCACTCGCGCATCACCATCGTCGTGGACATCTCCGAGACGCCGCTCGAGCAGATCGTCAACCAGTTGTTCAAGCTCATCGACGTCGTGCGCATCACCGAGATGGATCCGTCGCGTTCGGTGGAACGCGAATTGCTGCTCGTCACGGTGCGCGCCGCCGAGGGCGACCGCACGCGCGTGCTGGAACTGGCCCACGTCTACGAGGCGTCCGTGCTCGCCGTCGGGGAGGACGCCATGACGCTCTCGCTCGCCGCCGAACCCGCCCAACTCGACGATTTTGAGGAATTGCTGCGGGGGCATGGCATCGTGGAGATCCAGCGGACGGGTCGCGTGGCCCTGTCCCGGCTCGACAGGGACGACCGTTCCGACAACCCCCAGAGAAAGGCATGACGATGGCTGCGAAGATGTACTACGAGAAGGACGTCGATTCCTCGATCATCAAGGGACGCAAGGTGGCCATCATCGGCTACGGCTCCCAGGGCCACGCCCACGCCCTCAACCTGCAGGAGAGCGGTGCCCAGGTCGTCGTCGGCCTGCGCGAGGGGTCCTCGTCGAAGGCCAAGGCCGAGGCCGCCGGTCTCGCCGTGAGGTCCATCGACGACGCCGCCAAGTGGGCCGACGTCATCATGCTCACGATGCCCGACACCGAGCAGAAGGCCACCTACACCGAGCACATCAAGCGCCACATGAAGCCCGGCAAGGCCCTGGCCTTCGCCCACGGCTTCAACATCCGTTTCAAGCGCATCCGTCCCCCGAAGGGCGTCGACGTGATCATGATCGCGCCGAAGGGCCCGGGTCACCTGGTGCGGCGCACCTTCACCGAGGGCGGCGGGGTGCCGTGTCTCATCGCCGTCGAGCAGGACGCCACCGGCAAGGCCCGTGACCTCGCGCTCTCCTACGCCTGGGGCGTGGGCGGCGCGCGCGCCGGCATCATCGAGACCACGTTCGCCGAGGAGACCGAGACCGACCTGTTCGGTGAGCAGGTCGTGCTGTGCGGCGGCCTCACCGCGCTCGTGCAGGCCGGCTTCGAGACCCTCGTCGAGGCCGGGTACCAGCCCGAGATGGCCTACTTCGAGTGCCTCCACGAGGCCAAGCTCATCATCGACCTCATGTACGAGGAGGGCATCGCCGGGATGCGCTACAGCATCTCCGACACCGCCGAGTACGGCGACGTCACCCGCGGTCCGCGCGTCATCACGGCGGCGACGAAGAAGCAGATGGCCCGCATCCTCAAGGAGATCCAGTCGGGCAAGTTCGCCCGCGAGTGGATCAAGGAGTCCGAGTCGGGCCGGGCGAACTTCAACGCCCTCCGCGAGGCCGGTGCCACGCACCCGATCGAAGAGGTCGGCTCGCGCCTGCGCGCGATGATGCCCTGGATCCAGGGCGGTCGCCAGAAGGTCTCCGAGGCCTCCGGCGGCTGATCCCTAAATCCGACTTGGAAGGTCGGGATTCAGGGGCTAGGTTGCCCCGCCATGAGCAACAGCACCTGGGGTTTCGAGACCCGTCAGATCCACGCCGGCCAGGAGCCCGACCCCGCCACCGGGGCGCGCGCCGTGCCGATCTACCAGACGACCTCGTACCAGTTCCGCGACTCGGCCCACGCGGCGAACCTCTTCGCCCTCGCCGAGATCGGCAACATCTACACCCGCATCATGAACCCCACCCAGGCGGTGCTCGAGGCGCGCCTCGCCTCGCTCGAGGGCGGGACGCAGACCGCGGTGGGCCTCCCCGGTGCCCTCGTCGTGGCGTCGGGACAGAGCGCCGAGACGCTCGCCATCCTCACCCTGGCCGAGGCGGGCAGCCACATCGTGGCCTCGCCCTCGCTCTACGGCGGCACGTACAACCTGCTCCACTACACGCTGCCGAAGATGGGCATCAACGTCACCTTCGTCGACGACCCCCACGATCTCGAGCAGTGGCGGTCGGCGTCGCGTCCCGAGACCAAGGCCTTTTTCGGCGAGGTGCTGGCCAACCCGCGCAACGACGTGCTCGACATCGAGGGCGTCTCGAAGGTGGCCCACGACGTCGGGGTGCCGCTCATGGTGGACAACACCGTGCCCACCCCCTACGGCATCCGGCCGCTCGAATGGGGCGCCGACATCGTCGTCCACTCGATGACGAAGTTCCTCGGCGGACACGGCACGTCGATCGCCGGCGGCATCGTCGACGGCGGCACGTTCGACTTCTCGGCCTCGGGTCGCTTCCCCAACTTCACCGAGCCCGACCCCAGTTACCACGGTCTCGCCTACTGGCCCGCCCTCGGCGCCGGCTCGTACATCATCAAGGCCCGCGTGCAGATGCTCCGCGACCTCGGCATGGCGATCAGTCCCTTCAACGCCTGGAGCATCCTGCAGGGCATCGAGACGCTCTCGCTGCGCATGGACCGTCACTGGTCGAACACCGACAAGGTGGTGGAGTTCCTCTCCGGTCGTTCCGAGGTGGCCTCCATCAACTACGCCGGTCTTCCCTCGAGCCCCTGGCACGAGCGCGCCAAGAGGTACTTCGGGGGCCGCGGATACGGATCGGTCATCGCCTTCGTGCTGAAGGGCGGCCGCGAGGCCGGTCAGCGCTTCGCCGAGGCCCTCTCCCTGCACAGCCACGTGGCCAACATCGGCGACGTGCGCAGCCTCGTCATCCATCCGGCGTCCACCACGCACAGCCAGCTCACCGAGGACGAGCAGCGCGCCGCGGGCGTGGAGCCGGGACTGGTGCGGTTGTCGGTGGGCCTCGAGTCGATCGAGGACATCCTCGCCGACCTCGCCACGGGCTTCGCCGCTCTCTGAGTCACTCCTCCTCGGAGCGACCGCGGAGGAACTCCTCGAGTTCCGCCGCCAGGTCGTCGCCCGAGGGCATCGTGCTCTCGATCACGAGGTCGTGGCGGCGCTCGAGCATGGAGACGTAGGCCGCCGCCTGGGCGTCGCCCTCGACGGCGGCGTCGTGCAGCTCCTGCCACCGACCGATCTCGTCCACGAGACCCACATGGTCGGTGGGGATGCCGAGCACGTGCTGCAGGTGCTGCAGGAGCGCCGCGGCGCTCTTGGGGTGCTGGGCGTTGGCGAGATAATGGGGGACACCCACCCGCAGGCTGATGCAGGGGATGCGTGCGGCGTCGAGCGCCTGCAGCAGCACGCCGGCCACTCCGGTGGGGCCCTGGTAGCGGGGACGGTCGAGGCCGAGACGCGACGCCAGCTCGTCGTCGGTGGTGGAGCCCACCACGAGGGGAACCCGGGTGTGGGGCACCTGTTCGGCGGCGGCACCGAGGCTCACGACCAGGTTGCACCCGAGACCACGGGCCACGCTCACCGTGCATTCGGCGAACGTCGCCCACGCGAGATGTGGCTCGGTGCCGTTGACGATGACGAGGTCGCGCGATCCCTCCGGATAACGCACCACGAGGAACTCGTTCTCGGGCCAGCGGATGCGCCGCTCGCCGTCCTCGTCGACGTACTGGTGGGGCCGCTCCTGGGTGAAGTCGAAGAAGGGATCGGGATCGACGTCGGCCACGACGACGGCGTCGCGTTCCTTGACCATCCAGTCGAGGGCCGAGGTCGCGACCTGGCCGATGTCGAACAGGCCCTGGAGCGCCACGAGCATGACCGGATTGCGCAACGGTTCGATCGACTCCCAGTAGGTGTCGAGGACGTCGTCGACGGAAAGCGGCATCGGCGACACTCTACGAACCCCGCGACCCCCCGCCACGCGGGGCGGGGGGCGGGCGCTCAGTCCGCCAGTTCGGCGACGACGGCGTCGATGCAGTTCGTGAGACGCGTCACGTCGGCCGGGTCCACGGAGGGGAACATCCCGATGCGAACCTGGTTGCGTCCCAGTTTGCGGTAGCTGTCGGTGTCGACGATGCCGTTGGCGCGCAGGATGGCACAGACCTCGTTGGCGTCCACGCCCTCGATGTCGATGGTGCCTACGACGTCCGATCGCTCGGCGGGACTCGACACGAACGGCGAGGCGAAGGGCGAGGCCTCGGCCCAGGAGTAGAGCCGGGACGCCGAATCGGCGCACCGCGCGGCCGCCCACGACAGTCCGCCGTTGCCGTTCAGCCAGCGCACCTGCTCGTCGAGCATGATGAGGGTGGCCAGTGCCGGTGTGTTGTACGTCTGGTCGGCGGCCGAGTTGTCGAGGGCGATGGCCAGGTCGAGGGACGCCGGGCGCCACCTACCGGAGGCGGCGACGGACCGGATGCGCTCGATCGCGGCGGGGGAGCACGCCGCGAGCCACAGGCCGCCGTCCGAAGCGAAGCACTTCTGCGGGGCGAAGTAGTACACGTCGACGTCGGCAGGGTCCCACGCGAGGCCGCCGGCGGCCGAGGTGGCGTCGACAACGACGAGTCCCTCGCCGCCCGGACGCACGGGGGTCATCGCCACGCCGGTGGAGGTCTCGTTGTGCGGGAAGGCGAGCACGTCGCACGTCGGGTCGAGGCGGGCGGCGGGGTGCGTTCCCGGCTCGCTGCGGTCGACGACGGGATCGGCGATGTGGGGCGCGGCGACGGCGGCCTCGGCGAACTTGGCGGAGAACTCGCCGAAGACGAGATGGTGACTGCGCTCGCGCACGAGCCCGAACGTCGCTGCATCCCAGAACAGGGTCGAGCCGCCGTTGCCGAGCACGATCTCCCAGCCGTCGGGCAGCGAGAACAGCGCGCGCAGACCCTCGCGCACCGACCCGACGATGTTCTTCACCGGTGCCTGGCGATGCGAGGTCCCCATCACCGACCGGCCCCGGGCGACGATGGCCTCGATCTGCTCCGGCCGGACCTTCGAGGGTCCGCAGCCGAATCGGCCATCGAGGGGGAGCATGTCGGCGGGGAGGGTCAATGCACGTGCGTCTTTTGCGGCCACTGTGCAAGCATGGCACCCGTGACCCCTCCCGCCGCATCCCGTCGCGTCTCCGCGCGCCTCGCCTCCATCGCCGAGTCCGCCACCCTCGCCGTCGACGCCAAGGCCAAGGCGCTCAAGGCCCAGGGACTGGACGTCATCGGCTTCGGAGCCGGCGAGCCCGACTTCCCCACGCCCGAGCACATCGTGGAGGCCGCGGTGAGGGCCTGCCGCGACCCGCGCCACCATCGCTACTCGCCGGCCGCGGGTCTCCCCGAGTTGCGCGAGGCCATCGCGGCCAAGACGCTGCGAGACAGCGGCTTCGCCTGCACCGCCGACCAGGTCCTCGTGACGAACGGCGGCAAGCACGCCGTGTTCACCGCCTTCGCCGCGCTGTGCGACCCCGGCGACGAGGTGATCTGTCCGGCCCCGTTCTGGACGACCTATCCCGAGGCCATCACGCTCGCTGGCGGCGTCCCCGTCATCGTGGAGACCGGCGCCGACACGGACTTCCGCGTCACGGTGGAGCAACTGGAGCGCGCCCGCACGCCCCGCACCAAGGTCCTGCTCTTCGTGTCTCCCGACAACCCCTCGGGGGCCGTCTATCCGCGCGCCGAGGTCGAGGCCATCGGACGCTGGGCCGAGGAGCACGGGGTGTGGGTCGTCACCGACGAGATCTACGAGCACCTCACCTACGGCGGGCACGAGTTCGTCTCCATGCCGAGCGTCGTTCCCGGCATCGCCGACCGGTGCGTGATCGTCAACGGGGTGGCCAAGACCTACGCCATGACCGGCTGGCGCGTGGGCTGGATGATCGGTCCGCGCGACGTGATGAAGGCGTCCATCAACTTCCAGTCGCACGCCACCTCGAACGTCAACAACGTGGCCCAGGTGGCGGCCCTCGCGGCGGTCGCCGGCGACCTCGAGGCGGTGGCCATGATGCGCGCGGCCTTCGCGCGCCGAGGTGCCGCGATGCACCGCATGCTCTCGGCGATCCCCGGTGTCACCTGCATGGAGCCCCAGGGGGCGTTCTATTGCTTCCCGGACGTGTCGGCGCTCCTGGGCCGCGACCTCGGCGGCACGACCTCGACGACGACGCTCGAACTGGCCGACGCCGCACTGTCGGGGGCCAACATCGCCTTCGTCCCCGGCGAGGCCTTCGGCGCCCCGGGCTACGCGAGGTTCTCCTTCGCGCTCGGGGACGATGAACTCGCCGAGGGCATGCGCCGCTTCGCAGCCTGGGCCGGCTGAACGGCAGGGTGCACCACGGCCCGATGGGGTCTGGTATGGTCGGCGACGCACCGCACATATGCGGTGCTGCGCAGAACCCAGCGAAGCCGGTGTGATCCCGGAACTGTCCCGCAACGGTGATGCCGCCCGGTCCCCCGGGTGGACGAGTCCGGTCGCCTGATTCCGCGTGCGAAACCTGTCCTCGAAGGAAGGGCGGTCCGCGGGGGCATCGGTCCCTTTCGACCCACTCTTCTTTCTTCGACCCATACCGAAGGAAGAACCATGACCACATCCATCCACTCCACCGGGAGGCGGGTGCGGCCGGGGGCCGTCATCGCCGGTCTCCTCGCCGCCGTCGCGCTTTCCGCCTGCGGATCATCGTCCGACGGATCGCCCGACGGGGAGGGACTGCGCATCGTCTCTCTCTCCCCGACGGCCACCGAGATGCTCTACGCCATCGGTGCCGGCGACCTCGTCGTCGCCGTCGACAGCCTCAGCACCCACCCGGCCGAGGTCGCACCCAAGGTCACCAACATCTCGGCGTACGAGCCGAGCGCCGAGTCGATCGTGGCCTTCGAGCCCGACCTGGTCGTCATCTCCGACGACATGAACGGCATCACGGCGCAGCTCCTCGCCGCCGACCCCGGCATCGAGGTGTGGCAGGGAGCGGCCGCGGCGACCCTCGACGACGTGTGGCGCCAGATCGGCGAGCTCGGGGACGTGACGGGACGGCGCGACGCCGCCGACGACCTCGTCGACTCGCTCAAGGAGCGCGTCGAGGCGGCGACGGAGGGCGTCGTCGCCCCGGCCGGCACCTCCTACTACTACGAGCTCGACGACTCGCTGTACTCCCTCACGTCCGAGACGTTCGTCGGGGCCTTGCTGGCCCCCTTCGGCATGGTCAACATCGCCGACGGCGTCGAGGCGGGCAACTCCTATCCGCAGCTCAACGCGGAGCGCCTCGTGCAGGCCGACCCGGACATCATCTTCCTCGCCGACACGAAGTGCTGCGGACAGACCGCCGCGACGGTGACGGCACGGCCGGGCTGGTCGGGGATCTCGGCGGTCGTGTCGGGCAACATCGTGGAGCTGGACGACGACGTCGCCAGCCGTTGGGGCCCGCGCATCGTCGAGCTGCTCGAGGCGGTGTCGGCCGCCGTGAAGAGCCTGGCCGGCTGAGCGATCCGTGCAGCACGTTGCCGCGACGACGACCGGACCCGGCCGGTGGTGGGTGCCCGCCTCGGCACTGCTGCTGGTCGGCGCCGTCGCTCTCGGCACCGGCATCGGGCCGGCCGGTCCGCAGTGGTGGCGCATCCCCCTCGAGATGGCCGACAGGCTCCCTCTCGTGTCGGTCGACAGCGGGATGTCCGCCACGGACTGGTCGATCGTGTGGCAGATCCGCATGCCGCGCGTGGTCCTCGCCGCGCTCGTGGGGGCGATGCTCTCCGTGGCCGGTGCCAGTTACCAGGGGGTGTTCCGCAACCCGCTCGTCGACCCGTACCTGCTCGGCGTCGCCGCCGGCGCCGGGCTCGGGGCCACGGTCGTCATCGTGGTGAACCGATCGGCGACCGGCGACTGGCCGGTCGACCCGCTGCCGTTGGCGGCGTTCGTCGGGGGTCTCGTGGCGGTGCTGCTCACCTGGACGGTGGGAACGCGGGTCCGCGGGGAATCCGGGGCCACCACGCTCGTGCTCGCCGGTGTGGCGGTCACCTCGCTGGCGACGGCAGTGCAGACCTTCCTGCTGCAGCGCAACACCGACGTCATCCGTCAGGTGTACTCGTGGATACTCGGGCGCCTGTCCGCCGCCACCTGGTCCGACGTGCGACTCGTGCTGCCGTACGTGGCGCTGAGTCTGGTGGCGCTCCTGCTGCATCGACGACTCCTCGACCTCCTGCGCGTGGGGGACGAGGAGGCGTCCGCCCTCGGCGTGGACGTGGACCGCGTGCGCATCGCCGTGGTGGTCTCGGCCACCCTCGGCACCGCGGCGGTGGTGGCGGTGAGCGGGCTCATCGGTTTCGTCGGCATCATCGTTCCCCACGCCGTGCGCCTGATCGTCGGATCGTCGTACCGGGTGGTGCTGCCGGTCTCGTTGTTCGCGGGTGCGGCTTTCCTCATCCTCGCCGATATCCCGGGCCGGATCCTCGACGATCCCGCCGAGACGCCCATCGGGGTGGTGACGGCGTTCCTCGGCGCGCCGTTCTTCCTCTTCGTCCTTCGCACGAGGCAGGCAAGACGGTGACCTCACTGCATCTCGACTCCCTCTCGGTGGACTATCAGGGCCGCAGGGCGGTCCATCCGCTCGACGAGCAGGTGCGGCCGGGGGATTGGCTGTGCATCATCGGCCCGAACGGCGCGGGCAAGTCGTCCGTGCTGCGCGCGGTCGCCGGTGTCGTCCCCCACGGCGGACGCATACTCGTCGACGGTTCACCCCTGTCCGCCCGATCGTCCCGCAGGCGGGCCCAGCTGGTGGCCTACGTTCCCCAGTCGCCGACGCTGCCGGCCGGGATGCGCGGTTTCGACTACGTGCTGCTCGGACGCAACCCCTTCGTCACCCACTTCGGCTCGGAGTCCGTGCACGACGTGGACATGGTGCGCGACGTGGTGGAGCGTCTCGACCTGACCGAACTCGCCGATCGCGACGTGGACTCGCTCTCGGGGGGCGAGCGCCAGAGGCTCGTCATCGCGCGCGCGATCGCCCAGGAGGCCCCCATCCTGCTGCTCGACGAACCCACGAGCGCGCTCGACATCGGGCATCAACAGCAGGCGCTCGAACTCGTCGACCGGCTGAGACGGGAACACGGACTCACCGTGGTGTCGGCCATGCACGACCTCACCCTCGCCGGCATCTACTCGGACCGGCTCGTGCTGCTCCACGAGGGTCACCGCGTCGCCGACGGGACCCCCGAGGAGGTGCTGCGGCCCGAGACGCTGGGCGAGTTCTACGGGGTCTCGGTGCGGGTGCACCGCGAGGACGACGGCACCATCGTGGTGGTGCCGCGTCGCCGAACGGGTGCCGAGTGAACGCGGCCGACCCCCCGTCGTTACGCTGAGGCGCGTGGCGAATCCCCCCGACGCGCGCTTCATCGACGCGTGCGTGGAGGGATGCGCCGCCTCCCATCAGGCGCTCCTCTCCGCGGTGGACGCGATGGAGGAGTCCGCGTTCGCCGGGCCGTCGCTGCTGCCGGGATGGACGCGCGCCCACGTGGTGGGACATCTCGGCCTCAACGCCCGCAGTCACGTGCACCTCCTCGCCTGCGCGGGCCGGGGAGAGGCGGGCGAGCAGTACGAGGGGGCGGCCGCCGGTCGCGCCGCCGCCATCGAGGAGGCATCGTCGCGCTCCCCGCGGGAACTCGTCGACGAACTGCGCGCCTCCATCTACGTTCTCGAGGGCGCCTGGGCCGGCGCGAGCGCCGCGACTTGGGCCGGCACCGGCACGGCGGCGTCGGGGGCGGTGCTGGCCATGGCCGACCTGCCGTTCCTGCGGTGGCGCGAGGTGGCCGTGCATCTCGTGGACCTCGACATCGGTGTCGACCGCGGGTCGTGGCCGGACCTGTGGGTGCGTCACGAACTGGAGCGCCAGAAGATGGCCTGGGCGGCGAGTCGTCCGATGGGACTCACCCTGCTGCCCGCCCCGGCGCTCGAACTCGCCGAGCGTGACCGGTTGGCGTGGCTCATCGGCCGTCTCGAGGTGGACGGTCTCCCGCACGGGCCGGGCTTGTGATGCGTCCGTCGGGGCTGGCGACGTGCGTGGCCCTCGTCCTCGCCGTGTCGGTCCCGCCGGCAACGGCCCTCGCCGACGACGCGTCCGTGCTCGTGTCGTCGTCACCCGCCGCGTCGACGAACGTCGCCGAATCGCCCGGAGGCGTGGGACTCGTCTTCGCCGCCGCCGTGCGTCCCGGTTCGGTGCGGATCGTGCTCCTCGACGCCGGGCGCCGGGAGATCCCCGTCCCCCCGCCCCGCGTCTCGCCCGACGGCAGGTCGGTGGAGGTCGACCCGTTGCCGCGTCTCGACGACGGCACGTGGGTGGTGACGTGGTCGGCGACGCTCGACGGGACGGGGGCCGTGCACGAGGGGTCGATCCCCTTCGAGGTCGGTGAGGCGGGGGAGCGCACCGACGACCGGCTCGAGCAGGTCCTCGCCGCACCGCGCACGGACTCCGATCTCGGGGGGGCGCTGTGGACCGCGCGGATACTGGCGTGGCTCGCCGCGATCGTGCTGACGGGCAGCGTGCTCCTCGTGCGGAGCGCGGACCGGTCGGTGGCACCGCGCAGGACGACGGTCCGCATGCTGGCGCTCCTCGTCCTCGTGGTCGGCTCGGCCGGGGTGCTCCTGCTGCGCGGGTCCCATGCCGCTGGCCTGTCCTGGGAATCGATCCCCGACGCGTCGCTGCTGCGCGGCACGCTCACCACCCGGGTGGGTGTCGCCGCGCTCGCGTCCGTGATCCTCGCGGCGGGGTGGCTCGCCGTCGTGGGGTTCACCCGCGTCGATCCCCCGCGGAGGTGGCGCGTCGCGTCGATCGTGCTGGCCGTGGTCACCATCGCAGTCGCCGCGCTCGGTGCCCCGTGGCCCGGTGCGGGCGACGGAGCGGACGGGAGACGATCCTTCGGGGCGTCCCTCGTCGCGGATGATGTCGTCGCCGAGGTGGAGCTCCTGCCCGCCACGGCCGGCACCGCCGAGGTGCACGTGTATCTCTCGCCGCCCGGCGGGATGCTCGCCCCGGTCGACTCGGTGACGATGTCGATGTCGTCACCGGACCTCGACCTCGGGCCGATGCCGGTCACCCTCGTGGAGGCCGGACCCAATCACTGGTCGGGCGTGGTGCTCGTCCCCTACGGCGGTCGGTGGAGCCTCGACTTCGTGTCGCTGTCCGCCGAGGGTGTGACGTCGCGGTTCTCCACCGTCGCCGACGTCACCGACTGACCGGGACCACCTCCACCCACATGAGGTGGTGGCCGAGACCGGTCACGTCGTCGATGAAGCCGGTCCCCTCGACACGCCAGCCGAGTCGGGCATAGAAGGGAATGGCGGTGTCGCGCGCGGCCGCCCACGCGATCGCGGCGCCGTTCGTCGCCGCCCATTCGAGGCCGGCGGCGAGTAGGACCGCGCCCCATCCCCTGTCGCGGTGTGACTCGCGCACGGCCATGCCGCGCAGGCGCGCGGCGGGGACGTCCGGTCGGGCCGCGAAGGGCTCGGACATCCACGTCGACACCCCGACGATCGCACCGTCCACCTCGATGCCGAGATGGCACGTGCCCGGTTCCTCGTCGCGGGGGTATCGGGGGTCGCTCGAGGGCGTCCCGCGTCGCAGCACCTCGGCGCGCACGGCGAGCACCGTGGCGAGGTCGGGTTCGACGATGCGGTGCGCGGGCGGATGCGTCACAGGACCGGGAGTTCGGCGGGTCGCACGGCGGACCCGCCGGCGCGCGAGCTGGCGTACATCGCCTCGACGACCCGATGCGCCTCCAGGGCCACGGAGAAGTCGGGATGGGCGGCCGCTCCGTCGAGCGCGGCCCGCACGAACGCGACGTCGGGGTTCGGGTCGAACGGGGCCAGCGGCGCGGTGCGCGCGACGAGGTCGTCGCCCCCGAGTTCTCCCGTCGTGCCGTCGGCGTCGCTCCAGGTCACCGGGCCGAACCAGTCGTCACCGGCGATGATGACGGTGCGCCGCTCGCAGAACACCTCCACCCGTCGCAGGCTCGGGCGCGAGAGGTTGTCGTGCCACACGGTGGTGAGGGTGCCGACGGCACCGTTGGCGAAGCGGATGGAGGCGGCGACGGCGTCGTCGATGCCGTCGAGTCCGTGGCGGTAGGTGGCGCGCGCGCTCACGTCCTCGATGTCCCCGACGAGGAAGCGCAGCATGTCCACGTCGTGGATGCTGTGCTCGAGGAGCGTGCCGGCGCCGGCTTTCGACGCGTCCGCGCGCCAGGTCGAGTTGTAGTGGCCCTGGATCGGGATGAACTGGTCGTCGCGGAACACGACCGACATCGGCGCACCGGCGGCGGGGTCGGCGATGAGTTCGCGCGCCCACAGATAGGCGGGTGAGCGGCGCAGTATGAGGCCGCACTGATGGGGAAGACCCGAGGCCGCCGCCGCGTTCGCCATGGCGGTCGCTCCGGGAAGGTCGACCGAGAGCGGCTTCTCGCAGAAGAAGGGTCGACCCGCGGCGATGCACTTGTCGACGAGCCGGGCGTGCTCGCTCGTCCAGGTGCAGATCCACACGAGGTCGCTGCCGGCGACGACCTCGTCCTCCGACGCCACCACCGTCGAACCCGACGCGGCGGCGAAGGCGGCTGCTCGGTCGGGGTCGACGTCGTAGACCGGTCCGCGGACGATCCCGACGGGGGAGCGGCGGAGCATCTTCGAGTGGAATGTGGCGATGTGGCCGGTGCCGATGAAGCCGATGACGGGAGGGCGCGACATGGTCACCACGCTAGGTGCATCCGCCGATCAGGAGGGCCGGGCAGCGAGGACGTGGAGCACCTGCCGCCGCGACCGGCAGAGCAGGGGCCAGCGCTGCCACGCGGGCATGTTCGCCCCCCACCGGGGTCGCACGGTCTCGTCGACGAGGTCGAGGCCCGCCTCCTCGTACACCGCCAGCCACGAGGCCCGACTGCGGAAGCGCACCCCCTCGCCGGCGGTGTTGGCGCCGAGCAGGCGGGCGGGACCCGCCACGATCCGGTTGGCGGTCACGGCGAAGATGAGGCGGCCGGTGGTGTCCGAGCCGACCATCGGCTCGTACAGGTTCTCCACGACGCACGCGGTCCCGCCCGGTGCGAGCAGTCCGCGCACGCGGGAGAGGGCCGCGACCTGGGTCCGGTCCGTGGCGGCCCGTCGACGCGCGACGAAGTGGTGCACGACTGTGCGCAGCACGACCATGTCGAAGGGCCCCTCGGGCAGGTGGGCGTCGATCGTGCCCGTCACGTAATCGACGCGGGGATGGGCCCGGCGGTGCGGGACGGCCGAGGCGCTCGGGTCGAGGATTGTGACGCGCACGTCGCGCTCCGGGCACGCCGTCACGAGGGCGACGGCGAAGGCGCCGATGCCGCCGCCGATGTCGAGCACGCGCACGGGCCCCGGGGGGAGGGCGGCGATGCGGGTGGCCAGGGCGACGACGTCGAAACTCGACGCGGAGGTCCCGGCCGACCATTCGATGAACTTGGCGTCGGACTTCTCGTCGCGCAGAGGGGCGTCGGCCGTCGTCTCGTCCACGTGACGAACCTAATCGGCGGTGCCGGGAGGACGACTCAACGTGACGAGGGTCGCGACGCCAGGGCGAAGCCGAGCACGAGCGCGACGACGACCGCCGCCGAGAGGGCGAAGCCGGCCTGCTGGAGGAGGGGACCGGCGCGTCCCGTCAACGCCGTCACCGCCACCGGGATCGTCATCGAGTCGGAGCGCGCGAGGAACGAGGTGGCGCCGAACTCCCCGAGCGACACGGCCGCACCGAGGGCCCATGCGCGGGCGAGCGCGGGTCGGAGGGGCGCCGCGCCGACGCGCGTCCAGGCGCGCACCGGTCCGGCACCCAGGTCGGCCGCGGTGTCGAGGAGCACGCCGTCGACGGCCCTCACGGCGGGGCCCACCGTCCTCACCGCGAGGGGCAGGGCGATGACGGCGTGGACGACGGGGATGAGCCATGTCGCGGCGCGCCAGTCCACGGGGTCGGTGTCGAACGCGAGCACGATGCCGAGTCCGAGCGTGACGGCACTCGTGCCCGCCACGGCGAGCGACAGGGTCTCGACCGCGCCCGGGCGCGCGCGTCGCACGGCGAGGAGAGCGAGCACGAGCGCGAGCGTGCCGCTGACGGCCGCGAAGAGGACCGAGCGCACGACCACCCCGGGCACGTCGATGCCCACGCCGAGGAGCGTGCCGTCGGCGAGGGCCCGCCAACCCGCCAGCGTCCAACGCCCCTCGAGGCGCAGCGATCGCAGCACGACGAACACGAGCGGTGACGCCACGAGGACCGCGGTCGTCCACCCGACGAGCGGCACGGCCCATCGCACCATCGGTCGACCGGACGGGCGCAGGCGGCCGACCGACCCGATGAGCGACGCCGCGCGCCCGCGTCGGGAGAGAACGAGCGCGGTCGCCACGACGGCGAATTGCACGGCCGACAGGGCGACGGCGACGTCGGTGCGTCCGAGGCGCACCGCCTGCACGAACACCTCGGTCTCGACGGTGCGCAGGTCGGCGTCACCGAGCACGATCGGCACCGAATACGTGGTCATGCAGAAGACGAACACGAGTGCCGCCGCCGACCGGACCGACTCGCGCAGGTGCGGCCAGGTCACGTGACGGGCCCGGGCGAGAGGTCCCGCACCGAGCGAGGCCGCGGCCTCGATCTCCTCGGGAGGGACGAGACGCCAGCGGGGCCCGACCACGTGCAGCACGACCGCGGCGTTGAACACGACATGGGCCCACACGACGGGTGCGGTTCCGCGCCCCGGCACCACCGCGAGAACACCGGCCGCCACGACCACCGCCGGCATGACGAAGGGCACGGACACCGCCGCCGAGAGCCACCGAGAGCCGGGGAACACGTGGCGCTCCAGCGACCATGCGGCGAGGAGGCCGACGACCGTCGCCACGACCGTGCTGACGAGGGCCAGGCGCGCCGTGGTCAGGAACACTCCGCGCAGGGACGGGTCCCCGAGCACGTCCCCCACCGCATCGAGTCGGAGATGTCCCGTCGCCATGGCGGCGAGCGGCCACGCCACGAACACGGCGAGCGCGACCCCGGGGACGAGTCGCGCCGCGCGCAGGAGCATCACAGGACGATGTCCCGCCAGTCCGCGAGCCAGGTCTCCAGTTCGGCGTCGATCACCCCGGGGTCGACGCGCAGGGGCGAGACAGGTCGCGCCGCGAAACGCGCGAACACGTCCGGCAACGGGACGGAGGGATCGATGGGGAACACGAAGAGGCTGAGGGGCATCGTCTCCTGGAAGGAGCGCGAGAGCAGGTGGTCGAGGAGGGCGTCGGCGAGACGCGGGTTCCGGGCGCCCCGCAGCACCCCGGCGCGTTCGGTGAGCCGCAGACAGGTGTCCTCGAGCACGGAGGTTCCGGGCTCGTCGACGGGTTCGGTGGCGAAGACCACCTCGGCGGGCGGGCTCGAGCCGTAGCTCACGACGAGGGGGCGCGGACCCGCGCCGGAGGAACCGGAGAACTCGACCGTGTACGCGGCGGTCCAATCGTTGACGACGAGCACGTCGTTGGCGACGAGGTCGGCCCATTTCTCGCGCCAGGCGTCGCCGTAACGGGCGATGGTGGCGAGCAGGAATCCGGTGCCCGGTGACGAGGTCACGGGGTTCTGCACCACGAGGTGGCCGCGGTAGACGGGATCAAAGAGGTCGTCGAATGCGCGCGGGGGTTCGAGACCCCTGTCGGCGTACCACTCGTCGTCGACGTTGATGCACACGTCACCCGTGTCGACGGACTCGACGCGGTCGAAGAGGCGCGCCCGTTCCGCGCGCGCGAGCGTCGTGTCATCGACCCCCCAGAGCACGTCGCCCTCTGGGGTGCCGGCGGTGAGGATGGCCCGGGACACGACCGTGCCGGAATCGCCGCCGGTCACGACGCGCACGCGGGCTCCGGTGGCACGCGTGAACTCGTCGAAGGCGCCGTCTGCGGGGGTGAAGGCGTCGTAGGAGACGAGCACGACCTCGTCCGGCGTGGCGTCCCCTCCGCCGCCATCCGGTGACGTCGTGCACGCCGCGGCCATCGCGGCCCCGACGAGGAGAACGAGCGCGCGCCTCACGACGGGTCCCCGTCGACGAAGGCCAGCAGACGACCGGAATGCACCGTCACGCACGGATCGTCGAGGGCGACGTTGCTCACCCCGCGCGACGAGTGGGCACGCAGCACGGTGCGGTCGAGGGCCCAGTGCAGCCCGCTCGCGCTCACCGTGGCATCGCCCCCGACGGGCACGAGCGACACCGTGTCTCCGGGTCCCGCGGGCAACGACACGGAGCGTCCGGCGCGGCACACGACGAGCCGCGTGCGCCCGAGCCAGGCGCCGATCTCGGTGTCCGCGAGATCATCGGCGGCGAGCACGTGGAGGAGCGCGAGCACGTGGTCGGGGCGGTCACCACCGCCCGACACGACGTCGATGCGCGTCGCACCGCGATCGCGGGCGAGCAGAAGGGCCAGCTCGACATCGGTGGCGTCCTTGTCGATCGGGTGGTCGACCACCTCGCATCCCGCGGCGCGCGCGGCGGCGAGTCCCTCGGCCCCTATCGAGTCGAGGTCACCGACGAGCACCGACGGCACGAGGCCGGCATCCACGGCGTGGTGCCAGCCCGAGTCGGCGGCGACGACGACGGTGTCGTCGGGCAGGAGAGAGGCGACGTCCCGGCGGGGCGGATGACCTCCCGCGAAGACCGTGGCGTGCGTGTGGCTCATGTGAATCCCTCCGCTGGCATTACCCAGATCAGGTGTCGGGTCGGCGGAGGCATCCACCCTCTCAGCCCGCCGTCCCGCGAGCTCCCCGTTCGTGCGTCCCACGCTAGCGGTGCGCCGCGTGCCGGCGCCCGGGTCTGGACGACGGACGTCCCGAGGGCAGGACGGCGTCCGACGCGCGGTCGTCGCTAGCCTTGGCCCCGTGAGTCCCTTCGCATCCGCCTCGACCGACACCATCATCGAGATCACGCCCGAGGCCCACGCGCGTCTCGTGTCGCTGCGGGACGAGGAGCCCGAGAAGGAGCGTCTCGGTCTGCGCCTCGAGGTCATGGCCGCGCCCGGCGAGGAGTTCCGCTACGACCTGTCGTTCGAGATCGTCACCCAGGCGGCCTTCACCGACGAGGTGCGCACCATCGACGGACTCAAGATCATCGTGCCCTCGGCGTCCGTGGAGCACATCAGCGGGGCCACCCTCGATTTCAACGAGCGCCAAGGACTCATCATCCGCAATCCCAACAAGCCGCCGGCACCCGTCGTCGAGGGTCTCGTGGCGGACGACGAGATGTCAGCGGCCATCGAGGCCGTGCTCTCGGGCGAGGTCAACCCCGCCCTGGCCGCCCACGGCGGGTTCGTCTCCTACATTGGTCACGACGACGAGGGCGTCGCGTACCTGACGATGGGCGGCGGCTGCCACGGATGCTCGCTGAGCAAGCAGACCATGATGGACGGAGTGCAGACGACCCTCGTCGAGAAGGTGCCGGGCGTGGTCAAGGTGCGCGACATCACCGACCACACCACCGGCGCCAATCCGTACTACAGCTAGGCACGCCGCGTGCGCGTCGCCCGGATCTGGCGCCATCCCGTCAAGTCGTTCGTCGGGGAGCGCGCGAGCGAGGTCGACGTCGGGCTCCTCGGCATCGCGGGCGACCGCCACTGGGCGGTGCGCGACCACGAGCGCGGCGGGATCCGCGGTGCCAAGAAGATCGGCGAACTCATGCGCTTCGGGGCCACGTTCCACGGGGACGGCTCGCACCATGTTCTCGTGACGTTCCCCGACGGGTCGGTCGCGTCCTCGCGCGACACCGACATCGACGAGCGACTCAGCGCGGCCCTCGGCCGCCGCGTGGGACTCGAGTCCCTGCCCGCCGACGGCTCCACGGACCACTTCCTGCGCGGGCCCTCCGACTCCGACGACGTGGTGGCCGAACTGCGCGGCATCTTCGGTCGCGAGGAGCACGAGCCCCTGCCCGATTTCTCGGTCTTCCCCCCGGAGGTGGCGATGTTCGAGTCGCCGCCGGGCACCCACCACGACTGCTGGCCGCTCATGGTCATGACGACCTCGGCGATGGCGGCCCTGCGCGCGGCACTGCCCGATTCGGTCATCGACGACCGCCGATTCCGCCCCTCGATCGTGGTGGACACGGGGGACGAGCCCGGTCATCCGGAGTTCTCCTGGACGGGTCGGCGCGCCCGCATCGGGGATGCGACCGTGGAGTTCCTCGCCCCGTGTCCGCGCTGCGTCATGGTGACCCGACCCGTCGTCGACGGCATCGAAGAGGACAGGCGCATCCTGCGGCACATCGTGTCCGATCTCGACCAGAACCTCGGTGTCTACGCCCGGGTGGTCACGGGTGGCCGCGTGCGCGAGGGCGATCCCGTGGGGTTCGTGCCGACGGACGCACCCTCTTCCTAGGGTGAGCCCCATGGGAATCCTCGACGGTTTCATGAAGAGACGCGATGCGGCGCGGCACCGTCGCGACACCGAGGACTACGGCCGGCGCCACGCCGCGTGGTCGGAGGAGGCCGCGCGCGTCGATGAGATGCTCGACGTCGTGCGCGAGTGCCTCGCCGGGCGACTCGCCACCTACTTCGGCGGCAACGACGACTACGGATTCATGGTGGCCGCCGACGAGACCCCGCTCTGTTACCTGGAGGGGGCGGCGTACCTCGAGAACGTGCGAGCGCCCTCGCGCACCAAGGGCGGTTACGGGGGAGTGTCGTTCCCCTTGTTCGGTGGGGTGCGCCTCAACACCGGGCGCATCTCGGGGACCACCGTCCCCGGCCGCGAGCAGACGGCGATGACCGACGAGGGGAACGCCCTCATCACCGACAAGCGCGTCATCTTCGTCGGCACGCGGCGCAACCAGGAGTGGACGTTCGCCAAGATGCTCGGAATGACCCACATGCCGGAGGGGTACACGGTGTTCGCCGTGCGCAACCGCACCAAGCCCACGGGCATCGGATACGGCGCGGGGGTGGGCACGGACGTCCAGTTCCGCCTCGAACTGGGGTCGGCACTCGCCACGGGCACGTTGTCCCGATTCGAGGGAGAACTGCTCGCGGAGAAGTCGCGGATCGACGCGGCCCGTCCCGTGCCACCGCCTCCTCCTTCACCGTGACGACGGCCTCCCGCCGTCGCCGTGTCGAGCACTCGGTGCGCTAGCGACGACCCTGCTGCTTGGCCCGTGCGGCCTTCTCGGCGGACTTGCGTTCCTTGCGCGCGGCGCGCTTGGCGGCCTGGGCCGCCTCGTCCACCTCGCGCAGCGGTGCCGACGGCGCCGCGCCGGCGACGGCGAAGCGCTGGTCCGTGGCGACGAGTTCGCGGAAACCCTTGAGCGACCGCGAGTACTGGATCACCATCAGCTTGACCGCCGGCAGACCGAACCTCTCGACGGCCGCCGGCAGGAGAGCGTTCAGGTCCTCGAGCGTGGGATTCTCCGACGCGGCACCGAGCTCCTCGATGCACCACGACGTGCACGGTTCCCCGAGCACGACTCCCACGTCGTGGGCGGTGCGACGCCGGGTCGCGCCGTCCCGGATCATGGCGCCGAGGGACGAACCCTCGTCGAAGGCGGTCGCCGGGAGCCCGGCGATGCGGGCCAGTGCGTCGCGCAGGTCGCCCTCGAGGGCCCGACCGAGTGCGTCGATGTCGGCGTCGTCCATCGCGGCGAGGGCGGCGCCGTAGCGCCGGTCGAGAACGAAGCGGTCCTTGTCGTCGCTCATGGGGGCGGGCTCCTCGGGTCGGTGCGGCCACGGTGCGCGGCCACCCGGGAAGGTTATTCGCCGTCGCGGGCCGACCCCGGTTCCCTCATCGACCCAGTGCCTGCAGTTCGAGCACGATGACGTCGAGTCCGACTCCGGTGCGGATGTCGGGCAGCGAACCGCCCACGAGCAACGACGACCGCCACGTCACCTTCCACACGACGGTCATGCGGGCCCCGAGGGTGCGCGACCTCACCGTGTGCGAGGCCGATCGGTAGGTGTGCATGCAGGCGGTGGCGGCGCGGTCCCCGTGGCGGGCCTGCCACGGTTCGCCCGGTCCGCGGCACGATGTCGACGGACCTCCGTCGCCCGGTGACCAGACGAGCGTCGTGGGTCGGGCGGTGGTGGTCACCCAGATGGGCCCGTACGGAGTGGCGATGGTGGCCGTGACCCGCACGGGTCGCCACGCCGCGCGCGGGACCCAGAACCAGGTGCCGACGTTGACGACCATTCGCCCGGCCGGTGGTGCCGTGCGCGCCAACAACGTCGGAACGAGCCGACTGGCGCGCTCCCGTGCCGCGACGGCCATGCGGTCGCTCGTGTCGCGCCTGATCCAGTGTCGGGTGGCGACACCCGGGCACTCCCGCAGGTAGAGCAGCTCCTCGACGCCGTCCACCGTGCGTCGCCGCGAGCCCTCGCGCACCGAACCGGACCGGGGATCGACGACCCCGGCCACGCTCCAGCGGCACCCCCGCGACTCGCCCTCGCCGCCCCAGCGGATGTCGGCCTCGATCGTGTCTCCGACCACGGAGCCGGAGCCGGTGCCGTCCTCGGCGAGGGCGGAGCGGCCACCGACCGGGATGATCGATAGCCCGATGAGGGCGGCGACGCACACGAGGGTCGAGACCCTGGCGGGCGGGAGAGCGGTTCCGCCCTCGGACGACGTTCTGTGGTGCATGTGCCTCTCCGTTCCTCGGGGCGGTGATGGTGACGGATCGACTCGTCGCTGTCAGGTCGCCCCGGCGGGGCCCGATGTGTGCACCGATAGCATGGACGGACCCCGAATTCGGCATGTGCGCTGCCGGGAAAAGGGGGAGGAGCATGACCCAGGAACATCCGGAATTCGCGGACGAGCAGGAGTACATCCTCCACGCGTACCGGTGCCTGGAAGCCTCGAGGGGGAGCGCGCTGCGCATCCGAGAACTCACCGAGACCGGGACAGGCGGGACCTTCCAGAACCGCTTCGACCGCAACGCCTTCGACGAACAGGTGGTGCGTCGCCTCGAGCAGCTCGAACTGGGCGACGCGGCGCTCGTGTTCGGACGCATCGACCGCCTGGCTGAGGACGGGTCCATCGAGCCGTTCCACATCGGTCGTCTCGCCGTGGCCGACTCCGAGTACGAGCCCGTCGTCGTCGATTGGCGCGCACCCGTGGCCGAGCCGTTCTACAGGGCAACCGGCCGCGAACCGATGGGTCTCGTGCGTCGTCGGCACTTCGCGGTGGAGGGCCCCACCCTGCTCGGCATCGAGGACGAACTCTTCGGCGAGGGTCATCTCGGAGTGGGTCAGGACGACGGTCTCTCCGGCGGGGCGGCGGGCAAGGGACTGCGCGGCTACAGCACCCTCATCGGGGTCCTCGAGAAGGGACGCACGGGTCAGCTCGGCGACATCGTCGCCACGATCCAGGCCGAGCAGGACGAGATCATCCGGTGGCCCCAGTCCGGGGTCCTTGTGGTCCAGGGAGGACCGGGAACGGGCAAGACGGTGGTCGCCCTGCACCGCGCCGCCTACCTCCTCTACACGCACCGATTCCCGCTCGAGGACCAGGGTGTCCTCGTGGTCGGTCCGAACCGGGTGTTCCTCCGCTACATCGAGAGGGTCCTGCCCTCTCTCGGCGAGGCAGGGGTCGACCAGGTCGTTCTCGCCGATCTGGTGAGGGGCCCGACCTGGGGACTCGCGGAGGACTCCGCGGTGCTGCGCATCAAGGGCGACGCGCGGATGGCCCGGGTCGTCGACAAGGCCGTGCGCGACCGCGAACGTCCGCTGCGCGAGGACCTCGTCGTGCCCTACCGCACGGGACGTGTCCGGCTCTCCGTCGAGCAGTCGCGGGACATCGTCAGATCTGCGCGTCGTCGCCATCACCGCCACAACCAGGCCCGTCGTTTTGTCGAGAACGAGGTGTTCGCCGCGTTGGCGGACTCGCATCGCGAGGACACCGAGCCGGCCGACGTGCGGGAGTCGCTCCACGACCACACCGACGTGCGCGCGGCACTCGAACGGATGTGGCCCGTGCTCACGCCGGTCCAACTCCTGCACGACCTGTTCGGCAGCAAGGCGCTCCTGCGACTCGCGGGCGAGGGCGTCCTCTCGGAGGAGGAGAGCCTGGCACTGCACCGGCCCCGTTCGTCCTCGGTCGAGGACGTCCGATGGTCGGCCGCCGACGTGGCGCTTCTCGACGAGGCGGCGCACGTGCTCGGACCCCGTCCCCGGCGCAGCGGCCGCATCGACGAGGCCGACGAGATGCGAACCTACGGGCACATCGTCGTAGACGAGGTCCAGGACCTCACCCCCATGCAGCTGCGCATGGTGTCGCGCCGTTCGCTCAGCGGCTCGATGACGGTGGTCGGAGACATCGCCCAGGCCACGGGACCGCTCGCCCCCGACGACTGGGACGACGTGCTCGCGCATCTGCCGTCGCGCCGCGAGCCGCGGGTGACGGGACTGTCGGTGGGCTATCGAATCCCCGCGCCCATCATGGAACTGGCCGACCGGGTGATGCACGCCGCCACCCCGGGACTTCGTCCACCGCGCAGCGTGCGCGAGGACGGCGAGGCCCCGCGCATCGAGAAGGTCGACGACCCGACCCGGTTGGCGTCCACGGTCGCGACCCTCGCGCGCGACCTGGCGGCGCGCGGGGACGCGGGACGGATCGCCGTCATCTGTTCGGACGCCATGGTCGAGGAGACCTCCGCCGCCCTCGACGCCGCCGGTGTGGCCCATGGTCGGGCCCAGACCTCGGCCCTCGACGAACGCCTGTCGATCGTCCCGGCGTCGCTGGCCAAGGGTCTCGAACTCGACGACGTGGTGGTGGTCGAGCCGGCCGCCATCGTCGCCGACGACCCGCAGGGCCTGCGCCTCCTCTACGTCGCGCTCACCCGATCGACGCGCAGCCTGGCGGTGGTGCACGCCCTGCCGTTGCCCGCGGCGATGGCCTGATCGACCGTAGACGCCCGGTTCACGGACGGGGTGTCACAGCAGCGCCGCCGCCGAGTCGCGCAGCTCGATGGCGAAACGCACGGCCTTGTCCCCGTCGGCCGGACGGGTGCGACGCACGGCCGTGCGGACGAGATCGACGACCGCACCCGTCTCGTCGAGGAGATCGACGCCCGACTCGATGATGAGCGGCTGGATGCGCGCCCAGACCTCCTCGGCGCGGGCGAGACGGCGGCGGGCCTCCTCCTTCTCGCCCTCGGCCACGAGGTCGCCGAGCCCGCTCGCGAGCACGACGAGTTCGTCGAAGAGCGCGTGGATGTCGTCGGGAAGGGGCGCCGGCACCGTGGTGGTGGTGGCGTCGGGCGTGGTCGTCTCCAGGGGGCCGACGATCTCGGTCGCGCACGAGGTGGTCGTCGCCGCCAGGGCGACGAGGGCCACCGAACGACGGAGCGCGCGGCTCATCGGGTCACCAGGATGCGCGCGCTCGCCCGCGGGTCGAGGTTCACGTCCTCGTCGTCGACCGCCACGAGCATCGTGCCGTCCTCGTCGAGCCGTCGCACGAGGCCCGACGATCCGGGAACGAGTCTCGAACGCTCCAGGAACTCGAGCATCCCGGGGACGAACTCGAGCTCCTCGGGGATGCGGGTGACCGTGAACCGGGTGCCGGGCTCCACGTCGACGAGTCGAACGTGGTCGGGTGCGAGGTAGTCCGAGCCGGGGATGGGGTTGCCGTGGGGGCAGGTGGTGGGATTGCCGAGTCGGGCGATCATCGCCTCCTCGACCTCCTCGGACATAACGTGCTCCCACTTCCCGGCTTCGTGGTGGGCGGAGGCCCAGGAGAGACCGAGGATGTCGGTGAGGAACCTCTCCGCCAGGCGGTGACGGCGCACGACCCGCTGGGCGAGGCCCTCACCCTTCTCGGTGAGCGCGATGCGCCCGTCCTCGACGCGGACCAGCCGCTCGTCGGAGAGTCGCTTGATCATCTCCGAGACCGAGGGTCGGGACACGCGCAGACGCTCGGCGATGCGGGCCTGGATGACCTCGACGTCGTCCTCACGGAGCTCGTAGATGGCCTCGCAGTACTCCTCGAAGGCGGGATGGTGCTCGCCGGGGACTGCCATGCCCCGACTCTATCGGTCGGCCCGGCGACGCTTTCGCGGCCGTCTCACCACGTGCCGTCGCGGTCGGCCCGATCGGCGGCCTTGACCGCGTATCCGATGACGATCGATGGTGCGAGCAGGACCGAGCCGGCGATGAGCGTGACGACGACGACCGTCACGAGCGGACCGGAGAAACCGAGCACGAACGCCATGACGAAACTCGACATGGCGAGCGCGTAGAGCAACCATCCGATGCGGTTGGCCAGAAGTGACCACTTGGCGATGCGCTCCCGGCGGGCCCGGATCGGATCGTCGGCGGGGAGGCTCATCGGACCGCCCTAGAGATTGGCGGGAAGGAGTCCGCTGAGGTTCTCGAAGAACGGGTACAGCAGCACGATGAACACGACGAGCGCGGGGGGGTAGACCACCCAGCGGCTGCGTCCCCGCTTGACGAGGGTGGTGGCGAACACCGCGATCGCCACGAGAAGCAGGCCGTAGAAGAGCACCTCGGGGATCGTCGAGGTGTCGTGGAACCAGCCGTCGTCCAGATCGTCACCGGGCAGCAGTGCGCCGTCCGATTCGGCGTCGTCGAGGACCTCCTCGATGGTCGTCGAGGTGGTGGTGGTGGCGGCGCCGGGCGGAAGGGTCGTCGATGGCACCGGTCCGGTAATCAACTCGGCCGTGACGACGATGCGGCGCTCGCTGCTCCAGCGCGGGTGGCACGAGATCAGGGTGAGGATGGACTTGGACTTGTCGGTCGTCTTGATGACCGAGGTCTTGGTCGGCATGATGATGCGAGGCTTGCCGACCACCTGGTAGACGAAGACGCCCTTGGTGGTGGTGAAGGTGATCTGGTCGCCGGCCTCGAGCTCGTGGATGCGCCCGAAGGGCTGACCGTAGGTGGTGCGGTGCCCGGTGATGGCCACGTTCCCCTTCTGGCCGGGGAGCGGCGACTTGGGGAACAGCCCCGGACCCATCTTGAGCAGGTCGGTGCTGACCCCGGCGACGACGTACTTGTCGAGACCCATGGTCGGGGCCTGGATGCGCCCGACAACCTTCCCCTTCGAGGGGCGCTTGGGCTCCGTGGTGGTGGTGACGATCGTGGTGACTCCCGGCACGGTCGAGTCCGGGGCGATCTGCTCGAGGAACTCCTGCTCGAGGTCGTCCTGGGCGCGGGATTCGTAGATGCCCGTGCCCCACAGCTGGTACACGACGAAGGCGAGCATGAGCAGGCCGGTGGTGAGGAGGGTCTTGCCCGTGATGTCGAGGATGCGCGACCACCGACCGGGAACGCGCGTCGACTGTTCCGTTCCGCCGTTGGTTCCTTCGGTCGGGGTGTCGGGCCTCTCGTCGTTCACGGCTGACCAACATAGTGGTACGACGGTCCAGTCCGAGGGTCGCCGGCCCGTTGCCCCGGCGGCGGACGGGTTTCACTAGCGTTCGGTGCGCATGGACCGCGTCGTCGAACTGGAGGGCGTGGTCGCCGTCGTCGGGCGTTTTCCCGTCCTCGCCGGCGCCGACCTGGCGGTGGAGCGCGGCGAGATCGTCGTGTTGCAGGGCCCGAACGGCGCGGGCAAGACGTCATTGCTGCGGGTGTGCGCCGGGCTCCTTCCCGTCGAGCGGGGGGCGGCGCGCGTGCTCGGCATGGACGTGCGCACCGAACGCGAGCACATCCGCACCCGCGTGGGTCTGCTCGGGCACGGCAACGGCCTGTACCTCGAGTTGAGTGCCGCCCGCAACGTCGCGTTCTGGGGGGCGATGGCAGGGGCGACGCGGGACGAAATCGACCGCGCCATGGACATGATGGGTGTGTCCGGACGGCTCGCCGATGTGCCCGCCGCCCGCCTCTCGGCCGGTCAACGTCGGCGTTGCGCCCTGGCGGCACTCGTGGTGCGGCGGGCGGAATTGTGGCTCCTCGACGAGCCCCACGCCGGACTCGACGCGGCGGGTCGCGACGAACTCGACGCGGTCCTGCGCTCGGCCGCCGCGGCCGGTGCGACGGTGATCCTCGCCAGTCATGAACGGGAGCGCGCGGCGGGTCTCGCCACGCGCACCGTCACCGTGGACGGTGGCCTCGTGACGGAGGGGCCGTCATGAGGGGCACCCTGGCGACGGCCCGGATCGTGGCGCGGAAGGACCTGGCCGTGGAGGTTCAGTCCCGGGTGCTGACCAACCAGGTGGCGCCCTTCGCCGCCATCGTCATGGTCATGTTCGCCTTCGCGCTCGACAACGACGGCATCCTGTTGCGGGTGGCCCCGGGTCTCGTGTGGCTCGCCGTGCTCTTCTCGCTGCTCGTCGTGGTCCAGCGCGGTTTCGCGGTCGAGACGGCCGACGGTGCCCTGGACGCCCTGCGGGTGGCGGGCGTCGATCCCGCCGCCATCTTCCTCGGCAAGTCGCTCGCCCTGATGCTGCAACTCCTCGCGCTCGAGGCACTGCTCGCCGGACTCGCGGTCGTGCTCTACGGGGTGTCCATGGACGGGGCCGGATTCGTGCAGTTGTGCGCCACTCTTCCCGTCGCGACCGCCGGGTTGGGTTTCGTCGGGACGCTGTACGGCGGATTGGCCGCCGGGGCGCGCGGGCGCGAGACGCTCCTGCCGTTGCTCCTGCTTCCGGTGGTGGCACCGGTGCTCATCGGGGCCACCCGCGCCACCGAGGCGGCCTTCGGCTCCGGTGGTGCCGAGGTCGCGGACGGCCTGCCCTGGCTCGCGCTCCTCGGAGCCTTCGCCCTCATCTTCGGGTCGGTGGGTAGCCTCGCCTTCGGCCCCCTGATCGACGAATGAGCGCTGATCGACCGATGAACACGGTGAACACGCAGAACAACGACGGCTCCGCCGGCGCACCGACGCCGGCCGGAACCGGCACCCCCGCGACCCGGGCACTGGGAGCCGCGGCCCTCCTCCTCGTGGCGGCCACGGCTCTCTTCGGGCTGGTGTTCTCGGCCGACGACATCGTGCAGGGCAGTTCGGTCAGGATCATGTACGTGCATGTGCCCTCGATCTGGGTCGCCTACGTCGCGTTCATCCTCACCGCGGCGTGCTCGGCGGTCTATCTCTCCGGTCGGTCGCGGTCGCTGTCGTGGGACCGGGTCGCGGGTGCGTCAGCAGAGATCGGCGTGCTCTTCGTCGCGGTCTCCCTCGTCACCGGCAGTCTCTGGGGTCGCCTCTCCTGGGGGACCTACTGGGTGTGGGACGCGAGACTCACGAGCACCGCATTCCTCTTCGTGACCTATGTCGGCTATCTCGCGGTGCGTCGCCTCGGGGGAACGCACCGCCAACGCGCGCGTCGCTCGGCGGTGCTCGCCCTCCTCGCGATCCTCGAGATCCCCCTCGTGCACTTCAGTGTGAGACTGTGGCGCTCCCTGCATCAGGAGGCCTCGGTCGCCACGGGAGGCACCGACGTCGAACTGGACGGACTCATGCTGTTCTCCCTCTTCCTCGGGGTGGTGGCCTTCACCGCCGTGTTCGCCTGGCTCGTGCTGCACCGCAACCGCACCCTCCTGCTCGAGGACACCGTCGCCGACCGCGGACTGGACGAGGCCATCGGACGTCGTCGGGCCGAGGCGGGGGTGGCCTGACATGGACGACGCCGGTTTCATCCTCGCCAGCTGGCTGCTCACCGCCGTCGCCGTCGGGGCGTACGCCCTGTGGGTGGTGCGCCGCGGCCGTCACCTCACGCGTCATGTGGACCGCGAGGAACTGCCGTGGACCTGACCCCGCGACCGGCGGCCGGCGGCGCGCCCGTGCGCCGTCGTCGGCGTTGGGGCCCGGCCGTCGTCCTCTCTCTCGCGGTCGTGGCCGGCGGGGTCGTGGTCACGCAGTTCCTCACGAGCGCCATCGACTACTACTGCAACGTCGATGAGGTCGGTGCGCGGGAGGGATGCGAGGGCGACCGACGCATCCGCGTCCAGGGAGTGGTGGAGCGGGACTCTGTGCGCCGCGATGACGCCTCGACCGCCTTCATCCTCACCTTCAACGACGTGTCGCTCGACGTGCGCTACATGGGCGACCCGGGCGGCGTCTTCCAGGAGTGCATCCCCGTCGTTGCCCACGGCCGCATCGTGGACGGCGCCTTCGAGAGCGACCGCATCGAGGTCAAGCACACCAACGAGTACGCGGCCGACAACGGCGAGAGGCTCGACGAGGCGGACGCGGAGGCGGCGGCATGCTCGGTGCTGGAGGGATAGGCGGCCCGCTCGGTCGGGCATCGCTCGTCGTCGGCCTCGTCGCCGCCGTGTTCGGTGCACTGGCGGCACTCGCCGGTGTGATCGGCCCGGACCGACGTCCGTTGCGTCTCGTTCCCCGCTTCGCCGGTCTCATGGTGGTCGCCGGCATCGGAGCGTTCGTGGCGATGGAGTGGGCGATGATCACCCGGGACTTCTCGCTCGAGTACATCCAGAAGGTGGGGAGCAGGTCGACGCCGGCCCTCTACAACTTCACCGCGGTGTGGAGCGCGCTCGAGGGATCGATCCTCATGTGGGTGCTCATCCTCGTGGCCATGACGGCGTGGGTCGCGGTCAAGCACCGTCGCCGCCTCGACGACCCGCTCATCGGCTGGGCGATGGCGGTCATGTTCATCGTCTCGGCGTTCTTCTTCCTCCTCGTCGTGGGACCGGCCAATCCGTTCGCCCCCGGTCCGCCCGGCGTCACCGACGGCCCCGGCCCCAATCCGCTGCTGCAGAACCACATCCTCGTGCTCTTCCACCCCCCGATCCTGTATCTGGGCTACGTGGGCATGACCATCCCGTTCGCCTTCGCCGTCGCGGCCCTCGTCACGGGGCGGCTCGGCGAGGGATGGCTCCTCGAGACGCGGAGATGGGCGCTCGTGTCGTGGGGTTTCCTCACGCTCGGGATCATCCTCGGCGGCTGGTGGAGCTACGAGGTGCTCGGCTGGAGCGGCGTGTGGGCGTGGGACCCGGTGGAGAACGCCTCGTTCCTGCCGTGGCTCACGGGCACGGCCTACATCCACTCGGTCCTCGTGCAGGAACGCCGCGGGATGCTGCGGGTGTGGAACCTGTCATTGCTCGCGGCGACCTTCAGCCTCACGATCCTCGGCACCTTCCTCACGCGCTCCGGGGTGCTCAACAGTGTCCATGCGTTCAGCGAGAGCGACATCGGCGCCTGGCTCCTCGTGTTCTTCGGTCTCATCGTCGCCGTCTCCGTCGGTCTCATCGGCTGGCGGGGCGACCGGTTGCGCGCGCCCGGCACCATCGACTCGCCCGTCTCGCGCGAGGGGGCGTTCCTGGCCAACAACGTGCTGTTCGCGGTGTTCGCCTTCGTCGTGCTCCTCGGGACGGTGTTCCCGCTCGTGGTCGAGGCGCTGCAGGACCGTCAACTCGTCGTCGGGGAGCCCTTCTTCGACCGGCTCGCCGCGCCGCTCGGCATCACGATGCTCTTCCTCATGTGCATCGCACCCGTGCTGCCGTGGCGCAAGGCTTCGGCGGAACTGCTCTCGCAGCGCCTCCTGTGGCCCGCGTGGGCGGGAACGGGTGCCCTCGCCCTCGCCGTGGTGCTCGGTGCCACGGGAGTGCAGCCGCTCCTCACGTTCGGACTCGGCGGGTTCGCGGCCGGAGCGGCGCTGCGCCAACTGGTCCTGGCCACCCGCCGCCAGGGATGGCGGGGATTCGTCGGGAGGGCGAACGGCGGGATGGTGGTGCACCTCGGCGTCATCGCCATCGCCGTGGCGCTCGCTGCGTCCAACTCGTTCACCCGCAGCCAGGAACTGGACCTCGTCGTCGGGGTGCCGGCGCGGTGGGCGGGTCACACGTTCGAGTTGGTCGGGTTCGCCGAGATCGACGATGACCGGCGCACGACCGTGAGTGCGGTGGTGCGCATCGACGACGGGAAGTCCTATGCCCCGGCGATCACCAAGTTCAAGGCGATGGGAATGAACATCGGCACCCCCTCGGTGCGCACGTCCCCGATCAAGGACATCTATCTCACGCTCGAACCGCCGGTGAAGCCCTCCTCGGACACGGCGCGCATCAAGGTCTTCCTCAAGCCGATGATCATGTGGATGTGGATCGGCGGCGGTCTCATGGGGGTGGGAACGCTGCTCGCGCTCTTCCCCGGTTCGCGCCGTCGTCCGACGGACCCCGTCTCGGCTCCCGTTCCGGAGGCGACGACGTGAGCGACGTCGACGTCGCCCCGCGGAGGGTCGCCCGCTGGACCGCGGCCGGTGCCGGGGTCGTGCTCGCCGCCCTCATCGCGGTGCTCGTCGTGGCCCGCCCGGGCGACGACGACTCGGCCTCCTCCCACCTGCTCGGGCGGCCCGCCCCCGAGGTGCGCTCCAGCACCCTCGACGGCGGCGCGTTCGACCTCGCCCGCCGTAAGGGATCGTGGGTGGTGCTCAACTTCTTCAACTCGACCTGCGTGCCCTGCATCCAGGAGCACCCCGAGATCGTGCGGTTCGTCGAGGCCCAACGGACCGCGGAGGAACCCGTCGAGTTCTACACCGTCATCAACGACGACTCGGACGACGCCGTGCGCGACTTCTTCGCTGCGAACGGCGGGTCGTGGCCCCTCGTCCGGGACGACGACGGCACCATCGCGGTGTCCTTCGGGGTGGCCAAGGTCCCCGAGACCTGGGTCGTGGACGCCAACGGGTTCGTGCGCCTGCGCATCCTCGGGGCGTTGACGGCCGACTTCCTGGCCGAACGCATCGCCGAGGCGCGCTCGACGGGCGGTGCTCCGTGAACGTGCGGCGACGGATCGCCTGGTCCGTGATGGCCGTGGCCGCCGCCTCGCTGCTGGCCTTCGGTGCGACACGGGACTCGGGACCGCTCACCCAGGCCGAGCGGATCGATGCGATCTCCCGTCGCATCGCCTGTCCCACATGCGACGGCGAGAGCGTCTACGTGTCGCGGGCGTCGGCGGCAGAGGCGATCCGCAACCAGATCGCCCGCGACGTGGCGGCCGGTCGACTCGGAGACGACGAGATCGTGGCGTCCATCGCCGACGCGTTCCGCGCCCAGGTGCTCCTCGTGCCGCGCGCGACGGGGTTCGACTCGCTGGTGTGGATCCTGCCGGTCGCGGTCCTCGTCGCGGCGGTGGCGGGACTGTGGTCCGCCTTCCGGCGCTGGGGCGACCGCGACGACGGTCGACCGAGCCGGGAGGACGAGGAACTCGTGGCCCGCCTGCTCGCCGCCGACGATCCCGACAACGACGAGCCGGTCTAGGAGGTCCGGTGTCCCTCGACGATCTCCGTGAACAGCAGTGGTTCCTCCTCGGCTCCCTGCGCGACCTCGACCGTGAGCTCGCGGTGGGTGACATCTCTCCCGAGGACCACTCCGAGTTGCGCGACGGGTACGTGGCGCGCCTCGCCGAGGTGACCCGCGCATTGGCGGGTGAGGAGCGCCGCGCGGGACGCGCCGCCCGCCCGCGCCGTCTCGCCCGCCGCATCGTCACCGTGGTCGCGGTGGCGGCCTTGGCGGCGGGGTCGGGCATCTTGGTCGCGGCGAACGCCGGTCAACGACTGCCGGGCGGGACACCGACGGGGGGGATCGAGACGTCGATCGCCGGCATGTTGTCCATGGCCCGGTCGCTCAACTTCACGGATCCGCCGCGGGCGATCGAGATCTACGCCGACGTGCTCAAGCTCGACCCCGACAACGTCGAGGCGCTCACCTACCAGTCGTGGCTCCTCGCGTTGTCCGCGCGCGAGGCCTCCGACGAGGTGCGGGCACTGGCGATGTCCACCGCCGTCGCCGGACTCGAGCGCGCGTCGACCCTCGACCCCTCGTACCCGGACGCCCACTGCCTCCTAGGCATCGTCTACTTCCGCTTCGTCGGGGACGCCGGTCTCGCCAAGCCCCGCGTGGACGCCTGCCGCGCCCTCGACCCGCCGGCGGAGGTGGCGTCGTTCGTGGACGCGATCGCCGAACAGGTCGACGCCGCCGTCGGTCGCTGAGTCAGGTCGGCGGGCGGTGCTCCGCCCGCACGAACCGGCCGCCCTCCCGGTGCAGGACGACGACCGCGGCCTTCTTCACCCCGGTCGGCAATCCGTCGGCGGGCATGCCCCGGCGCACGAGGGCATCGAGGAGGTCGGGGATGAGGTCGCCATGGCTGCACAGCACGGCACCGTCGGCGACGCCCTCGAGCAGGGCGAGGGCCGGCTCGAACGGTGCCCCCTCGGCCAGGCGGTCGTCGGCCGTCACGGGAACGCCCAGCCGGTCGGCGAGGGGAGCGAGCGTCTGCATGCAGCGCAGGTGGGGGCTCGAGAGGCACGGACCCGTCGTCGACGGCGCGAGCATCGCGGCGATCGCCTCGGCCTGCGCCGTGCCGTCGGCCGTGAGGGGACGGATCCGGTCGTCCTCGGTCCAGGTCGAGCGACTCCCGGCCTTGGCGTGACGGACGAGCCAGAGGGGCATGCGGCTCACGGTAGCCACGCGTGCCGATGCGCGCCCGGGTCGGCACACTGTCGGGCGTGGGATTCTTCGAACGCAACCGGCGTGAGGTGGAGGCGATGGGATTCGATCCCTCGCGCCTCCCCCCTGGCCAGTACCTCACGAATCGTTTTCCCGTTCTCCACGTCGGCGACGTGCCGGATTACCGCCCCGGCGACTGGTCCCTTCGGGTCTTCGGTCTCGTCGGGCGCGAGGTGACCCTCGGATTCGACGAACTCGTGGCGATGCCGACGGTGGAGACCGTGTGCGACATCCACTGCGTCACCAAGTGGTCGCGCTTCGACACCCGCTGGCGCGGCGTGCGCGTGCGCGACGTGCTCGCCCTGGCCGGTCCGCTCGCCGGGGCCGATCACGTGATGATGCACGCCGACGAGGGGTACACGACGAACCTCCCGCTCGCCGACGTGCTCGGGGACGACTGTCTCGTCACGTGGGAGCACGACGGCACGCCGCTCGAACCGGAGCACGGCGGTCCCGTGCGAATGGTGGTCCCGCACCTCTATTTCTGGAAGTCGGCGAAGTGGCTCCGCGGCATCGAGCTCATCTCGGGCGACGCCCCCGGTTTCTGGGAGCGCAACGGGTACCACATGCGCGGCGATCCGTTCCTCGAGCAGCGCCACTGGGGGGACTGACCTCCGAGCGGGTCAGAGCAGGCGGCGGAAGATGCGCGCCTTGCGCGGTGTGTAGGGCGGGTAGGCGAGCGACGGATCGACGCGCGTTCCCCGGGCGAGCACCGGCTTGAGGTGCTGGAAGATGCGCACGCTCTCCCGGCCGTGGTACGCCCCCATGCCGCTCTCACCCACGCCGCCGAAGGGCAGCTTCGGGTTCGTGAGGTGCATGAGCGTGCCGTTCACGGTCACCCCTCCCGCGGTGGTGGTGTCGAGCACCTCGCGCACCACAGCCTTGTCGCGGGCGAAGACGTAGAGGGCCAGGGGATGGCTGCGGGCGCGGACGAAGGCCGTCGCCTCGGCGATCGACCCGACGGGGATCACGGGCAGCAGAGGCCCGAAGATCTCCTCGTTCATGAGCTGCGACGCGACGTCCACGTCGGCGAGAACGGTGGGCGCGATGTAGCGCTCCTCGGCCACGGTCTCGCCGCCGATCACCGGGGTGCCACCGGCCATGAGGCCGCGCAGCCGCTCGAAGTGCCGGGCCGACACGATGCGGCCGTAACTGTCGCTCGCGCGGGGGTCGTCGCCGTAGAAGTCGCGGATGCAGTGGCCGATGGCGTCGACCAGCCGGTCGCGCACCCCCTCGTGCACGAGGACGTAATCGGGGGCCACGCAGGTCTGGCCGGCGTTGAGCCATTTGCCCCAGGCGATCCGCCGGGCGGTCACCTCGATGTCGGCGGACGCGTCGACGATGGCCGGGCTCTTGCCCCCCAGTTCGAGGGTCACGGGCGTGAGGTGCCGGGCGGCCGCGGCCATGACGATCCGGCCGACCGTGCCGTTGCCGGTGTAGAAGACGTGGTCGAAGCGCTCGGCGAGCAGTTCGGTGGTCTCGGGGACCCCTCCCTCGACCACCGCGACCGCGTCACGGTCGAGATAGCGGGGGATCAGGCGGGACAGGAGAGCCGATGTCTCCGCCGAGACCTCGGAGGGCTTCATCACGACGGCGTTGCCCGCGGCGATCGCCCCGGCGGCCGGCACCAGCAGGAGCTGCACGGGATAGTTCCACGGGGCGATGACGAGCACGACACCGAGGGGCTCGGGGAGGATCCTCGAGCGCGAGGGGAGGGTGACGATCGGCGAGGACACCCGGAGCGGCCTGTTCCAGCGACGCAGGTTGCGGATCATGAGGTCGATCTCCCCGATGACGAAGGCGATGTCGGTCACGTATCCCTCGACGTCCGGCTTGCCGAGGTCTGCGCGCAGTGCGGCGCCGAGTTCGGCCTCGTTCTCCTCCAGCATCCGCTTCATGGCCCGGAGTTGACCCTCGCGCCACGAGAGGTCGCGGGTGCGGCGCGAGTCGAACACCGCGCGCAGGCCGGCCACGAGGGCGGGGATCGGGGTGCCGGTGTCGGCGAGCCTGTCGGCGACGGATGTCATGGATGTCTCCTCGGGTCGGGTCGGGCCGTTGCCCGACGTCGGGTCCGGCGCGCGGACGTCCCCGTCCGCACGACGGTCAGATGGTGGTGACGCAGAAGGTGTTGCCCCCGGCGATGGTGGCCGTCACCTCGGGATCGGTCTCGCCGTAGATGGCGTCGAGCATGCCCTTGACCATCCCTCGCTCGACCGCGCACAGCACGGGGTGCTCGATGGCGACGTCGCCGAACGGGCAGTGGCTGGTGACGATCCGCAGACCCTCGTTGCCCTTGTCGGCGCGCGAGGCGAAACCGTGGGCCGTGAGGGCGTCGGCCACGGCCTGCACCGCGGACCGCAGCGAGCGGTGGCCCACGGCCACGTCGTGGCCGGTGAGGCCCGTGGCCATCGCGCGTCCGTACTCGCTGCCGACCGACTCGGCGAGGTCGTGGGCGACGTCGTGGGGGAGGGCGGCGAGCGCCTTGCCGAGCAGGATGAGGACCAGGTCGTCCGTGCGCACCGGCAGTTCCGCCTCCAGGTCCTTGCCGGCGACCTTGTAGTGCTTGGACGGCCGCCCGACCCCTGCGCCCTTCGTGCGCTCGACGGAGACCTCCAGGTAGCCCCCGGCCGCCAACTTGTCGAGGTGGTGCCGCGCCACGTTCGGATGGAGGTCGAACTTCTCGGCGACCTGGGCGGCGGTCACCCCGGCCTCGTGTTCCCGGGAGAAGAGATAGATGGCGCGGCGCGTCGGATCGCCGAAAGCGGAGGTGAGGGCGGACACGGTGGCGGTGAAGGCCTGGGGGTCGATGACACTGGTGGTCGTCTCGCTCACGCCGGTATTCTACCTATCGCCGTAGTGCAAATGTGCCGCTGACTCGGCGCGCACGGCGGCACCACCCCCGACCAAGGAGCCCCACGGAGATGGCCAAGCCCACGTCAGACCAGGTCGTCGAGGCCCTGCGCGCGGTCGACGACCCGGAACTCAACCGTTCCATCGTCGAGCTCGGGATGGTGCGCGACGTCGTCGTCGCCCCCGGCCTGCTCTCGCTCACGGTGGTGCTCACGGTGTCGGGCTGCCCGATGCGCAACGAGATCGACTCCCGGGTGCGGACGGCCCTCGCGCCGCTCGCCGAGGGGCTCGACATCACGGTGAACTTCGGGGTCATGACCGACGAGGAGCGCGCCAACGTGCGCCGCATCGTGGGCGGTCCCGGCGGTGCGAACCAGGCCGGGGCGAGCCAGCGGGTGAATCCCTTCCTCGCCAACGACAACACCACCCGGGTGATCCTCGTGTCCTCGGGCAAGGGCGGCGTGGGCAAGTCGAGCGTCACGACGAACCTCGCCGTCGCGCTCGCCGCGCGGGGTCTCTCGGTCGGTGTCCTCGACGCCGACGTCTACGGCTACTCGATACCGCGCATGCTCGGCGCCGAGCACGACCCCGTCGTCATCGACGCGATGATCGTGCCGCCGGTCGCCCACGGGGTGAAGTGCATCTCCATCGGGCATTTCATCGAGGACGGCAAGGCGGTGGTGTGGCGCGGACCGATGCTGCACAAGGCCCTCGAGCAGTTCCTCACCGACGTGCACTGGGACTCTCCCGATTACCTGCTCGTCGACATGCCGCCAGGCACCGGCGACGTGGCGCTCAGCCTCGCCCAGCACCTGCCGCGCGCCGAGGTCATCGTCGTGACCACCCCCCAGCCGGCGGCGCAGAAGGTCGCGCGTCTCTCCGCGGCGATGGCCGAGATGGTGAAGCTTCCCGTGCGGGGAGTGGTGGAGAACATGTCCTGGTTCACCGGCGACGACGGGAAGCGCTACGAGATCTTCGGCTCGGGAGGAGGCGAGGAACTCGCCGACGACCTGTCCGTGCCGTTGCTGGCCCGCATCCCGCTCGTGTCCCTTCTGCGCGAGGGTGGGGACGAGGGACGCCCCGTCGCCGCCCATGCACCGGACTCCGAGACCGGCGCGGCATTCCACGATCTCGCGCGCGTGCTCGACGAGACCCGACCCCGACGGCTGTTCAGCAAGGGGCTCAAGCTTCTCTGAGTCCCGCGGTGCGTGCGGTACCGTGAGTGCGAACGGCAATCCCCGTGGACAGGAGACAACGACGTGGACATCCGCATCGGCGTGACGAACGCACCCCGTGAGATCAACATCGAGGTCGAGGACGACGAGGCGGCGCGCGCCGCGCTCAAGACGGCCGTCGACGGGGTCCTGTCGGGCGGTGCGAAGGTTCTGTGGGTGACCGACAGGAAGGGTCGCGACATCGCGGTGCCGGCCGATCGCATCGCCTACGTCGAGATCGGCTCCGCGGCGGCCGAGCGCCGCATCGGCTTCGGCGGCTGACCTGGACGACCTCTTCTCGCGGCGGCTCCTGTTCGTCACGGGCAAGGGAGGCACGGGCAAGACATCCGTGGCCGCCGCGATCGCGCGGCGGGCGGCCGCGCGGGGTCTGCGCACCCTCGCCGTCGAGATGGACGCCAAGGGCGACCTGGCCGGGATGCTGGGGGCACCGGGGGCCGGATTCGATCCCGTGGGGGCCGGCGAGAACCTCTTCGTGATGGCGATGGACACCGAGCCGGCCTTGCGCGAGTACCTGCGGGTGCACCTGCGTCTTCCCGTCGCCGCCCGTCTCGGTCCGCTCGCCTCGACGCTCGACTTCGTCGCCGACGCCGCCCCCGGCGTCAAGGAGGTGCTCGCGGTCGGGAAGGTGTGCTGGGAGGTGCGCGAGCGCCGCTACGACCTCGTGGTCGTCGACGGCGAGGCCAGCGGCCACATCGTCAGCCAGATCGATTCTCCCCGGGTCATCCGCTCGCTCGTGCCCCGCGGGCCGCTCGCCGACCAGACGTCGTGGATGCTCGACATCCTCGATGATGCGACGACGACGGGGATCATCGTCGCGTCGCGTCCCGAGGACATGGTGGTGACCGAGACCGTCGCCCTCGTCGGGCGCGTGCGCACCGAGACCCGGGTCGACACGGCGCTCGTCGTCGTGAACGGGTGCCCGGCACCGCCCGTGCCGCCCGACGACGTCCCCGTCCTCGAGGCGATGCGTGCGGCGTGCGCCGGCTTCGTCCTGCCGTGCGATCCGGGGGTCGTCTCCGCGCTCACTGCCGCCGAGTCCCTGCTCGTGCGGTGGCGCGACAGCCGCGACCAGGTGGAGCGTCTCGTCTCGGCCGTCGCCCCGGTGCCTGTGCGCGAGGTGCCCTTCGTGCCCCCGGACAGCGTCGCCGCCGCCCTCGACGCGGTGCTCGGGGGACCATGACGAACGTCCCGACGACGGACTCCCCGATGGCGGCTCTCGGGTCGTGCCGACTCGTGCTGGTGTGCGGCAGCGGCGGGGTGGGCAAGACGACGACGTCGGCCGCGCTCGGCCTCGCCCTCGCCGCCGAGGGGGCGCGCGTCCTCGTCATCACCGTCGATCCCGCCCGGCGTCTCGCCCAGGCGCTCGGTCTCGGGAGCATCGGCACCGACGTCGTGCCCGTCGCGACCGACGGTCCCGGCGCCATGTCGGTGGCGATGCTCGACACCAAGGCCGGATGGGACGACCTGGTGCGTCGCCACGCCCGCGACACGGCGTCCGCGGAACGGATCATCGCCAACCCGCTGTACCACAACATCACGTCGCGCTTCGTCAACAGCCACGACTACATCGCCATGGAGAAGCTCCACGAACTCGGTGCCGGGGGCGAGTGGGACGTCGTGGTTGTCGACACCCCGCCGTCGCGCAACGCGCTCGACCTGCTCGACGCCCCGACGCGCATGCGCGAGTTCTTCGGTGGTCGTCTCCTGCGCTGGCTCACACTTCCCTACCGCTCCCGGGCACTGTCGCTCGCGTCCCGTCCGTTCTTCCAGATTGCGGATCGCATCCTCGGGGCGCAGTTCCTCGGGGACATCGGCGAGTTCTTCTCCCTCCTGCAGTCGATGGAACAGGGGTTCGTCGCCCGGGCGTCGGCGGTGGAGGCCACCCTTCGCTCCGCCGGGACGGCATCGGTGGTGGTGACCGGGCCCGAACGGGCGTCCGCGGCCGAGGCGGTCCATCTCCTGCGCGAGTTGCGTCGGAGGGCGATGGAGGCTCGGCTCCTCGTCGTCAACCGGGTGATCGACGACCCGGGCGCGGTGACCGACGCCGCGGACTGGTCGGCCTTCGTCGCCGCCGTCGCCGGGGCCGGCATCACCGACGCCGACACCGCCCGTCGCACCACCGACGCCGTCCGCGCGGCCCTCGCCGAGGTGCGGTCCCTCGCCGCCCGCCACCGAGAGGTCGTCGAGACCCTCGCCCGCGAGGGCGTCCCGACGGTGGTGGTCCCCCTCGCGGTCGGTGCACCCGGTGACCGGGCGTCGACCGGTGTCGACGCCATCGTCGCGTCGCTCGGAGCCCCGGCGGCAAGGATGGGGGACGGAAGGGACGGACATGTCGACCATCGGTGAACTCGCGCGCCAGCACACGGACCTCTCGAAGGAGCAGATCGCCCATCTCGGCGGACTGGTCGGCGAGTGGGGGATGCTCGCCGACCTCAGCTTCGCCGATCTCCTCCTCCACGTGCGCTCGCGGGACGGCGGATGGATCGTGGTGGCCCAGGTTCGCGCGGCGACCGGACAGACCATCCACACCGCCGACCTCGTCGGTGCCCGCGTCGAGGACCGGGAGAGGCCGTTGCTCGTCGAGGCGGCAGAAACGGGCGGCATCGTCGAGGGGGACGTCGAGGTGACCGGCGTGCCCGACGAGTGCCGCATGACGGCCATACCGGTCCGGCACGAGGGCGTCGTCGTCGCGGTGCTCTCGCGCGAGTGGACCCGCCGCACCGGCCGTCAGCCCGGGGAGCTCGAGCGCACCTATCTCTCGCTCTTCGACCGCTTCGCCGGGATGGTCGCGGCCGGGACTTTTCCCTTCCGCGGACGTGTCGCCGACTCGAGCGTCGCGCCGCGCGTGGGGGACGGAGCGGTGGTGCTCGACGCCGCCGCGCGCGTCGTGTTCGCGTCGCCGAACGCCGTGAGCGCGCTGCACCGTGCCGGCATCAGGGCGAACGCGGTCGGACAGACCCTCGCCGAACTCGGCGTGGCGGACTCGTCGGTGCGTCGCGCCTTCGAGCGCGCCGAGCCCGTCGTCGAGGAGTTCGAGCAATCGGGCGACATCACGCTCCTCGTGCGCTGCATCCCGCTGGTCGAGTCCCGCGACGGCACCGCGAGCGTGACGGGAGCCGTGATGCTGCTGCGCGACGTGAGCGAACTGCGCCGCCGCGACCGCCTCATCCTCTCCAAGGACGCGACCATCCGTGAGATCCACCACCGGGTGAAGAACAACCTGCAGACCATCTCGTCGCTCCTGCGGCTGCAGGCGCGACGGCTCGAGTCCGACGAGGCCCGGGCGGCGGTCGCCGAGAGCGTCCGGCGCATCCGCACCATCGCCCTCGTGCACGAGACGCTCTCGCACGAGGCGGGCGACGAGGTGGTGTTCGTCGAGGTCGTGCGTCCGCTGCTGCGGCTCGTGGAGGAGAGCCTGCAGTCGCCGGACCGTCCCATCCGCTTCACGGTCGTGGGCGACGGCGGTCGCCTCCCCGCCCACGTGGTCACGCCTTTGTCGGTGGTGATGACCGAGCTGTTGCAGAACGCCGTCGACCACGGCGGTTTCTCGGCGGGCGGCGGTTCCGTCGTCGTGCGTCTTTCCACCGACGGGTCGATGCTGGCCATCGACGTCGTCGACGACGGGCGGGGGATCGCGCCGGACTTCGACCTGTCGGCGGCCACCGGGCTCGGATTGTCGATCGTTCGCACGCTCGTCACCACGGAACTGGCCGGCACCATCGAGATGCGTCCCGCCCTCGCGGACGACCTGGCTGCGGCGGGAATGGACACCGCGGGCACCGGGACGGTGGTGTCCCTCAGGGTTCCCGTCGAGTCCGAGTGAGTCCGGCCCGCACCGGGACGGGCGTCACTGGGCGGCGCGCTGGCTGCGTTGCAGGGCGGCGGCGTCGCGCCGGATCTGGCGGCGCTCCTCCTCGGAGAGTCCGCCCCAGATTCCCGTGTCCTGGTTCGTGTCGAGGGCGAAGTGGAGGCAGTCGACCTTCACGGGGCACTCGCCGCACACCGACTTCGCCTTCTCGATCTGGAGGAGGGCCTGACCGGTGGTGCCGACGGGGAAGAACAGCTCCGGATCGGTGTCCTTGCACGTGGCGGCGTTGCGCCACGAGTAGTCCGCACTTCCGAGGGCGAGCGATGACGCCAGGATTGACACGTCGGGAGTCCTTCTCTTGTGACGGAGCGCGAGCGCTCGGGGGTCGTGGCGAACCACTCGCCGGGAACCCTACGGACGGGAGGGGGCGGAGACAATCGGCGCGGGGAAGTTCCAGCGGTGTATTTTTCGGGCGGGACGCGGGAGTCGCGACCCGAGAAAGGATCCCCACCATGCCCGGCTTCCAGGTCATCGCCCATCGCGGCGCGTCCGTCGCCGAACGGGAGAACACCCTGGCGGCGTTCCGGGCGGCGGCGGCGATGGGTGCCCACGCGGTCGAGCTCGACGTGCGTCGCACCGCCGACGGCGCGATGGCGGTGCACCATGACGACCATCTCGGGGACGGACGGCTGTTGTGCGAGATGCCCGCCGCGCACCTGCCGGACCACGTGCCCCTCCTCGCCGACGCCCTCGAGGCCTGCGAGGGCATGTGGGTGAACATCGAGATCAAGAACCATCCCCGCGATCCCGACCACGATCCGGAGGAGACCATGGCCGCCGCGGTCGCCGGCCTCCTCGACGCCCGCGACGAGGACGAGCGCTGGGTCGTGTCGTCCTTCTCGCGGGACACCATCGACGCCCTGCGCGCCCTGCGGCCCTCGGTGCGCACGGCCCACCTCGTGGTGGCCGTCCCGCCGGAGAGCGCGGAGGACTATGCCCGCGCGCTCGCCGCCGACGGACACTTCGCCTGTCATCCGTGGGTGGAGAGCCTGACCGAGTCGTTCGTGGAGACGTGCCATCGCCACGGTCTGCAGGTGAATCCCTGGACGTGCGACGACCCGGTGCGCATGGCCGAGATCGCCCGGTGGGGTGTGGACGGGATCGTCACGAACGTTCCCGACGTGGCCCTGAGGGTGTGACCGCTCCTAGGGGTGGGAGCGCACGAGGCGCAGCGCCTCGGGGACCCAGTCGAGGTCGATGCGACCCGTCTCCCCCAGATAGTCGCCGTCCAGCTGGTACGGGAACGGGACGGACGGCGCGGTGACGGACACCTGCCGCACGTTCGTGCGCACGTCCAGCCAGGGGCGCGGGGAGACACCGCCGCCGCGCAGCGCCCGCGCCAGCGTGCCCAGCACACGACCCGCCCGCAGCGAGGTGAAGCTCACCACCGAGAGTCCCGAGGACAGGTCCGTCGACGGGACGATGTCGAGCGGCCTGTTGCCGAGGTACGTGTAGGGATTCGTGTTCATGACGATGGAGAACATCGAGCCCTCCAGTCGTTCGTTCCCGCCGAAGTCGAGGTCGAAGACGGGCACCTCGCCGCGGTAGTCGACCGCCCAGGTGCGTAGGGACGCCGCGACGAAGAGCGGGTGCCCCGCCCAGCGCTTGAGCGCGGCGCGCTGCTCCACGCGACGCACCACAGCGGCATCGAAGCCCATCCCCGTGTGGAAGGTGAAGTAGCGCCCGTTCGCCCGTCCGAGACCGATGGGGGAGATGTCACCGCGGGCGAGGGCGTCGACCACCAGGTTGGCGGCCGCGAGCGCGTCGTTGGGCATGCCGAGCGTGCGGGCGAAGACGTTCGTCGACCCGCCCGGCAGCACCGCGAGGGCGGTGTCCGTGGTGGCGAGGCCCGTGGCGACCTCGTTGAGGGTGCCGTCCCCGCCGTAGGAGACGACGACGTCGATGCCGCGGCGGGCGGCGTCCTCGGCGAAGCGGGTGGCGTGCCCGCGCCGGTTGGTCTCCACCACCTGCACCTCGTGGCGGGCGGCGAGCTTCTGGTGGACCGCCACCGTGTTGCGGGCCGTCACCGAGGAGGCGAAGGAGTTGACGATGAGGAGCAGGCGCAAGGCGGAGAACGCTATCGCCGGCCCCCCGAGCGGGAATCGGGGGCCCGGATTGGGGGCGTGACCCCCGTCCGCGGGTTGGGCCGGGGGCGGGACCATCGGTAAACATGGGTCCATGAAAGTGATCGTGTGCGTCAAGCAGATCCCCGACCCCGCCGCCCCGGGTGCTCTCGATGGATCGTCCAACACCCTCAAGCGCGACGGGAAGCTCATCCTCGATGACTCCGACGCGTACGGAGTCGAGATGGCGCTGCAGCTCGTCGACGCCGCCGGCGGCGGCGAGGTGAACCTCGTGTCGATGGCGCCGAACGGCGAGACCGCCGGCTTGCGCACCGCCCTCGCGATGGGCGCCGCCAAGGGCGTGCTCGTCTCCGATCCCGCGCTGCAGGGCAGCGACGCACTCACCACCGCCAAGGTCCTCGCGGCCGCGGTCGGGCGTCTCGGTGGGGCCGACCTCGTCATCGCCGCGACCGAGTCCTCCGACGGCTACACCGGAACCGTTCCCGAGCAGATGGCCGAGGTACTCGGTCTCCCGTCGGTCACCTTCGCCAAGAAGGTCGCCGTCGACGGAGGCACGCTGAAGGTCGACCGCCAGACCGAGGCGGGATACGACGAGGTCACCTGCCCGCTGCCCGCGCTCATCAGCGTGACCGCCGGTGTCGTCGAGCCGCGGTACCCGTCGTTCAAGGGAATCATGGCCGCGAAGTCCAAGCCCGTCGAGGAGGTCACCGCCTCCGACCTCGGAGTGTCGCCCGTGGGTTGGGCCGGGGCCGGACAGAAGATCACCCAGGTCGCCCAGGCCGAGGCCCGCCAGGCGGGCGAGATCATCGAGGACGACGGCGAGTCGTTCTCCCGCATCGTGGGGTTCCTCGAGAACCTCAAGGTCATCTGAGCGAACGGATCGAAGGAGACATCCCATGGCACTCAACAACATCTGGGTCTTCGCGCAGGTCGCGAACGGGGCACCGACATCGGGAACGCTCGAACTGCTCACCAAGGCGCGCTCGCTGTCCTCGAACGTCGCCGCGTTCGTCGGCGGTGATGGTGCGGCCGTGGCCGGCGCGCTCGGCGAGTACGGCGCGACCAAGGTCTACGCCGTGGACCCCGGCGCGTCGCTCCCCGGCGTGGCCGTGGCTGCGGCGATGAAGTCGGTCATCGACGGCGGGGACACCCCCGACCTCGTCATGTTCCCGCAGAGCTACGAGGGTCGCGACGTGGTGTCGCGCCTCTCGGTGAAGCTCGACCGCACCGTCCTCACGAACAACGTCGATGTCTCGGCCGACGGTGACGGCGTCACCGTCGTGACCCCGATCTTCGGCGGCAACACGCTGGTGAGCACCACGTTCACCGGCGCCGGTCCGTGGCTGGCCGCATTCCGTCCGAAGAGCTTCGCCCCCGAGTCGGCCGGCGGCTCCGCCGCGGCGGTGACGTCGGTGGCCCTGCCTGACCTCGGTTCCACCGGTGGCGCCAAGGTGGTGGCCGTCCATGTCGAGGAGACCTCCGGTCCCAAGCTCGACGAGGCCGACGTCGTCGTCTCGGGCGGTCGCGGACTCGGGGAGCAGGACAAGTTCGGTCTCGTCGAGGAGCTCGCCACCCTGCTCAAGGGCGCGCCGGGCGCGTCGCGCGCGATCGTCGACGCCGGGTGGGTCCCCTACTCGTACCAGGTGGGCCAGACCGGCAAGGTCGTCAAGCCCAGCGTGTACATCGCCGCCGGCATCTCCGGCGCGACGCAGCACATGGTCGGCATGAAGGGCTCGAAGAACATCATCGCGATCAACAAGGACAAGGAGGCGCCGATCTTCGGCGTCGCCGACCTCGGCATCGTGGGCGACGTGCACAAGGTGCTGCCGAAGCTCATCGAGGCCCTCAAGTCCCGCGGCTGACCGCCGACCTCTCAGCGGTGGTCCGAGGCGGCCATCGCCAATGAGATCCCCTCGGAGGGATCGCACACCACGAGACGGAGCCCCCACCCGACGGTGGGGGCTCCGTCGTGTGTCCAGGCATGGAACTCGAGCGTCTCCACGGTCTCGTCGAACCATGTCGGATCGCACGGCCAGTCCTCGTCGAGTCCGGTGAACACCGCCAGCAGCCACCACGCCTCGGCGCGCCCCGTGGCCGCACCGCGGCGCTTGCCGTGGGCCCCTCCGCTCGCGCCCGCCCAGGCCAACAGCGACACCGCCTCCGCCGTCTCGACGCGCGCGATGCGGACGTCGCCCATCCCGAGTGCGCCGAGCGCCTCGAGCGGACCGCCCTCGGCGAGCGCGGCCTCGGCGGTGCCGTTCGACTGGGCCGTCCAGGGCTCGACGAGACGCCGGAAGGCGTTCACCGTCTCGGGGTCGTCGAGCGCGCGCACCGGCACGGCCCGTGCCTCGTCGACGGGAGCGGTGACGGGCGGCGCCGGCGCGTCGACACCGTCGTCGCCGTAGTCGGCGAGCGCGTAATCCGGCTCCCATCGGCGTCGCACCCACCCGATGTCCAGCACGTCGGGCTCGCCCGGGTGGATGACGTCGCCGCGCAGTGCCCGTTCGTGAGCGACGAGCGAACGATCGTGACCCGGCGGCAGGTGAGGGGACAATTCGTCCCAGGTGTGACGCACCGCGAGGATCTCGCTCACGGGTCCCGGCATGAACAGGCGCGAACCGTCCTCGATCGCGCGCACCGCGAAAGGGGCGGGCGCGAGCAGGGCGAGACGATGGTTGGCGAGCGTGGCGATGGGCCACAGTTGGCGTCCGGTGGCCACCGCGGCGCGCGCGGAGTCGCGGACCTCGACGAGGTGCGCCCAGTCCCGCGACGCGCACACCGAGTCCACGTGACGCACGAGTCCGTCCAGGTCGGCGCGCAGGACGAGGTCGTCGAGCCGGTCGCTCACGCGGGACTCACAGCAGGGGCCACGGATACTGGTGGCGCGAGGTCGGGGACGGGAATCGCCGGTTGTCGACGATCCAGCCGGCGCGCTCGAGCATGGCCTCGACCTCGTCGTCATCGAGCAGCCCGGCGAACTGGTCGGCACAGGCACCTGGTTCCGACGCCATCGCGGCCACCGGCGTGACGCATCCGTCGTCCATCTCCTCGCCGCCGAAGTCCCAGATGACCGTGCGCAGCTTGAAGTCCGCGGAGAAGCAGACTCCGTGGTCGATGCCGCGGGGCCGGTCGTCGGGGCAGAGGATGACGTGCCCGCCCTTGCGGTCGGTGTTGTTGGCCACGATGTCGAAGACGGCCAGTCGCCTCAGCGTGTCGTGGAGGTCGGGGCGACACTCGTGCAGGGTGAAGTAGTGCACGCCCGGGTCGTGGGGCACGAACAACTGCAGCGATCCCTCGCCGAGCGGGCCCTCACCGGCGACCGTGGGCGGGACGAGGTCCCACCCGAGCGCCTCGGACAGCACGAAGGCCGCCACCTCGCGGCGCCACAACCCCGGTTCGAAGTCCCACAACGGTCGCTCGCCGAGGAAGGGTTTGTAGATGCCGCGGCGCGCTCCGCCCTCGTGGTCGGTGAAGGTGACCAGGTAGGTGGCGTTCGACGAGTTCGGCATGCGGCCCTCGATCTCGAGGTGCGCGGCGGACATCGCCTCGAGCAGGGCCGGATCCGCCGCCATCAGTTGAAACGGGGGCAGGCGTGTCCGGTCGGATCGACGGGACCCCCGCACCACCGGCACGTGTCGCGCCCGGCGGAGACGGCGCGCTCGGCGGCGTCGCAGAAGGCCCGCGCCTGGGCGGGGGTGATGAGCACGCGCACCGACGACGTGTCCATGTCGAGGTCGAGTTCGTCACCGGCGAGCCCGGCCAGTTCCTCGATGTCCTCCTCGTCGATGACGGCCATCTCCTCGAGCTGGATGATCATCCGCGCCGCGGCTCGGTCGAGACCCAGACCGATCGATCCGAGGATGAAGTCCTCGGCGACCGGCTCCATGAAGCGCGCCGCGTCGGTGTCCCGGGCGTCGGTCTCGGGCAGGTCGTCGAGCATGACGCGCAGATGCCGGGCGAGTTCGGCGACCTGCTGCTTCTCGCAGCGCACGGACACGGTCCAGCCCTCGGCTCGGACCTGGAGGAAGAAGACGCGCTGCCCCGGTGCACCGACCGCACCGGCGGAGAAGCCGTCGGGATCCTCGGAGCTGAGATGCACCATCGGGTCCAGTGTGGCAGGCGGGTCAGGAGGGCCGCAGGGCGGCGAGACCGCCGCCCGTGGAGTTGACGGTGAGCACGACGGGGGATGACGACCCGGCGGCCACCACGGTGACCGAGCAGGGGGAGATGACGATGCGCTGGAAGAGGTCGATGTGGGTGCCGAGATAGTGGGCCACGGCCGCCTTGATGGGGTCGGCGTGGGACACGCACACCACCGTGCCGCCCGGGTGCAGGGCGGCGATGCGCGCGAGGGCACCGACCATGCGACCCTGCATCTCGACGAAGCTCTCCCCGCCGGGGAAGCGGAAACTCCCCGGCGCGCGCTGAACGACGCCCCACTCCGGGAGCTTGGCGAGCTTCGCCAGCTCGGCTCCGGTCCAGTCGCCGAAGTCGCACTCGAGCAGTCCCTTGTCGCGCCGGACGGTGAGACCCGTCGCGCGGGCGATGGGTGCGGCTGTCTCCCGGGTGCGCTCGAGCGGTGAGGCGTAGATCGCATCCACCTTGCCGAGCTCGGCGATGCGTTCGGCGGCGCGTTCGGCCTGTGCCACGCCCTCGGACGAGAGGTGCAGACCCGGAGCGCGTCCCGGAAGCACGCGACCCGTCGTCGGGGTCTGACCGTGGCGCACCAGTAGAAGGGTGGTGGCGCGGGGATGCGCGGACGAGCGGGACTTCCTGCGCGTGGCCATCGCTCCCCAACCTACTGTGACGGGATGGATTCCTTCTCGGGACTCGATCGGGACGTCACGGCGTGCCGGGCCTGTCCGCGGCTCGTCGAGTGGCGAGAGAGGATGGCGGTCGAGAAGCGCGCGTCCTTCCGCGACGACGACTACTGGGGACGTCCCGTGCCGGGATTCGGTGATCCCGCCGCCCGCGTGTGGGTGCTGGGACTCGCTCCGGCGGCCCACGGAGCCAACCGGACGGGGCGCATGTTCACGGGGGATCGCAGCGGCGACTGGCTCTACCGGGCCATGCACAGGGCGGGTCTGGCGAACCAACCCGGGTCGGTCTCCCGCGACGACGGACTCGAGTTGCGCGGGGCGTGGGTCTCGTCGGCGGTGCGGTGCGCCCCTCCCGACAACAAGCCATCGGTGGAGGAGCGCGACGCCTGCGCCCCGTTCCTCACCCGCGAACGCGGGCTGCTGACGCGGGTGCGGGTCGTGGTGTGCCTCGGCAGCTTCGCCTGGGCGGCCGCCTGCAGGGAGTTCGACGTGCGCCCGCGGCCGCGTTTCGGCCACGGCGTCGAGCACGACGCGGGCACGGTCGTGCTGCTCGGGTCGTTCCATCCCAGCCAGCAGAACACCTTCACGGGTCGCCTCACCGAGCCGATGCTCGACGCGGTGTTCACCCGGGCCGCGGCGCTCGCCGACCCGGTCTGATCAGGCGAGCGCCCGGCGCAGGGCCGCGGCGGCCATGTCGTGGGCGTGGTCGGCGTCGTCGAGGAGGTGCTGCATCGCCCAGAAGCCGTGGAACATCCCGTTGAATCGCACGACGCTCGCCGTGCCGCCGTGCCGGATGATGCGCTCGCCATAGGCCTCGCCCTCGTCGCGCAGCGGGTCGTACTGGGCGGTGATGACGAGTGCCGGAGGCAGACCTTCCATGAGGGCATCGGGTGCGTGCAGCGGCGACGCCAGCTCGTCGCGGTGATGCGCCTCGTCGGGGATGTAGTGACCGATGAACCAGTCCATGGCGTGGACGTCGAGGATCGGTCCGCGGGCGTTCTCCGTGTGCGAGGGGAGCGAGCGGGTCATGTCGGTGGCGGGGTACACGAGGAGCTGGAGACGGAGCGGAACCGGCCTCTGCTGGGCGACGATCGCCGCGAGGTTGCCGCCCGCGGAGTCCCCGCCCACCGCGATGCGGTCGGGATCGATGCCGAGGTCCCCGGCGTTCTCCGCGGCCCACCGCACCGCACAGAGCGCGTCCTCGACGGCGGCGGGCCACGGATGCTCGGGGGCGAGGCGGTAGTCGACGGACAGCACCGCCGCACCCGAGCGCGCGGCGAGGGACCGGCAGACGGCGTCGTAGGAGTCGAGGGTGCCGATCACCCAACCACCGCCGTGGATGTGCACGAGCAATCCGAGATCGGTCGCGGCCGAGGGTCGATAGAGCCGGCACGGGACGTTGCCGGCGATCACGTCGCGCACCTCGTGCAGCACCGGTCCGTCCGGTCTGGGGCGGGTGGCGTTCCACGCGCGGAATTCGGCCGGCGTCGAGTCCTGGATCAGCGGCCCGCCGAGCGCCGCGAGCGCACGCAGGGCCTCGAGTCCCTGAGGATGGATCGTCGGCGCCATGAGTCCCCCCTTCGACGCACCCAACATAGTGGTGCGCCGAGGGGCGGTCGTCAGGCGGGGGTCTTCTTCTTCGGCGGCGGCACGCCCACCGACGGCGCCGGGTCGGCCCACTCGGGCCAGCGACGACGGCTGACGATCGAGAGCGTGCGCAGGAGCTTCATCGCCACCTCGTCCTCCTGGGCCGGACGCACCTCCACGACGCCGTCGGCGATCATGCGGTCGATGACCTGTTCGCCGGCCTCGGTGCGCACGATGGTCAGCGTCCAGTCGTTGTCCTTGCCGATGCCACCGGTGGCGATGTCGGAGTGCTCGGCGGAGAAGTCCGGGCACGTCTTGCAGCCCTCGCGCGTCCACTGGTGGCATTCCTTGAGGTCGATCTCGTGGTACGAGCCGTCCTTCATCCAGATCTGGAAGACGCCCTTGATGTTCATCTTCACCATGTCCTGCTTCTTGAGGCCGTACTTGGCCTCGAAGAGCTCGGGGAAGATGGCGTCGTCGAAGGTCTTCGAGCACAGCAGTCCGATGTTGAAGAGGAAGGGCTTGGAGACCTTGCCGGCCTTGCGGTCCCACATCACGGGGGGCGACGACGTCTGGCATCCCATTCCCACGAGTGCGAGGCGCGAGAGACCCATCTCGCGCGCCTGGGGCAGGGCGAGGGGATTGGCGCAGTAGGTGTAGCGCGAGCCCGCGGTGGCGAGCACCTCGTCGCGCGTGCGCACGACGGTGGGCCGGGCCTTCCAGCGGTCGTCGTCCTCCACGCCGCTCACGAGAGCCCCGTCGATGTAGTCGTTCTCCAGCAGCCACACGAGCATCGCCGAGACGAACCCGCCGTCCTGGCCCTTCTCGTGGGCGACCTTGTCCGTGGCCCGCGCGAGGTAGAGGCGGCGCCAGATGCCCGACATCTCGTCGGGCTCGCGGCCGCGACCATGGAGGTGCATGTCGGCCGACATCTCCCACGCGCGGAACCGCGGGCAGGCGCGGGTGCAGGTGGTGCAGCCCTTCTCGCCGTGCAGGCAGTTGGTCGGGCCGAGCTCCTCCTCCAGGTGGAAGGGCTTGTACTTGCCCTCGGAGTGCTCGTATCCGATGACGTCGTGGGGGCAGGTCACCACGCACCCGGCGCACCCCGTGCACAGCCCGGTGTCGACGACCTCGGCGAAGAGTTCCTTCCACTGGGCGGTCCAGCGTCCCGGCTTGGCGGCGGTCTCCGTGGTGCTCACCACCGCAGACTAGGTGACCTCCCCGGGCGCCCCCTTCCCCGGAACGATCGGGGCGGTCGGTTCCCGCGGACCGGGTGGCGACGGGCACATCCCCCGACCCGCTCCCGCTTTCGCGAAACGGGACCGGACGGGGCAGACTGCCCCCATGCAACTCTCCTACTCCCCCGAAGACGAGGCCTTCCGCGACGAGATCCGCGCGTGGTTGCGCGACAACCTGCCGAAGGGCTGGTTCGACAAGGGCTTCGAGATGACGAACGAGCAGCGCGAGGCCTTCAACAAGGAGTGGCCGAACAAGCTCTTCCAGGGCGGCTGGATCTGCGCCACCTGGCCGAAGGAGTACGGCGGAAAGGGACTCACCACGATGCAGGGCGTCGTGCTCGCCGAGGAGTTCGCCAACGCGAAGGCCCCGATGCGAGCCGACTTCTTCGGCGACACGCTCGTCGGCCCGACCCTTCTGCAGTGGGGAACCGAGGAGCAGAAGAAGGAGTTCCTCCCCGGCATCCTGCAGGGCAAGACCCGCTGGTGCCAGGGCTTCTCCGAGCCCAACAGCGGCAGCGACCTTGCGAGCCTCAAGACCACCGCGGTCCTCGACGGTGACGAGTGGATCATCAACGGCCAGAAGGTGTGGACCACGCAGGGCCACCACGCCGACTACTGCTTCCTCCTCACCCGCACCGATCCCGACGCGCCGAAGCACAAGGGCATCTCGTACCTACTCGTGCCGATGCGCCAGCCCGGCGTCGAGGTGCGCGGCATCGTGCAGCCCGACGGCACCGCGGAGTTCTGCGAGGTGTTCTTCGACAACGCTCGTTGCCCGAAGGACAACGTCGTCGGCGGCGTCAACAACGGCTGGCAGGTCGCCAACTCGACGCTCGCCTTCGAGCGCGGCATGAGCGCCACGACCGGGTACCGCCGCTTCGAGGCGGAGTACAAGGCCATGGTGCGCGGAGCCCGCGACAACGGCATGCTCGACGATCCGGTGATCCGCCAGCGCCTCGTGCGCTACTACACCAAGATCCAGATCCTGCGCATCAATGGTCTGCGCAGCCTCTCGGCGACCCTCGCCAACTCGAAGGACATGGGCGTCATCGCTCTCGGCGCGACGAACAAGATGTTCTGGACCGAGATGCACAAGGAGGCCATGGAGCTGGCCACCGACATCGCCGGCGCCAACGCGATGCTCATCGACTGCCAGCTCGGCGAGGGTGGCTGGCCCGGCACGTCGCGCGACGAGCGTCGTCCCGGCTATCCGGTCAGCGGCATGATGTCGTCGTTCTTCTTCTCCCGGTCCGAGACCATCTGGGGCGGGACGAGCCAGATCCAGCGAAACATCGTGGGCGAGCGCGTGCTCGGCCTTCCGAAGGAACCCAAGTAGTCAGTCGTCGCCGCCGGGGCCCGACGACGGGTCCTGGTAGGCGGCGTGGGTGCGCAGCGGTAGCTCCCGCACCATGAGCGCGAGGACGAACGCCGCGATTCCGAGCGGCAACGACATCGCGTAGAGGAACCTGATCGCATCGGAGACGACCCCGATCGTCTCGCTGCGTGCCGGTTCGGGCAGGTCGTTGATGAGGCGGGGACGACGCAGGTACTCGTCCTCGACACTGCCGAGCACCCGGGCGTTGAGCAGGGAGCCGTACGCGGCGAGGGCGATCGTGCTGCCGAGCGACCGGCACAGCACCGACAGCGAGGTGGACACCCCGATGTCGCGCACCTCGACGGCGTTCTGCAGCGCCGTCGTGGACACGGGCATGGCCGCCCCCGTGCACAGACCGACGAGCGTCATGCCCACCATGGCGAGCGCGATGCCGCGACCGGAGTTCGAGATGAACATGAGGAAGCAGGTGCCCGCGATGAGGGCGGCCGTGCCGAGGATGGGCCAGATGCGGTAGCGACCGTTCAGCACCGTCATCCGCCCCGCCCAGGTGCTCGACACGGTGAGCCCGACCATCATCGGAGCGAGCAGCAGACCCGAGTTGGTGGGGGAGATGCCGGTCACGGACTGCAGGAAGAGCGGCATGAACGAGCCCACGAGGGACATGGCGGCGGCGACGAGGGTCACCATCGGCACGACCCGCTGCACGGTGTGGTTGGTGAAGAGATGGAGCGGGAGGATCGGGTTCTCGGCGCGCGGTTCCCACCAGAGGAATCCCGCGAGCAGTGCGAGCGTCAGCCCGACCATGCCGAGAGTCGGCCGGGACGACCAGCCCCATTCCTCCGAGGTCCACGAGATGGTGAGGATGAGCGAGGCGACGCCCGAGACGAGGAGGAAGGCCCCGACCGTGTCGATGCGCGTGTCGCGGCGGATCGTGGGGAGGTGCAGGTACCTCTGCACCATGGCGAGCGCGACGAGGCCGACCGGCAGGTTGACGAGGAAGATCCATCGCCACGAGACGTTGTCCACGATCACGCCGCCCACGAGCGGTCCGAGGACGCTCGTCACCGCCCAGATGCTGGTGAACGCACCCACGTACCGGCCGCGTTCGCGCGGCGAGACGATGTCGGCGATGACGACGAACGACATGGCCTGGATCCCGCCGGAGCCGATGCCCTGCACGGCGCGGGCGGCGACGAGCATCGACATGCTGGGGGCGACGGCGCACAGCACCGATCCGAGGAAGAAGATCGCGATGCTCGACTGCACGAGCCGCTTGCGACCCCACAGGTCGCTGAACTTGCCGAACAGCGGGGTGGCCGCGGTGCTCGTGAGCATGTAGGAGGTGGCGACCCAGGTGTAGGCGCGGATGCCGCCGAGGTCGCCCACGATCGTGGTGAGCGCCGTGCTCACCGTCGACGCGTTGAGCGCGGACAGCGCGGTCGCGGCCATCATCGCCGCGTACACCATCCGCACGTCCCGTGCGGAGAGGGTCCCTGTCGCCGTGTCGATGATTGCATCGTACAAATGGAGCACCCGCGGGGGTGACCCGGGCGGCTGCCCACCGCCTAGGGTGGGTCGCGTGTCGGAATGCTCGTGGCTCGCGGTGTCGTCGCCCTGGGGCCCCCTCGCCCTCGCCGCCCGTGACGGCGCCGTCGTCGAGGTGCGTTTCGGCCCGGTTCCCGCCGGCGCCGGTCGGGGAGGGGATCGTGTCGACCCCGTGCTCGGGGTGGCGGCGACCGAGTTGGCGGAGTACGCGGCCGGTACCCGTCGCACGTTCTCGGTTCCGGTGGCGCCCGCGGGCACCGACTTCCAGCGGCGTGCCTGGGCGGTGCTGCAACGGATCCCCTGGGGCGAGACCATCTCCTATGCCGAGCAGGCGCGGCGCCTGGGTCGGCCCACGGCCGTGCGCGCCGTGGGCGGTGCCAACGGCCGCAATCCGGTGCCGATCCTCGTCCCGTGTCATCGGGTCATCGCCGCCGACGGATCGCTCGGCGGGTTCTCCGCCGGACTCGCGCACAAACGGGCGCTCCTCGCGCTCGAGGGTGCGCTCCCATCTGCGGCAGGAGTTGCACCGCGGTGAACTGGGTCGGCGGCGTCCTCGCGTCCGGCATCGCCCTCGTGTGCGCCCTCACCGCGTGGGGGGACGCGACGGGACAACCAGCGATCGTGGCCACGATGGAGAGGCTCGGAGTCCCGCCGCGCGCGGTGCCCTGGTTGGCTCTCGCCAAGTCCGTCGCCGCGGCCGGTCTGCTCGCCGGCATCGTCGCCGCGCCGGTGGCGGTCGCTGCGGCCGTCGGGACCAGCGTCTATTTCGCCGGGGCGGTGCACGCCCACGTGCGCGTGCGCGACGGGATCGCCGCCTCCGCGCCGGCGTTCTGTCTCCTCACCGCGTCGGTGCTTCTCGTCCTCGTGTCCCTCGCCCGCTGAGCGCGGGTCAGTCCTCGCGGAACGTGAGCCAGCGGTCGGTCGGGCGTCCGAGCGACTCGAGACGTCGGCGCACCGAGAGTGGGACCTCCACCGCGGCACCGGCCTCGATGGCTCCGACCATCGCCCCGTTCTCGTCCCAGATGTGGCAGGTGTTGAGGTTCATGGCGTAGGACCGGCGGCGCTGCTCGGCCGTGGAGGGCCGCGACGGGGAAGTGTCGGCCTCGGCCCCCATGCGCATCGACCATCCGCTCTGGATGGCCACCGGGGCCATGGCCGAGAGCAGGGCGCCGATGTGGGTGCACCCGCGCGGGCCGCCGAAGAGCTCCTTCACCCGGGCGTTGAATCCCCGCGCGATCGACAACCCCACCAGTTGCTGGTAGGTGCCGGTGATGTCGGTGCAGCCCTCGTGCGGGTGCTCGCGGAAGACGACGTCGACCGCGGTGATCGCGAAGGTGGGGTACTCCACCGTGAGGTCGACCACCATGAGGTGCATCCACAGCGGGTCGGGGTCATCGGGGATGTAGAGGCCGGCCGGTTTCTCGTCGCACACCACGCCGCGGAGGAGGAACGAGTCGGACGCGAGTCTGTAGGTGCGCACCTCGTACGTGCGGGTGTGGATCAGTTCTCCGACGGCGGGTTCGGGAAAGCGCGGTGCATCCATCGCGCGACTCTTCCAGATGCACCCGTGGTCGGGCGAACCCGATGGCCCGTCGGCGGAGGATCCTGGGCCACAATGGGGACCATGAGCGCCCTCAAGGAGACCCTGAAGTCCGACCTCACCGCGGCCATGAAGGCCAAGGACGAACTCGTCGTGTCTACCCTGCGCATGGCGCTCGCCGCGGTGACGACCGCCGAGGTCGCCGGCACGGAGTCGGTCGAACTCTCGGACGCCCAGGTGCTCGCGGTGCTCCAGGCCGAGTCGAAGAAGCGCGCCGAGGCCGCCGAGGCCTTCGCCTCGGCCGGGCGGTCCGATTCGGCCGAGAAGGAACGCGCCGAGGCCGAGGTGCTCGCCCGCTACCTGCCCGCCGCCGTGGGTGACGACGAACTCGCCGCCATCGTCGCCGAGGAGGTGGCCGCGGCTGCGGCGGCCGGAAACGCGGGGATGAAGGCCATGGGGGCCGTGGTCAAGGCCGTGCGCGAGCGCGCCGCCGGAGCCGACGGCGGGAAGGTGGCGGCCATGGTCAAGGCCGCCCTCGGCTGAGGCGCGTCGATGTCGAACGAGATCGTCCTCGATTCGCTGCGGCGGCGGTTCCGCGCCCTGTTCTCGCTCTACGAGGACGCCCTGTCGGACATGACCCTCGAGCACGTCAACCACCGCGAGAAGGAGGGCGTCGTGCCCATCGCCTTCTCGCTGTTCCACTACGTGAACATGCACGATGCCTCGTTCATGATGCTCACCGGGGAGCCCTTCGTGTGCACCGACGAGATCCTCGACGCGATCTCGCCCGCGATCCGCGACCACGGAAAGCACCGCACGGTCGAGGAGATGCAGTGCCAGAGCATCGGCGACCTCGGGGCGTTCGTCTCCTACATGAACGCGGTGTTCTCCCGCACCGAGCGCTGGCTCGAGACCCTCGACCCCGCCGAACTGGACAGGGTCCTCCTCACCCGACCCTTCGGCCCGGCCATCGCCAGCACGTTCTCGGCCCGCGTGGCGGGCGAGGCGGGACTCACCGTGCTCGACGGCATCGAGTGCTGGCTCTACCAGCACGGGTTGCGCCACATGGGCGAGATCGAACTGGCCCGGGCCTTCGTCGGTCTCGGGGGCATGACCTCCTGAGGTCCTCTCGGGCCGGGCATCGCCCGAACCGGGCCGGCGGGGAACGAGTGGCGCTCACGGCAGGACTTGAACCTGCGACCCCTTGCTCCGGAGGCAAGTGCTCTATCCGCTGAGCTACGTGAGCCAGACGCGTACGTCGTGCGTGCCCCAGTCTAGGGGTCGCCGCCCCGCGGCGCCCGGGTGAATGGAACGGTTCCGTCGGCGGGGCGAGGGGCAGAATGGGTCCTCATGGCCGATCCCTTCCTCGTCGCTTCACGTCGGCTCGCCGACGCCTTCGCGCGGGTCGCCGGCGCCCCGTGCGATCCGGTCGTGCGGCCGAGCGACCGTGCCGACGCGCAGGCCAACGCCGCTCTCGCCCTCGCCAAGACCCTCGGTGCGCAACCCCGCGAGGTGGCCGCGCGCGTGCTCGCCGAGGCGGGCGACCTCTCGGACGTGTTCGCCTCCGTCGAGATCGCCGGTCCGGGATTCATCAACCTCGTCTTCTCCGACGCGTTCCTCTCCCGTGAGTTCGCCACCGCGGCCGCGGACCCGCGGCTCGGTGTCGCCCTCGCCGGCGCGGCGGCGACGGTCGTGGTGGACTACTCGGCTCCCAACGTCGCCAAGGAGATGCACGTGGGGCACCTGCGCTCGACGGTCATCGGCGACGCGATCGTGCGGGTGCTCGGTCATCTCGGTCACCGCGTCGTGCGCGAGAACCACATCGGGGACTGGGGCACACCGTTCGGCATGCTCATCGAGCACCTCGTCGACCTCGGGGAGGAAGCCGCCGCGCACGAGCTCGAGGTGGGCGACCTCGACCTCTTCTACAAGGAGGCGCGGCGCAGCTTCGAGGAGTCCGACGACTTCAAGGCCCGTGCCCGTGCCCGCGTGGTGGCCCTGCAGGGCGGGGACCCCGAGACGCTGCGTCTCTGGCGCACCCTGGTGGACGAGAGCACCCGCTACTTCAACACGGTCTACGCCCGACTCGGTGTCCTTCTCGAGGACGGCGACCTCATGGGGGAGAGCGCCTACAACCCCCTGCTGCCCGAGGTCGTGGCCCGACTCGATCGGCTCGGGATGCTCGTGGAGAGCGATGGCGCGATGGTCGTGTTCCCGGAGGGATTCACCAACAGGGACAACGAACCCCTCCCCCTCATCGTGCGCAAGGGCGACGGCGGCTACAACTACGCCACCTCCGACCTGGCCTGCGTCATCGACAGGGTGGAGCGGGTCGGTGCGACCGTGATGCTCTACGTCGTCGGCGCTCCCCAGGCCCAGCACCTGCAGATGGTGGAGGCGGTGTCGCGCGCGGCGGGGTGGATCGACGATCGGCATTCCCTGGAGCACGTGTCCTTCGGCAGCGTGCTGGGGAGCGACAACAAGATGCTCAAGAGCCGCGCCGGCGACACGGTGAAGCTGGCCGCCCTCCTCGACGAGGCGGTCGAGAGGGCGGCGGCGGCCGTGGCGGAGAAGAACCCGGAGATGTCCGCGGCCGAGCGCGGGACGGTCGCCCGACAGATCGGCATCGGGGCCGTGAAGTACTCGGACCTCAGCACCGACCGCATCAAGGACTACATCTTCGACTGGGACCGGATGCTCTCCTTCGACGGCAACACCGCCCCTTACCTGCAGTACGCCCATGCGCGGATCTGCTCGATCTTCCGTCGCGCCGACGTGGACCGCGCGTCCGTGCGCGGCACCGTGCCCGTGCTCGACGATCCCCGCGAGAGGGCGCTCGCGATGCGCATCCTGCGCTTCGACGCGGCGGTGCGCGAGACAGCCGAGTTCCGGGCGCCGCACCGGATGTGCACGTATCTGTTCGACCTCGCCCAGGACTTCACCTCCTTCTACGAGCACTGCCCCGTCCTGCGCTCCGAGGGTGGGCTGCGCGCCTCGCGCCTCGCGTTGTGCGACGCCGCCGCCCGGACGCTGGCCGAAGGGCTCGGGCTCCTCGGCATCGAGGCCCCGGAGCGGATGTGACCGCGCTCGAGCGGCGCCTCCTGCCCGACACGGCGACCGTCGACCCGGAGGGCGTCCTCTCCATCGGCGGGGTGGCGGTGCCCGACCTCGCCCGCGAATGGGGCACACCGCTGTTCGTCTACGACGAGGAGCACCTGCGCGCCCGGTGCCGCGAGGCGCGGGCCGCCTTCGGCGACGACGCGGTGATCTACGCCACCAAGGCCTTCCTGTGCACGGCGATGGCCCGCCTCGCCCACGAGGAGGGCCTGCTGCTCGACGTCGCCACGGAGGGGGAACTGCACGTGGCGCTCGCCGCCGGCGTGCCGGGGGACCGGTGCGTCCTGCACGGCAACAACAAGAGCACCGACGAACTCGGCCTCGCGCTCGCCGCCGGGGTGCGTCACGTGGTGGTGGACAGCTTCGACGAGATGGACCGCATCGAGGCTCTCGTGGCGGCCGGGTCCCCGGTGCCCCGCGTCCAGGTGCGCGTGACACCGGGTGTGCACGTGCACACCCACGAGTACGTCTCCACGGGTCAGGACGACTCGAAGTTCGGTTTCAACCTCGGCAACGGCGACGCCCGGCGCGCCGTGGAGCGCGCCCGGGCGTCGTCGGCGATGGACCTCGTCGGCGTCCACTGCCACATCGGTTCGAACGTGTTCGCCGTCGCCAACTTCGCCGATGCCTTCGCGGTCATGACGGAATTCTTCGCCGGACTCGACCTGCCCGAGATCACGCTCGGAGGGGGCCTCGGCGTGGCGTACACGAACGACGAGCACGCCCCGACCCTCGCCGAGTGGGCCGACGTCGTGCGGAAGGCGACCGCGGGTCTCGACGCGCGGGTGCTCGTCGAACCGGGCCGCGCCATCGTCGCCTCCGCCGCCGTGACGGTCTACACGGTGGGCACCGTGAAGCGCATCGACGGCGTGCGCACCTACGTGGCCGTCGACGGGGGAATGAGCGACAACCCGCGCCCCGTCCTCTACGGCAGCGGCTACGAGACCTGCGACCCGCGGCGCACGTTCGCCGACAGACCGGACCGGGCCCGGGTGGTGGGACGGCACTGCGAGAGCGGTGACGTGCTCGTCGACGACGCGCACCTCCCGGTCGGGGTCGCCCCGGGGGACCTGCTCGTCACGCCGGTCACCGGCGCCTACGGCTATTCGATGGCCAACAACTACAACAAGGTGCCCCGACCGGCGGTGGTGTTCGTCGCCGGCGGTCGTTCCCGTCTCGTCGTGCGCCGCGAGACAATGGACGACCTCCTGCGACTCGACCAGCCCTAGGCTCGGGTCCATGTCCGCGGCCGCCTCTTCCATCGTGCGCATCGGCGTGCTCGGCTGCGGGAACGTCGGTGCGGCCTTCGTCAGTCTCGTGGCCCGGCAGGCCGCCGACATCGAGGCCCGCACCGGTGTGCGCCTCGAGGTGACCCGGGTGGCGGTGCGCAACATCAGCCGCGAGCGTGAGGTCCAGCTGCCCGACGGCGTCCTGGGTCGTGACGCCCACGCCGTGGTGGCCGACCCCGAGGTGGACCTCGTCGTCGAGGTCATCGGAGGGATCGAGCCGGCGCGGGAACTCATCGCCGAGGCGATCGCCGCGGGCAAACCGGTCGTGACGGCCAACAAGGAACTGCTCGCCAATGTCGGTCACGAACTGTGGGCCCTCTCGGATGCGGCCGGCGTCGACCTCCTGTTCGAGGCCGCGGTCGCCGGCGGGATCCCGCTCGTGCGGGCCCTGCGCGAGTCGCTGCGCGGCGAGCCCGTCACCCGCGTGATGGGCATCGTGAACGGCACGACGAACTTCATCCTCACCCGCATGGCCGAGGACGGCGCCGACTATTCGGCGGCCCTCGCCGAGGCCCAGCGCCTCGGCTTCGCCGAGCGCGACCCCACCGCCGACGTCGAGGGTTTCGACGCCGGTGCCAAGGCCGCGATCATCGCCAGCATCGCCTTCGGGTCGCGCGTCGTGGCCGGGGACGTGTACCACGAGGGAATCTCCCGCGTCACGGCCGCCGACATCGCGGTGGCGCAGCGCCTCGGCTACGTCATCAAGCTGCTCGCCATCGCCGAGCGTGACGGCGACGCCATCGCGGTCCGGGTGCACCCGGCCATGGTTCCGCGCACCCATCCGCTGGCCAGCGTGCGCGATTCCTTCAACGCCGTCTTCGTCGAGGGTGACGCCGTCGGCTCGCTCATGTTCTACGGACGCGGTGCCGGCGGACTCCCCACGGCGTCGGCTGTCCTCGGCGACGTCATCGACGCGGCGGTGAACCTGCGCAAGGGCACCCACGGCACGATCGGCACCTTCGCCCGCACCGCCATCAAGCCCATCGACGAGACATCGTCGGAGTACCTGGTCGGTCTCGACGTCGAGGACAAGCCGGGCGTGCTGCACGCCATCACCGGCGTCTTCGCCGCGCACCGCGTGAGCATCCGGGCGGCGGAGCAGGAGGGGCACGGCGAGTCGGCCCGCCTGGTGTTCATCACGCACCGCGCGCGCGAGTCCGACATCGGGGCCTGCATGCGCGACCTGCGAGAGCTTCCGGTGGTGAAATCCCTCTCGGGTCTCCTGCGCGTCATCGGCGGGTGATCCCGGTCGTGAGGTACGTCTCCACCCGGGGCGCGGCGCCGGAGCTCGGATTCGCCGACGCGGTGCTGGCCGGTCTCGCCGTCGACGGCGGTCTCTACGTTCCCGGGACGTGGCCCGCCCTCGACGTGCCGGCGTCGGGTCCCTACGCGGAACTCGTGGCGGCGGTGTGCGCGCCCTTCGTCGGCGACGACCTCGCTCCCGACGTCCTCGCCGACCTGTGCGCGGCCTCCTACGCCGGTTTCCGTCATCCGGACGTGGTGCCCCTCGTCGACATCGGCGGGGGACACCATCTGATGGAGCTCTTCCACGGGCCGACGCTCGCCTTCAAGGACCTGGCACTGCAGTTCCTCGGCCGTCTCTTCGACCGCATCCTCGCCGAGCGCGGCGAGCGCGTGACGATCGTCGGCGCCACGAGCGGGGACACCGGCAGCGCCGCCATCGACGGGGTCATCGGGTGCGAGCGGGTCGACATCGTCATCCTCTATCCCGAGGGCCGGGTGAGCGACGTGCAGCGCCGGCAGATGACCACCGTCGACGCGCCGAACGTGCGCACGGTGGCCGTCGCCGGCACGTTCGACGATTGCCAGGATCTCGTCAAGGCGATGTTCAACGACGCGGACTTCCGCGCGCGGATGAACCTGTCGGCCGTCAACAGCATCAACTGGGCCCGCGTCATGGCCCAGGTCGCCTACCACGTGGAGGCGACACGGCGACTCGGCACCATCGACGTCGCGGTGCCCACGGGCAACTTCGGCAACGTGCTGTCGGGGTGGATCGCGCGGCGCATGGGTGCCCCCATCCGCCGGCTCGTCGTGGCCTCGAACGAGAACGACATCCTGGCCCGCTTCCTCGCGTCGGGGATGATGTCGACCGCCGACGTGGTGCCCACCCTCAGCCCGAGCATGGACATCCAGGTGTCGTCGAATTTCGAGCGCCTTCTGTTCGAGATGAACGGCCGCTCGGGTGCGCGCACCGCGGAGCAGCTCGTGCGGTTCCGCGCGACGGGACGGCTCGAGACCGACAGGTCCGCCTTCGACGAGTGGATCCGCCCCGTCTTCGTCGGCGCGCGGGCGACCGACCACGACACGTTGAGCGTCATGCGGGCGATGCACGAGCAGACGGGCATGCTCGTCGACCCGCACACAGCGGTCGGTCTGAAGGCCGCGCGCGACCACGCCGAGCCGGGTGTGCCGATGGTGACGATGGCGACGGCGCATCCGGCCAAGTTCCCCGACGCCGTGGAACGGGCGACGGGTGTGCGCCCGGATCTTCCCGAGCACCTCGCGGACCTCATGGAGTGGCCGGAGCACACGGAGTCGCTGCCGAACGACCTGGCCGTCGTGCAGGGCTACGTCGCGACCACCTTCGCCTGAGACGCACCCGCGTCACGGGCTGCCGGGGTGATTGACCGTGCGCGTCGGGCGCCCGGATCAGTCGCGGTGGTCGGGGCACTCCGGCGGCGCGACCGGGGCGGGGGAGAGCGAGAACATCATGTCGACGGCCCGCGCCAGTCTCGCGTGGAGTGCGGCGGTGTCGGGGGTGTGGGCCTTGTTCGCGGCGAACGCGTCGACGAGTCCGCGGTACCACAACTGCTGGTGCCAGGCGCCGGTGTTGAAACGCGACCAGAAGGCCGCCCTGTCGGCTACGGGGAGTCCCCCGAGACCCGAGGCCGTGGTCTCGGCGTTGTGCACCTTGTCGGCGAGGGCCACGAGCACCGAGGCATCGTCCATGGTCTTGGCGGAGAGATGGTCGAGATACGCGCGCTTGCGCTCCCACCACGCGTCGGCGCGTCGGCAGGTGCACAGGGCCTTCTCGCGGTCCTTCTGGTCGGGGTCGTCGACGTCGGTGCAGGCCCGGACGATGGCGGCCACATCGGCGCCCACGAGTGCGGCGAGTTTCTCCTCGGAATCAGCCTCGGTGTCCTCGATGGAGTCGTGGAGCAGGCCGGCGATGGCCTGGGTCTCGGTGCCGCCGTGGTCGATGATGATGCCGGCCACCGCGAGGAGATGGCCGATGTAGGGGGCGCCCGGCGGGGGTGCGCCGCCGTCGGTGGCCGCGGTCTTGCGTGACTGCGTGCGATGGAGGCGGCGCGCGTGGGCGAAGGCCTCGTCGAGACGTTCGCTCGGCAACCAGGTGGGTTCGTGTCGGGGCACGGTCAGGTCACAATCCGATGGCGCCGAGTCCGGCGACGATGAGGAGGAAGATGCCGATGATGATGAACGGCGAGAGGATGATGAGGCCGATCCCGAACACGAACAGCAGGAACAGCACCGCGATGATTCCGGTGCAACTGCAACCCGCGAGATCGTCCATCCGTCACGCACCGTATCCGAGGGGTGTGCCGGGTTCGGCCTGCTCTCAGGGGCGGTCGAAGCCGCAGGCGTCCTCCATGAAGGACGCGAACTCGTCGGAGGCCTCGGCCACGGCCGGGTTGGAGGTGATCTCCTCGAGCCGTTCGCGCGCCGTGGTGTCGGCCGCCATCTCCGTCAACTGGTACTGGTAGACGGCGAAGAGTTCGTTGCGCTTCCGCACGACGTCGACGAGCACCTCCAACGGCTCGACGGCCGGTTCGGGAGCGGCCAGCAGCAGGCGTTCCGAGAGTCCGGTGAGCGAATCCATGACCTTCTTCAGTTCCTGAGGACTGCCGATGGTTCCCGAGGAGAAGGCACCCGCGGCTTCGGTTTCGGCGTTGAGTTCGGCTGCGAGCAGGCAGAAGTCGGTGTAGTCGGCCTTCACGGTGTCGCCCGACTCCCCGCCGCCGCAGGCCCCGAGCAGGAGCACGGCGACGAGCCCGGCCGTCGCGGCGCGGGTGAGGCCGGGGAGGATCTTCATCGGCGACGACCGTACCAGCGCCCCCGTGACGGGTGTCGTTGTGGCCGGCCTTCGGGCCCGCTATGGTGCGGGTGCTCGCTCGTTCGAGTTCTCCCCGCCCTCTCAGAGGGGGGTCGAGATTTTCCCGTGAGGTTCCGCTCTCAGCGCCACCCACAGACCCCTAGCGCAGTCCGCAGGAGCGGCTGCAGGAAAGCAGGAACACAATGGCTGCAGAAGCCCTCGAGAAGTCCGCGCTCGAAGCGAAGGACAAGGACCAGCTCGTCGCCATCGCCGAGGCCCTCGGCGTGAAGACGTCGGCGCGCTCCAGCAAGGCCGCCCTCGTCGATCTCATCCTGGAGAAGACCGGCACGGATGCCGGGCCGGCCCCGGAGAAGCCCGACCGCGACCGATCCGACTCGCGCGCCGATGCGCGCGGCGGATCCCGCAACGACGGCACCGCTGCCGACGCCGAGCCCACCACCTACGTCGGTCCCGACGGCGAACCGCTCGCCGAGTGGGAGATCGAACTGGCCAAGCACGAGGGCCGCACCGACGAGCTGACCCCGGCCGACAAGGGAGGCCGCGGCGACCGCGGACCGCGTCAGCAGGGGGACCGTCAGGACCGTCAGCAGGGCGACCGCCAGGGAGGCGACCGCAACCGACAGAACCGCGACCAGGGCCAGCAGCGCGACTGGAACGACGCGAGCGGTTCGCGCAACCGTCGCCGTCGCCGCGGACGCGGCGGCCGCGACGAGGGACCCCAGGGTGACGACCGGTTCGAGGTCGGCGAGTCCGACGAGCCGATCAGCACCGAACCCGTCGCCGTCGAGGGCTACGTCGACCTGCGCGACGAGGGCTACGGCTTCCTGCGCATCGGCGGCTACCTGCCCACGCGCGACGACGCCTACATCCCCGTGAAGCTGGCCCGTCAGGTCGGTCTGCGCAAGGGCGACCTCGTCACCGGCATGTCGCGACCCGCGGGACGCAACGAGAAGAACCCGGCGCTGCTCGAGATCCACACGGTCAACGGTCAGGCGCCGGAGAAGGCCAAGCAGCGCCCCCGCTTCGAGGACCTCACGCCGCTGTTCCCCGACCACAAGCTGCGCATGGAGGACCCGGCCGACCCGGCCAACATGACGGCGCGCATCATCGACCTGATCTCGCCCATCGGCAAGGGTCAGCGCGGTCTCATCGTCTCGCCCCCGAAGGCGGGCAAGACGACGATCATGAAGACGATCGCCTCGTGCATCGAGAAGAACAATCCCGAGGTCAGGCTCATCGTGCTGCTCATCGACGAGCGACCCGAGGAGGTCACCGACATGCGCCGCACGGTGAAGGGCGAGGTCATCGCCTCCACCTTCGACCGCCCGAGCGACGAGCACACGCTCATCGCCGAGATGACCATCGAGAAGGCCAAGCGAATGGTCGAGATGGGCGAGGACGTCGTCATCATCCTCGACGGCATCACGCGTCTCTCGCGCGCCTACAACCTCGCGGCTCCCGCGAGCGGCCGCATCATGTCGGGCGGCATCGACGCCGGGGCGCTGTACCCGCCGAAGAAGTTCTTCGGCGCGGCCCGCAACGTCGAGGAGGGCGGCTCGCTCACCATCCTCGCCACGGCCCTCGTCGAGACGAACAGCCGCATGGACGAGGCCATCTTCGAGGAGTTCAAGGGAACGGGCAACATGGAGCTGCGCCTCGACCGTCGCATCGCCGAGCGCCGCGTGTTCCCGGCCATCGACGTCGACGCCTCGAGCACGCGCCACGAGGAGCTCCTCTTCGAGCGCAAGCAACTCCAGCTGGTGTGGAAGCTGCGGCGCGTCCTCAGCGGTCTGGCCCAGGACGGCAACCCCGCCCCGGGACTCGAGATGCTCATGGACCGACTCAAGACCTTCCGGACCAACGACGATTTCCTCGCCGAGATCGCCAAGACGCCCGGGGCCTGACCGGCCCGTCCCCGATACACTCGTCGTTCCTCGTCAAGGAGATCCCACGCCATGAAGCCCGACACCCACCCCGAGTACGCCGTCGTCTCCGTCAAGTGCTCGTGCGGCAACACCTTCGAGACCCGCAGCGCCCGGCCCGGCTCGCTCAATCTCGAGCTCTGCAACGAGTGCCACCCGTTCTTCACCGGCAAGCAGAAGCTCGTCGACACCGGTGGTCGCGTCGAGCGCTTCAACAAGCGCTACGGCACCCGCAAGACCACCGCGAAGAAGGACTGATTGTCCGCCGACGCCGAGCGTCGGTCGCGGCTCCTGTCGCTCTCGCTGCGCGCCCTGGTGCGCGACCATGTCGGCGGAGCCGACGACCCCGACGCGGCAGTGGAGGTCTTCGCCCCCGGGGCGTTGCTCGTGTCGCACGGGGCGACGTGGGTGCTCCTCGACGGTGACCCCGTCCCCGCCTTCGGTGCCGTCCTCGCCCGCACCGTCCGCCGCGACGCGCCCCTCCACGTCCTCGTCGAACGGCACTCCGGGATCGTCGCCCGCCGCGCGGGACTCTTCGATGCCGACGTGCGGGTGTGGCACGTGGAGGGTCGTGTCCTCCTGCCTGCCCTGCCCGAACCCCATCTTCCCGAGCGCGCGGCCGACCCGGCGCACCTCGCGCTCGTTCCCCTCATCGAGGCCGCCGGCGCCGAGGTCGTCGTCGAGCACGGTGTCGTCACCGGTGAGGTGCGCGGCCTCGAGATGTGCCGCGTCGTGGACGATCCGGTCGTCGGTGCACCGCGGCTCGAGGTGGGCATGGGTGCCCACGACCGCGAGGCCTTCGCCCTCGTCCACGGCGACGAACCCGTCGAGGAGGCACTGCGTCGTGTCATCGAATCCGTCGCCGTCCACCGCCGCGAGGGGGCCGATCCCCATCCCTTCAATCGCTTCGGGGCCGAGCGCATGCTCCGCTGGACGGCCACGCGTGACCCTGCTCTCGTCGGCTTCCGATCGCTGGCACCGGCCGAGCCGCCGGTGCCGCGCGCGAACGTCAAGGACTCGGTGCCGTGCGTGGCGACCGGGGACACCGTCGACGGTCGACCGGGATGCGCGGTGTTCGTGCACGGCGTGGTGCTCGACGCCGTTCCCTTCGCCGTGGACGCCGCCGATCGGGCCGGCCTGTCGGAGGTGACGCTGGCGATGCGGCGCCGCGACCTGGTCGCCTCGCACGAGGCGATGGCCGCGCGGTCCCGCGTGCGCGTGCGGTTCGCCCTGATGGATGACTGATCGCGTCGTCCCCGGGCCGACCGTCCGCTGCCCGTAGCCTTGACGACATGCAGGATCGTCTCGCATCGATCGAGCGGGACTACGCCGAACTCGAGGCCAGTCTCGGCTCTCCCGAGGTGCTCGGCGACCAGGCGCGCCTGCGCGAGGCCACGCGGCGCTACAAGCAGTTGACGCCGCTCGTGGAGTGCATTCGCGAGGTGCGCGAGGTGCGGGGCGACGCAGAGGCCGCCCGCGAACTGATGGCCGAGACCGAGGGCGCCGAGCGCGATTCCCTGCGCTCGGAGGCCGCAGCGACCGAGACCCGGCTCGCCGAACTCGAGGAGCGTCTCAAGGTGCTGCTTCTTCCCCCCGACCCGAACGACGGCCGCAACGTCATCATGGAGATCCGGGGCGCCGAGGGCGGGGAGGAGGCGAACCTCTTCGCCGGTGACCTCCTCGACATGTACCTGGCCTACGCATCGCGCCGCGGCTGGCAGGTGGAGACGATCCAACTCGACCGTTCGGGGATGGGCGGGGTGAACCAAGCGACGATCCTCGTCAAGGGGGACGACGCCTGGGGACGTCTCCGCTTCGAGGGCGGACCGCATCGCGTGCAGCGCGTCCCCGCGACCGAGAGCCAGGGTCGCGTGCACACGTCGTCAGCGACGGTGGCGGTGATGCCCGAGGCCGAGGAGGTCGACGTCGAGATCGCCGACGCGGACCTCGACATCGACGTCTACCGGGCCTCCGGCGCGGGCGGCCAGCACGTGAACACGACCGATTCGGCGGTGCGCATCACCCACCGCCCGACGGGCCTCGTGGTGGCGATGCAGGACGAGCGCAGCCAGCTGCAGAACAAGGCCCGGGCCATGCAGGTGCTGCGCTCCCGACTGTTGCGCCTGCGCCAGGAAGAGAGCGAGGCCCGCGCGTCGGCCGAGCGACGCGCCCAGATCGGCGGTGGCGGTCGCAGCGAGAAGATACGCACCTACAACTACAAGGAGAACAGGGTCACCGACCACCGCATCGGCTTCACCCTGTACCAGCTCCAGGCGGTGCTGGCCGGCGATCTCGACCCGGTGATCGACGCGCTCGCCGCCGACCTGCGCGCCCGCCAGCTGGCCGAGCACGGATGATCGGTCGCCGGAGGTGAGCGCCGAGGACACCGTCACCTGGGCCGAGTTGCTCGCGCGCACCGCCGACACGGTCGGTGACCGTGCCGTCGCCCGGTGGCTGTGCGAGCGCGCCAGTGGCGAGGACGGTGCGGCGTTCGCGGCCATCGCCGACGAGATCGTCGCCGCCCGCCAGGGGCTCGCCCTCGAGGACATGGTGCGCCGCGTGCTCGCCGGCGAACCGGTGCAGTACGCGCTCGGGCGTTGGGCGTTCCGCCGTCTCGACCTGCTCGTCGACCGCCGCGTGCTCATTCCGCGCCCCGAGACCGAGGGCATCGTCGACATTGTGGCGTCCCACGTCGGCGCGCGCAACGGATTGCGGTCGGGTTCGGTCGCGGTCGACCTCGGCACCGGGTCGGGAGCGCTCGGCCTGGCGTTGCTCGACGAGTTCGCCGGGCGCGACCTCGAGGTGTGGATGACCGACGTCTCGGAGGACGCACTCGATGTGGCGCGCGCCAACGCGGCCGGTCTCGGCCTGGCCGCCGCCGGCGCGCGCTTCGCCGCCGGCTCGTGGTGGGAGGCCCTGCCCGATCGTCTCGTCGGACGCATCTCCGTCGCGGTGGCCAATCCTCCCTACATCGCCGCCGACGACCCCGAAGTGGAGGCGTCGGTGCGCGAGTGGGAACCCGCCGGAGCCCTGTTCGCCGGCGACCACGGCCTCGCTCACATCACCGCGATCGTCGCCGATGCGACGACGTGGCTGGCGCCGGGGGGACTCCTCGTCGTCGAACATGGCCATCGACAGGGCCCGACCGTCGTCGACCTCGCCCGTCGCGCGGGACTGGTCGACGCGACGACACGGCGCGACCTCGCGGGACTCGACCGGTTCCTCGTCGCGCGCCGGGCTGACTGAGCGGGCCGACTGAGCGGGGCGGTCGCACGGCCCCTCGTCCGGGCCGCGGCGCTCATCGGGCGTCGATGCCGAGGGCGCGGCGCAGGAACGCCAACTGGTGGAGCAGCAGGTTCTCCGCCACGACCTCCTGCGGCGTCATGTGGGTGACACCCGACAGGGGCAGCACCTCGTGGTCGCGTCCCGCCGCGAGCAGTTCCGCCGACAGCTGCAGGGTGTGGGCGGCCACGACGTTGTCGTCGGCGAGACCGTGGATGAGGAGCAAGGAACGGCCGAGACGATGGGCGTCGGCGAGCAACGACGTGCGCACGTAGGCGGCGTCGTCGTCGACGGGGTTCCCGAGGTAACGCTCGGTGTAGTGGGTGTCGTAGAGACGCCAGTCGGTCACCGGCGCACCGGCGACGGCGGCATGGAAGAGGTCTCCACGACGCAGGACGGCGAGCGCGGCGAGATACCCCCCGAAGCTCCATCCGCGGATGCCGACGCGCGAGAGATCGGCGCGCGGCTCCAGGCCCGGGAGCGCCTCGAGCACCGCCACCTGGTCGGCGAGCACGGGCGCAGCGAGGTCGCCGTGCACGGCGCGCTCGACGGAGGAACCCCGCCCCGGTGTGCCGGCCCCGTCGGCGACGACGACGAGGAAGCCCTGGTCGGCGAACCACTGCGACGTGGCGTGGGCGTTGCGCGAGGCGACGACGCGCTGGGCGTGCGGGCCGCCGTAGGGGTCGAACAGCACCGGCAGGGGGCCCTCGATCGGCCGGGAGGGTCGCAGGATCGCCACCGGGATGCGCGACGGCCCGACCGTGACGATCTCCGGACGCGGGTCGACGAGGGCCTGCTCCGCGAGCGAGGGGACGGGAACCGTGCGCGTCGGCGTGCGCACCTCGACGCGGGCGCGGGTCTCGTCGAGGCGGGCCGTGCGCACCACGAGACATCCCCCGTGGCCTCCCGCCGACACGATGCCGCCCTCGTCGGTGAGACGACGCAGACCACCTGTGCTCCATGACCACGCGTCGTGGATCCACGGGGTGTCGCGGTGGTTGGCGACGAACACGACCTCGTCACCGACCGACACGACCTGGCGCACCTGCAGGTCCGCCGGGGTGACGAGGGTCCCGTCCACGTTGAGGCGCCGGGCGTCGTCACGGTCGACGCAGGTGACGAGTCGACCGGCGGCGTCGAGCGTCGGCACGCCGGCAACGAGTTCCACCCAGGCGTCGTCGGTGTCGGTGAGGACGACCTCTGTGGAACCGTCCGCGGGATCGACGCGCACCACGTCCACGCGACGCTGGTCGCGCGACTGCACCTGTGCGACGAGTCCGGCGGCCGTCCAGGAGACCGAATTCAGGTACTCGGCATCGCCGGGCAGGTCGACCGCGACGCGCGCGCCGGTGTCGGCGTCGATGATGTGCAGGGTGACGAGGGCGTTGGCCGCACCTGCGGCGGGGTAGCGGTGGGTCTCGGGTTCCCGATCCGGCCGCGAGGGATCGGCGATGTGCCATTGCGGCACCGGGGAGTCGTCGACGCGACAGACCGCGAGCAGGCGGGAATCCGGTGACCACCAGTGGCCGCGGTGCCGGCCCATCTCCTCGGCGGCGATGAACTCGGCGAGACCCCACGTCACCCCGGGTGTCTCCTCGGCGACGAGAACCTTCTCGCCGTCCGTCTCGCTCCAGAGGCACAGGGCGCCGTCGCGCACCCAGGCGATGCGCGACCCGTCGGGGGAGGGCCGGGCGTCGAACACCCCGGACGCGACGCCGGGCAGGGTCACCGCGGCGTCGGCCACCGTGACGACGACGGGTTGGCCCGCGAGGACAGTGACGACGGTGGCCAGGGCGGCATCGGCGGCGAAGGTGACGACGCCGCCGGCGCCCTCGCGGGCGCGCTCGCGGCGACGTCGCTCCTCCGGGGTGTCGGCGTCCGTGTCGCCTCCGAGCGCGCGCGGGTCGAGGATCTCGGTCTCCTCGCCGCTCGCGACGTCGAGTCGCCACAGTGTGTTCACCGGGTCGCTCCCACCGTGCGACCGGGCGAACACGGCGCGCGTGCCGTCGGCCGACACGACGAACGACCGGGGTTCGCCGAGCGTGAGTCGCTGCGTTCGCGCGTACTGGCGGGGAAAGGTGTCGGTCATCGACCCCGACACTATTGGGCGCCCGGGCCTCAGTCGGCGTGCACGACGCCGTCGGCGGCGAGCGACACCGCCTCGCCGACCCACTCGCGGGTGCACATCTCGCGACCGAGGTCCGCGTCGCGCGAGTCGCCCCAGGCGCGACGTCCGTCGGCGAGCAGGCACGAGACGATCACGCGCTCGGGTGCGCCGGAACGGTCGTGCATCACCGAGTACGCCTCCACCGTGGCCGGCCCGGCAGCGTCGGCGGGCGGGGCGAGATCGCGCCGCGGCAGGGCGTCGATCTCGCGCTGGGGATGGTCGTGGCGGAAGCCGGCCGCCGGTGGTTCGGTCGAGTACACGCCGAAGGCGTGCTTGGTCGTGTAGCCGCCGTTCGCCCACACCAGGCCCCATTCGCCGGGCCGCGCGCGCAGATCGGACATGACGGTGGCGATGGCGTGCATGACGTAGTTGTTCCACGGTCCGCCGGCGAACGGGAGCCCGCCCGTGCGGGTGAGTTGCGCGCCGATGTCGAGCCCGAGCGAGGCGGCACCCAACTGCACCGCCGACGGGAAGCACGAATAGAGGTCCACCACCGAGACGTCGTCGATGCCGATCCCGGCCAGTTCCAGCACGCGCCGGCCAGCCAGTTCGATGGCGGGGGTGCGCCAGAAGTGCTCGCGATGCGACACGAAGGGGTGCTCGTGGGCGTCGCTGCCCGAATGGATGAACACCCAACGGTCGCGCGGGACGCCGAGCGCCTCGGCCCGGCCGGCGGAGCAGACGATGACGGCGGCGGCCATGTCCACGTCGTTGTTCGAGTTCATGAGTTTCGGGTACGGGAACCCGACCATGCGGTTGTCCGGTCCCGGCGTGCGGATCTCGTCGGCCGTGTAGGCACGGCGGATCCAGGCGTGGGGGTTGTTCGCCGCCACGGAACTGAATCGTGACCACAGTTCCCCGAGGTGGCGTTGGTGCTCCTCGATGCCGCGACCGGCCCGGGCGCGCAGGGCCGTCTCGAACATGGGGTAAATCTGGATCGGCATGACGATGTCCCGGGCGATCTCCTCGGGCATGTTCATCACGAGGTCCTCGGAGACGAGCACCGGCACCTCGTCGCTGGTGCGCCAGTCGGGTTCCCGTCCGGCCTTGCGCCAGCGCGACCGGGTGCGCGTGGTCTCGCCGCCGGCCAGCACCACGAGGTCGATCGAGCCGGCGGCGATCTCGCGGGCAGCCGTGTTCACGAGCGTCTGGGGCGTGTTGCCGCCCATCGACGAGTATCCCGTCTCGCGCGGCGAGAGGCCGAGGTCGTCAGCGATGAGGCGGGCGGGGTTGCCGTACCTCCACGACAGCAGATTCACCACGCGGATCGCGTCGGGAGCGGGCACCGAGGAGAGGCCGGCGTCGTCGGCGGCGGCGCGGACGGCGTCGACCATGAGGGCCACGGGGTCGCGGGCGTCGTCGAGTCCCTCCGCGCGCTGGAGCACCTGGCCCGCACCGATGAGAACGGGGGTCCGGGGGTCGATGGCCATCGACCTCGGACGCTAGGCGGTTCGCCGGCCGCCCCCACTACTGTGAACCCGATGTCCCGAATCGCCATCGGCTCCGACCACGCGGGCTACGCCCTCAAGCAGCACCTCGTCGAACTGCTCACCAACCAGGGTCATGACGTGCTCGACCGGGGCACCCACTCCACGGAGAGCTGCGACTATCCGCCGATCTGTGCCGCCGTGGGTCGCGACGTGCGTGACGGGCGCGCCGACCTCGGCATCGTGCTCGGGGGAAGCGGCCAGGGCGAGCAGCTGGCGGCCAACAAGGTGCGCGGGGTCCGCGCGGCCCTCTGCAACGACCTCTACACCGCGCGCATGGCCCGCTCGCACAACGACGCCAACGTCCTGTCGATGGGGGCCCGAGTGGTGGGGGAGGGTCTCGCCGACGAGATCGTGGCGGTCTTCCTCGGCACCGCCTTCGAGGGCGGACGCCACGAGCGCCGGGTGGCCCAGTTGGCCGAGATCGAGGCCGAGGAGGCGTCCCGCTGATGCCGTTCCCCTCCGACACGAATCCCGACGACGAGGTCTTCGCCCTCATCGATCGGGAGAAGCGGCGCCAGGTGACGGGCCTCCAGCTCATCGCCAGCGAGAACTTCACGTCCCCCGCGGTCATGGCCGCGACCGGATCGGTGCTGACGAACAAGTACAGCGAGGGCTACCCGGGCAAGCGCTACTACGGCGGCAACGAGTTCGTCGACGACATCGAGGCCCTCGCCATCGCCCGGGTCAAGCAGCTCTTCGGGGCCGACCATGCCAACGTGCAGCCCCACTCGGGGGCGAGCGCCAACATGGCGGTGTACCTCGGCCTCCTCGAGCCGGGCGACCGCATCCTCGGGCTCAGCCTCGACCACGGCGGGCACCTCACCCACGGCTCGCCCGTGAACGCCAGCGGCATCCTCTACGACTTCGCCTCGTACGGCGTGTCTCCGGGCGACGAGCGCATCGACATGGACCAGGTCCGCGAACTGGCACTGCGGCACCGCCCCAAGCTCATCGTCGCGGGCACCACCAGTTATCCCCGCCGGCTCGATCCCGAGCCGTTCCGGGCCGTCGCCGACGAGGTCGGTGCTCTCCTCATGTTCGACATCGCCCACCTCGCCGGTCTCGTCGCCGGCGGAGCGCATCCGAACCCGGTTCCCTTCGCCGACGTCGTCACCTTCACCACGCACAAGACGTTGCGCGGGCCGCGGGGAGGGGCGATCCTGTGCCGCGCCGAGCACGCCCAGACCATCGACAAGGCCGTGTTCCCGGGCAGCCAGGGCGGTCCGCTCGAGCACGCCATCGCCGCCAAAGCCGTCGCCTTCCGCGAGGCACTCGATCCCTCGTTCCGCGAGTACGCCCATCAGGTGGTGCGCAACGCGTCGGCACTGGCCGCCGCACTCGCGGTCGAGGGCTTCCGTCTCGTGAGCGGTGGCACCGACAACCATCTCATGGTCGTCGACCTGCGTCCCTTCGACGCCGAGTGCACCGGCAAGGAGGCCCAGGCGGTGCTCGACCGGGCCGGCATCACGCTGAACAAGAACGCGGTGCCGAACGACCCGCGCAGTCCGTTCGTCACCTCCGGCGTGCGCATCGGCACCCCGGCCGTGACCACCCAGGGAATGGGCGAGGCGGAGATGCCCGTCATCGCCGGCCTCATCGCCCGCACCCTGCGCCATCGCACGGATGATGCGGCGGTGGCCGCGGTGCGCGCCGAGGTGGCGGCCCTCTGCGCGCGCTTCCCCGCCTATCCCGATCCGGCCTGATCGGCGGCGATCGTGAACACGACGACGGGATATCTGTTCGTCGGCGGAGTGGCGGGCATCGTCACCCTGGTGACGACGCCGCTCGTGAGGGCCATGGCGCGCCGCATCGGGTGGGTGGCCCAACCCTCGGCCCGTCGCGTGCACACGGTGCCCACCCCCGACGTGGGCGGCATCGCCATGTTCGCCGGTCTCGTCGCCGCCCTCCTCGTCGCCTCGCAGATGGGGCGCTTCGACCAGATCTTCCGCAACAACTCGGAGCCCTACGGTCTCGTGCTCGCCGCGCTCCTCATCCTCGGCATCGGGCTCTGGGACGACGTGCGCGACATGTCGGCTCCCTCGAAGGTGCTCGGCACGGTGGCCGCCGGGATGGTGCTCGTCTGGTTCGGCGTCACCATGTTCTATTTCCGCATCCCGTTCGTCGGTGTCTTCCAGCTCTCGAGCGACTGGGTGCCGATCGTGACCGTCGTGTGGCTGCTCGGCATGACCCAGGCGGTCAATCTGATCGACGGTCTCGACGGTCTCGCCGCGGGCATCGTCGCCATCAGTTCGGCCGCGTTCTTCGTGTACTCGCGGCATCTCTCCGGACTGGGCCTGTTGTCCGAGCCGAACATCGGGCCGCTCGTGGCCATCATCTGCGTCGGTGTCTGCGTCGGGTTCCTGCCGTTCAACGTCAACAGGGCGAGCATCTTCATGGGGGACAGTGGCGCCTACCTGCTCGGTCTGCTCGTGGCGGTCTCGACGAGCGTGGTGGGGGGGCGCGCCGATCCGACGACGCAGGCCTTCAGCGGCCAGACCTATTTCTTCCTCGCACCCCTGGCCATCCCCCTCATCATCCTCGGGGTGCCGATCCTCGACGTGGCCTTCGCCATCGCCCGCCGCGTGACGCGCCGCCAGGGCTTGGCCCGCGCCGACACCGGCCACCTGCATCACCGACTCATCGCACTCGGTCATGGACCGCGGCGGGCCGTGGCGATCCTGTGGGCCTGGACGGCGTTGCTGTCGGGATTCGTGCTGTACCCGGTGTTCACCGATGCCACCATTCCCTACGCCCCGTTCGGGGTGCTGGCCCTCGTGCTCGTGCTCTACACCGTGCTGCACCCGGACCTGAACAAGCGCACGAAGGACGAATGACACCCTCCATCGGGTTGGCGGGTCCGAGACGCCCCGCCTAGATTGTGCGCAGTTTCACGAGCCCCGACCCCCCGTTTCGCAGGTGAACGATTGAAGTTCCTCCCCACCCCCCGCACCGAGGCCCGCATCGACACGAACGTGTCCCGCGGCACGGAGATGGCCGGCACGGTTCTCGTCTTCCTCCTCATCGGCCTCGGTGTCGACGCCTGGCTCGGAACGATGCCGGCGTTCATGATCGGACTCGTCGTGTTCTCCGTGGTCGGTCAGTTCGTGCGCACCTGGTACGTGTACCGCGACGAGATGGACCGTCTGCAGCGCGAGCGCGCCGAGGCCCGCGAGGGTCGGCCGCGGTGAACTCGCGCTCGCCCCTCGCCGCCGTCGTCGACGGCGTCGCCCCGGAGGTCTCCATCTCGCGCGACCTGGTGCGCCGGGGGCTCATCGCCGCGCCGGTTCTCGTCGCCGTGTCGGGTGTCGTCTGGGGCGTCGACGGGGCATTGTCGGGAGCCTTCGCTCTCGCGCTCGTCCTGTGCAACTTCGCGCTCGCCGCCCTGCTCATCGCCTGGACGGCTCCCGTTTCACTTTCGCTCATGATGGGGGCGATCCTCGGCGGATACCTGGTCCGCCTCGGCATCATCACCGGCGCGGTGCTGCTGGTGAAGGACTTCTCGTGGGTCGACATCCCGGCTCTCGGGACCGGGATCATCGTGTCCCACCTCGGACTGCTCTTCTGGGAGATGCGCTACGTGGCCGCCTCTCTCGCATTTCCCGGATTGAGGCCCCGTACGGCAGAATGTCCGGAGCCCGGCGCTCCCGACAGCGACAGAAGGACGGATAAGTGAACGCGCTCTACTTCCCCAAGATGTCCGAGATCCTCAACTGGAAGGATCTCTATCCCGGGTTCAACAAGATCGCGATGGTCGCGATCATGGCCGTGCTCATCAGCACCGTCATCTTCTGGCTCGCCACGCGCAAGCCCACCACCGAGGCCCCGCGCGGCACCCGCAACTTCGCCGAGGTCATCGTCGAGTTCATCGAGAACGGCGTCGTCATGCAGACGATGGGACGCGACGGTCTGCGCTGGACGCCTTTCCTCCTCACCCTCTTCCTCTTCATCTACCTCTGCAACGTGCCGGGCATCATCCCCGTGATCCAGATGTCGGCGACCGCGCGCATGGCCGTGCCGATGTTCCTCGCCCTGCTCATCTGGGTCGTGTTCAACGCCACCGGGGTGAAGCACCAGGGTCCCGTCGGCTACATGAAGAGCGTCCTCTTCCCGCCCGGGGTCCCGAAGGCCCTGTACATCCTCGTGACGCCGATCGAGTTCATCTCGACCTTCCTCGTGCGCCCGTTCTCGCTCGCCGTCCGTCTCTACGCGAACATGCTCGCGGGTCACATCCTTCTCGTGACCTTCGCGCTCCTGTCCGAGGCCCTGTTCCAGGCCAAGGACAAGGTGCTCATTCCGGTCGGCATCCTCCCGTTCATCATGCTCGTGTTCCTCACGTCGTTCGAGGTCCTCGTCGCGTTCCTGCAGGCGTACATCTTCGCCATGCTCGCCGCGGTGTACATCGGCGGCGCGGCGCACCCCGAGCACTGAGCGGCGGACACAGGGTCTCCCCACAAACCTCACACACACAGGAGAAACAACAATGGAAGCAATTGCCCGACTCATCGCGCAGGAGGCGGCCGCCGAGGCGACCAGCACCGGCGACGGTCTCACCGCCCTCGGTGCCGGTCTCGCCTACGGCTTCGCGGCCATCGGCCCGGCGCTCGGCATCGGCAACCTCGTCGGCAAGTCCGTCGAGGCCATGGCCCGTCAGCCCGAGGCGGCCGGCATGGTGCGCACCACCATGTTCCTGGGCATCGCGTTCACCGAGGCGCTCGCGCTCATCGGCTTCGTGGTGTTCATCCTCATCAAGTTCGCCTGATCCGCGAACACGACAAGAGTCCGATAACGATCTCCGCGGGAGCGGAGTGCAGGAGTTGAGATGCTGACTGCGACAGTCACACACACGAGCACGGGAGCCGTCTCGGTCCGTCTCGTCCCCGGTGCGGCCCTTCCGGCCGCGTCCGAGGAGACGGGCGTCGAGGTGGCGGAGCCGAACCCGATCGCGCCCGACACCAGCGAGATGCTGTGGTCGGCGGGGTCGTTCTTCGTCCTCCTCGTCCTCATGCGGTACTTCCTCTTCCCGCGCCTCAAGAAGGGCATGGACCAGCGCTACGGCGCGATCCGTGCCGATCTCGAGGGTGCGGACAAGGTGAAGGACGACGCGCGTTCGGCGGTGGCCGACTACGAGAAGGCTCTCGCCGACATCCGCGCGGAGGCCGCCGCTCGCGTGGATGCCGCCCGCAGGACGGTCGACAGCGAGCGGGCGTCCCGTCTCGCGGAGGTCAACGCCCGCATCGCCTCCGCCCGTGCCGAGGCCGACGCAGCCACCGATGCCGCCCGGGCGGCGGCGCGCGGCGAGATCGCCTCGGCGGTGGCCCAGGTCGCGTCGCGCGCAGCCGAGCTGGCCACCGGTCGGGCTCCCGATTCCGCCGTCGTTCAGTCCGCGGTCACCGCGGCAATGGAAAGCGCAGGCTCACGATGACCCTCACATTCCTCCTCGCGTCCGGTGCGGCCGAGACCCATCACTGGCTCCTGCCCAAGACCGCCGAGATCATCTACGGCGGCCTCGCGTCGGTGCTCGTGTTCGGGGCACTCGCCAAGTTCGCACTGCCGCTCGCCAAGAAGGCGCTCACGGACCGCACCGCCCGCATCCAGAACGAGATCGACTCCGCCCGCGCCGCGCGCGCCCAGGCCGAGACCGAGGCCTCGCGCATCCGGGCGGCGCTCGGTGACATCGCGGCGGAGCGCTCGCGACTGCTCGCCGAGGCGGACCGCCAGGCCGCCGCCGTGCTCGACGACGGTCGCGCCCGCATCACCGCCGAGATGGCCGACATGGAGGCCAAGGCCCTGGCCGACATCGCCGCCGCCCGCGGTCGTGCCGGCGACGAGTTGAGGGCCGAGATCACCCGGCTCGCCGCCGTCGCCACGGAGCGCGTCGTGGCTTCCGCCATCGACGACCGGTCGCGCCAGGACCTCATCGAGGGCTTCATCACCAAGGTGGGTGCGCGATGAGCGACGTCACCATCGAGACCTACGCGGCGTCCTTCGCCGAGATGGCCCGCGCCGAGGGTGTGCTCGGCAGGGTCGAGGCCGAACTCCACGCCGTGAAGACCGCCATCGAGGCCGACGAGAAGCTGCGCGCGCAGCTCACCGACGAACTCGTGCCCGTCGAGCGCCGCCAGAGGATCGTCGAGTCTCTGCTCGCCGGCCGCACCCACGGTCTCACCGCCCAGATCGTCTCCTTCGTGCTCGGTGCCGGCCACGGCCGTCATCTCGGCGCCATCGTCGACCGCATCGTGGCGCTCGCGTCGCAGTCGGCCGGCACGCAGATGGCCGAGGTGCGCACCGCGGTCGAGCTCACGAAGGACCAGCAGGACCGCCTCGCCGCGGCCCTCACCAAGGTCAACAACGGCACGCCCGTGAACCTCAAGGTCGTCCTCGACCCGTCCGTCGTCGGGGGCCTCGTGGCCACCGTCGGCGACCGCGTCATCGACGGCTCGGTGCGCAAGCGCCTCGACGAGATCAAGAGCCGCCTCTAGGAACCGCCCCCGGACACACGAAGTCGAAACCACAAAGGGACCACCACAATGTCAGACATCACTTTCTCCGCCAGTGACATCGCCTCGGCGATCTCCAAGGGGCTCGAGGGATACGACCAGTCACTCGAGGCGCGCACCGTCGGCCGCGTGGCCGAGGTCGGCGACGGCATCGCCCGCGTCAGCGGCCTGCCGGACTGCGCCGTCAACGAGCTGCTCGAGTTCGAGGACGGCTCCGTCGGCCTCGCCCTCAACCTCGACGAGGCCCAGATCGGCGCCGTGGTGCTCGGCGACGCCGACGCCATCGAGGAGGGCCAGACCGTGAAGGCCACCGGGCGCATCCTCTCGGTGCCCGTGGGTGACGTGATGCTCGGTCGCGTCGTGAACGCGCTCGGACAGCCCATCGACGGCAAGGGCGACGTGGTCGGTGCGACCATGCGCCGCGTCGAGGTGCAGGCCCCCGGCATCATGGGCCGCAAGCCCGTGCACGAGC
>CAZSNB010000005.1:0-2580 GCA_964608285.1 uncultured Bifidobacterium sp.
CGATCAACGCGATCACCACGAACGCCGCCCAACTCGCCATGCGAAGCTTGTGAGGAAGTGCCGACCTCGGTTGCTTCTCGATCCCGCGGCCCCCCAACCCGAGGATGATCCCGGCCGAGAGGTGCAGGAGGACATCCCCGGCAAGGTGGCTGAGGTGGCCGGGAAGGGCGATCGCGTCGTAGAGCATCACTCCGCCGTGGAGGATTCCCTGCAGGGCACTGAAACGGACGATCGCCTTGTTCTCCGCCGGCGCCTCAGCAGCCCAGAACAGGCACAGACCCCACGCGAAGAACAGGACCGTGAACATCCGCTCGTACGAGACGTTGAACGGCTCCCAACGGCCGGCGGCGGGAATCCAATAGAAGCTCGCCGGGGCGAGCGCGAAACACAGCCCGTAGACCCGCATGGCGGCCGGCAGGAATCGCTGCATGGGGCTCGAGACCGACTTTTCCACCTCGCGGACTGTATCGACCGGTCCTCGAATGCCGATCGATCTCGCGACCTGCTCGCGAAAGAATGACGTCGAAGGCGGACACATACTTCGTATGACACGTGTGTCCCCCACGGACCTCGAGCGCCGCGAACGATTCGTCGAGATCTTCCATCTGTCGTTCGAGACGCTTCAGGCCTACGTGCTGCGGCGGGGCGGGGGGTCCGATACCGACGACATCGTCGCCGAGGTCCTCATGGTGCTGTGGAGACGTCTCGATACCGTGCCCACGGGTTTCGAACTGCCTTGGGCCCTGGGCGTCGCCCGCCGCTGTCTCTCCAATCACCGCCGCTCCGTCACCCGCCGTGACCAGCTCGTGGAGCGCCTCACCAACAACCAGACTCCGCCACCGTCGGGGAATGCCGCGCTCGACGAGGCTCTGGATCGCCTCGATGCCGACGAACTCGAGATGGTGCGCCTCTGGGCATGGGAAGGACTCGCCCCACGCGAGATCGCGCTCGTGATGGACCTCTCGGCGAATGCAGTGAGCATCCGCTTGCATCGCGCACGACGAAGACTCGGGGAACTTCTGGATGCGCGAAAGAACACGGACGTGACCGGACATATCAGTGACAAAACGACCAAGGAGCAGCAATGAACGACGACGAGATTCTTGAACGCCTACGGCGAATCGACCCGCTCGACAGAGGCATGCCGATCACGCCGGTGCACAGTGCGCAGGCGCTGACCCTCCTGGAGACCATCATCGCGACGGAGCCGCCGAGCAGGAATTCCGGGCGCGGATGGGTCGGCTCCACGTCAGCTGCCCCGAAGGTCCTCACCCGGCCCTCACGACGACGCTGGTACTCCACGGCCGCAGCCGGTGCCGCAGCTGCAGCTGTCGCCGTGGCAGTCGCGGTGGTCCTGCCAGATGCCGATGGTGGAAGGGCCCTCGCCTGGACGTCGGTACCGCGTGTGGCCACCGATGCCGACGCCGACGTTGCGCGGAAGACCTGCTCGGGGCTTGACTGGGCCGGCTCCGGTGCCTCGGAGGCCGGAGACCGCGGCGACGTCGCGCCCGCCCCTTTCGCACTCGGAACGCTCGCCGCACTGGACCTGCGCGGCAACGGCGGTCTCGCCGTCTTCGTCGACGACGAGAACGTGGTGATGTGCATGCTCGCGGTGGTCGACGGCACTCCGCAGTACGCCGGGGGGATGTCGACCGCCGTCGCCGCCGAGAAGTCCGGCACCCTGACGGTCGATGGCGGAATGACCACCGGCATCGGCTCCGACACGGCGGTGAGCATGCTCGCCGGCCAAGCCGGCACCGCCGCCTTCGTCGAGATCAAAGTGGATGGTCTCGATCCCATCGCGGCAACGCTGGTCGATGGGCGTTTCGCGGCGTGGTGGCCCGAGCCGGCATCGGGAAGTGGCACGAGTCTTGACGCTCCGATCACGATCGTCTCCTACGCAGCCGACGGAAGCCAACTGACCAGCGTCGTGTGGACCGTTGCTCGACAGACCACCGACACTGTCGACCGACAGACCACGGACACGCCGACCGTCGAGAGTTAGAGCAGACCGAGCACGAGGCCCGCGAGGGCGAGGTGGTACGTCACCATGATGCCCACGGGGTGCCAGGCGCGCGCCCGCACGAAGCGCGTCTCGGCGATGAGGGAATCCGACAGCAGGAACATCGCGGCACCGGCGATCGCCACCGGTGACCCGCCGGCGACGGCGGCCACCGCCATGGCCGAGATGACCGCGACGTAGACCGAGACCGGGACGACGAGGTCGCCATGTCCCCCGCGGCGAAGGGCCCCGAGGAAGCGCCGCGCGAGGAGCGCCGCGACCGGGACGGCGACGACGAGACCGACGATCCAGCCCGTCGACGACGTGTCGTCGACGACGAAACTGACCGCGAAGAACACCTGGGCGACGGCGAACGAGGCGAGCCCCGGCACGAATGCGTTGCGCGGCAGCATGAGGAACACGTCCCCGAGGATGCACACGGCGAGCGCGGCGAGACGCCATCCCCACGGCGCCCCGTGGGTGACGTCGAGCGTGGCGGCCGTGGCGAGGAAGGCGGCGGTGGCGGCCGGCTTGCTGACGTACTCCAGCACGGCCCGGTCGCGGGCGACCGCGACCCA
>CAZSNB010000005.1:2680-96465 GCA_964608285.1 uncultured Bifidobacterium sp.
CCCGGTCGGGCGGCGGCGCGCCGCGCCGTCACCACGGCGAGCACTGCGATCCCCACCTGTGCCGGGAAGAACAACCACTTCACGGTCGACGGTCTCGTCGTCATGATGTTCTCGATGCTCCCGTTGATGACGACGAGCAGCACGAAGAAGAAGGCGAAACCATGGAAGGCGATCGCCCTCAGTGCGGCGGGGAGGGCCCCACGGCGACCGGCGCGGACGGCGAGGAAAAGGCCGATGATCGGGAATGCGAGCAACGGCAGTGTCGCCGGCAGTTCACGCACGATGGTTCCCCAACCCCTGACGCGGGTCTCGTCGGCGAGGGTGGGACTGGTGTCGACGAGAGTGGCCCACACCGTGAGGAAGACGAGCCCCACGGGCACCCCGACCAGGAGCCAGTGGGAGAGCCTCGCCAGTCCGGCCCCCGACATACCGGGGCGCGGTGAAACGTTGAATTCGTCGTCATGCATGGCCGGGACCCTAGTTGCCGACGCGATGCCCCGTGACAGGGCGGCATCCGGGCAGATGCGAAGCGAGGCCTCCATCCCTCACTGGACTGCGAGGCTTGCGCGGAACTCGGCGTCCTCGATCAGTGCGCGCAACTCAGGCGGGACCTCGCTCAATCGTTCGAGGGTCACTCCATGGATGTCGCCGGTGAATCTGTACACGTGCGGGTAGTCGCCCACGACCGCGCCGCTGTCGAGCCCGACATCGAAGGTCTCGCCGCTGATGGAGAACACGACGGGAACCGATCTCTCCACCCGGACATGACCCACGGGAACGCCGTCGATGCTCAGCACGGAGTCGCCGCCACCTCCCCATCCGCCGTCGTAGGCGTGCTCGAGCACCAGGGTCCGCCTACCTGGGAGGAGCACCTCGCGAGAGACGGCCACGAAATGCTCGTGCCCGAGCCAGTTGTAGTGATAGCGGGGTCGTCGATCGGGTCCGACATAGAGGGACCAGCCCGCCATGTTCCCTCCCTGGGCGACGATCACGCCCTCGCAACCCTCTTCGGGCACGGTGACGTCCGCGGTGATGCGGAACGAGCAGTTCTTCAGGTTCACCACCGAACGCTCGGGCATACGCCAATGGACGCCTGAGTAGGTCATCTTCGTCACGCCGCGGAGCGCGTCGTGCACCGAGTACGCCCCACCGAGGGTCTGCCCCGGCTCCTTGAGCGGATACACGTTGTTGCGACGGGCCTCGGCATCGAACAGTTCCTGCATCGCGACGAGTCGCTCGGGATGGGCCTCGGCGAGGTCGACACCCTGGGAGAAGTCGTTCCTGATGTCGTACAGCTCCCATCGCTCCTGCGGGCCGTCGAAAGGGACGGAGTCGAATCGCTTCCACGGAACACGTCCATGGAAGCAGGAAGCGATCCACCCGTCGTGGTAGATGGCCCGATTGCCGAACATCTCGAAGTATTGGGTGACGTGGTTCTCCGGGGAGGAGGCAGATTCGAGCGTCGGCAGCATCGACACACCGTCTACGGGCATCTGCTCCAGCCCGTTCACGTGGCCAGGCGGCTCGATGCCCGCGGCGTCGAGCAGTGTGGCGTAGAGGTCCGTCACGTGATGGAAATTGGTGCGCAATGCCCCCGCGTCCCTGATGCGTCGCGGCCATTGGACGGCGACTGCGTTGCGGGTGCCTCCGAAGTGCGAGGCGACCTGCTTCATCCACTGGAAAGGCGAATCGAGGGCCCACGCCCAGGCCAGGTTGAAGTGGTTCTCGCACCGCGATGAACCGAGGTCGTCCATGTGCTCCAGCAGCCACTCCGGCTCCTCCGGTATCCCGTTCTGGAATGACGGGGCGCTCCACGCGCCGTGAACCGTCCCCTCGGCGGACGCGCCGTTGTCCCCGGTGACGTAGATGAAGAGGGTGTTGTCGGTCTGCCCCATCTCGTCGAGGGCGTCGAGGAGTCGGCCCACCTGTTCGTCCGTGTGGGCCATGAAGCCGGCGAAGACCTCCATGAGGCGGGAGGCCACCGGCTTGTACCGGTCCGGATAGTCGTCCCATGCGGGCACCTCCGCGGGTCGCGGCGTGAGGACGGTTCCCTCGGGAATCACGCCGAGTTCCAGTTGCCGCCGGAAGATCCGCTCGCGCAGAGCGTCCCAGCCGTCGTCGAAGCATCCGGCGAAACGCTCGATGTACTCCGGCCACACGTGGTGGGGGCAATGCATGGCACCGGTGGCCAGATACGTGAAGAACGGTCGATGGGGATTCGATGCCCGCTGCAGACGCATCCACTCGATCGCCTTCTCGGCGATGTCCTCGCTCATGTGATAGTCGTCGCGACCCTCGTAGGGCATCACCGGCGTCGTCTGGTCGAACATGGGCGGTTCGTACTGGCTGGCCTCGGCGCTGAGTATCCCGTAGAAGCGCTCGAAACCCATTCCCGTCGGCCAGCGATCGAAGGGCCCCGTCAGGGTCTGCTCATGGACAGGCGTGAGATGCCACTTGCCAAAGGCGCCGGTGGAATAGCCGTACTGTCGCAGGATCTCGGCGACCGATGCCGCCTCGCCCGGGATGATGCAGTCGTAACCGGGGAAACCACTGGCTCCCTCGGGGATGTTGCCCATGTGCACGGCGTGGTGATTGCGTCCGGTCAACAGGGCCGCGCGCGTCGGGGAACACAGGGCCGTGGTGTGGAACTGGTTGAGTCGCACTCCGTGTGCCGCCACCCGGTCGAGGGCGGGGGTCGGCACCGGCCCGCCGAAGGTGCCGCAGGTGCCGAAGCCGACGTCATCGAGCAGGACCAGCACGATGTTGGGTGCCTCGGGCGACGGGAGGGGGATGTCGGGCCGATGGGGTCGAGACTCGTCGATGAGTCGGCCGGTGACCCCGGTGAACGGCGAGGAGGGAAACGGAATGGCGGGTCCGGTGGGAACCTGGGGCGACCTCGCGTTCATGTCGCCCTCAGACCGGAAGACTCGGATGGTCGAAACATCCCCGGACCTTGCCCACCACGGAAGGATCCCCGGTCACGGAGATCTCGGCCTCGGACCACCGGGTCTTCCCCCCGAGGATCGAAGCGAACGTGCCGCGGGACATCGACGCCTCGGCGGTGGCGTCGCGACCGTCGGTCGGCACGGCCACGCAGTTGCGCACCCAGAGCCCCGCAGACTCCCCGTCAACGGTGATGCGCAGATGGGCGTCGACGCCCTCGGCTCGCTCCGGATCGACCAGCACGCGAAGCGTGTGGACGAGGTCGACGGACGAAGCGTGGGCGATGGACCTGGCACCGAACCCGTGGGTGAAGAAACGGTCCATGGGCGTCTGGCCGTCCAGGTGCCGGGCACGGGTGATTGCCCAGTTGCGGATGTTGGCCGCGGGAGTGCGCTCCGCCACGAGACGCAGGCCCCGAGCCAGCAGGTCCCGGTCGGCGCGGCTGGCGCCCTCCGAACGGGCCAACCATGTGGCCAGTTCCACGCCCCACCGGATCTCGTCGGTGGCGAACGCCTCCGCAGCCTGCGTTGCAACCTCGTCCCTCCCCCCGAAGCCCGCGATGAGCCGGGCGTACCGCGCCCCGGGCTCGAGAGGAAACAGCCTGGATTCCTCCCCGTCGAACCATCCGCGCAGGCCCGTGTAGATCTGGCGCAGATGGTGCTCCGTGACCCCGTATCGCTCACTGGTCAGATGGTCCACGTCGTAGAGAGCGGGAAGCGTCACACGCGAGGAGATCTCGTCCATCGTCCAGCCCTTGTTCATCCCGCGGACCGTCTGGTCCCACATGAACTGGATGGAGTCGCGGTATCGCATCGCTCGGTCACGGATCCCTTCGCGCCCAGACATGGGCGGCCCATGGGTCGCGATGAGGTGCTCGGGGGCCCAGGCGATGATGTTGTCGATGCCGGGGATGAGCACGCGGGGATCTCGGTACTCCTCCCCGCGGATCGCGAACACGTTGAAGAGCAACGGCCAGACCGAATTGTGGATGCACACGCCCGTGTCGGGGAAGAAGAAGTTGACCGAGTCGTCGCTGTCGGTCGGTGAGTGCCGCACCAGCACGCGCGCACCGGCGATCGTCACCTCTCCTTCATCGGGCAGTTCCCGGGTCACCGGCAGGTGACCGGGCGTGGCGGGGGCATGGGCGGGATTGCGGTACGCGAAGCCGAGACCCACGTTGACGAGCGCGTCGTCTCCCTCGTCCGGCATCACGATGCCGAATTGTTCGACCAGACCGCGGGAGTACGAAGGGGCGATCTCGGATGACGTGCGCGCCTTGTTCACCGCGATCCGACGATGGCCGTGAACCGGCAAGGGGTGCGCGCAGTTGCCCTCCTCGAGCACGGCCCGGGTCCCCTCGACGTAATGGAAGTGGGTGTAGACCACGGCCGCGACGGGGCGGTCGGTGTGTTTCCGCAGCTCGGCGAGGGCGAGTGCCATCTCCTGGGTCGACTCGCCGGTGTCGAAGGCGATGATTCCCTCCGGGGCATCGACGAAGGTCTGGTTCGAGAGCCCGTTGCCCACGAAACACCATGCCCCGGGGCACACCTCGTAGAACTCCCTGCGGATCACCTCGTTCTGGGCGAGATGGTCGCGGTGGACCCTCGCACCGTTGGGCGAGCGGACGACATTGCGATCGGAGTCGTCGAAACTGCGCGTCGTCATCTCCCCCTCCTGTCCCCGACCGGGAGAGCCCGACCCTAGATGAGACATCGGGCCCGACCCGCAGTGTGCGCGCCCCTCGGTGCCGCCGGTCCCGGCGGAGGTTCGGCTCGTGCGAGGCTAGGGATTCCGCTCGAACCGGCTCCATCGATGAAGGCCGAGATTCGAGTCCTCGTGCCACGCCTCGACGAGCCGCACCGGATGGGGGAACCGTTGCTCGAACTCGGCCTGCAGGCGACCCTGCACCTGCCGGTCGTCCACCCGTTGCCATGCTTCCCGGGACTCCCACACGAAGACGAGTGACACCCGTCCCGGCCGCGAGTCATCGAGCCACACTTCCTTCGACAGGAACGGAATGCGCTCGAACCCGGGAAGCAAGGCCTCGCCGAGGGTCCACACCTCGTGGTCGACAGCAAGGAACTCATCCACCGCGGCGGGGTCCATCTCGAAGACGAGCACCTCGACGGGCAATCGCTCGCCACGGGTGTAGCTCCAAGAACCCATCATCCTGATTCTGTCCCCATCGGTCCGCACGTCCCGCCGTCGTCAGGACAGGAGAACCAGCGCCGCGACCACGGCGGCCGCGATCGACACGATGAGAGAGGCGCCGGCGGCGGCGTCTTTGGCCCGGGCGATTCCCGGGTGCCTATCGGGATGCACGGCGTCGGCCAGTGCTTCCACCGCGGTGTTCATCGCCTCCATGGCCAGGACCACCCCTATGCAGATCGCAATCAGGGACCATCCGAGGCGGTCCAGTCCCCGGAGGAACCCGGCGACCACGGCGGCGACCGCACACAGGACCATGACACGGAAATTGCGGCCACGGGCGGTGAGGGCCACTCCCCTGCCGGCGAAGACGAAGCTCCGCACGAACGCAGGGACATGCTTCACGTCCTCAAGAATACGTCTACAGCGGGGCACAATGGCGCGGTGAGCGACCTCGTGCTGGCCACCTTCAACATCCGCAACAGTCGCGGCATGGACGGGCGGAACCTGTGGCCCCTGCGACGTCGGGCCACGCTTCGCACCATCCGTGCACTCGACGCCGACGTGGTGTGCCTCCAGGAGGTGCGTCGCGGACAACTGGTGTGGCTGCGGCGACGCCTGCGGGGCCATGCGTGGATCGCCGTCGGTCGCGATGACGGTCGGCGCCGGGGCGAGCACATGGTTCTCGCCGTCCGTCGCGGAGTGGCCGAGACTCTCGGCCACCAGGCGCGCTGGTTCACGGACACTCCTCTCGAGCCGAGTCGACACCCCGAAGCCCAGTTCAACCGGTTCGCGCTCGGCGTCCGATTGCTCGTCGGGGAACGCGCCGTCACCATCGTCACGACGCATCTCGACGAGAAGTCGGCCGCCGCCCGTGCCGATGCGCTGGAGCGCCTTGCGGCCTGGTATCCCCGCGACACCGTGATCGCCGGCGACTTCAACTGCACGATTGACGACCCCGCACTGGGTGTGCTCCTCGGTCGGGGATGGACGGACTCACTCTCTCATCTGCCCGCGGGTGGCCCGGGCGTGGCGACGCATCACTACTTCACAGGGACCACGGACGAGACCCGGATCGACCACATCCTCGCCGCGCCCGGCGTAGAGGTGAGCGAGGGCAGGATTGTGCACGAACGACCCCGTGGACGATTGGCCAGCGACCATTGGCCCGTCGTGTGCCGGGTGCTCGGCGGCTGATCCGGGGTTCTCAGCCAGCGAGCGCGACCAATTGGTCGAGTGCCGCCGACCACCCCGCCTGGAACCCCATGTCGGCGTGCCGCCGAGCATCCTCGGGGGAGGCGTGCAGGACCGTGGCCCGGTAGCGGGCGCCCCCTTCGACCGGTTCCATCTCGACGACCGCGGTGAGAACGAAGTCCTCGGCTGCCATCCGGGCCGGTGCGAATCCGGGCCGAAGTGCGCTCGTCCACACCAGACGGCGACCCGGCACCACCTCGAGGATGCAGCCCTCGCCTTCGTTCCGTTCACCATCCGGCCCCTCCATCACCGTGCGGAAGATCCCACCGGGACGACAGTCGATCTCGGCGTCCGTGGTCTTCCAGGGCGCCGGGGTGAACCATCGGACGAGCACAGCCGGGTCGGTCCACCCGCGCCAGAGATGGTCCGTCGTGACCGGGACGACGCGCTCCAACCGCAGGATGGAATCCGCTGAGGCCCGAGTCATCACCCCATCATTCCACGCCCGCGCGGGGCTCCGGAGAGTCAGGGGGCGGGGGATCCGAACATGAGGCGCGACACCGCATCGAGCGTCACCCTGTCCCACTCCGCGGCATCGAGCGAGTCGTCGATCTCGACGAGGTGGCGACCGTTCACCACACCCCACCACCAAAAGGCGGTGGTCCGGGGGTCATGGCGCAGAGTGCTCCATCCTCGCTTGACGCCGATCTCGAGGGCCCGTGCGAGCAGACCCATCTCCTCGCGGTTCACCGCGGCCACCGCCTCTTGGAGCGTGGGCCGCGTGACGGCCGAGCCGATGACGCTCGCTCGCACGGCTCGACGGCGGATTCCCTCGGGATCACTGAACGACACGACGGTGGCCTCGACGATGCGGCGGTACTCCTCGGGCGTGGCCGCATCCACGATGGCCTCGTAGAACTCTTTCAACCCGTGCAGAAGCGAACGCCGGTACATCTCTGCGTACGCGGCGGTGATGAGGCCGTCGCGGTCTCCGAAGAAGTGGTACAGCGAGGGCTTGGTCACACCGACCTGCTCGGTGACCACATCCACCCGCACGGCCGCCTCACCACCGGTTTCGATGGTCCCGATGGCGGCGTCGATGAGTCGCTCACGCGTCGATGGCGTATCTTGCATGACCCTCGACATTACCTGCATACTGCAATCAACTAAGAGTTTTCACCAAAACGGTCGGATTCCCTCACTCCAGCCCGGCCGTTACTGTGGCGTCCGCGCCGATCCGGTGCTTCCGACAGGGGGTCATCGCCATGACACAGTCTCGTCCTCGCCTGCGCCGGGCCGTCCTTCTCGCCGCCACGACGTGGGCGGCGTGCGGAGCGGTGCTGCCACCCGGTTCCGTCGACGCCGGCGGCGCGCTTCCCTGCACTCCCGAGCTCGTCGATCTGGGTGACGAGTCCGCGGCCGTGTTCACGGAGGTCACCACGTGCTCATGGGCCCTGCCCGCAGGAGCATCGTCGGTCTCGATGCTCATCGTCGGGGGCGGCGGCAGTGGCGGCACGAGCAACGAGAACAGCGTGGGCGGTGGCGGAGGCGGCGCCGTCATCCACGGCATCAACCAGTCGCTGAATCACCGCTTGGTCATCACCGTCGGTGCCGGGGGAACCATCACGGAGGCCTGCACGCCCTATGCCACCCCTGACGGTGGCATCTCCAGTGTCTATGTCGATTCCGACACACCCACCACTCTCATCGCCTTCGGCGGTGGTCACGGGGCCGGATGCGGCGAGAACGGTCAGGCCACGGCGGGCGGCTCGGGCGGTGGCGGCCACGCCAACTGGGTCAGTCTGGGTGGAGAGGGAACGGCCGGAACCTTCGACGGTCCGGTGTCGGGAACCATCGAGTTCTTCGGCAGAGCCGGCGGAGGCGGGTACAGCGACTTCGGTGTGGACGCGGGCGGTGGCGGTGGCGGCGCCACCGAGATCGGCGAGTCGGGCTCGATCAACGGCGGAGGCGACGGCGGTGAGGGCTACACCTCCGACATCTCCGGCACGGCGATGGTCTACGGATCGGGTGGCGGTGGCTCGAGCACCGTCGGCCCCGGTTCGGGCGGCACGGGCGCCGGCAATGCGGCGGGGGTCAGCCTCGTCACGGATCTCGTCTCGCCCTACGACGGGGTCGACGGCACCGGTGGCGGAGGCGGAGGCATCGCCAACGCGAACCCGGGCCGCGGCGGGTCGGGCGTCGTCGTCTTCCGATGGACCGACGCGGCCCTGCCGGGAACGGGCTCGGCGTTGCTGCTCGTCGGTTCGATTGCCCTCGCCGTCTTGAGTGCCGGCGGCGCGGCCATCGCCTCGGCCCGGAGGCTCGGCTTCAGGCTGCTGACGCCCTGATCAGCGGCGGCGGATGACGCCGTCGGCGACGGCTGCGGCCGCCACCGCGGGGGCCACGCGGGCCACCACGGATCGGTCGAACACCGAGGGCACGACGAATCCGGGCGCGAGCTCGGCGTCGGTCACCGACTCGGCGATGGCGACGGCTGCGGCGAGCTTCATCCCCTCGGTGATGTCGGTGGCGTCGGCATCCAGGGCACCGCGGAAGATGCCGGGGAACGCGAGAACGTTGTTGATCTGGTTCGGGTAGTCGCTGCGGCCGGTGGCCATGACGGCGGCGAGCCCGTCGGTCTGCTCGGGTCGGATCTCGGGGTTCGGATTGGCCATGGCGAAGACGATGGGGTCCTTGGCCATCGTGCGCACGTCCGCGGCGGTGATGAGGTCGGGACCGCTCACCCCGACGAACACGTCCGAGCCGCGCATGACGTCGGCGATGGTGCCCATGCGGCGTTCGCGGTTCGTGTTCTGGGCGAACCACTCCTTGGCGGGATTGAGCCCGTCGCGCCCGGTGTAGATGGCGCCCGTGCGGTCGCACCCGATGATCTCGCCGATTCCGGCGTTGAGGAGGATCTTGCCGATCGCCACCCCCGCGGCACCGACGCCGGCGATGACGACCGTGAGGTCCTCCATCTTCTTGCCGGTGATCTTGAGCGAGTTCCACAGGGCGGCCAGGGTGACCACCGCCGTTCCGTGCTGGTCGTCGTGGAACACCGGGATGTCGAGGCTGGCTCGCAGCCGCTCCTCGATCTCGAAGCACTCCGGGGCGGCGATGTCCTCGAGGTTGATGCCCCCGAACGTGGGCGCGAGGCGCTGGACGAAGTCGACGACCTCGTCGACGGTGCGGGCGTTGATGCAGATGGGGAACCCGTCCACGCCGCCGAACTCCTTGAACAGCAGGGCCTTGCCCTCCATGACGGGCATCGCCGCCTCCGGGCCGATGTCGCCGAGACCGAGCACCGCCGTTCCGTTGGAGACGATGGCGACGGTGTTCTTGCGGATGGTGAAGTCGTGGGAGAGAGTCGGGTTCTTCTCGATGGCGGTGCACACCCGGGCCACTCCGGGGGTGTAGGCCATGGAGAGGTCGTCGCGGTCGTTCACCGGGGCCGACGTGAGCATGTGGATCTTGCCGGCCTCGTGCATGCGGAACGTGCGGTCCCACCAATCGAGCAGAGTGACGTTCTTGAGGCCCTTGACCGCCTCGACCACCTTGAGCTGGTGCTCCTCGTCGCGGCAGTGCACCACGAGGCTGCGCCGCAACACAGAGCCGCGCACGTCGAAGCCGTCGAGCGCCCCGATGTTGCCCCCGGCCGCCCCGATCGCCGTGCACAGCGCCCCGAGCGCCCCCGGTACGTTGTCGAGTTGGCAGTCAAGAGCGATCGAATAGGCGGCGTTCGGGAGATTGGCCATAAGGGTTCCGAGGCTACGCACCACGGGGGGTGCTGTCACCCTTGATTACGGCCACCGAAGGGTCGTCCCGACCGTCCCTCGGGTCGGCCCCGGGGTCAGGGTTCGAGGACCACCCAGCCGCGGGACTGCAATTCAGCCGCAAGAGCCTCGCTGGCGACCCCGTCGAGCGAGGGGGCCTTCGCCGACGCCTTCGGGCGGCGGGAGGCAATAGACGGCGACGGGGCCTCGTGCGGCTCTGCCCCGGTCGTCGACGGCGACTGGCCGGAGTCGGCCTCTGACTGGAGTCGATTGATGAAGTGGTCGGCCTCGTCCCTCGTGAACTTGCCCGCAGCCTGGCGCTGTGTGAGGTGCAATGGGCCACGGGCATCACGGAAATCGACATGCCCGGCCGCCATGACCAAATCGAGAAGTTCCTTCATCTGCTTGGCGGTCGCGGGGGGACCGGAGGCTTGACCGAATGCCATGTTTTCACCGTATCTGCGGGGTCTGACGGGGTCCGGGACCCCGGTACCCCATGGACTACCTACCGGACGGTAGGGTCCCGGCATGAGCATCGTCACCACGCCCGAGGCCGAACCCGTTCTCTCCCTCAACACCGTGCGTGAATGCATCCCGGACGAGTGCTACGAGCGCCCCACCGGTCGGGCCGTGCGGGCCCTCACTCGGGGTGTGCTCGTCTACGCCGTGACGATCGCCGCCCTCGCACTCGTCGACGCCTGGTGGGCCGTGGCTCTCCTCTGGCTTGCCGCAGGGCTCGCCGTCTCCGGGCTCTTCGTCCTCGGTCACGACGCCTCCCACGGCGCGCTGCTGCGCTCGCCGCGGGCCAATCGCATCGTCGCCCGCTGGTGCATGCTGCCGAGCCTCCACGTGGAGTCGGCGTGGGACCTCGGCCACAACCGCATCCACCACGGCTACACGACGCGCCAAGGCTTCGACTTCGTCTGGCATCCGGCGACACCGGACGAATTCCGCGCCATGGGGCGCGTCGCGCGCCTGCGCCACCGCATCGAGTGGTCCTGGATGGGCTCCGGCCTCTATTTCGGTCGCACAGTGTGGTGGGAGAAGATGTGGCGCTTCACCCCCGAAGGCAAGCGCCGCGGTGTCATCCTGCGCGACAAGTGGATGGTGGGACTGGCCGCCGGTTCGGTGATGCTCGGCCTCGCCGTGTTCGGTTTCCTCACGGGCGGAGCGGCGGCGGCGCTGTGGCTGCCGGTCAAGCTCGTCATCGTCCCCTTCCTCGTCTTCATCCAGATCATCGGCTGGACCGTCTACGTGCACCACGTGGCTCCCGAGATCCGCTGGTGGCCGCGACGCGAGTGGAGCCAGTACAAGGGTCAGATGGAGTCGACGACGGTTCTCGAGACCCCGCGCCTCGTCAACTGGCTGTGGTTCCACAACATCTTCGTCCATGTCCCCCACCACGTGGACGTGCGCATCCCGTTCCACCAGTTGCCCCGGGCGGCGGCGGCCATCGAGCTCGCCTATCCCGAGACGGTGCGACGGTCCCGCCTCTCCCCGCGGGAGTACCTGCGGGCGGCGCGCGAGTGCAAGCTCTACGACTTCGAGCGGGGCACCTGGCTGCCCTATTCGGCGGCCACGGCGGGCTGAATCTTGACAAAATGCAAAGTTTGGAGTGAGTCCAAACACCGCTAGGGTCGGACCCGTGATCGCGGACCCGACCAGCATCCTGCGGGACCATGGCCTCCACGTGACCGCCCAACGGGTCGCCGTCCTGAGGGCCGTCGCTCGCCATCCGCATGCCACCGCAGACACCGTCGCCGATGCCGCCCGCGGCGACATCGGCACCATCTCGCGCCAATCCGTCTACGACACGCTCGGGCTGCTCGTCGACCGGGGCGTGATCCAGCGCATCCAGCCCGTCGGCTCCCCCGCCCTCTACGAGGACCGGGTCGGGGACAACCACCACCACCTCATCTGCCGCGGCTGCGGCCGCGTCGAGGACGTGGACTGTGCGGTGGGTGCGATGCCGTGCCTCACCGCCGCCGACGACATGGGTTTCACCATCGACCAGGCCGACGTCGCCTACTGGGGCACCTGTCCCGATTGTGCGCCGGCCGACAGGATCCCCACAACTACTGCCTCCGGCAGGACACACCAAGGAGAAAACACATGAGCAACGAAGCCAAGTGCCCCGTGACGGGTGCGATCACGTCGCACGCCCAGGGAACCGAGAACGCCGACTGGTGGCCGAACCAGTTGAACATCGGCGTGCTGCACAACAACCCCGCCGAGGGAGACCCGAACGATCCCGACTTCGACTACGCGGCCGAGTTCGCCAAGCTCGACCTCGACGCGGTCGTCGCCGACCTCACCGCCCTCATGACCGAGTCGCAGGACTGGTGGCCGGCCGACTACGGGCACTACGGCCCGTTCTTCGTCCGCATGACGTGGCACGCGGCGGGCACCTACCGCATCGCCGACGGCCGCGGTGGCGCCGGTGACGGCACGCAGCGCTTCGCACCGGAGAACAGCTGGCCCGACAACGGCAACCTCGACAAGGCCCGTCGCCTCCTCTGGCCCGTGAAGCAGAAGTACGGCCGCGCCCTGTCGTGGGCCGATCTCTTCGTGCTCGCCGGCAACGTGGCCATCGAGTCCATGGGTCTCAAGACCTTCGGATTCGGCGGCGGTCGCGTGGACGTGTGGGAGCCGAGCGAGACCTACTGGGGCAAGGAGCAGACCTGGCTCGCCGACGAGCGCTACTCCGGAGACCGGGTCCTCGAGAACCCGCTCGCGGCCGTGCAGATGGGCCTCATCTACGTCAACCCCGAGGGCCCGAACGGCAACCCCGACCCGATGCTGTCGGCCCGCGACGTGCGCGAGACCTTCGCGCGCATGGCGATGAACGACGAGGAGACCGTCGCGCTCGTCGCCGGCGGCCACACCTTCGGCAAGGCCCACGGTGCGGGCGACCCCGCCCAGGTCGGACCCGAGCCCGAGGCCGCGCCGATCGAGGCCCAGGGCTTCGGCTGGACCAACTCGATGGGCTCCGGCAAGGGCGTGGACACCATCACCTCCGGCATCGAGGGTGCGTGGACGCGCAACCCCATCGCCTGGGACCACGACTACTTCGCCATCCTCCTCGACAACGAGTGGGAGCTCGTGAAGAGCCCGGCCGGCGCCCAGCAGTGGATCCCGAAGGGCGGCGCCCTCGCCGGCTCCGTGCCCGACGCCCACGACTCGTCGCGTCGCCATGCCCCGATCATGACCACCGCCGACCTGGCACTGAAGGTCGACCCCGAATACGCCAAGGTCTCGCAGCGCTTCCGCGAGAACCCGGCCGCCTTCGAGGACGCCTTCGCCCGGGCGTGGTTCAAGCTGACCCACCGCGACATGGGTCCGCGCGCCCGCTACCTCGGCAAGCTCGTCCCCAAGGAAGAGCTCATCTGGCAGGACCCGGTCGGAAAGGCCGAGCACAAGCCGGTGTCGGACAAGGACGCCAAGAAGATCAAGGCGCGCGTGCTCGCGTCCGGTCTCTCGGTGGCCGAACTGGTGAAGGCGGCGTGGGCCTCGGCCTCGACCTTCCGCGTGACGGACAAGCGCGGCGGCGCCAACGGTGGCCGCGTGCGCCTCGCCCCGCAGCGCGACTGGGAGGCAAACGACCCGGCCGAGCTGGCCAAGGTCCTCGGGGTGCTCGAGGGCATCAAGAAGGACTTCAAGGTGTCGATGGCCGACCTCATCGTGCTGGCCGGCAACGCTGCCGTCGAGAAGGCCGCGGCTGACGCGGGCGTCAAGGTCGAGGTGCCGTTCCTCGCGGGACGCACCGACGCCTCCGAGGCCCAGACCGACGCCGCGTCCTTCGCCGTGCTCGAGCCGCACTTCGACGGCTTCCGCAACTTCGTCAAGCCGAACCTCGGCGTCCCGACGGAGCAGCTGCTGCTGGAGAAGGCGAGCCTCCTCGGACTCACCGCACCCGAGATGACCGTCCTGGTGGGCGGCATGCGGGCGCTCGGAGCGACGCACAAGCAGGCCAAGACCGGCGTGCTCACCGCCCGACCCGGGCAGTTGACGAACGACTTCTTCGTCAACCTGCTCGAGAGCGGCAACACGTGGGTCCCGACCGATGCGGCCAAGGAGCACTTCGAGATCCGCGACGGCAAGTCCGGCGCGGTGAAGTGGACCGCCAGCCGGGCCGACCTGGTGTTCGGTTCCAACTCGCAGTTGCGGGCACTCGCCGAGGTCTACGCATCCGCGGACGCGCGCAAGAAGTTCGTGCGCGACTTCGTGGGCGCATGGACCAAGGTGATGAACGCCGACCGCTTCGACGCGGCCTGATCGGCACCATCGATCCCACTGCCGTCGACCGGGTCCCCCGCGGGCCCGGTCGACGGCTGGTTGTCGCCGTGACGCTGGCGGCCGCCCTGTTCCTCTCGTCCTGCGGGGATTCGCCGCCGGGGTCCTCAGGGGGTGCGTCCACTTCGGTCGCTCCGAGCACGACCTCGGCGCCGACACCGTCCACGGTTCCCCCCGCCCCGGTCGGTCTCTTCGGTGACTCCCTGGCCTGGGAGGCCGAGCCCTTCTACGAGCGCCTCCTCGCCGAGGCGGGAACGCCACCCGTGCGGGTCGCCACCTTCGGAGGCACGGCCATCTGCGACATGCTCGACGACATGGCGGCCCTCGCCGAGGTCATCGAGCTCGCGGCGGTGCACATCGCCTTCAGCGGGAACGCCCTCACCCCCTGCATGGACGGATACGAGCCGGGCACGCCGGAGTACTTCCGCAAGTACCGCGACGATGCCCTCGCCGCCATCGCCATCTTCGCTCCCGCGGGCACGAGGGTGCACCTCGTCGCTCCGCCGGTGATGACGAATCCGGGGTCCGGCGACGGCCGCGTGCAGGATCTCCTCGGCGAGGTCTACAAGGGCATCGTCCTCGCCGACCGCCGCAGGGTGTCGTTCGTCGACGCCGGCGCCGCGGTGGAGAATCCCGACGGTTCGTTCGCGCGGACACTCCCCTGCCTGTCGACGGAACCGTGCGTGGGTCCCGTCAGGGCCGGTGTCGGCACCAACGTCGTGCGCTCCGCCGACGGTGTGCACTTCTGCCCGGCGCGCACCGGGAACGAGCAGGGTCTCGTCGAGCGCTGTCCCGTCCACTCGTCCGGTGCGTACCGATACGCTCTCGCCATGGTGACGTCGCTCGGAGGGAATCCGCGATGAACCGGGAACGCATGCCGGCGGTGTTCATCGGGCACGGAAGCCCCATGAACACCCTCGAGGACAACGTCCACACCCGGGCGTGGCGCGAGTTCGCCGCGGGCATCCCCCTTCCCCGGGCCATCCTGGCGATCTCGGCGCACTGGTGGATCCCCGTCACCGCGGTGACCGCCATGGCTCGTCCCCGCACCATCCACGATTTCTGGGGCTTCCCGGACGAACTGTTCGCCGTCGAATACCACGCGCCGGGCGATCCGGGGCTCGCCCGGCGCGTGGCGGACCTCTTGGCACCTCGCGAGGTGGTCCTCGACGAGGAGGACTGGGGTCTCGACCACGGCACATGGTCCGTTCTCGCCCACCTGTTCCCTGCTGCCGACGTTCCGGTCGTGCAGTTGTCCATCCGCTCCGACGCGCCGATGGAGGAGCACGTCGAGATCGGCAGGATGCTCGCGCCGTTGCGCGACGAGGGCGTGCTCGTGCTCGGCAGCGGCAACGTGGTGCACAACCTCTCGCGCATCGAGTGGGGCAACCGTTCGGGCGGCACCGACTGGGCCCGGCGCTTCGACGAGGAGGCGACGCGGGCCATGCTGTCCGATCCGGCTTCGGCTCCCGGGCTGGCAGGGCATCCCGACTGGGACCTCGCCGTGCCGACCCCCGAGCACTTCCAGCCGCTCCTCTACGTGGCCGGCATCGCCGACGCCACGGACGCCACCGTGTCCACGTTCGCCCAGGGATGCGCGCTCGGCTCCCTCTCGATGACCAGCTACGTCGCCGCCTGATCCGCCGATCCGGACGGGATCAGTCGAGGGCGCGGGCGAACGACACCATGTCCTCCGTGGCGTCGTAGTCGTCGAGACGCGGCCAGACATGGCCGACGCCCTCGAGTTCCACGAGACGCACGCGGCGGCCCCGCGCGCACGCCGTCCACGACGTCACGGTGGCGATGCCCTCGACGGTCCGATCGGGCGTGCCGGTGCAGGAGACAACGTTCCTCACCCACGTCGACGCCATCGACCTGGCACGCGACGCGCCGAGTTTGGCGTCCTCGGTTCCCCCGATCACGAGAAGAGCGATGTCGCCACCGGTGCACCCCACGGGATTCCAGCCGGCCACGCTGACGGCACCGTCGAACTCCTCGTTCATCGTGCAGGCCACCTGCACGGCCATGCCCCCGCCGTTCGAGACCCCGGCGGCCACGACGGTCGCGGGGCGGGCGCCGGCGGACAATGCGGCTGCCAGGGCCGCCCGCACGTACGGCATGTCGTCGACCCCGGCGGACTGCGCCGGCTCGCAGCACGAACCCCGCGTGTTCCAGGACCGCTTGGGCACCGGCTTGCCCGACAACCACAGGAGCGACACCCCGCCCGCCCACGCGACGTCGGGGAGATCGGAGCGTTCCTTGATGTTCTCGATGGAACCGTTCTGTCCGTGGAAGACGACGAGGAGAGGGGCGGTCGGATCGGTCGCCATCTGCAGGAGCGTGGGTCGGTCCCCGTGCCCCGCGATCCGGAGGGCGGTCTCGGTGCGCACGGGTGGTGGCACCGTGGTCGAGGTCGTGGACGTGGACGTCACCGAAGGTGCGGTGGCCGCTTCGACGGGCGCACGCGTGTCCGTTCCCGCGCCGCAGCCCGCAAGGACGAGAGCGGCGGCCACGGCTACGGCCGCCGCGCGATGGCCGTCAGTGCCCACCGCGCACCGATGTCCCGGGGATCGTCTCCCGGAGATGGACCGGCTCGGCGCGGCGCTTGCGTCCGGCCCGGATGTTGAGGGCCTCGACGAACACCGAGAAGGTCATGGCCGAATAGATGTAACCCTTCGGGAACTTCTGGCCGAATCCCTCGGCGATGAGGGTGGTGCCGATGAGCAGCAGGAACGCCAGGGCCAGCATCTTCACCGACGGGTGCGAGTTGACGAAGCGGTAGATGCCGGCGGACGCCCACAACATGACGAGCACGGACGCCACGATGGCGATCACCATGACCGGGACGTACGCGGTCATTCCGACGGCGGTGATGACCGAGTCGATGGAGAAGACCATGTCGAGAAGGATGACCTGACCGATGACGGCGGCGTAGGTGGGCACCGCACGAGGTTCGTCACCGTGCTCGGCCCCCTCGAGCTTGTGGTGGATCTCCCTGGTCGCCTTGAAGATGAGGAATGCGCCGCCGGCGAGCAGGATGAGCTCCTTCCCGCTGAAGCCGACCCCGAAGACCTCGAAGAGTTCGGTCTTGAGCCGCAGGATGATCCCCACCGAGAGCAGGAACACGATCCGCGTCCCGCCGGCGACGAGCAGCCCCGTGCGCCGGGCACTGGCCTGCTGCTCCTCGGGGAGCTTGGAGGCGAGGATCGAGATGAAGACGACGTTGTCGACGCCGAGGACGATCTCGAGGGCGAGAAGGGCAGCGAGTGCGCTCCATGCCGACGGGTCGGAAATCCAGTCCATCCGTCGATGCTAAGCGTCCTCCCGACCCCGGACGGGAACCCGTGCCGGGATCATGTCCCGGCACTACCGTGAGGATTCCTATGGGTTCCGACCAGACAGTCGGGCCGGAGTCGCCACGGCGAACCCGGCCCGTTCCCCCCCGCAACGCCCACCTCACCGAGCACGGGGACGGTCACGCCCCCTCCTCCACGGTGGGGACCGCCGCCCTCACTCTCGGGGCCCTCGGCATCGTCTACGGGGACATCGGCACCAGTCCGCTGTACGCCCTCAAGGAGTCCTTCACCGAGAAGTCCCATGTGATGACGGTCGACACCATCAACGTCTACGGGGTCTGCTCGCTCGCCTTCTGGTCCCTCGTGCTCATCATCTCCTTCAAGTACCTGGCACTCGTCATGCGGGCCGACAACAGGGGCGAGGGCGGGATCCTGGCACTCACCTCCCTCGTCATGCCCTCCGGGGACGAGGAGAAGAAGTCGCGGGCCGCGAAGGCCGGCATCCTCGTCTCGCTCGGCGTCTTCGGGACGGCGTTGCTCTACGGGGACGGCGCCATCACGCCGGCCATCTCGGTGCTCAGTGCCGTCGAGGGACTGGAGAAGGTCTCGACCTCGTTCACCGACTGGGTCCTCCCCATCGCCGTCGCCATCCTCCTGGGGCTCTTCCTCGTGCAGAAGCGGGGGACGGGGGCCGTCGGGCGCGTGTTCGGCCCCATCATGATGATCTGGTTCGCGACCATCGCCGTGCTCGGCGCCAGCCACATCATCGACACTCCGGGCATCGTCTCCTCGATCAACCCGATGTACGCGGTCGACTACTTCACCCACGAGTCCGGCAAGGCATTCCTCTCGCTCGGGTCCATCTTCCTCGTCGTCACCGGCGGTGAGGCCCTGTACGCCGACATGGGGCACTTCGGCCGCCGCCCCATCACCCTCGGGTGGTACGGCATGGTGCTCCCCTCCCTCCTCCTCAACTACTGGGGACAGGGGGCCTTCCTGCTCTCCGCCGAGAACCCCGACGAGGTGGTGGAGAGCGTCTTCTTCTCGATGGCACCGTCGTCGCTCCTGCTGCCCCTCGTCATCCTCGCCACGTGCGCGACGATCATCGCCTCGCAGGCCCTCATCTCCGGAGTGTTCTCGCTCACCGCACAGGCCGTGCAGCTCGACTACCTGCCGCGCATCAAGATCCTGCATACCTCGCGCGAGCACTACGGCCAGATCTACGTCCCGCTCGTGAACTGGCTGCTCATGATCGCCTGCATCGGCCTGGTTCTCGGATTCCGCACCTCGAGCAACCTGGCAGCCGCCTACGGCCTCGCCGTCACGATGACGATGGCGATCACGACGCTCATCTTCTATCGCGTGTTGGTCGACCGGTGGGGATGGAGCCCCGCACTCGCGCTCGGCACGTGCGTCCCCCTCTTTCTCATCGAGGTCGGCTTCCTCGGGGCGAACCTCGTCAAGATCCCCCACGGCGGATGGTTCGCCCTCGCCGTCGGTGTCGTCCTCATGATCCAGATGCAGACCTGGCGGCGCGGACGGGCCCTCGTGGCGGCCCGCATCCACCGGGGTGAACGGCCTCTCGAGGGGTTCCTCGACGAGACCGAGGAGATGACCCGCGTCCACGGCACGGCGGTGTTCCTCTTCAAGGACCTCGGCAAGGCGCCGCCCGCGCTCGTCAACAACCTGCAGCACAACAAGGTGCTGCACTCGACCACACTCATCGTGTCGGTGATCACCGCGATGGTGCCGCGCATCGAGACATCGGAGCGCGTCGTCGTCGAGAAGGTCGCGCCCGGAGTGTTCCAGGTCAGATTGCTGTTCGGATTCATGGAGGAACCCGACGTTCCCGGCGCGCTCGCCCTCATCGACCACCGCGGCATCGAGTTCGATCCCGACGACGTCACCTATTTCATCGGGCGCGAGTCGATCGTGGCCGGCAAGGTGCCGGGCATGCATCCCCTCCAGGAACAACTCTTCGTGCTGCTCAACCGGGGTGCCGACAGTGCCGTGCGCTTCTTCAATCTGCCCGTGGACCGCGTCTTCGAGGTGGGCACCCGCGTCGAGATCTGACCGGGGTCATCCCCCGGTGCGCTCGGCCCGCAGGGCACTGCGGCGCACCTTGCCCGAGTCGTCCCGCAGGGGGACGTCGGTGAACTCCCAGGTGCGGGGCACCTTGTAGGCGACGAGGCGATCCGAGAGCCACCGGGCGAGGTCGTCCGAGCTCACCGCCGCGGGGTCGGCCTCGACGATGGCGTGCACCACGTTGCCGCGGTCCTCGTCGGGAAGACCGATGATGGCGCACGAGGCGACGTCGGGATGCTCCTGCAGGACGGACTCGATCTCGGCCGGGTAGATGTTGGCCCCGCCCGAGAGGATCATGTCCGAGGAGCGGTCGCCGAGGTACAGGTATCCGTCCTCGTCGAGCCGGCCCATGTCCCCGAGTGATTCCCATCCCCCCTCGCGCGCGCGGGCCTCGGCGCCGACGTACCGGTACGTGGGTGATCCGCGCAGGCTGCGCAACCACACCTCGCCCATCGTCCCCGCCGGCACCTCGTTGCCGTCCTCATCGGTGACCATGACCGCTCCCGGTTGCACCCGACCCACCGAGCCCCGGTGCTCGAGCCACTCGGGGCCGGAGATGACCGTGGAGGTCTGCCCCTCCGTGCCGGCGTAGAGCTCCCAGATGCGCTCGGGCCCCAGCCAATCGATCCAGGCCTGCTTGAGCCACTCGGGGCACGGCTCGGCGAGGTGCCAGACGACGCGGAGGGACGAGAGATCGTGGGCGAGTCGCACGTCGTCGGGGAGGCGCAGGATGCGCTTCATCATGGTGGGCACCATGTAGGCCACCGTGGCCCGACGGCGCTCGATGGTGGCGAGCGTCGCCTCGGCGTCGAACCGCGGCAGGAGCGCCACCGACAGACCGTGCAGCAATGCCTGGCAACTCCACACCAGGGGACCGTTGTGGTACAGCGGCCCCGGCATCACGAGACAACCACCCGGGTCCATGAGCAGGGGCGGACGCGCGGCGGGATCGAGCATCGCCGGATCGCCCGAGACGATGAGCTTGGGTCGTCCCGTGCTGCCTCCCGACGTGGGTGCCTTCCACGCCGGGGACACCCGCACCGGGGGATGCGGGGGGCGAGCCGGCGGCGTGACGAATCCCGGCGGGAGGCACGCCCGACCCGGAAACGACCCTGGATCGACGCCCATGACGACGGGCGGATCGGCCAGGGCGATGATGGCCTCGAGTTCGGGCCGCGGCAGACGCGACGACACGGGCTGGGGCACGGCTCCGAGCCACCAGCAAGCGACGACGGCGACGAACCACTCGGTTCCGTTCGGCAGAGCGATGGTGACGAGATCGCCCTCGCCGGCACCGAGACCGTCGAGATGGGCCGCAAGATCGCCGGCCCGATCCAGCAGGTCGGTGCGGGTGAGTTCGTCCGTTCCGCACGACACGGCGATCGCATCGGGAGCCTCGACCGCGAGGCCCCTCAGGCGCTCGATGAAGGAGATCATCGCCCGTGTCTAGTCCAGTCCGTCGTCGATGACCGGTGTCGGACCACCCGTCCGTCAGAGAAGGAGACCCCACAGGGGAAGGAGCACCAGCGAGGCCACCGTTCCCGTGCCCACCGTCCATGCGGCGAGGCGCGGTGCGAGCCCGGCCGAGGCGGCCACCACCCCGGCGGTCACCATGGGCGGCGCGGCCGCCTGCAGAACCGCAACATCGCCCCGGACGTTCCCCGTCTCGCCGAGCGCCGCCAGGACGATCCACAGGACGACGGGTGCGAGCAGCATCTTGACCGCGAGGGCCACGGACCCCGCGCGACGGTCGACGCCCTCGCCCGACAGCGTGAAGCGCAGCCCGAGGCCGAACATGGCCACCGGCGCGGTCGTGACCCCGGGCACCGCGAGGGCGTCGTGGACCCACGGTGCCGGGTCGAGCGCGGCCACGAGCGGCGATGCGCACAGAGCGAGGAACGGGGCGAAGCGGACCATGCGACCGAGCACGGGACGCCATCCGGCCTCGCCGGACCCCCACCGGGCCGCGACCCACGACCCCCACGTGGCGAGCACGAGGAACGAACCCAGTTGGTCGTAGGCGATCGCTCCCTGGAGCGCGTCGACACCGAGGATGCCCTCGACCACCGCCAGACCGAGGAAGCTCGTGTTCCCGAGCACGGCCACGAGCAGGAGTGCGGCGCGGGTCTCGTCGTCCCAGCCGAAGTAGGACGCGGCGGCCAGCACGCACAGCACGCACCCAGCCATCACCGACCAGGCCGAGACCGTCGGGACGATGAGGTCGACCCCGAGGTCGGCGCGCGACATCCGCGAGACGATGAGAGCGGGCAGGGCGACCCGGAGGACCCATCGATCGATGGCGGGAACCACCGGCGCGGGAACGCGCACCAAGGAACGCACCAGCCAACCTCCGAGGAACGCACCGAAGGCGAGGAAGAGCACCCGGCGAACCTACTTGCGGGGCCGTGACGGGCAACGGACGTGCCGGGCCGGAGATCGCTTGCCGACCCCGCGCGCGACCATGGAACAATGGGAGCGTGACGATCTCCCCGCTCTTCGACCCGACCCGCTGGCGCGAGGTGCCGGGCTTCGCCTTCACCGACATCACCTATCACCGCGCGGTCGACCAGGGAACGGTGCGCATCGCCTTCGACCGGCCGGAGGTGCGCAACGCCTTCCGGCCGCGCACGGTCGACGAGCTCTACACGGCCCTCGACCATGCCCGCATGTCGACCGACGTCGGGTGCGTGCTGCTCACCGGCAACGGACCCTCCCCCAAGGACGGAGGATGGGCGTTCTGCAGCGGCGGCGACCAGCGCATCCGCGGGAAGGACGGCTACAAGTACGCCGACGGCGCGGGCGAGGACACGATCGACAGGGGCCGTGCCGGTCGGCTGCACATCCTCGAGGTGCAGCGCCTCATCCGCTTCATGCCCAAGATCGTCGTCGCCGTCGTCCCGGGATGGGCCGCCGGGGGCGGTCACAGCCTGCACGTGGTGTGCGACCTCACCCTCGCCAGTCGCGAGCACGCCCGGTTCAAGCAGACGGATGCCGACGTGGCGTCCTTCGACGGCGGATACGGCTCGGCCTACCTCGCCCGGATGGTCGGACAGAAGTTCGCCCGCGAGATCTTCTTCCTCGGCCGCGAGTACGACGCCGCGCAGATGCACGCCATGGGGGCCGTGAACGCGGTGGTCGACCATGCGGACCTCGAGAGGACCGCGCTCGAATGGGCCGCCGAGATCAACGGCAAGAGCCCGACGGCCCAGCGCATGCTCAAGTTCGCCTTCAACCTCGTGGACGACGGCCTCGTGGGTCAGCAGGTCTTCGCGGGCGAGGCCACCCGCCTCGCCTACGGCACCGACGAGGCCGACGAGGGGCGACGCTCGTTCCTCGAGAAGCGCGACCCCGACTGGTCGCCCTATCCCTGGCACTACTGAGCACCACGTGACCGTCCGCGTCTCGGACCCGGCCGACCCGCGTCTCGACGCGTTCCGCTGGCGCGAGCGACGACTCGCCTCGCGCACCGAGAGGGCCGAACGGGTGGGCGCGGGTCTGTTCGTGGCCGAGGGGGACCTCGTCGTGGAGCGCGCCCTCGCGGCGGGACGCGAACCGGTCGCCCTCCTGTGCGAGGAGACCCTCGGGGAACAGTGGGCGGCCCGATTGCCCGGGGTCGAGGTGTTCGTGGCCGACGAGGACCTGCGCCGCGAGGTGACGGGGCTCGGCGTGCCCCTGCGCGCCACGGGCCTCTTCCGGCGACCGGCACTCCTCGACGCGGCCGACGTCGTCACCCGCGCCCGCCGCATCGTCGCGCTCGAGGCCGTGGACAACCCGACGAATCTGGGGGCGGTGGTGCGCAGTGCCGCGGCGCTCGGCTGGGACGCGGTGCTCCTCGATCGTTCGAGCGCCGATCCGCTCTCGCGTCGGGCACTGAGGGTCTCCATGGGCACCGGACTCGTCGTCCCCTTCGCGCGGCTCAGCGCAGTACAGGGCATCGGCGAGTTCCTCGCCCGCCACGGCGCGTTCACGGTGGCGCTCACCCCGTCCGCGGACGCCCTCGACATCGGCGGCATCGACGTGTCCGCGCGCGACCGGGTGGCCCTGTTGCTCGGCAGCGAGAGGGACGGGCTCGCCCCCGGGACACTGGCGGTCGCCGACGTCCGGGCGCGCATCCCCATGCATCACGGCGTCGACTCGCTCAACGTGGGCGCCGCCGCCGCCATCGCCCTGCATCTGCTGGCCTGATCGTCTCAGGCGTTGCGGAGGTGCTCCGCGGCGTTCACCATGTAGGTCGCGAGTTCGTCCGTGACGCGGTCACGGACGTCGTCGCCGAGGTCGGCCGCGACCGTCTCGATGGCCACGGCCATGTGCACGAGCCAGCGGTCGCGTTCGCGGGGCCCGATGGTCCACTGGCCGTGGCGCATGCGCAGACGCGGATGGCCCCGCTCCTCCAGATAGGTTCGGGGTCCGCCGAAATACTGGTCGAGGAAGAGGGCGAGGCGGCGGCGCGCCGCCGCGGTGTCCGCTCCGTCGGGATAGAGGGGCAGGAGGACCGCGTCGCCCTCGACCCCGTCGTAGAAGGCATCGACGAGGCGCACGAAGAACCCCGTTCCCACGAGGTCGTGGAGCATGGGTTCGGACTCGCCGGGGGGCACGGACATCGACCCCGCCGTCAGAGGAACCCGGGGTCCTGCCACCCGGGAAAGATGTCGGGGAGACCGTCGCTGATCCTGTCGGGGAACACCGCCGGACGCTTCTCGAGGAAGCTCGACACGCCCTCGCGCACGTCCGCACTCCCGCCCCTCTCCTGGATGCCGCGGGAGTCGACCCGATGTGCCTCCATGGGATGGGACGCACCCATCATGCGCCACAGCATCCGCCGCGAGAGCGCCACCGACACGGGAGCGGTGTTGTCGGCGATCTCCCGCGCGAGCGCCACGGCCGCCGGGAGCAGGTCGTCGTCGGCGTGCACGGAGCGCACGAGCCCCGCATCGAGCGCCTCGGTGGCGGGGAAGATGCGACCGGTGTAGATCCACTCCGCGGCGCGGGAGATGCCCACGACCCGGGGCAGGAACCACGACGAGCAGGCCTCGGGCACGATGCCCCGGCGGGAGAAGACGAAACCGAACCGCGCCGACTCCGAGGCGAGACGCACGTCCATCGGCAGGGTCATCGTCGCCCCGACGCCGACCGCGGCCCCGTTGATCGCCCCGATGACCGGCTTGAGGCTCTCGAAGATGCGCAGTGCGACCATGCCGCCCCCGTCGCGCTTCACGCCCTGGGGCGTGTCGATCTCACTGCCCCCACCGGCGAACGTGTCGGCCCCGGCCGACAGGTCGGCACCGGCGCAGAAGGCGCGTCCCTCCCCCGTCACGACGACCGCCCGGACGTCGTCGTCGGCGTCCGTGCGATCGAAGACCTCGAGGAGCTCCCACATCATGCGCGGGGTGAAGGCGTTGAGCCTGTCGGGACGATGGAGCGTCACCGTCGCGACGCCGCTCGAGACGGAGCAGCGGACGTGAGACGTTTCCACGTCCCGACCCTAGCGAGGGTCAGACGTCAAGGAACTTGCTCGACGCCACGCCCGAGCCGATGCCGCCGGCGAGGGCCCCGATGACGAGCAGGGCGAGCATGACGCTGTTGACATAGCCGGCGGGAACGATGAGCGAACTGACCCCGGTCCCCGGTCGGAAACCGGCCACCCCCGAGGTCCACGCCTGGTTGAGTCCCCACAGCCCCGCGCACGACACGACCGCGCCGAGCAATCCCTGGATGAGACCCTCCATGATGAAGGGCACGCGGATGAACCAGTCCGTGGCCCCGACGAGCTTCATCACCTCGATCTCGCGTCGACGGGCGAAGATGGCGGTGCGGATCGTGTTCCAGATGAGCACCACCGCCACCACGAGGAGCACCAGCGACATGGCGATGGTCACCGTGCGCACGAATCCCGACAGGGTGGAGATGACGTCGAACTCGTCCTCCGCGAGCGACACCCCCGCCACGCCGGGGAGCGTGCGGTACTGGTCGGCGAGACTGCGCACGAGGGCGGGATCTGTGGTGCGCGGCACGACCTTGAACTGCGAGGGGATCGTCTCGGGCGAGAGGAGGCTCAGCGTGGTGGGATCGCCGGCGAAGACGCGCTGGGCCTCGGCGTAGCTGGCGTCACGGTCGAGATAGGCGAGCTTGTCCACGTCGATGACGTTCGGCTGGGACTTGAGGTTCTGCTCGATGAAGACGAGCGCCTCCTCGGTGACGTCGGGGCGCACGAAGACGATCATGCCGACGTCGCCGCGCCACTGCACGAGGAGGTTGTCGAAGGCGCGCTGGATGAGGAAGGTCGCCCCCACCAGCAGCAGCGACACCGCCGAGGTGACCACGGCGGCGGCCGAGAGCGTGAAGTTGCGCCGGAAACTGGCGATCGTCTCGCGGACGGCGTAGGAGACGCGCTGGATCACTGGTACACGCCCCTCTCCTGGTCGCGCACGATGACGCCCCGGTCGAGCTGGATGACGCGGCGCCTCATCGCGTTCACGACCCGGTGGTCGTGGGTGGCCATCACGATGGTCGTGCCGGTCCGGTTGATCTGGTCGAGGAGGGACATGATGCCCTCGCCGGTCGCCGGGTCGAGGTTTCCGGTCGGCTCGTCCGCGAGGAGGATGAGGGGCCGGTTGACGAAGGCCCGGGCGACCGAGACCCTCTGCTGCTCGCCGCCCGAGAGCTGGTTCGGGAACCGGTCCCCCTTGCCCGCCAGGCCCACGAGGTCGAGCACCTGGGGAACCTGCTTGGCGATGACGTGCTTGGGCTTGCCGATCACCTCGAGGGCGAAGGCCACGTTCTCGAAGACGGTCTTGTTGGGCAGGAGCTTGTAGTCCTGGAACACGTTCCCCATGGAGCGACGCAGGTGGGGCACCTGGCCGTTGGCCATCTCGTTGATGTTGCGCCCGGCCACCCACACCCGGCCCCTCTCGGGACGCTCCTGGCGGTTCATGAGGCGCAGCAGGGTGGACTTGCCCGATCCGGAGGGCCCGACGAGGAAGACGAATTCGCCCTTGGCGACGTCGAAAGAGGCGTCGCGGACGGCAAGGACGTTGTTGCCGTAGTGCTTGGTGACGTTCTCGAGCCGGATCATCGAAGAACCCACCCTAGCGAGGGGTGCCGACGGGGACGGGGCGCCCCCGGGAGCGGAATCAGCCCGCCTGGGCCCGCCTCCACCGCAGGTAGCCCTCCATGAACCCGTCGAGGTCGCCGTCGAGCACCGCGGCGACGGCGGAGGACTCCACCTCGGTGCGCAGGTCCTTGACCATCTGGTACGGCTGGAGCACGTAGGAGCGGATCTGGGTCCCCCACCCGATCTGCGCCGGCTTGCCGGCGATGCGGTCCTTCTCGGCCTGGTGCTCCTCCTCGATGCGGGCGGCGATCATGGCCTTGAGCCGTCCCATCGCCTTCTCGCGGTTCTGCAACTGGCTGCGCTCCTCCTGGCTGGAGGCGACGGCCCCGGTCGGTTCGTGGATGAGGCGCACGGCCGAGGATGTCTTGTTCACGTGCTGACCGCCCGCGCCGGACGCACGGAACACCTCCATGCGGATGTCGGCCTCGTTGATCTCGATGTCGGGGGCGTCCATGACAGGCCACACCTGGACCGTGGCGAAACTCGTCTGTCGCCGCCCCTGGTTGTCGAAGGGGCTGATGCGCACGAGGCGGTGCGTTCCGCGCTCCGACGTCATCAGCCCGTAGGCGTAGCGACCCTTGATGGTGAACTCCGCCGACAGGATGCCGGCCTCGGCGCCGTCGCTGCGTTCGTCGATCTCGACGGTGAAGCCCCGTCTCTCGGCCCAGCGCGTGTACATCCGCAGCAGGACCTCGGCCCAGTCCTGGGCGTCGACGCCGCCGTCCTTGGCGTTGATCTGCACGATGGCGTCCGCCTCGTCGTGCTCCCCGGTGAAGAGGCTGCGCATCTCGAGCACGGACAGCCGCGACGACACGGAGGCGATGCCGCGTTCGATGTCGGGCTCCTGGGAGGCGTCGTCGACCTCGCGGGCCAGCTCGTGGAGGACCTCGAGATCCTCCACCTGACCCGCCATCGAGTCGTACTCGTCGAGGTCGGCGCGGACGTTCGCGTACTCGGCGTTGACCTTCTTGGCGGCATCCTGGTCGTCCCACAGGTCGGGACGGGACACCTCGATCTCGAGCTCCGACAGACGGGCCCGGGAGGCCTCGACGCGCAGGTACCCGCTGGCCTCGGCGAGGCGCTGGCGAAGCAGGGTCAGGTCGGCGGTGAAGTCGCGCACGGATTCAGTCCCGCGGTGCCGGGGTCACGACGCGGCGCCGTGGCACTGCTTGTACTTCTTCCCCGAGCCGCACGGGCACGGTGCGTTGCGCGGGGTCTGCGACCAGTCGTTGGCGTCCTTCACCACGGTCCGCGGCCGCGGGGCGGCCTCCGCCGGCGACGACGGTCCCTCGGCGAAGCCGCCGATGGCGGAGTCGTCGGTGCCGCTCTCGACGATGTTCTCCACGCGCACCGCGGGTTGTGTCTCCGAGACCACCTGCACGTGCATGACGTAGCGCACGAAGTCCCGGGCGATCCCCTTCATCATCTCCCCGAAGGCGTCGTAACCCTCGCGTTGCCACTCCGAGAGCGGATCCTTCTGTCCCATCGCCCGCAGATTGATGCCCTCCTGCAGGTAGTCCATCTCCTCGAGGTGCTCGCGCCACCTCTGGTCGATGATGCTGAGCATCACGCGGCGCTCGATCTCGCGCAGGACGGCGTCGCCCATCTCGGCCTCGCGCGCGGCGTAGTGCGCGCTCGCGTCGGCCATCACCACGTCGTAGACCGCGTCGGTGTCGCCGCAGCGCTCGACCGCCTCGACGGTGACCGAGGCCGGCCAGTAGGTGCGCACCTCGTTGACCAGACCCTCGACGTCCCATTCGTCCGTGGCTTCCGAGACGCAGTGCGTGGCGATGAGGTCGTCCACGGCCTCCGCGAGATAGTCCATCGCCGCGGCCCGGAGGTCGGCACCGTCGAGGATCTGGTCGCGGCGCTGGTAGATCACCTTGCGCTGCTCGTTCATCACCTCGTCGTACTTGAGCACGTTCTTGCGGATCTCCGCGTTGCGCTGCTCCACCGTGGTCTGGGCCCTCTCGATGGCCTTCGTGACCATCTTGGCCTCGATGGCCTCGTCGTCGGGGAGGGCGCGGCCCATCACCCAGCTGAGTGCCCCGGTGGCGAAGAGGCGCATGAGTTCGTCCTCGAGGCTGAGGTAGAAACGGCTCGCGCCCGGGTCGCCCTGGCGTCCGGAACGGCCGCGCAGCTGGTTGTCGATGCGGCGGCTGTCGTGGCGCTCGGTCCCGAGCACGTAGAGCCCGCCCAATTCGCGCACCCTCGCGCCCTCGGCCCGGCACGACTCCTCGACCGAGGGCAGCACCTCCCGGTAACGGGTCATCGCCACCTCGCGCGCGGTGCGGAACTCCTCGGGCATCGCCGCCAGCGGCATCGGCAGGGCGAACTCGTCGACGAGGAGCGCCGGATCGACGCCCTCGGCGAGAACCTTCTGGCGCGCGAGGAGTTCGGGATTGCCCCCGAGGAGGATGTCGACGCCGCGGCCCGCCATGTTCGTCGCCACGGTCACCGCGCCGAGTCGCCCGGCCTGGGCGACGATCTGGGCCTCGCGCGTGTGCTGCTTGGCGTTCAGCACCTCGTGGCGGATGCCGCGCTTGTCCAGCTCGCGGGACAGTCTCTCGCTCTTCTCGACGCTGATCGTGCCCACCAGGATCGGTTGGCCCGCGGCGTTGCGCTCGGCGATGTCCTCGACGACGGCGCGGAACTTGGCGGCCTCGGACTTGAAGATGAGGTCGGCCTCGTCCGTGCGCACGACCGGCTTGTTCGTCGGGATGGGCACGACTTGGAGCCCGTAGATGTTCACGAGTTCGGCCGCCTCGGTCTGGGCCGTGCCCGTCATGCCGGCGAGCTTCTCGTACATGCGGAAGTAGTTCTGCAGGGTGATCGTGGCGAGGGTCTGGTTCTCCTCGTTGATGCGGACGCCCTCCTTGGCCTCGACGGCCTGGTGGAGGCCCTCGCTCCAACGCCGTCCCTCGAGGATGCGACCCGTGAACTCGTCCACGATCTTCACGTCGCCGCCGTCGACGATGTAGTCCTTGTCGCGGCGATAGAGCTCTTTGGCCTTCAGGGCGGCCTGCAGCTGGTGCACGAGGTTCTGCTGCACGGCGTCGTAGAGGTTGGCGAGCCCCAGCTCTGCTTCCACCTTCTCGATGCCCTGCTCGGTGGGGAACACGATGCGCTTCGCCTCGTCCACCTCGTAGTCGACGTCGCGCTCCAGGGTGCGGGCGATCGCCGCGAACCGGTAGTAGATGGACGCCGAATCGGCCACCCGGCCGGAGATGATGAGCGGGGTGCGGGCCTCGTCGATGAGGATCGAGTCGACCTCGTCGACGATCGCGAAGAAGTGCCCCCTCTGGACCTTGTCGTCGCGCGTCGAGGCCATGTTGTCGCGCAGGTAGTCGAAGCCGAACTCGTTGTTCGTGCCGTAGGTGATGTCGCAGGCGTACTCGGCGCGCTTCTCCGCGGGCCTGTCGCGGTGCCCGGGGATCACGAGCCCCACCTCGAGCCCCAACCAGCGATGGATGCGCCCCATCCACTCGGCGTGGAACCGCGCCAGATAGTCGTTGACGGTGATGATGTGCACGCCGCGGCCGGTGAGGCCGTTCAGATAGGCCGGCAGGGTCGAGACGAGGGTCTTGCCCTCGCCCGTCTTCATCTCGGCGACCCAGCCGAAGTGCAGGGCCGCGCCGCCCATCATCTGGACGTCGAAGTGGCGCTGTCCGATGACCCGGTCGGCCGCCTCGCGCACGACGGCGAAGGCCTCGACCAGCAGTTCGTCGACGTCCTCCCCCCGGTCGATGCGCGAGCGGAACTCGGCGGTCCGGGCGCGCAGTGCGTCGTCGGAGAGCGCCCGGGTGGCGGCCTCGAGGGCGTTGATGTCGGGGACGAGCCCCTGGAGGGCGCGGACGCGCTTGCCGTCGCCGGCGCGGAGGACTCGATCGAGGAGGGACATGCGAAGGACGAGCCTACCCCCGCACCCCCGAGGGGTTCCCGGTCACCAGTCCGGTGCACCGCTCCGGGAGGGCGTGCGCGCCACCGCGACGCACTCGACCCGTCGCGCCCCCGCCGCCATCAGGGCGCCGACCCCGGCGGCGAACGTGGCCCCCGTGGTGACGACGTCGTCGACCAGCACCACCCGCAGCCCGCGCACCGGTCGGGCGACGAAGGCGGGGCCGGCGAGTCGTTCGGTCCGGGGCGCGCCCGTCTGGTGTCCCGTCGACGTGCGGCGGAGGAGACGGCGCACCGGCAGACCGAGCAGGACACCGAGATGCCTGGCCACGAGCTCGGCCTGGTCGTATCCGCGGGCGGCCCGTCGGTCCGGCGTCGTGGGAACCCACGTCACCACCGCGCGAGCCCCGGTCGGATCCGCGCCGGGACGCCACCGGCCGGCGATGAGACGGGCCGCATCGAGGGCACGATCACGTCTGCCGGCGAACTTCATCTCGTGGATGAGGTCCCGCACGTCGCCCGAGTAGACGGCGACGGCGCGGAAGCACCGGTCGGTGTCGCATGGTGCCCCGGGTCCGTCCGATTCTCTACGGTGGGTCACCGTGCCCGACTCCTCCGACTCCGTGCCCTCCGTCCCGTCATCGAGCGATGCGGCACGAGGGCGCCCGCTGAGCGAGAAATTGCCCGAGCGCCTCGCCCGATGTGTCGCGGGACTGGCGTGCTTCGGCACCGGCATCGCCTTCTTCGTGCGTTCCGAGATGGGCGTGCCACCGTGGGACGTGTTCCACCAGGGGCTCTCGGCGATCACGGGGGCGGGTCTCGGCGTGGTGCTCATCGCCATGTCGTTCGTCGTCCTGCTGCTGTGGATCCCCCTGCGACTGGTGCCGGGCATCGGCACCGTCCTCAACGCCGTCGAGATCGGCCTCGTGGAGATGGTCGTGGAGGCGGCGATCCCGGAGACGGGGATGTTGCTGCCCCGCATCGCCTACGTGGCGATCGGACTCTTCCTCATCGCCGCGGGCTCGGGCCTCTACATCGGGGCCGAGCTCGGGCCGGGACCCCGCGACGGCCTCATGGTGGGCATCAGCCGTCGCTTCGGCACGAGCGTGAGATTGGCGCGGACCCTCGTCGAGGTCACCGTGCTGGTCACGGGGATCATGCTGGGCGGGTCCGTCGGCGCGGCGACGCTCCTGTTCGCCCTCGCCATCGGACCGCTCGTGCAGGTCATGCTCCGCGTGTTCGCCATGCCCGAGCGCCTCGTCGGCGCGGCCACCGGCGAGGCGCTCGACCAGTAGTCAGTAGCGGTAGTGCTCGGGCTTGAACGGCCCGGAGGGGTCCACGTCCATGTATTCGGCCTGACCGTCGGTGAGACGGGTCAGGCGCACACCGAGGGCGTCGAGGTGCGCGCGCGCCACCTTCTCGTCGAGGTGCTTGGGGAGCACGTACACACCGGTGGGATAGTTCGCCGTGTTGTTGAACAGTTCGATCTGGGCGATCACCTGGTTCGAGAACGAGCACGACATCACGAACGAGGGGTGACCGGTCGCGCATCCGAGGTTCACGAGCCGTCCCTCGGCGAGCACGATCACCGCGTGCCCGTCGGGGAAGGTCCACAGGTCGGTGCCGGGCTTCAGTTCGTCGCGTGACGCGCCGCTGCGCGCCAAACCGGCCATGTCGATCTCGTTGTCGAAGTGACCGATGTTGCACACGATCGCGTTGTGCTTCATCCCCGCCATGTGCTCGACGGTCACGACGGACTCGTTGCCCGTGGCGGTCACGAAGATGTCGGCCTCCCCGAGCACGGACTCGATGGTGTCCACCTGGTAGCCCTCCATCGCGGCCTGAAGGGCGTTGATGGGGTCGATCTCGGTGACGATGACGCGGGCACCCTGCCCCCGCAGGCTCTGGGCGCATCCCTTGCCGACGTCGCCGTATCCGCACACCACCGCGAGCTTGCCGGCGATCATGACGTCGGTGGCGCGGTTGATCGCGTCGATGAGGGAGTGGCGGCAGCCGTAGAGATTGTCGAACTTGCTCTTCGTCACGCTGTCGTTGACGTTGATGGCGGGGAACAGGAGCTCGCCGCGCTCGTGCATCTTGTACAGGCGCTTGACGCCCGTCGTCGTCTCCTCGGTCACGCCGCGCACGACCGCGGCCATCTCGGTCCACTTCCGCGGCTCGGTGCGCAGGGAGCGCTGCAGGAGTCCGAGCACGATGGCCAGCTCCGGGTTCGGCGCCTCGGTGGGATCGGGGACCTCACCGAGCTTCTCGTACTCGACGCCCTTGTGCAGGAGCAGCGTGGCGTCACCGCCGTCGTCGAGGATCATGTTGGCGTGCCCGCCGTCGGGCCAGGTCATCATCTGCTCGGTGCACCACCAGTACTCCTCCAGCGTCTCGCCCTTCCAGGCGAACACCGGCACACCGCGCGGATCGTCGACGGTGCCGTCGGGGCCCACGACGACCGCGGCGGCGGCGTGGTCCTGCGTGGAGAAGATGTTGCAACTCGCCCAACGCACCTCGGCTCCCAGTTCCACGAGGGTCTCGATGAGCACCGCGGTCTGGATCGTCATGTGCAGCGACCCCGAGATGCGGGCTCCGGCGAGCGGCTTGGAGGGGCCGAACTCCTTGCGGAGCCAGCGCAGACCCGGCATCTCGTGCTCGGCGAGATGGATCTCCTTGCGTCCGAAGGGGGCCAACTTGAGGTCGGCGACGCGGTAGTCGCCGCGTGCGGCGAGGGAGGAGGTGGACATTGGGGTCTCCGTTCGGAACGAGGGACGGTTCGGTCTGCGTTCCGGGCTGGGACCCACTGGTTCCACGACGCATCAGCCCGGCGCACGGGCGATGGTAGCCGAGCGGCCGGTCAGAAGGTGGGCTTGATGCCCTCGGCGGCGATGCGCGCCGTGATGCGGGCGTGCTCGGACTCGTCGAGCACGGTCGACTCGGCGACGAGCATCACCGGGATGCCGTCCACCACCCTGTACGCCCTGCGGGTGCGCACGTTGTACAGGATCGACTCGTCGGCGATCCAGTGCAGGGGACCCTTGTCCTCCGGACAGGCGAGGATGGAGAGCAGTGCGGGATCGATCGACACGCCATCGAGCCTAACCACGGGCCTCAGGTGCCGGCGACGAGGGCCAGCACCTCGGCGACCCGGTCGTCGCACTCGGCCCGGGTGGGGGCCTCGAGATTGAGCCGCAGGAGCGGTTCGGTGTTCGACGGACGCAGATTGAACCACCAGTCGCCGCAATCCACGGTGAGACCGTCGACCCTGTCCTGGGGCCGGTCGGCGTAGCGCTCGGCCACCGCGTCGATGACGGCTGCGGCGTCGGGCACGCTCGTGTTGATCTCGCCGCTCGCCTCGTACCGCTCGAAGGGCACGCGCAGCTCCGACAACGGCCGTCCTCCGCGGGACATCTCCTCCAGCACGAGCAGGGAGGCGATGATCCCGCTGTCGGCACGGAAGTTGTCGAGGAAGTAGTAGTGGGCCGAGTGCTCGCCCCCGAAGACCGCCCCCGTCTCGGCCATCACCTGCTTGATGTTGGAGTGCCCGACCTTGGTGCGCACGGGGACCCCTCCCCTCTCGCGGATGACCTCGGGCACGGCACGCGAGCAGATGAGGTTGTGCAGGATGACCGCTCCGGGGTGGGACCGCAGGACCGCGGCGGCGAGCATTGCGGTCGTGGTCGAACCGGACAGTCCCCGGCCCTTCTCGTCCACCACGAAGACGCGGTCCGCGTCCCCGTCGAAGGCGAACCCCGCATCGAAACCACCGGAGAGCACGCGAGCCTGCAGGTCGCGCTGGTTGGCCGGCTGGAGGGGATCGGCGGGATGGTTGGGGAACGTCCCGTCGAGGTCGGGGTACATGATCTCGAGTTCGACCGACGGCAACCGGGAGAACACGGCGGGGACGATCAACCCGCCCATGCCGTTGGCGACATCGGCGACGATGCGCAGCGGGGCCAGCCCCGCGGGATCGATGAATCCCGTGACGTGATCGGCGAATTCCTCGAGCATGTCCCGCGACGTGAGCCGCCCGCGGGACGGCGCCGGGGCCGGGCCGGCGCCGGCCAGGATCTCCTTGGCGGTGTCGCGCACCCGACCGAGTCCCGTGTCGATGCCCACCGGCCGCGCACCGGAGAGGCAGAACTTGATGCCGTTGTACTCGGCCGGGTTGTGCGACGCCGTGAACATCGCGCCCGGTGCGTCGAGCACGCCGGCGGCGAAATAGACGAGATCGGTGCTCGCCAGTCCGAGGTCGACGACGTCGACCCCGGCCGACATGACACCGTCGGCGAACGCGGGCGCCAGGTGCTCACCGGACACGCGCATGTCGCGGCCGAGGAGGATGCGGGGGGCGTCGGCGAACCGGGCGAAGGCGATGCCGAGGGCGCGTGCCACGGCATCGTTCATCTGTCCGGGAACGGTGCCCCTGACGTCGTAGGCCTTGACGATCCCGTCGAGGACGGAGGGGTCACTGATCATCCGGGATGGAGGCTACAGGCGCCCCGTCATCACCCGATCCGGCAGGGCGGGTGCGCGGTGGCGCGGCCGTGCCGAAACGGTGACGGCGCCTCCCCATCACGACGGCTCCGGCGACTCCAGCGAGGGTGAGGACCCAGGCCCATCCGTCGACGGCCGGGCGACCGTAGGACAGGACCACCTCGTTGTCCGTCGGCACCACGACCATGAAGTTGGGCGCAGCGCGCCACGGCCCCTCCGCTCCCTCCGCGTCCCACGACGGGAACCAGCTCACCTTGACGAGCACCGGCACGCCCGTCCGATCGACGCGGAACGAGACGCGCTCGTCCTCGAGCACGACGTCGGACACTTCGACCGCCGGGAGGGGCGCGCCGACCGTCCCCTCCGGCGGCACGACGATGTCGACCTGACGTCCGCGCCCACCGGGTTCGCCGACGCGCCGGTCGAGGTCCACCGACACCTCGATGCGACTCCACTCGGCCGGACCGTCGTCGACGGGCAGGGCCGGCCATTCGTCGCGCCGCTGGAACCATGACGTGCCCACCTCGAGCCACCGCTCGCGACGGTCACCGGGTCGGTCGAGGACGACGACGGGTTCGGCGGCCAACGGCTCGACGAGCGCGGTGTCGACGATCTCGAAGACGCGCCACGGCCCCGACTCGGCGACCTGAACGAGGCCTTCCCGGGCTGAGGCCTCGGCCACCGCCTCCGGGGTGAACACCATGAGATAGCGCACGCCGAGCGCGCGCATGTACGACTCCCCGAGTTCGCCGACGTTGTCGTCGTAGCGCAGCTCACGCACCGGGTTCGAGCTCTGCCGCGAGACGGCGGCGGCGGCGATGAAGTGGTACGGCGTCGTTCCCGACGCCTCAAAGAACAGTCCCTCCATCGACGCGATGCACCCGCGCGTCCAGTGGGGCAGGAGCATGAGCGCCATCGTCGTGCCGTACTTGTTGTTCTCCGAGTTGTTCTCCCACAGGGCACGCCCGCACCCGTGCGCGGGGTCCTCCCCCAGTCCGCGCATCGTCTCGACGAGGTCGTGGTACTCCGGGTACGCAGCCTTGCCCTCGTACCCCTCGAAATTCCACCTGGCCCAGCCGTCGGAGAACGCGCGGTGCGCGGGGACGCTGAGCGGTCCCCAGCCGTACATCGTGCGACCGTCGGCGACGGAGAATCCCGCGCCGGGCACCGCCTGGTAACGGAAGCCGATGACGAGGAGGCACGGAAGGGCCATGGCCCACACCGAGGCGGTCGCGAGGTTCATCGCACCGTTGCGGTCCCGCGGTCCCCTCTCCAGCGTCACCGAGCGCACCACCCACGTGATGAGGTCGTGCACGCCGATGGCGGCGAGCATGTAGCGCAACAGATAGAGGAACGGCAGGATCCGCGGATTCCACAGCAGACCGATGACCGGCAGACTCTGCTGGGCCACCTGGACCCCGACCATGAGCACGAGGACCATCACCCCCATCCAGATGCCGAGGAAGCGGCGGCGCACGAGCGATCCGACGAAGCCGGCGAGGGCGAGCACGACGATGATGCCGTCGAAGACGCCGGGGAGCGGGAAGAACATGTCCCACAACGAGTCGCTGGCCCCGCTCGGACGCGGCTCGTACTTCATGTCCGTCATGTAGGCGTGCCCCCCGAGGAACGGGAGCACCCAGAACGCCGAGAGCAGCACCGCGGTGCCGAGCACGACGGCGGCCCAGCGCAGGCGACGGAGGTCGGCGCGCAGGACGGCCATCACCACGGCGCCACCGAAGACGAAGAGCAGGACGATTCCGTGCGAGAGAGCGGCGAGGGCGACGAGCACGGCGGCGGTGGCGCGACGGCTCCCGTCCTCGAGGCCGCGGGCGAACAGCCCGAGGGCGAGGAGGGACAGCGCGAGGGAGATCGAGAAGGAGAACTCCCCCGCCATCGTCGAGGGGATGTTGCCTCCGTAGATCGTGTAGCTCTCGTCCAGCAGGAAGAGGAGCGCACCGACGCACATGAGCTCGGGCAACGGGTACGCCAGACCCGCGAAGCGCCCCATGAACCACGCACAGGCGGGGAAGGCGAGCAGGCCGGCGACGACGACGATCTTGAACGCGACGCCGTAGGGCAACGCCACGTCGAGGAGCAGGATGGCGAGCGCCGGCACCACCATGTAGAAGCGGTAGGCGGGGAAGCCGGCGTACCAGTCCATGCTCCACCCCGAGAGCCGCCAGTGCGGCAGGAGCACGTCGCGCAGGTAGGCCGGGCCCCACACGTGGGCCCCCATGTCGCCCCCGGTCGGCGTGTTGACACGGAGCACGAGATCGGGATGGACGATCGAGAGAACGATCAACGTCGCGCCGAGCACGACGGCGGTCGACGTCATCGCCCGCAGGGTCTCGGCGAGCACACCCGGGTCGACTCGCGGCGGCCGTCGCGTCCCGGCGGACGCGGACTCGCCGGGCTCTCCCGTCGCTTCGGTCACGGTCTCCATGTGCGGGGGACGGTCCTTTCGCTCGCGCCTGCGCCCCGGGCACCGCTCACATCGCGGCCAGCAGGAGCCCCGTCGCGTTGAACGCGGCGTGCGTCACGACGGGCAATCCCAGTCTGCCACTGCGGGCCCGGGCCAGGCCCAGCACCACCGCGAAAGCGAGCAGACCGGGGAACTCGACGGGTTGGAGATGCACGGCGGCGAAGAGAACGGCGACGGCACCTATGCCGATCGCGTTCCCCCATTCGGCGCCGAGGCGCGGTTGGAGCCAACCCCGGTAGACGATTTCTTCGACGAGGGGCGCGCCCACCACGACGACGCCTGCGAGCAGGATCATCCACCCTCCCGACGCGGTGGACACGAGGTCGTCCGCGCGCTCGGCCACCCGCTCGGGGTCGAAGGTGTCCGGAAAGAGACGCGCCAGAGGCCACATCACCGCGGTGACGAGGAGGAGTTGCGACGCCACGCCGAGGGGAATGCCCACGAGGTCACGGACCCGGAAGGTGAGCGCCGTCCCCTCCACGAGTCCGACTCCCTCGGATTCCAGCGCACGGGCGACGACCCACATCTGGGCCGACCACATGGCGAGCGCCGCCGCGCCGAACACCCAAGTGGGGATGTCGGCCGGCGACGACCCGGCGTGTCCCGCCGCCGAGACGACGACCGCCGACACGAGATTGGCGAGGAGGAACGCGAGCACCCACCGCCAGAGCAGCGGGGCCGCGGCCCGGTCCGGCACCGGCGTCACGGGTCCTACCCGGCGGCGCGGCCGACGTCCCATGCGCGGACGCGGTGACGGCGGTCCTCGAGGATCCAGCCGGTGGGGACCGTGAGCCGGTCGGCGTGCTGTGCGCACAGGTCGTAGAGATGCGGCTCGCGTTCCGCGGTCAGGTCGTCCAGCCACACGATCGAGCGGGCGTACTGGTACGACAGGGTCGACGACGCGGTGCGGACGCAACCCTGGCGCGAGCACATGCGGGCCATGTCGCCACCGTAGTCCCGCACCCCACCCGTAGCATGGGACCATGAGCGAGCTTCCTCCTCCTCCCCCGCCCCCGTCCCCGCGTCGGCCGGACCCCCGAGGATTCCCCCGTCGCGACAGGAACCGCACCGAAGCGGACGGCACCCGGTCGCCCGTGCCGCGGTGGGCCATCTGGGCGCTCGTCGCCGCCGTCGTGGTCGCCGCCCTGTCGGCCCAGTACCTCGGCGAGCCCGCCGGGGAGAAGCTCACCTACACCGAGTTCCTCGCCCAGGTCCGTGAAGGCGACGTCGCCGAGGTGACCATCAACAACGCCACCAACACCATCTCGGGCACGTTCGAGAACGGCGACCGCTTCACCACCACCGGTTCGACCACCCTGAGCGATGCCGACGAGCAACTGCTCAAGGACATGGGGGTCGACTACGACTACGAGACCCCCCAGCCGAACTGGTTCACGAGCCTCGTCCCGATCCTGCTGCCCTTCCTCCTCATCGTCGGCTTCTTCGTCTGGATGCAGCGCCGCGCGATGGGGCAGCAGGGCAACATCATGTCCGTGGGCCGTTCGCGGGCCAAGGCCTACCAGAGCGACAAACCCTCCACGACCTTCGCCGACATCGCCGGCTACGAGGGAGTGAAGGAGGAGATCAAGGAGGTCGTCGACTTCCTGCGCATGCCGGAGCGATTCCGCGAGATCGGCGCCCGCGTCCCCAAGGGCATCCTGCTCGTGGGACCCCCGGGCACCGGCAAGACCCTCTTCGCGCGCGCCGTGGCCGGCGAGGCGGGAGTCGGGTTCCTCTCGGTGACGGGATCCGACTTCATGGAGATGTTCGTGGGCGTCGGCGCCAGTCGCGTCCGGGACCTCTTCCAGCAGGCCCGCAAGATGGGCAAGGCCATCATCTTCATCGACGAGATCGATTCCATCGGCCGCAAGCGCGGGGCCGGACTCGGCGGCGGCCACGACGAGCGCGAGCAGACGCTCAATCAGATGCTGTCGGAGATGGACGGCTTCGAGACCACCGAGGGCATCGTCATCCTCGCCGCCACCAACCGGCCCGACATCCTCGACCCGGCACTGCTGCGTCCGGGCCGCTTCGACCGTCAGATCGTCGTCCCCCTCCCCGAGCACGAGGAGCGCCTCGCCATCCTCAAGGTGCACTCGCGCGACAAGCGCATGGGGCCCGACGTCGATCTCGAGACGATGTCGAAGGCCACCCCCGGCATGAGCGGCGCCGACCTCGCCAACCTCGTCAACGAGGCGGCACTGTTCGCCGTACGACGCGGGTCGTCCCAGATCGAGCGCATCGACTTCGAGAACGCGAGGGACCGCGTCGTCATGGGTGCCCGCCGCGAGAGTCTCGTCCTCGCCGGCGAGGAGCGACGGGCCACCGCCTACCACGAGGGCGGGCACGCCGTGCTCGCGGCCGTGCTGCCCCACTCGGATCCGTTGCACAAGGTGACGATCCTGCCCCGGGGCATGGCGCTCGGCGTCACCTGGACCCTCCCCGAGGAGCGGCACACCTATTCGCGCGACTACTTCCTCGACGTCATCTGCAAGGCGATGGGCGGGCGCGTGGCCGAGAAGATCGTCTACGGACACCTCAACAGCGGCGCCGCGAACGACCTGGAGCAGTCCACCAACATCGCCCGGCGCATGGTGCGCGAGTGGGGAATGTCGGACCGCGTCGGACCGATGGCGTGGAACTCGAGTCAGCAGGTGTTCCTCGGCGAGGACCTCATGACCAGCGGGCGCGAGTACAGCGACGCCACCGCCCAGATGATCGACGACGAGATCGCCCGCATCCTCGCCGAACAGGAGCAGCGCGCCACGGAACTGCTGCTCCGGCACCGCCGCGGACTCGACCTGGTCGCCGAGGCACTCCTCGAGCACGAGACGATCGACGGGGCGACCGTCGGTCGCCTGGTGCAGGAGGGCCTCGACGAGGCCGTCACCGCCGACTCGTCGCGCTGACCCGAACCCGCGTCAGACCACGCGGGCGGATCCGGTGCAGCCGTCCTGACCGGGAGTGCTTCCCGGCTCGCGGCACTCGGCCACCGCCGACCACAGGTCCTGGGCGGTGACGGGACCCGCGAACGCCGCCCTCACCACACCGCGCGCGTCGGCGACGATCACGAGGGGAACAGCCTCGATGCCGTAACGGTCGTGACGGTCGCGCGCGGCGGACCACTCGACGATGTCGACCGCCACCTCTCGCGAGTCGAGGACCGCCACCTTCGCCGCGACGTCGGCGCAGGTGGAGCACGTCGCCGAGGTGAAGGCGGCGACCAGCCACGGCACCTCCGCTCCGGCGAAGTCCGCCCGGTCGACCTGCATGGGCACGCGGTGCCCGGCACCGGCGGGTGCGTCGGGACGGCGGCGGCGCACCACCCCCGCGACCACGAGCGCCACCGCGACCACGGCGGCGAGCGCGAGGAGACGCTCGACGCTCACCGTGCTCCCCGCACCGGGAGCGCCCCCACGATGCTGAATCCGACGAGGTTGTTCCCGCGACTCGTGCGTCGCTGCACCACGAGGGGCACCGACGACGTGATGCGCAACTCCGCGGTGCGGGCCGTCTCCGGCGGTTCGAGCGTGAGCAGTTGGGCCGCCGCCAACGGGATGTCGGTGAGCCCCGGAACGGCGATGGTGCCCCCCGGCCCGACGGCAGACACCGTGATCGTGCCCGCGTCGTTCGACGCGTTCAGCACCGACAGCACGTTCCCCGCCCCCGCGGCGACGCCCGTGGGCACGAGCCACGTGCGCGACACGAGCGGACCCGGGATGCCGTTCGTGATCGCGGTGAAGAAACTGCGGCCGATGCTCTGGCTGAGCACGTGCTCCACGACGATCCCGCCCCCGTCGACCACCGACACGAGCATCGAATGGTCGCCCTTGGGCAGGTCGGCGATCTCGTCGGTCGGGATGGCCTGCACGGCACCGGCGGGCACGACCACCTGGGCGTTGGGCAGGGGCTCCACCGCGGTCTCGGAGTCATCACCGGCACCGGTGATGCCGTCGCCGAAGAAGGCGATGTTGAGGGTCACGTCGTCCTCACCGGGATTGAAGGCGATGAGCTGCTCGGTGAGGTTGGCGCCCGTGCGGCCGGAGGCGAACCAGTACTCGCCGAGCGGCGCCGGATTCCCCAACGTCGTCGAGTACCCGAGACGTCCGCCGCCGAGGTAATGCTGGATACGGGAGGCGACGATCTGCCCGGTGGTGGCGCGCACCTCGACGGCGATGCGCCGCTCGTCCCGGGCACCGCTCTCGGTGAGCGAGACGCTGCGCGACGACCGCGCGGGGAGGATGAGCCCCTGCAGGGCCGACGGGGTCCTCTTTCCGTCCACCGTCGTGAACGACACGTTCACGACAGCGCTCTCGGGGAACGGATTGACGAGGACGAGCCGGTGCTTCGAACCCTCGAGGGTGTGTCCATCGGCGAAGTACCACGTCGGCGACGTCTGCGAGGCGCACTGTGAGGTGACGTTTCCGGCGGCGAACTCGATCGTCTGCTCGACCGACCCGACCGATCCGACGATCTCCACCACCGGCGCCACCACTCCCACGTCGAGTCCCCGCAGGATGTCGTAGGTCTCGCGACCGCGCGCGGGGACGACCACCGAGTCCGACTCGGCCTCCCCCGCCCCGAGGAAGGAGATGGCCGCCTTCATGTCGGTGTCGCCGGGATTGGAGATCACCACCGACGCCGAGGTGATGCCGTCCCCCGCGGCGGCGCCCGGACAGAACCACGACGTGGAGATGCGGGGCGTCTCGGTCGCCTGGGGATAGCCCGACAGGGACACGAGGGCGAGCGAGGCGCCCTCCTCCGGCGGCGACTCGCGGGTCTCCACGAGCACGATGCCCGCCACCGCCGCCGCGATGAGCAGCAGGGTGACCGCGCGCCTCACGATGCGCCTCATGGGCGATTCTCCGCGTCCATGTGCAATGCCGGTTCACCGACCGACGCCGGCGCGACCCCGGTCGGGTCGCCCGCAGCACCGAACCGGCGTCTGCGCACGGCGATCGCGAACACGAGCAACCAGGCCAGCGCCTGCACCGACACCAGTGCCCGGTGCAGGGGGTCGACGTCCCACGCCAGTTCCGCCGTGCCGCCCTCGGGAACGTCCCACGCGTTGGTCAGACCGAACGCCGGACGGGCCTCGATCGGATCGCCGTCGACGGTGAGGAGCCAGTCGCGGGTGTAGGGAACGGCGAGGTGCACCGTGCCCTCCCCCACCCCGACGGTCACCGGGCCGTCGGGGCGGTCGGGAACCGGCAGCGGAAGCGCACCGGTCACCTCCGAGGCGATGATCGCCGCGGCGCCGGCCTCGCGACTGGCCTCGGCCCCGCTCTCGCCGAGTTCGGACCGCACGGGAATCCAGGCCGCGTTCTCGTAGACGACGAGGTCGGGCGACGAGTACCGCCGGCGCAGGTCCAGTTGGCGGGCGAGGGCGTCGGTCAGTCCGGTGGGGGCCGCGACGGGTCGGCCGCGCGTCGACTCGGCGCCGTCGATGACCGGCACCACGACGAAGCGCACACCGAGCGGTCCGAGAAGGCGACCGGCGCGGGCGGTCTGTCCGCGCACGATCCCCCGGAGGGCAGTGCGCGTCTCGTCCACGAGTCTGTTGCCGTCGATCTCCCACGTCTCGGCGAGGACCGGCGACCGACCGTTCACCACCGAGAACGAGATCCCCCATCCGAAGTACAGCGGCGCACCGGGCAGCACCCTGCTGTCGCCGACGAACAGCGTGCGGTAACCGCCCGAGTCCTCCTGGTCGGGCAGCTGGCGCAACAGGGTGGTGAGGGAGAACGTGGGTTGGCGCCAGCCCCCGTCCCACGCGTTGAGCGGCGCTGCGGCGAGCCCGGCCACGAAGACGAGCGAGAGGAGCGCCCCGAGGGGCTGCTTCCACGAGAAGCGACCCCGACGCATGTCGCCCACGAAGGTGGCACCCATCGCGCCGGCGCAGGTGGCGAGCCCGAAGGCCACGGGCACGAGCATGACCGCGGGCTCCGGAAGGTGGAAGGGCAGCAACTGCGCGTCGTCGAGCACGACCGCGAGGAGTCCACCGACGACCAGCACCGCCCCGCGCAGTGCCCACGGGGTCTTGGCCCCGCGCACGAGCGTCACGGCACCGAGGACCGCGGCGTAGAGGGCGATCGAGACGACCGGGAGCAGGTAGTCGCCCACGCCGAACGACACGATCCGCACGAATCCCCACTCGCGACCGCCCTCGACCGGTGCCCCCGTGATCTTCTCCCACCACAGTCCCCCCGGATACGAGGCGGCCCAGGGCAGATTGAGCGCGACACCGGCCATCGAGCCGGCGACACCGACCGTGAGCCAGCGCACCGAGCGGGCCGGAGAGGCACCGTGGACGAGGGTCACGAGGAACCATGCGACGACGAGACCGGTCACGACCACGAGGAGTCCCGGTTCGAAAGCCAGGCCGATCGCCGACACGAGGGCCAGCGAGGCGAACCATCTCACCCTGACCCGCGACGAGATCTCGAAGAACACGTCCTCGTCTCCGCGCGCCAGGGAATCGTTGGCGTCGAGGTGCCCGACCAGCAGGCGCGACAGGTGAGCGATCCACGGCAGCAGCGCGTAGACGAGGAGGCCTCCCCATCGTCCCGCGGCGATCGCCGCCCATGGCAACGGGACGGCGGCGTAGGTGGCGGTGGCGGCGATGCGGGAGGCGCGGGACGCGAGCACGGAGGCGAACCTCCACATGCCGATCCACCCCGCGAGCGGGAGCGCCACCACCGAGATCGTGTGCAGCAGGCCCATCCGCCCCCCGAGGAGCGCGCCGACGACGCCGACGAGCCCCGTGCCGGTGGGAAGCGCGCCGGCGGAGCCGTATCCGGCCCCCCACCAGCCCGACAGATACGAGGCGACGAGATCGGTGGCCGACTCGCCGAAGGACACCATCTGGCCCACGGGCGCGACACCCCCGAGGAGCAGCGAGCGCGACCCGACGACGAGGAGCGACACCAGCACCACCCAGAGCGCGATCGCTCCCCGTGGCGGGGCCTCCTTCTGCCCGTCGGCCGGGTCGGCGACGACCACTGCGGTCGAACGTCGTCGCAACCAGGACGCGACGTGGCTCGATCCCTGCAACTGCAGGGCGCGGATCTCCGAGGCCGGCACGATCCGGTGCACCGCGAGGTGGGCCCGTCGTTCGGACACGTCACCCCGCGCGACGGGGGCCGCCAGCACCGCCGTCATCTCGGCGCGGGCGATCCCGAATCGACCCGTGGCGACGAGCACGACGGCGCGCACGAGCGTGAACAGGAACATCTGCAGCCACAGCACGACGAAGGGGCCCGCCGGCGTCATCGCCGCCACGGTCTGCACCCGCGTCGTCTCGCGCAGTCCCGTCCTCTCGGCGCGCAGTTCGGGAGTCTCCGCCCGGGTCCACCGGGCACGATGACGCGCCACGGCCGCGGGGACCACCACAACGCGGCCCCCCGTCGCGTGACACCGCCAGCAGAAGTCGAGTGCGGCACCCACGAGCGCGAGGCGGGGGTGGAATCCGCCCACCGTGCGGAACAGATCGGCGCGCACGAGCAGGCACGCCGACGACAGGGAGAAGACGTCCCGCACGGCATCGTGCTGCTCCTGGTCGATCTCGCCCTCGTCGGCGACGGGTATCTCGACCCCGAACCGGTCCACGGCGACCCCCACGCTGGAGATGCGCCGCGGATCGTTCCAATCCACGAGTTTGGGCCCGACGACACCGGCGTTCGAGCGGTACAACTCCTCGACGAGGCGGGTCACGGCATCGGGCGCGAGCGCCACGTCGTCGTGGAGAAAGAGGAAGAAGCCGCTCTCACCCTTGACGAGCCTCAGCACCGTGTTGCAGGCCGCCGCCCATCCCGTGTTGGCCCCGAGAAATCGCACGGTCGCCGCCGGGGCCGAGTTGGCCACCGTGTCGAGGACCGCCCGGGATCCCGGATCCTCCTCCCGGCCGCCCACCAGCACCAGGGCCTGGACCGCCGGATAGTCCTGGGCCGCCACGGACGCCAACGCCTCGGAGAGCCCCTCCCCGGGCCCATGCACGACCATGACCGCCACCACGGGGGGCGCAACGGCCCCGGCGCGGGCGGTCGGAGACGGGGGCGCAGAGTGCTCGGACACGACCTCGGCAGGCTAGTTCGGGGCCCCCGAGAGCCCGGGGCGCACCTCCGGCCCGGTGTGCTTGCTGGTGCTAGCACCTCCCGTTAGGGTGCCCGCCATGAAAGTCTCGCTGTCCGACCTCCCCCGCCCCCGCCTGACGGTCCCCAAGGTGACCGTGCCCAAGGTGACCGTGCCGTCCCTGCACTCCATCGATCTCACCGGCGTGGATCTGGCCCGCTTCGCTCCCGGGCGCGTGCTCGAATCGCCCGTCGTTCGCCGGGCCACCGACATCGGATACACGGCCGTGGGCTTCGCGATCCTCGGGGTTCAGAAGCTCCAGGTGCGTCGCCGGGAGATCCTCGAGTCGATCTCGGCCTCGCGCTCCGGCGGGAACTGATCCGCGGGAGGACGGGCCCGAGGGTCCCTCCTCACTAATCTTTCCTCTCGTGCGGGAGGACGTGGATCGGGGTTCCTCCCCGTCCCGCGTCCCGTTGCCCGAGGGGACCATCCCCGTGGGTGTCGGCCTGTTCGTGTCGGGCATCACCACCTACGCGTTCTTCAAGGTGGGGCAGTTGGCCCTCGGAAAGGACGACTTCAAGCCGATCGTGGCGATGTGGTTCATGACCTTCGCCCTCGTGCCCGGGGTCTTCTTCCCGGTGGAACAGGAGATCGGTCGAGCCCTCGCCCATCGGCGCGCCCTCGGGGAGGGCGGACGCCCGGTCGTCCAGCGCATGCTCCCCCTGGCCGCGCTGCTCGCCGCCGCGGTCGCCGTGCCCATGGCCCTCGCCGGTCCGCTCCTCACACGGGAACTCTTCGAGGGTTACGGGCTCGTGGCCGTGGCGCTCGTGCTCGCCTTCTGCGCCTATGGACCGATGCACCTCGTGCGCGGCATCGCCTCGGGGTCGGGACGCTTCGTCGCCTACGGCCTCATCCTCGCCGTCGACGGCACGGCGCGGACGCTCGGATGCGTCGCCCTCTGGCTCGCCGACGTCCGCACCCCGGGCGCCTACGCGCTCGTGGTGGCCGCCTCGCCCCTCGTGGCCACGCTCCTCGTCGTCGGCCGGGGCGAGGCCCGCACCACCGAGGGACCCCCGGCATCGTGGGGCGAGTTGACACCGAATCTCGGATGGCTGCTGGCCGGGACCGTCATGTCGGCGGCGCTCATCAACGCCGGCCCGCTCGGCGTCGACGTCCTCGCCGCTCCCGGCGAGGCCGCAAAGGTGACGGCGTTCGGCAACGGTCTCCTGCTCGCCCGCGTCCCCCTCTACCTCTTCCAGGCGGTGCAGGCCGCCCTGCTCCCCCGGCTCGCCCGGCTCGCGGCACAGGGGAACCTCGACGAGTTCCGGCGCGGCCTCGGCACCCTCATGCGCATCGTCGCCGGGGTGGCGGTCATGGGCACCCTCGGCGCGTTCGTCGCCGGACCGGCCGTGCTCGACCTCGTCTACGAGGGCGGCCTCGACCGGCGCACGCTCACCCTCCTCGCGTTGGCCTGCTCGCTGTACATGGCGGCGCTCGCCCTCGCCCAGGCCGTCATCGCGCTCAACGGGCACGCGTTGGTGGCGCTCGGATGGACCACGGCTTTCGCCACCTTCTTCGTCGTCACCTGGCTCTCGGCCGACGACGTCTTCCTGCGCGTGGAACTGGGACTGGTGGCCGCGTCCGTCGCCGCACTCGCGGTCTTCGCCGCCGCCTACGGGGCCAGGATCACGGCGGGGGCCGTCCCGGACGCCGAGTCCCTCATCGACGGCATCGCCGACACGCCCCTCGAGGGGTGATCACCGCCGCGCGCGGGCGGTCTCGGTCTCGATGTCGTGGTGCACCATCATCCGCACGAGCGTGGGGAAGTCCACCTCGGGGATCCACCCCAGCTTCTCGCGGGCCTTCGTCGGGTCCCCGATGAGGAGGTCGACCTCGGCGGGTCGCAGGAACCGGGGATCCTGGCGCACGTAGGGGCGCCAGTCGCCGAGTCCCGCCTCGGCGAAGGCCAGCTCGAGGAAGTCCTCGATGGAGTGGGACTCGCCCGTCGCCACCACGTAGTCGTCGGGCTCGGGCTGCTGGAGCATGAGCCACATGGCCCGCACGTAGTCGCCGGCGTATCCCCAGTCGCGCTTCGACTCGAGATTGCCCATCACCAGTTCGGTCTCTATGCCGAGCTTGATGCGGGCGGCGGTGTTGGTGATCTTGCGCGTGACGAACTCGAGGCCGCGCCGCGGTCCCTCGTGGTTGAACAGGATCCCCGAGCAGGCGAAGAGACCGTAGCTCTCGCGGTAGTTCACCGTGATCGAGTGGCCGAACACCTTGGCGCAGCCGTAGGGCGACCGGGGGTGGAACGGGGTCATCTCGCTCTGGGGCACCTCGCGCACCTTGCCGAACATCTCCGACGAGGACGCCTGATAGAAGCGGATGGGGTTGTTCTGGGTGCCGCCCACCATGCGCACCGCCTCCAGCATGCGCAGCACGCCGAGACCGGTGATGTTCGAGGTGAGCTCGGCCTGGCCGAACGAGATGGCCACGAAGGAGATCGCCCCGAGGTTGTAGACCTCGTCGGGACGCACGTGCTCGAGCGCCGACACCAGGCTCGGAAGGTCGGCGAGGTCGCCCGGCACCAGCTCGACGTAGGGGAACTCGTCCCGGAAGGTGCGCTCGCGGGGGTTGTTCTGCCCCTTGATCATGCCGAACACCTCGTAGCCCTTGTGGTGCAGGAACTCGGCGAGGTGCTGACCGTCCTGGCCGGTGATTCCTGTGATGAAGGCGCGGGGCATGGGTACCTCTGGGTGCCGACGGGTCGTTGTCCCGCCGCGGACCCACGAGACGCTACCACCGGTCCGCCACGACCTCGGGGCCCCGCGCCCGCCTACGCTGACGCCGTGATCACGGTGCTCGCGGGAGGGGTGGGGGCGGCCCGTTTCCTCCGGGGTCTCGTCGACGTGGTCGAACCCTCCCGCATCGTCGCCGTGGTGAACACGGCCGACGACACGGAGATGCACGGGCTCTCCATCTCCCCCGACGTGGACACCGTCGTCTACACGCTGTCGGGGCGCTCCGACCCGGCGCGCGGGTGGGGACTCGACGGCGAGACCTGGCGCGCGATGGAGGCCCTCGCCCGGTTCGAATCGGTGCGGCCGACGGGGTCGACGGCCGGCGCGACCTGGTTCAATCTCGGCGACACCGACCTGGCGACGCACCTCTACCGCACCGCGCGACTCGCCGAGGGGGCCCGACCCCGCGACGTGGTGGACGAGATCCGTCGCGCCTCCGGCCTCGCCCTGCGCGTCGTGCCCATGACCGACGACCGGGTGCGCACGATGGTGCGGCTCGCGTCCGATGGCGAGGAGGTGCCGTTCCAGGAGTACTTCGTGCGGCTGCGCCACTCCGTTGCCGTCGCCGGGGTGCGATTCGACGGCGCCGCGGAGGCCCGTTTCGTCGACCCCGCCCTCATCTCGGGGGCCGACACGGTCGTCATCGCGCCGTCCAATCCCATCCTCTCCATCGGCCCGGTGCGCGCCCTGCCCGGGGTCGACGCACTGCTCGCCGAACGTCGCGACACCGTCGTCGCCGTGTCCCCCATCGTTGCGGGAAGCGCCCTGAAGGGACCGGCCGACCGCATGCTCTCCGAACTCGGACACGAGGCGTCGGTCGTCGGGGTGGCCCGGCTCTACGCCCCGGTCTGCGCCACCCTCGTCGTGGACGCCCGGGATGCCGACCGTGTCGGGGAGATTGAGCGCGAGGGTGTGCGGTGCGTCGTGACCGACACGGTCATGTCCACCCCGGCCGTCGCCGCGGCGCTCGCCGAGGTCACGGTGCGCGCCGCGGGTGGACCCGTCGGACCGGGCGTGCGCTGATGGGGCGTCTCGTCGCCTGGGGCGTGGAGGGGATCGGCGAGGTCGTCCCCGGTCAGCAGGTCGGCGACCTGGTGGTCGAGGCGTGCCGACGTCCGCCCAACGGCCCTCTCGAGGACGGCGACGTCCTCGTGGTCACCCAGAAGATCGTCTCCAAGGCGGAGGGTCGGCTCGTCGACGTCGACCCCGACGATCCCGACGCTCGTCGTCGGGTGGTGGAATCCGAGGCGGTCCGCATCGTGCGTCGCCGGGGCGACCTCGTCATCACCGAGACCACCCACGGTTTCGTCTGCGCCAACAGCGGTGTCGACCTCTCCAACGTCGCCGCGGGCCGGGCCGCTCTCCTGCCGATCGACAGCGACCGTTCGGCCCGGCGCATCCGGGACATCGTGCGCGCCTCTCTCGGCGTCGAGGTGGGTGTGGTCGTCTCGGACACGTTCGGTCGGCCGTGGCGCACGGGGGTCACCGACGTGGCCATCGGAGTGGCCGGGGTCGCCGCCGTCGTCGACCTCCGCGGGACACCCGACGCGCACGGGCGCATCATGCAGGCGACCGAGGTGTGCATCGCCGACGAGATCGCCTCGGCCGCGGAACTCGTGATGGGGAAGTCCTCCGGCGTCCCCGTCGCCGTCGTTCGGGGTCTCGACCCCGCGTGGTTCCGCGATTCCTCGGTGTCCGAGATCGTCCGTCCGGCGTCGGAGGACCTCTTCCGCTGACCGCGCACCGCCTCAGCGGACGGTGAGGAGACCCTCCTCGAGTCCGGTGAACGGGGCCCACCCCAGCTGGATGCGCGCCCTCACCGGCGACAGCACGAGACGAGCGGGATCGTGATGGCGCGGGGACGGCAGGTCGGGGAAGGCGACGCCGCGACCCGCCAGGAGGGTCCACAGGTCGGCCACCGTGGTCGGTCTGCCCGTGCCGATGTTGATGACGAGACCACCCGAGTGGACCGTCGCCCTCACCACGGCATCGACGACGTCGTCCACGTGCACGAAGTCGCGCACCTGGGCGGGCGACCCGGGGAACGCCGGCGCACCGCCGCCGGCGAGACGGTCGACGAGGGACGCGACGATGCCGTCCTCGGGTCGCTGACGCGGGCCGTACACGGCGGACACCGCCAGCACGACGAACTCGATCCCCCACCGGTCCCGGTGCACGACATGGGCCTGCACCGCCGCCCGAGCCATGATCTCGGCGATCGAGCGCGCCTCGGTGACGAGGTCCTCCTTGACGGGCGAGTCCCGGGCCGTCACGTCCCCGTAGATCAGTTCGGCGGGAACGCACGTGACGACACGGGATGCGCCGCAGTCCCTCGCCGCCTCGAGCACGGAGAGACAGTCCCCCAGGTCGGCGTGGTGGCGCTCCTTCGTCCGGGCCGCGGGCGTGAACGAGGCGAGATGGACGATCACCTCCGGGCGCCGCTGGCGGGCCAGTTCGACGAACGACGGCGATGCCACGGACGCGTTCTGGAAGCGCATGCGCCCGCCCCCCTCGCGGGAGCCGGCGAGATTCCCCAGCGAACCGGTGGAGAGGTCGTCGACCACGTCCACGTCGTGGCCGGCCGCCACGAGTCGCTGCACGAGGTGGGAGCCGACGAACCCCGCTCCCCCGGTGACGAGCACGCGCTCGGGTGCGGCGACGCCACGGCTCGGGCCGGGCGTCACCGGTCAGCCCCGCTCCGGGTCGGGAACCCTCTCGCCGGCGAGCTCCGAGTGGGGCGGCACCGCGCCCTCGGCACCGACGACGCAGTCCACGAGCGTGCTGCCCTCGCCCACCGAGCCCATGACGATGCTCCGTTCGAGGCGCACGCGGGGTGCGAGCCGGGCGCCCGGGAGCAGGACCGAGTCCACGAGGACGCACCCGTCGCCCACGACCGCTCCCTCGCCCACGACGCTGTGCACCACCGAGGCGGTCGCACCGACCGTCGCGTGCGGCCCGGTCGCCGCGAGGATGACGGGGCGCGTCCCGTCGATGAGGTCGAGGTTGGCCCGCAGGTAGGTCTCCGGGCGCCCGGTGTCGATCCAGTAATCGTCCGTCGCCATCGCCGCCAGCTCGCCGGCGGCCACGAGAGCGGGGAACACCTCGCGCTCGATCGACACGCGACCGCCCGGGGGAACCATCCCGAGCACGGAGGGCTCGAGCACGTACGTGCCCGCGTTGATGTTGCGGCTGTCGGACTCGCCGGGGGCCGGCTTCTCGACGAAGCGTCGCACCATCCCCGACGGGTCGGTCTCCACCACCCCGTACTGCGACGGGTCGTCGACCGGCACGAGATGCAGGGTTGCGCGCGCCCCGCGCGAGCGATGGAACGCGACGAGTGAGGAGACGTCGAGGTCGCAGAGGATGTCACCGTTCATCACGACGAAGGTGTCCGAGATGCCGGCATCGCGGGCGGCGAACGCGATGGCGCCCGCCGTGTCGAGGGGCTCAGGCTCGACTGCGAAGTGGAGGGGGATCCCGGCACAGGTGCCGTCGGGATAGGCCTCGAGGAAGGGTTCGGCCTTGAACCCGAGCGCCAGCACGACCCGCGAGACCCCGTGACGACCCAGCCCGGCCACGACGTGCTCGATCTGGCGGACGTTGCCCACGGGCAACAGCGGCTTGGGCACGGTCCAGGTGAGCGGGCGCAAGCGGGTGCCGAACCCGCCCACGAGGACGACTGCGTGCATCAGCCGCCCGTGGTCGTGGGCGCGACGGTCGTGGCGGAGCCCGGCTCGTCGTCGGTCTGACCCTCCATGTCCGCGAGGCCGGCGGCCGAGGCGGGCATGGGGATCGTCGCACCGGCCGGCGCGAAGGCGATCATGATCGCCATGCCGTCGTTCGTGATGCGGATGGAGGAGAAGTCGGTGATGAGCTTGCGCTTGGCGCTCTGGTTGTCGTAGCGCTCCCAGACCCACGCCTGGACCTGCCCGTCGACCTCCTCACCGGATTCGTCGACGCACTTGTCGGTGCCGCGCACGAAGGAGGCGCCACCGAACTGGTCGGCGGGGAACGCCAGCTTCTCGGTCGAGACCTCCACGCCGTAGGTCTCGAGGTACGCACCGAGCGCGGCGTTCGTGCCGGCGGCGGCGGGCTCGGGATGCCAGTGGATCACTCCGTCGTCGTGGCTGTGCACGCCGTACCTCTCGTACGCCGCGTTCGAGCCGTCGTCCTTGGTGCCCGCGAGGTTGCCGAGTTCCCGGTCACAGCCCCAGAAACCGATGGAGATGTGCCAATGGTCGTCGGTGGTGGGCCGGACCTCGTTGCTCGGGGCTGAGCCGCGCGCGTATCCCACGAGGACCAGACCGACCGCCGTCACGACGGCCATGGTCAGGGGAAAGACGGTGCCTCCCTGGAAACGCACCTTCTTGCCCTTGCCCTTGCGCGCGAGGCGCGCAACCTTCCTTGCCGACGAATGACTGGCCACGAGAATCCGAGGCTACCGCCTCACCTCTCGAGCAGGGTGAACAGGTCGAGCCACGCGCGGGCGACCGCCCGCGGCGACACGTGGGACTCGACCCAGGTGCGACCCTTGCGGCCCATGTCCCGGCACGTCCCCGGATCGGCGACGAGAGCCCTGAGTGCCGCGACGAGGGCGGCGGGGTCGTCGGGGGGCAGGGCCACGCCGCCACCGCTCGCGGCCAGGATGCGGGGCACCTCCGTGCCCGGATCCACGCACGCCACCACGGGCCGTCCGGCGGCGAGGATCGAATAGGTCTTCGAAGGCACGCTGACCCGGCCCAGTCCGGCGCGCAGGGGAACCACGTGGATGTCGGCGCTCGCCAGCACCTCCGGGACGCGCTCGCGGGGCTGGTAGTCGCTGAACCGCACGTTGGCCAGTCCCGCCGCCTCCCTCTCGAGGTCGGCCCGGGCCGCTCCCTCGCCGTTGATGACGAACACCGTGTCGGGCATCGCCCGGGCGGCATCGAGGAGCATCCCGAGCGACTGGGACAGACCCACGTTGCCGGCGTACATCACCACGGTCTCGCCGCCTATGCCGAGTTCCCCGCGGAACGACGTGGCGCGGTCGAGCGGCACGATGCGGTCGGCGTCGACGAAGTTGGGGATCACGCGCACCCGGTCCGCCCGGTCCGCACCGATGGTGGCGCGCACGTTGGCGGCGAGGTCATCGGAGAGCACGACGACGGCGTCACTGCGTCGGTAACTCGCGCGCTCGAGACGCCGCGCGAGGGCGATCACCCGGCGATTGGTGATCGCCCCGGTCGCCACGGCGGCATCGGGGAACACGTCCTGGATGTCGAACACGGCGGGAGCGCGACGCAGACGGGCGACGAGCCAGCCGGTCAGTCCGGTCGTGAGGGGCGGGGACATGGAGAGCACCGCGGCGGGCCGACGACGCCATCCTCCCGCCACCAGGGTGCACGCGCCGGCGACGAGGGTGAAGAGCAGGAATCCGGCGGCCCTTCGGGGGAGGTTCGACTTGTCGCCGCCGGGGAAGGGATGCACGCGGATGATCGATCCCCACGGGGTGCGCTCGCGGCGCACCAGGCGTCCGCCCCATCCCTCCTCGATGGCATGCGAGCGGTACCACGGCAGCGCGGTGACGACGTGAACACGGTGACCCTCCGCGACGAACTCCTCGACGATGCGCGCCATGATCTCGCCCGTCGGGGCGGTGTCCGGCGTGAAGTGCGGACAGAGAACGACGATCGGGCGCGGGGTCACGACGAGACCCTGACCGCGTCGAGGACCGCGAGCAGGTCGCGGGCGGAGTCCGCCGCGGTGAACCCCGACGCCCGCGCGCGCCCGCGCGCGGCGAGCTCGTCGCGTCGCCGGACCGCCTCGTCGAGTGCGGCGGTCCAGGCCTTCTCCTCGAGCGGCACCGTGATTCCGGCGTCCCCCACCACCTCGGGCAGGCAGGCGCGGTCGCTCGAGACCACGGGCGCGCCGAGACGCATCGCCTCGATCACCGGCGCGCCGAAGCCCTCGTACTCGCTGGGGAAGACGAGTGCCGTCGCCATGGCGAGAAGACCGTTGCGGTCCGCCGCGTCCACCCGTCCGGGCATCACCACCCGGTCCCCGAGCCCGAGGTCGACGACGGCCCGCCGCACGTCGTCATCGGCCGCACCGGGTGATCCGACGAACACGAGCCGGAGACCGGGGTCGCCCCACCGACCACGCCCACCGGCGACAAGTCGCAGGAGGAAGACATGGTTCTTGTGCGGATGGGTGACGGCCGGATACACGAGGACGGGGCCGTCACCGAGGCCGAAACGGCGACGCAGGTCGTCGGCCGGTGTGCACTGCGCGCCGAAATCGCGCTCGAGTCCGTGACGCACCACGCCGATGCGCGAGCGATCGGTGCCGAACGCCGCGACCAGGGAGTCGGCGACGAAGCGGGTCGGCACCGTCACCCGGGTCGCGCGGGCGACCGAGCGCGGCACGGCCGCGCGCAGATAGCGCAGTTTGCGCGGCGCGACCCATCCGGGATGTTCCACCCACTGGATGTCATGGATCGTGAGCACCACCGGTCGACGACCCAGCACGGGCACCGTGCCCCCTCCGTGGAGAACGGCGTCGAAGCGGCGGGTGCGCACGGCGAGCCACGTGTGCTCCAGCAGCACCCGGACCGGCCTGTTCGTGCAGTCGCTCGGTGCCTCGTGCACGGGGAAGCGCGCGGCGAGACCGGGATGCCGCCGGGAGAAACCCCGCGGGGCGAACACCTCGACCGACCAGTCCCCGGACGTCTCGGCGAGCCCCGCGAGTTGGCGCACCAGATATTCCTCGCTCCCTCCCACACCGGGCACGCTCCACAGCAGGTTGACGGCGAGTGCGGGACCCCGGGACGGCATCGGCTCATTCTGCCCTCCCCGCCTACCATGGGACCCATGTCGGGATTCTGGGAGGGACGGCGCGTCGTCGTCACCGGGGGTCGCGGGTTCCTCGGATCCGTCGTGGTCGGGCGCCTGCGCGCCGCCGGCGCCGTGGTCGCGGCACCCTCCCACACCGAGTGCGACCTCACCGTGCCCGGTGAGGCGGAGCGGATGTTCGCGGCGGAGAGACCCGGGCACGTCATCCACCTCGCCGCGCGCGTCGGGGGCATCGGATACAACCTCGTCGACCCGGCCCGCCTCTACCTCGACAACCTGCTCATGGGAACCCACGTCATCGAGGCCGCGCGCGCGACGGGGGTCGACAAGACGGTGCTGCTCGGCACGGTCTGCTCCTACCCCAAGTTCACCCCGGTGCCCTTCCGCGAGGAATCGTTCTGGGACGGGTACCCCGAGGAGAGCAACGCTCCCTACGGGATCGCCAAGAAGGCCCACCTCGTCCACGCCCAGGTCAACGCCGTTCAGTACGGCCAACGCTTCGCCTACCTCATCCCGACGAACCTCTACGGTCCGGGCGACAAGTTCCACCCCAGCGTGTCCCACGTCATCCCCGCCCTCGTGAAGAAGTGCGTGGAGGCCGTCGAGTCGGGCGCGTCGTCCGTCGAGGTGTGGGGCACGGGGTCGGCGAGCCGGGAGTTTCTCTACGTCGACGACGCCGCCGACGCGATCGTCCGCGCGGCCGAGATGCACGACGGCACCGAGCCCATCAATCTCGGCGCCGACCGGGAGGTGACGATCCGCGAGCTGGTCGGGGTGATCGCGCGCACGGTCGGCTTCTCCGGCGAGGTCGTCTGGGATTCCTCGCGCCCCGACGGCCAACCGCGACGCCGCATCGATCCCTCGCGCGCGCACAGCCTTCTCGGCTGGCGCGCCGGCACCGAACTCGCCGACGGTCTCCGCGCGACCGTCGAGTGGTACCTCGCGCATCGCGAGGTCGCCGAACGGGACCCCGGGAACTGACCCCGTACACTCCGGTCGTGTCGTTCCCCCCTCCCGTTCTCGAGCACTGCACGAGGCATCCCGACCGACCGACGGGGAGGCACTGCACGAGGTGCGAGCGTCCCGCCTGCAACGACTGCCTCGTGCAGGCAGCCGTGGGCTCGCTGTGCACCGACTGCGTGCGGCGGTCGCGGCCGCCCCGCTCGCAGAGGATCCGGCACGGCTGGGCGCGCCAGCGCACCCCGTTCACCGCGGCGATCATCGTCGTCAACGTCGCCGTCTTCCTGTGGCTCTCCGTCGGTGCGGCCATGCCCGAACTGGACGGCATCGTCAACCGGCGCGAATTCGACCTCGCGCTGTCCAAGGTGTTCATCGACGACGGCCAGTGGTGGAGGCTCGTCACCTCCGGCTTCCTCCACTTCGGCGCGTTCCACATCGGCATGAACATGCTCCTGCTGTGGCAGTTGGGCTCGATCCTCGAGCCGGCCCTCGACCGCGGGCGGTTCGTCCTGCTCTACCTGGCCTCGCTCATGGGCGGCGCCGCCGGCGCCCTGCTCGTCACCCCCGATGCCCTCACCGGCGGCGCCTCCGGCGCGGTGTTCGGGCTCATGGCGGCGGCCACCGTGGCCTTCCAGCAGCGCGGGGTCAATCCCTTCCGCATCGGCATCGGCACGATCCTCGTGATCAACCTCGTCATCACCTTCACCGTGCCCGGCATCTCGGTGGGCGGACACGTGGGAGGAGCGCTCATGGGCGCGGCCTGCGGCTGGGCGATGCTCGAACCCCGGTGGATGCGCCGCGAGGAGTGGGCCGGCTGGGTCGCTCCTCTCGCGGGCATCGCGGTGTCTCTCTTCCTCGTGTACGTGGTGGTGTGACCGTGTCGTCCCTCCCCGCCTCGTCGACGCAGACGCGTCCCGGGACGGACGCGACGACCTCCACCGGGGAGCCGATCGTGGCCCACATCGTCAAGACGGAGCCCGGCGAGGACGCCGCGGCCAAGGTGCTCGAGGCCCGCATCACCGGCACGCCGCTCGAGGCCCTGTGCGGGCACGTGTGGGTGCCGTCGCGCGACCCGCGACAGGTGCCGATGTGCGAGGCGTGCCGGGAGATCTACGAGACCTACCGCATGTTCAACGACGGCCTGAACGAACGCCCCGCCGACTGACCCCTCAGCGGAAGTCGCGGCTCGGCACCGTGGCCGGTGCGAGAAGGGGCGAGAGCGTCTCGGCCACCACGTTCACCGCACCGTCCGCCCTCTCGATGCGCCCGCGCACGAGCAGCGCCGGGGCGTCGCGCGCGACGTCGCGGTGACGCATCCAGCATCCCCGCGAGCACACGACGTTCATCAGTCCCGTCTCGTCCTCGAGGCTGATGAACGTCGTCCCTCCCGCGCTGGGCGGCCGCTGTCGGTGCGTCACGAGGCCGGCGATCGTCACCCGCGATCCGTCCTCCGCCGCGGCGAGCGCCTCCGCCGTCGTCACGCCGCGGGCGTCGAGTTGTGAGCGCAGGAACACGGTGGGGTGTCCGTCGGGTGAGATGCCCGTGGCCCACAGGTCGGCCACGGCCACCTCGACGGGCTCCATGCCCGGCAGCACCGGGCGCGTGGTGAGACCGAGCACGCCCCGCAATCGGTCCCCCGCCGGGGGATGCGATCCCGCCTCCCACAATGCGTCGCGCCGGCCCGCCCCGAGCGAGGAGAACAGACCCGCGGTGGCCATCGCCTCCATCTGGGCCCGGTTGATGCGCGGCACCCTCTCGGAGAGGTCCTCCATCGACGCGTACGGGGCACCGGCGGCGATCTCGCGCGCGAGCGCGGCACCCACGCCCCGCACCGACCCGATGCCGAGACGCACCGCCAGACCGCCGCGGGACCCGGCGCATTCCTCGAGCACGGCACCGGCACCCGAGGCGTTGATGTCGGGCGTGTGCACCACGACCCCGTGGCGCCGCGCGTCGCGCACGAGCGTGTGGGGCGACCAGAAACCCATGGGCTGGGCGTCGAGCAGGGCGGCACAGAAGATCGCCGGTTCGTGCAGTTTGATCCACGCCGAGGCGTAGACGAGGTAGGCGAAGCTCACCGAGTGGCTCTCGGGGAACCCGTAGCTGGCGAAGGCGGCCATCTTGTCGAAGATGGCCGCGGCGACGTCGCGCGGGATGCCGCGCTCGGCCATCCCCGCGTGCAGACGCTCCTCGAGTTCCTTCATGCGCGCCCGCGACCGTTTCGAGCCCATCGCCTGGCGCAGGCGGTCGGCCTCGGCGGGGGTGAACCCGGCGACGTCGATGGCCATCTGCATGAGTTGTTCCTGGAACAACGGCACGCCGAGGGTCTTGGCCAGCGAGTTCTCCAGCAGCGGATGGAGATAGGTCACCTCCTCCCGCCCGTTGCGCCGCCGGATGTAGGGGTGCACCGAGCCGCCCTGGATGGGGCCCGGACGGATGAGGGCCACCTCCACCACGAGGTCCCAGAAGGTGCGCGGTTGCAGGCGCGGCAGGGTGGACATCTGGGCGCGCGACTCCACCTGGAAGACCCCCACCGTGTCGGCCCGGCACAGCATCTCGTACACCTCGTCCTCCTGGGGGATGGTCGCGAGGTCGAGGGGCGCCCCGCGGTGGCGGGCGAACAGGGCACGCGCGTTCGACAGGGCCGAGAGCATCCCCAGACCGAGGAGGTCGAACTTGACGAGACCGATGGCGGCGCAGTCCTCCTTGTCCCACTGCAGCACGCTGCGGTTCTCCATGCGCGCCCACTCCACCGGGCACACCTCGACGATGGGGCGGTCGCACATCACCATCCCGCCCGAGTGGATGCCGAGGTGGCGGGGCATTCCCTCTGCCTCGGCGGCGAGCTCCAGCACGAGGGGCGGGACGTCGCAGTCGGGACGACCGATCGAGGACGCCACCGTTCCCCATGCGTCCACCTGTCGGCTCCACGCGTCCTGTTCGGCCGCGCCGTGGCCGAGGGCGCGGGCCATGTCGCGCACCGCCGAACGCGGGCGGTACGTGATGACGTTGGCCACCTGGGCGGCGTGCAGACGACCGTGGCGTTCCCAGACGTACTGGATGACCTCCTCGCGTCGGCCGCTCTCGATGTCCACGTCGATGTCGGGCGGGCCGTCGCGCTCGGGCGAGAGGAAGCGCTCGAAGAGCAGGCCGAGCGCCACCGCGTCGGCCTTGGTGATGCCGAGCGCGAAGCACACCGCACTGTTGGCCGCGCTGCCCCGACCCTGGCACAGGATCCCCCGTTCCTCGCAGAATCTCACGATGTCCCACACCACGAGGAAGTAGCCGGCGAACCCGAGCGCCTCGATGACGGAGAGTTCGTGGTCGATGGTGCGCCATGCCCGGCTGCACAGGTCGCCGTCTCCGCCGCGCGGGCCGTAGCGGCGTGTCGCGCCCTCCTCCACGAGAATCCGCAGGTGGGTCATCTCGTCCCTCCCCTCCGGGCAGGGGAAGGGTGGCAGGCGCGGCGCGACGAGGGCGAGATCGAAGGCCGCGGCCGCCGCCACCTCGACGGTGCGTTCGACGACACCGGGATGCCGGGCGAAGCGGCGCAACTGCTCGGCGCCCGACCTCAGGAACGCCGTCGCGGCAGCGGGGAGTTCGTGGTCGATCTCGTCGAGCGACGAGCGCCGGCGCACCGCGGCGAAGGCCGTCGCCAGCCGGTGCCGGGCGGGGACCGCGTAGGACACGTCGTTCGTCGCCACGCATTCGACACCGACCGACACCGCCACGCGCACGAGCTGGTCGTTGCGCACCGCGTCGAGGGGATCGCCGTGGTCCCACAGTTCGACGAGGACGTTGTCGCGTCCGTGCATCTCGGCGAGCAGACCGAGCACGCGCATCGCCTCGGCCGGACCGTGCTCGAACAGGGCGCGCGGCACCGCTCCGCGGACACCACCGGTGAGCACCGTGCAGGACCCGGCCAGCGTGGAGGCCACCGCGGCCGCGTCGAAGACCGGTGCGCCCTTGCTGCCGGCGAGTTGCCCCTCGCTCACGGCGCGCGCCATGCGGGCGTAGCCCGACGGGCCGCGGGCGATCACGACGATGTCCCCCACCGGTGACCACGGACCGGTGCAGGGGATCTCGGTGCCGAAGAGGGTCGGCACGCCGAGTTCACGGGCGGCGCCGGCGAAGCGGACCACTCCGTAGAGACCGTTGCGGTCGGTGAGGGCGAGCCCCGCGAGGCCGAGCGCGGCGGCACGCTCGGCCAGTTCCTCGGGGGAGGACGCTCCCTCGAGGAAGGAGAAGTTCGAGCGACAGTGCAATTCGGCGTAGGGCACCGCGCGCGGGGGCCGGGATCCGTCCATCCCGGCACGATACCGAACATGTGTTCGCCCCTCTCGGGTCGGGCCTTCCTCTCCCGCCCCCGGGCGGCCGGATCAGGCCCGAGGGTGCAGACGGCGCCGGACGGCCTCGAGGGCCCCCTCGAGGGCGACGTCGGCCACGCGGACGGCGTCCGCCCAGACGAACCAGTCCACCGCCGTGCTCTCCCCCGCCGCCGGCTCGGGGTCGACGAAGGGCGAGGAGAGGAGGAAGCGCAGGTCGAGATGGGTGTGCCCGCGCGGACCCGGATGCACGTCGACGTGCACGAACGACCCGTCGTCGAACCACGGCCGCACCGGCAGACCCGTCTCCTCGCGGGCCTCGCGCACGGCGGCGGCGAGGGGATCCTCGCCGGCCTCGATGTGGCCGCCGGGTTGGATCCACATCTCGAGACTCTTGTGGAGATGGAGCACGGTGCGGTCGGCGTCATCGCTCACGACGATGGCCGAGGCCGTGACGTGCACCGGATCGGCCGACTCGTCGAAGGGACGCGCCAGCAGGGGCGCGACGCGGACGAACTCGTCGATCGACGCCCTCTCGCGCGCGTCGACGGGATCGTGCCCGGCGAGGATCGCGCACCATCGGTCGATCGACATCGTGTCCACGGGACGAGTGTTCCACGCGGGCACCGCCGGCCCCGTGTCCGGACCCTCGCCGCGGCTCAGTCGTGGCGCGCGAGCAGGGACCATGCACCGTTCTCGAGACCCACGAGCAGCACCCCCGTCGAGCCGCGGGGGTCGCGCACGAGCAACTGCAGGCGCACGTGGCGGCGCCGACGATGCGCGTCCCACCACCTCTCCTCCACCGGCCAGGGACCGGCGCACCGCAGCACCTCCCAGGACCACGCACCGGCGCGCAGGAGCACCGGTGCGGGAACGAGTTCGTGACGGGCCGTGACGCGCACCGGCGTGCCGTCCTCCCCGAGCAGTTCCGCCGGTCGGGGACGGGCCAGCACGCGCGCGGGCGCGGGACGGGGAATCGACCCCGACCACTCCCGCGGCACCCCCTCCCCCTTCTCCACCCGGCGCACGGCGGCCTCCTCGTCGGCGAGGTCCACGTGTCCCACCGGCACGCGCGCGTAGACCCGCGCCGGGTCGCGCCCGCCCTCCCAACGCGGCACCGACACCTCCACGCGCGGATCCACCGCCGCCGCGAGGGACGCGGCGCGGGCGGCTCGTTCGCTGTTCTCGCGCCGACCGCCCCACAGCAGGGGCTGCACCGCCAGGTGGACCCGGCACTCGAGTGCCGCCACCTCGACCGACGTGACCCCCCAGGATGCGGAGGCCTCGTCGACCCCGGCGGCGACCTGCGCGGCGACGCGCGAGACGATGCCCGCCGTCCCGAAGCCGCGCGTCTCCGTCCAGATGCGGGTCGTCCTGGCGCCGTCGTCGCTCTCGCAGGTGAGCAGGAGACGCACGCACTGACGACCGTGCGCCGCCACGCGGGCGACGAGGTCCTCGGCGGCCGGTCGCACCGAGGCCGCCACGATCGCGGTGTCGGCCACGGGATCCTCGAAGGCCACGACGGCGGTGTGGTCGCGGGGAACGGTCGCGGGATCGAAGATGCGCACGTCGCCCCCCGACACGAGCACGTGCGCGCGACGCCCCTCCCCGCCGAACCGATCGACGAGGGCGGGCTCCCCGAGTGCGGCCACGGCCCCGCACGTGCGCAGGCCGAGACGCCCGAAGAGGTCGGTGACGGCGGGATCCACCTCCCCCACCCGGGCGAGGGCGGCGACGGGCAACGCGGCGATGAAGCCCACCGTCTCCCCGTCCTCCACCACCCGGGGAGCCCCCGCGACGTGCGCCATCCGGGCCGCGGCGGCGGCGGCGAAACGGGAACCGGCGATGCCCACACCCCATCCGGTCCCGGCCGTCATCGTCTCCTCGAGACCGGCCACGAGGTCGTGGAGGCGGGCGGCCAGGGACCGGTCGCCGCCGAAGTACCGCGACGGACCACGGGAGGGAAAGACGAGGGTGCCCGTGCCCTCCACCTCGATGAGCGCGGCCACGTCCGACACGGCCCGCACCACGGACTCGAACGCGTGCCGAGCCATCTCCTCGCCACCCCATGCCTCCTCCCACCCCGGGAAGACGAGGACCACCGACCTCGTCGCCGTGCGCACCGTCATGACGGGGCCTGGTCGCGCCCTGACGCATCGGCGGTCGGCATCTCCAGCACGCACCGGGGCGATCCGTGCACCCGTCGACCGGTGGCGCGCACCTCCACCGTGCGCGCCCGGGCGTGCAGGTCGAAGTCCCACGCACGGGTGCGCGCCCGCAACGACACGTCGACGGCGAACGCACCGGGGGCGCCGGCGAACACGAGGACCGTTCCCGCGGCCCGGGCCCGCGAGGCGAGACGTCGCGCCTCGGCGTCGCCGCACGCGGGTGCCTCGGTGACGACGATGTCGAAACCGTCGAGCAACGCGCCGAGCACGCGCAGGCGCCGTTCGTCACGACCGGGGCCCTCGCCGCTCGAGACGCACACCGCGCGCTCGAGCGCGACACCGTTCTCGCGTGCGGCGAGGAGACCCGCGTGGTCCATGTCGAGCAGCACGAGCCACGATCCCTCCCGGGTGGCCGGCGCCACGAGCGTCCACAGCAACGACAGGGGTGCGTCGCCGCCGCAGGCGTAGACGCGACCGCGTTCCACCCCGCCGCGGGGCAGGAGCGGGGCGAGAGCGACCGGGGCCGGCAGGGTGCCGAGACCGGCACCGTCGAGGGCGGCGACGTCGGCGGCGAGACGACCCGCGGTGGTCACGCGGTCGCGCAAGTGCGCGGGAAGAAGACCGGCGGGCGGGGCGACGGACGTGCGGGCCATGCCCGCAGGGTACCGAACAGGTGTTCGGTCGATGTCCTCCGGGGTCAGCCGTTCTTGGCGGCCCAGCGTTCCCGCGCGAGACGGCTGCGCTCGGCGAGATGCGCGGGAATGCGGGAATCCCCCGCCGGGGCACCGTCGGCGGCGGGCGCGGCCGCAGCCTCGGGAGCCGCCTCGGCGACGAGATCCTCCGGGCGCGGCGGGGTCATGCCCGGCTTCCAGTACTGGTACAGGTCGCGAACGATCTCCTCGAGCCCGGCGGCCGAGGCCCCGGGGGCCAGCGTCACCGTGACGATGTTGGAGAACACGTGGACACCGGCCACCTTGCCCGTGTCGAAGAGCCGGCGGGCGAGCACGGCGGCCGAGCGCGGTCCGACGGCCTCGGCGGCCGAGCCGAAGCGCTCATGGCCCATGCCCGTGAGGGAGCGGTTCGTCTCGAACCTCACGACGGAGGGCGAGGCGCCCTGCTTCTCCTCGACGGCGACCGGCTGACCCATGCCGTGAGGCTAGTCACCGCGGCCCCGGCTTCGCCGACCCATCGGGTGCGCCGATACCGTACGCCCCGAGGTGCGGACCCGGGTCCGTGCCCCCGACCCGCAGGAGTCCCCCATGGCCGACATCGATCTCGACACCTTCCAGGCCGAGGCCCTCGCCTTCCTCGAGGCCAACGCCGTCCGCCGACCCGCCGAGAAGGCGTTCGTGTGGGGCGAGGGCTCCGACACCTTCTACCGCGAGCGCGACCGCGCCGCCGAGAGCGCCGAGGCCGAGGAAGCCAAGCGGTGGCGCCAGAAGAAGTTCGACGCCGGCTTCGGCTGGATCTCGGGACCGGTGAAGCACGGTGGACGCGGTCTGCCCCCCACCTACGACCGCGCATGGCGCCAGCTCGAATCGCAGTTCAAGGTGCCCGACCAGGGATCGTTCGCCATCAGCCTCGGCATGGTCGCCCCGACGATCGAGGCCCACGGCAGCGAGCGCGCCGTCGACCTGTATCTCCGGCGACTGTGGCGCGGGGAGATCATCGGAGCGCAGTTGTTCTCCGAGCCCGGTGCCGGGTCGGACCTGGCCTCGCTCACCACGCGCGCGGTGCGCGACGGCGACGAGTGGGTGATCACCGGCCAGAAGGTGTGGACCTCCGGTGCCCACTACTCGGACATCGGCGAAGTGCTCTGCCGCACCGACTGGGACCTTCCCAAGCACAAGGGGCTCACCGCCTTCATCATCGACCTGAAGGACCCTGCGGTGGAGATCCGCCCCCTGCGGCAGATGACCGGCGGGGCCAGCTTCAACGAGGTGTTCTTCAACGAGTTGCGCGTGCCCGACGACCACCGTCTCGGCGACGTGAACAACGGTTGGGGGGTCGCGCTCACGACGCTGATGAACGAGCGCGCCTCGATCGGCGACAACAACGCCGGCGACGCCAACCTCCTCGTGCGCGTCCGCGCGATGGTGGCCCACTACGGGCTCGACAAGGACCCGCTCGTGCGCCACGAGCTGGCCGACCTCATCATGAACTACCGCATCGCCGCGCTCAACGCCATGCGCACCGCGGCCCAGGCCAAGGCCGGAAAGACCCCGGGACCGGAGGGCTCCATCTCCAAGATGGTGCTCGTCAACAACCAGGCCCGCCTCGTGCGCTTCCTCTCCCACGTCCTCGGACCCAAACTGGTGGCCGACTCGGGCGAGTGGGGCACCTACGCCTGGTCGTCGATGGTTCTGGGCGCCGCGGGTCTGCGCATCGCCGGAGGATCCGACGAGGTCATGCGCAACATCGTGGGCGAGCGGGTGCTCGGGCTCCCGAAGGAGCCGGGCATCGACTCGAAATCGGCCTTCAAGGACATCCGCACGTCCTGATCAGACGCCGAGGTTCCACGACCTCCGATGGAGGTCGGTGGCGCCGAAACGGGCGATGGCCTCGGTGTGTCCCGCCGAGCCGTACCCCTTGTTGCCGGCCCACCCGTAGGAGGGGTGGAGCCCGTCGAGGCGCACCATGAGGGCGTCGCGGGCCACCTTGGCCAGCACGCTGGCCGCGGCAACGCAGGCCACGTCGCGGTCGGCCTTGGCCCGCAGGACCACCCGCGGACCGTCCCCCTCCTCGAGGAGGAACGAGGTGGTGCCGTCGAGCACGACCACGTCGGGCGGCGAACCGAGAGCGGCGAGGGCCCGACTGCCGGCGAGGCCGAGCGCGGCCATGATGCCGATGCGATCGATCTCCTCCGCGCTCGCCTCGCCGAGCGCCCGGGCCGCGCACCACGCCTCGATGACGGGCACCATCGCCTCGCGGCGTCGCGGAGTGAGCAACTTGGAATCGGCGAGTCCCTCGGGTGCCGGTCCGGTGCGCGCATCCACCATCACGACACCGACCACGACGGGGCCCGCGAGCGCGCCACGACCGACCTCGTCCATCCCGACCACGGTGCGCGCACCGGAGCGGAACAGACCGTGCTCGACGTCCATCGTCGGAACGACCCGCACCATGGCGCCAGCGTAGGCTCCGGGTCGTGGCGCGACGATCCCCCCTCACCGTGGGTCCGCACGTGTACAGCGCCGAGGATGCGCGTCGCACCGTGGCGGCACTGCCGCAATTGTGGGCGCATCACCTGTGGGACAGTTCCGTCGGCGAGGGATGGATGGCGGGCGCGCGCGGCTTCGTCGCCGAGGTGGCCTCGCTCGCCGGGGTGCCCCTCCCGTCGCTCGACGCCGTCGGCCCGGCGATCGGGGCGGTCGCCGATTCGATCGCGGCGCGCTGGGATGCGACGGACGACGAACGCATCGGTGCCGTCCTCGCCGCGATGTGGCGCTTCTTCCCCACGATGCGCGCGCTCGACGTGGACCGGTCCGCGACCATCGTCGGTCTGCACGCCTCCCGCGGACTGCCGAAGGCCCCGCTCGAGCGCGCCGAGGTGGAATGGACCGGATTGGCCGGGGATGTCCGTCGCAGCCGGTCCCTGCACGGACGCCCGTGGCAGGCGTTGTGCCTGTGGTCGGCCGAAGCGCTCTCCGGCTTCGCCGCCGACGGTCATCCCCTCGTGCCCGGTGCCGTCGGGGAGAACATCCTGCTGGCCGGCGTCGACTGGCGGGCGATGCGGCCCGGCGCCCACCTGCGCATCGGGTCGGTGCGCGCCGTGGTGACGGCCTACACGCTCCCGTGCGCGAACATCGCGCCGTTCTTCTCCGACGGTGATCCCTCCCGCCTGCACCACGAGAAGGGCGACGCGAGCCGGGTGTACGCGCTCGTGCAGCGCACCGGCACCGTCGCCGTCGGCGACGGGGTCGAGATCTTCACCGACCGCTGACCGCGGTCAGTCCCCGACGGGGCCGGGCGCGGACAGGAGCGTCTCCCCCGCGGCCTCGGTGCTGTGCCACTCCGGTGCCGCGTCGCCGGCGGTGATGACGAGACCGGCGGGCCCCGAGGTCTCCCACAACAGGGCGGGACGGGCGCCGTGCCAGCGCACCGCGTACGAGATCGTGCGCCACGGATCCGCCACGAGACCGTGACCCTCGAAGGCCGCGCCCCACCAGGCGCGCGGAATCCCGTGCGACAGGAGTTCGCACGATCCGCCCGACGGCGACGGCGCACAGAGGATCGACTCGACCCAGGCGATGCCGGCGAGCCCACCGGGATTCTCGGCCGGCGACGGCTCCACGGGCCGATCCGCGAGGCGCAGCCACGACGAGCCGATGTCGGCCGCGGCCCGCTCGTCGCCGAGCAGGACGCACGCGCGCGCCCCGGTGGCCAGCAGGTGCGGCGTGTCCCAGGCGAGCACCTTCGCGCGCTTCTCCGCGCGCAGTCGTCCCTGCACCTCGTCGGCCACCTCGAGGATCGCGTCGTGATGCACCTCCCCGAGCCGCACCCGCTCGATCGCCGAGCCCTCCCCGCCCGCACCGAGGAGCAGGTCGCACCGCACCCGGGCCATGCCGGCGACGATCGAGTGGTCGTCGAGCACGATGCGCGAGGCCACGGAGCACGCCGTCTCCCAACCGCGCACCACGGTCTCGTGCCCCGGAAGGTCGGCGGGCAACGGGCCGGTGCGCGGGGCCCCGTGAGCGATGCCGATGCGCACGCTCGAGCGGTGCCCGAGGGGGAGCACCACCGAACCGGCCGGCAGGTCGATCCCCGCCGGTGGCTGCTCGGAAAGCACCCGTGACGACAGAATGTCCCGTCGCGTCACCGCCACCGCCACGCTGGCCGGCGTCTCGTTCTCGAACTCGACGACCGTGATGCCCCCGGCGTCCGCGGTGCACCACACGCGCTGGACGATGTCGCCCGACCCCACGCGCATGCGCGTCTCGGACACGGGGAAACCCGCGTACCACCGCTGTCGCACGCTCGGTTCGGCCGCCGGCGAGTACCACCGGTCGTCGCCCGCGACGTGCCACTCGAGCGGCGGCGTGCCGTCGAGGGGCGTCACCCCGCCGCGCTCGTCGACGACGGCGCGCCACCGCGCCCCGCGCACGCCGACGACACGACCGGCGGGGCCGCTCACCGGATCTCCGGCTTGGCGCTGCGCGACATGAGGGTCACGAGCGCCTCGTCCACCGGGACCCCCTCGTGGCACACCCGCACGACCTGCTCCACGATCGGCATGTCCACCCCGTGCGCGGCCGCGAGGTCGAGCAGGACCCGCGAACTGCGCACCCCCTCAGCCACCATCTTGGTGCCCGCCAGGATGTCCTCGAGTCGCTCCCCGCGGCCGAGGCGCATCCCCGTGCTCATGTTGCGGCTCGCCGTCGAGGAGCACGTGGCGATGAGGTCACCCACGCCGGCGAGCCCCGCCACCGACAATGCGTCGCCCCCGAGGGCGACCGCGAGACGCGTCATCTCGGCGAGCCCCCGGGTGATGAGGGCCGCCTTCGTGTTCTCGCCGAGCCCGAGACCGTGGACGATGCCCGATGCGATGGCGATGACGTTCTTGACGACGCCGGAGATCTCGCATCCCGTCACGTCCTGGTTCGTGTAGACGCGGAAGTGGGGCGCGGAGAAGAGGTCCTGCAGGGCGCGGGCGATCACGGCGTCGTCGATGGCCACCACGGCGGCGGCGGGTTGGCCGGCGGCGATCTCGGAGGCCAGGTTCGGGCCGGTGAGGACGGCCACCGGATGGCCGGGCAGCACCTCGCCCGCCACCTCCGACATCCGCAGACGGGTGCCCTCCTCGAGACCCTTCGACAGGCTCACCACCGGCACCCAGGCGCGCACGTGCGGCGCGGCCTCGGCGAGCACCGACCGGAAACCCTGCGAGGGAACGGCCATCACCACGACGTCGGCACCCGCCACCGTCTCGCCCAGGGACGAGCTGGCCCGCAGGTCCGGGTGGAGGGTCGCCCCCGGCAGGAACTCGGGATTGGTGTGGGAGCCGTTGACGGCCTCCACGACCTCGCCGCGTCTCGCCCACAGGACGGTGGGCGCGTGGGCCGCGGCGAGCGAGGCCACGGTCGTCCCCCATGATCCCCCGCCGACGACGGCGATTCTCATCGTTCCCGCGCTGCCCTCGGCCATCGCTCCACAGTAGGTCAGCCCCGCATGCCCCGCCCCAGGCGCTTCGTAGGCTGGACGGGTGCGCATCGCCGTCGTCGTCCCCGTCAAGTCGTTCCGACTGGCCAAGGGACGTCTCGCCGGCGTCCTCGACGCGGCCCGACGCGAGGAACTGGCGCGCGAGTGCGCCGCCCGGGTCGTGGCGGCCGCCGCACCCCATCGGGTCTACGTGGTCTGTGACGACGATGAGGTCGAACGCTGGGCCAGGGAGCATGGGGCGTCCCCCGTGCGTTGCGACGCCCCCGGGCTCGACGTCGCCGTGTCCGCCGGGCGCCGGGTGGCGGCCACCGACGGTGCCGAGCACCTCATCGTGGCCCATGCCGACCTGCCTCTCGCCCGCCGCCTCGACCACGTGGTGCGACCGGGCGCCGTGACGCTGGTCCCGGACCGCCATCGTGACGGCACCAACGTCCTCGCCTTCCCCCTCGCATCGTCCTTCTCCACGGCGTACGGGCCGGGGAGCTGGGCCAACCATCTCCGTGCCGCCGGCATCGCCGGCCTCCCGGTCGAGACCATCGAGGACGCCGATCTCGCCCTCGACCTCGACGATGCCGCCGACCTCGACGAACTCGCCCGCAGGAGAGAAAGGGACGCCCCACGATGAGCGCCAACGACCCCGGCCAGCCGCCCGCCGCACCGACCGCGGTGACCACCGATCTGTCGCCTCCCCCCTCCGCCCTCGCCATCGGGGCGCATCCCGACGACGTCGAGTTCGGCTGCGGGGGGACGTTGGCCAAGTGGGCGGCCACCGGGACCGTGGTCCACCACCTGGTGATGACCGACGGGTCCAAGGGCACCTGGAATCCCGACGCCGACACCGTCGCGCTCGTCGCCCAGCGTCGCGACGAACAGCGCGCCGCGGCCGCGGCGCTGGGAGCGACCGGCACGGTCACCTTCCTCGACGCGGTGGACGGGGAACTCGAGCACTCGCGGGCGATGGTCGACCGCGTCGCGCTCGCCATCCGCACGATCCGTCCGGCGGTCGTGCTCACCCACGATCCCTGGAAGCGATACCGGCTCCATCCCGACCATCGCAACACGGGGCTCGTCGTGTGCGACGCCATCGTGGCGGCGCGCGACCCGCACTTCCTGCGGCATCACATGACGCACCACGGGGTCGGCCACCATCGCCCCGACGCGCTGCTGTTGTGGGAGGCCGACGAGGTCAACCACGTCGAGGACGTCACGGGCACGCTCGCTCACAAGTTGGCGGCCCTGGAGGAGCACGCGTCGCAGTTCGAGTCGACGATGAAGGCCGTCGACGAGGAGCAGTTGGCGGCGTTCCGCGCGCGCATCGGGGCGCGTCTCGCCGAACTGGGGGCACCACACGGGTTCGGCGCCGCCGAGGTGTTCCACCTCATGAACCGGCTCTGACCGGCCCCGGGCCGGGATCCGGGAAAAGCGAAATGGGGGGCTTTCGCCCCCCATTCCTGCACACTCCGATCCCGAAGGATCCACATCCGCCGGTCAGTGCCGGCGGCCCGTCGTTCAGGCGACGGGAGCGGCCTTCTTCGCCGTGCGCTTGCGACGGCGAGGAGCAGCCTTCTTGGCTGCGGCCTTCTTCTTCGGAGCCGCCTTCTTGGCGGCAGCCTTCTTCTTGCGCTTGGGAGCGGCCTTCTTCGCCGCAGCCTTCTTCTTGCGCTTGGGAGCGGCCTTCTTCGCCGCAGCCTTCTTCTTGCGCTTGGGAGCGGCCTTCTTGGCTGCTGCCTTCTTCTTCTTGCGAGGAGCGGCCTTCTTCGCCGCTGCCTTCTTCTTGCGTGCCGGAGCCTTCTTGGCTGCCGCCTTCTTCTTTGCTGCCACTTGAGTTTCCTCTCGTTGGGTAAGTGGTTACTTACGTTGGGTGTTCAGTCGCTCGTTCGAGACGACTGCGGATTCCGCCGCGGTGGGATCCACTGCAAGGCCGGGGGACGGTCGATGTCCCGGTCGTTTCCGGGAGCATCGGACTGCCTCCGATACTTCGACGACGGTTTCCTTTCTTGTCGTGCGTGGTTCCTCACGGAACGGAGTGCCCCACTATCTGACCTCGTCCGCCGTCGGAATGCAAGCATTCGTGCCCGTCGCCGACCCCGTGATGACGACCTCCGCCGCACCTCGCGACCGCGCACCCGCGCGTCGCCCGGTGTCGGCACCCGACGCACGACGCACGACGCACGACGGCCCGCACCCGTGCGGACCGACGTGACGTGGCGCGCGCCGCGTGCGACCCGACCACGAAAGAGCCGTATTCACTGGGAAAACACGCCTTTCGCTCTTCCGTTCGCATGTGGAACACGGCCGGGAACCCGAGCCCACGTCCTGTGGACAACTTCGATCGGCGACACGACGTCGTGCGGCGGTCGGTGACCCCGCCCGACCCGGTCGTCGACGCGAGCACCCGAGTCTGTCGACGAAAAAAATCCGAAAAAAATCCCCGGAGGACGCCCGAGAAATGCCCCGGAATCGACATCCACCATCGGCCGATCGCTGCACGCCATAGTGGGCGCATCGGACGCGACGGCGATGCGATGGCGGGGGTCGACGAGGCTCCCCGGGGGACGGTCCGGACGGACGTCGATCGGGATGATGCAGTGCGCACCCGCGTCGTGCTCGACACCTCGGTCCTCGTCGCCGATCCCGGGTGCGTGCACACCTTTCCCGGGCACGACATCGTCGTGCCGCTGACCGTCGTCGAGGAGCTGGACGGACTGAAATCGCGGCCCGACGACGTCGGGCGGGCGGCGCGCACGGCCCTCCGCACGATCGAGGACCTGCGTCGCCGGGCCGGGGGCTCGATCCACGAACCCGTTCCCCTCGGTCCCGAACCCGGCAGCGCCACCCTGCACATCGAGGTCAACGGCATCCAGCGTCACATCCTCGTCGAGCACGGACTCGACCCCGAGGTCCCCGACAATCGCATCATCGGGGCGGCCCTCGGTCAGGCGCGTACCCGTCCCGTGCGCATCGTCTCGAACGATGCGGGACTGCGCATCAAGGCCGCCCATCTCGGTCTCGACGCCCACGAGCACCAGCCGGTCGGTCGGGCCGCGTCGTCGCGGCCCATGGGTTGGTCCACCCGCGACGTCGACCACTCCGTCGTCGATGCGCTCTACGGAGAGGGCATCGTCGACGCCCCCCTCCCGGGTGACGCCGCCCGCACGGCCGTCAACGAGTTCGCCGTGGTGCGCTCCGGTTCCCAGTCGGCGCTCGTGAGACGGGTGCGCGAGGGTTTCGCGCTCCTGCCTTCGCAATCGCCCGAGGCATGGGGTCTGCGCGCCCGCTCCAAGGAGCAGCGCTTCGCTCTCGAACTCCTCCTCGATCCCGACGTGAGCGTCGTGGCGCTCGACGGACGGGCGGGAACGGGCAAGACCGTCATGGCCATCGCCGCCGGTCTCGAGCAGGTGGTGGAGCAGCGGCGTTACGAGCGTCTCGCGGTCTATCGCCCCCTGGTCCCGGTCGGCCGCGCCGACGTGGGATTCCTCCCGGGCGGTCTCGACGAGAAGCTCGACCCGTGGATGTCGGCCATCCACGATGCCCTCGTCGCGCTCACCGACCAGCGCTCCAGCCACGACGCGCGCCGACTCATCGACGATCTGACGGGCAGGGGCCAGCTCTCGTTCGAGTCGGTGACCTTCCTGCGCGGTCGCTCTCTGCACCGGCAGTTCGTCGTCGTGGACGAGGCCCAGAACCTCGAGCCCACCACCCTCAAGACCATCCTGACCCGGATCGGCGAGGGCACCAAGGTGGTGTTCACCGGCGACACCAGCCAGATCGACGCCCCCTACATGGGCGAGTCGAACAACGCGCTCGCGGTGCTCATCCACGCTTTCACCGACCAGGACTGCTTCGGGCACGTCACGCTGGCGTCGTGCGAGCGGAGCCAGGTCGCGAGCCTCGCCGCCGAGCTGCTCTGACCGTCCCCGCACCGTGGCACAATCGCGGTCATGAGCGACACCCCCGGCGACCTCGTCACCCGCTTCATCGGCCTCCTCTCGGCCCGTGACATCGACGGGGCCGCGGCGCTGGTGTCGGAGGACTTCGAGTACGACAACGTGCCCATGGGGGTCGCGAGGGGCCCCCGCGCGTTGCACGACACCCTGACGGGGTTCTTCGCCATGTGCTCGGAGGTGGACTGGGAGATCGTCCGTCAGGTCTCCGCCGGGAGCCTCGCCGCGGGCACGGTCCTCAACGAACGGGACGACCGCGTGGAGATCCACGGACGTCGCACCACTCTCCCCGTCGCCGGGGTGTTCGAGGTCCGCGACGGCCGCATCACACTGTGGCGCGACTACTTCGACAAGGAGACCCTGCTGGCGGCCATGTCCCCTCCCGGGCCGTGACCCACCCCGCACGTAATGTTGCCGACATGACACGCGACGGATCCGGCTCTCCCGGGTCGGACACATTCACCGCCGACGAGGACGTGTCGTTCGCGGTCGTCGACGTGGAGACCACGGGATTCGACCCCACGCGGGACCGCATCATCCAGATGGCCGCGGTGGTGGTCAATGCGCGGGGGGAGGTCGTCGAGGAGTTCACCACCGTCGTCCGCCCGGAGAACCCCGACGAGTACCGCCACGGGGCCGAACACATCCACGGCATCAGTGCCGACGACGTCGAGGCGGGGATGCCCCTCTCGGAGGCCCTCTCGACGCTGTGGTCCATGAGCCGCGGCCGGGTCTTCACCGCCCACAACGCCCGGTTCGACATCGGCTTCCTCCATGCCGAGTCCGAGCGGGTCGGCCTCGAGAACAGGGTCGAGACCTGGGTCGACACCCTCGAGATTTCCCGACGCATCGACACGGGGCGGACGCGGCGCCACTCCCTCGAGGCCCTGTGCGCCCACTACGGCATCGAGCGGGAGAGGGCCCACGAAGCCCACTCCGACGCCTCGGCCACCGCCCGCCTGCTCTTCACCCTCGCGGCCGACCTCGGCCTCGAGTCACCGGGTCAGTTGCCCGACGTGGCGCGATAGCGGTCCAGCACCTGGCGGGCGGTCCGCGCGTCGAGGTCGGCCAGGTCCGCCGGATCGATCACCCGTACGGCGCCGCGCCCGCGCAACAGGAGGCGGCCCAGCCAGTGCTCACTGGTGGCCACGATCCTGGCGACGACCGTGCCGTCCTGCCTCTCCTCGACCACCTCGCAGGGATAGGTCTCGACGATCCACGTCGCCTCCGGTCCGACCTCGATGGTCGCCCTGATGCGACCGTCGAGGTCGGCGAACCAGTCGGGGAGGGTCGGGGACTCCGGGACGACCGACACGTGCTCCCCCGTGCCCTCGACGGACCGGATGCGGTCCACGCGGAAGTGGCGCACCGCGTCCCGCAGGGCGTCATCGGCGGTGACGTACCAGTGGCCCCGGTCGGCGAAGACGCTGCGCACCGTGATGGTGCGCTCGGTGACCTCGTTGCGTCCCGGGGTCCAGTAGGTGATGCGCAGACGCTCGCCGGACTCGGCGGCGGCCGTCATGGCCGCGAGGTGCTCCGGCGTCTCGACGTCGACCGCCACCACGCTGTCACCCATGACCTTGGCGATCTTGGCGAGGGCGCTCTTGAGCGTGCGGGAGGCCCGGAAGCCGGGCAGTCCGCGCGCCGCCGCGGCCAGCAGCGAGAGACCGAAGGCCTCAGAGGCGCTCATGTCGAGGCGACGATCGAACATCTGCATGTGCCCGACGTGGATGATGCCGTCCTCGATGTACAGATCGGTGAGCTCCGCCGGCGAATAGGGAGGAACACCGCACATCGAGGCGAGTTCCAGGTCGGCGATGAGGGCCTCCTCGGACATCCCGAACTGTCGGGCCATTTCGGCCACCGACACCCTCCCGCGACCCGCGAGCCACGGCAGCATGACGAGCAGACCCCGGACCCTCTCGGCGTTGCCCCGCGGTCCCCGCTTGCGCTTGCCCGATGTGTTCGCCGCGTTCATCGTCCGTTCCCCATTCTCTCCAGTTCGGCCACCACGTCGGCCCGCACCGATTCGGGCCCCAGCACCTCGGCGCGGTCCACCATGGCGAAGAGCCACGAGAAGAACGCCACCCGGTTGCCGCACGGCACCTCGACCTCGACGGCACCGTCGGGAAGGGTCGCCCGCACCGACTCCTCGCCCAGTTCGCGCACCACCCCGGGGGCCAGACGCGGATCGACGCGCACGAGGGCGGTCTCGGACGTGCCGCCCGGGTAGTGCTTCGGGTCCCGCACGACCGCATCGGCGAGCGAGAAGTCGGACGGCTGCTCGAAGGCCCGCTCGTCGCCGAGCCGCACCCCGCCGTCGATGCGGTCGACCCGGAAGGAGATCCGCTGGTCGCGACCGGTGTCGTGGGCGACGAGGTACCAGAAACCGCCGCGGGCCAGCAGTCCGTGCGGATGGACCACGCGGCTCTTGCCGTTGTAGTCGAAATGAGCCGGGCGGCACTCGACGACGGCCCGGTTCAACTCGGGGAGCACCGCGGTGTCGGCCACCACACGGGCCGTGACCCGTCGTCCGTTGTCGACGACCTCCCCGCCCATCCACTGCACCGCGCTCTGACCCCATGTCGTGCCGATCTGCACCATGGCGGCCGCCTCCTGCAGTGCCGCCATCTCCTCCTCGGTGAGATCGAGGTTGACCCGCCGGTACCCGGACCTGTCGATCGAGTACGCCGTCTTGCCCGCATCGGCGCCGGAGAGGACCTGCGTGGTGATCGGCATGCCCAGTTCGCGCAGCACCGCCTTGTCGCGCTCGAAGTTCGTGCGCGTCCCCTCCGACATCGGGCCGTAGTAGTACGACATCTCGTTGACGATCTTCTCCAACGTGAGCGGACGGGAGGACTCGGATAGGAGGGCGACGAGGCTCAGGATCCTCTCGACCGAGTTGACGTTCTTCCTGCGGGAGGGTTCGGACATGGTCGGCAGGATAGGTCGCACGACATGCATCCGGCGCGCTCCCGTGGCGAATGTCGGACGCGCGTCACCCCGACACACCCCTCGGTGCGGGAATCACCCGCGCGGGCGTGAACGCACCGCTTCGATGAGGGGGTGCGTCATGGTTCGGTCGGCGCCGGTCGCGGAGCCGGGCGCGGCGCGCAGGTCCGCGGACACCTCCGCGGCGATCGTCTTGCCGGCCTCGACCCCGAACTGGTCGAAACTGTTCACGCCGCACAACCACCCCTGCATCACCGTCGAATGCTCGTACATGGCGAGGAGCGACCCGAGCGTGCGCGGGTCGAGGGAGTCCATGAGCACGGCGTTCGTCGGGCGGTTCCCGGGCAGCACCCTGTGCGCCGCGTCATCGGGCCCGACCCCGGAGGCGAGCACCGCCGCGAGGTCGCGGCCGCGCGCGAGCACCTCGGCCTGGGCCACGAGGTTCGCCAGCAGGATGTCGTGGGCCTCCTCGTCGTCGCCGGTGGCGGTCAGCACACCGACGAACTCGACCGGCACCACGAGCGTGCCCTGATGGAGGAACTGGAAGAAGGCGTGCTGTCCGTTCGTGCCGGGCTCTCCCCACACCACCGGACAGGTCGGACCGGTCACCGGCGAGCCGTCGGAGCGCACGGACTTCCCGTTGCTCTCCATGACCAACTGCTGGAGATGCGCGGGCAGCCGGGCGAGGTCGTGGCAGTAGGGCACGACGGCCACGGTCGGGTGACGATGGACGACGTGATGGGCGAACCAGACCGAGGCGTGCAGAAATGCGATGCTCGCCACCGGGTCGGCCGCCACGTGGTCATCCATAGCCGCCATCCCGGCGAGGAACTCGACGAACCGGGTCGAGCCCACGGCGCAGGCCACGGAGAAGCCCACCGCCGACGAGACCGAGAAGCGGCCCCCGACGCCCTCGTCGAACACCAGGCACCGCTCCGCCGACACGCCCCACTCCGCGGCGGATCCGGGTGCGGCCGTCACGGCCACGAGATGCTCCCGCCAGTCCGCGCCGGCCGAGACCAACCAGTCCCGCGCGCGCGCGGCATTGTGCATGGTCTCGACCGTCGTGAAGGTCTTGGAGACGACCACCACGAGAGTCCGCGCGGCATCGAGGCCGGCGAGACCCTCCTCGAGATCCGCGGCATCGACGTTCGACACGAAACGGACCGCCGGGCCCGACCGGAAGCGACGCAACGCCCGCACCACCATCGCCGGACCGAGATCGCTGCCGCCGATGCCGATGTTGACCACCGTGTCGAATCGCCCCGAAGTCGCGACCTCGTCGGCCAGCGCGAGCACCCTGGTCATCTCGGCTGCGGCTCTGCGGGACTCGAGCGAGAACGCCGGCCTGGCCCGCCCCGCGACGTGGAGTGCCGGACGGTCCTCCGTGGGGTTGACGACATCCCCCGCCACCATCCCGGCGAACAGGTCGGCCACCCCGACCTCGGAGGCGCGGGCGGCCACCGCCGCGGCCAGACCGACGGACACGTGGCTGCGCGACGCATCGACCGTGATGCCGCACGCCCGGCGCACCATGTCGACGGTACGGGAGGGTTCCGCGGCGAAGAGGGCGGCGAGGTCGCGCGACGACGCGGCGAGGTCGGCCATCGCCGCCCCCGCATCCCCGACCGGACCCGTCACGGCCGCCGCGCCCCCGTGAGGAGCGAGAGGAACGCGCTGCCCGCGGCGAGGTAGCGGTCCGAGGGTCGTGTCAGACCGAGTCGCCCGAGGCCCGTGATGACGACGACGACGAGGTCGACGAACGCCGGCGTGGGGATGTCCCCGAGCACGGCGTGACGGTCCGAGGCCGAGTCGATCATGGACCCGAGGTCGCTGCGCACCTTCGACAACAGCCGACCGTCGACGTCCGCCATCAACTCGGGATGGCGGCGCACCACGGTGCCGATGCCCGAGACGAATCCGATCATCGAGGGCTGGTCCTGGCCGGCGTGGGCGATCTCGGTGAAGAGTGTGCGGAGACGGACCTCGAGCGTGTCCCCGGACGCCAGGGCGGTCTCGAGCATCGACTCGAGCCGCGTGGCCACCTCGCCGCAGACCGCGAGATAGAGATCGGCCTTGCGGTCGAAGTAGTGGTACATCGCGGCCTTGGACAGCCCCGCCGTCCTGCCGATGGCCCCGACCGTGGCGCCGTCGAATCCCTCCACCGCGAAGCACTTCCGCGCGCAGTCGATGATGGCGTCCCGGGTGGCGACGGAGTCGGAGTCGACGGGTCGTCCCGCGCGTCGTGGTGCGGACCGCGGCTCATCGGACACGTCCCGACAGTAACCCCCGCGGTGCCCCGCGCCGACGACCGGAGGGGCTCAGCCCGCGGGCGCCGTCGTCGTGGTGGTGGCTCCGGGCACCGTGGTGGTGGGGAAGACCTCCAGGATCCTGTCCGAGGGCGGACGCTGGGTGCCGTACTCCTCGGGTTCCTTGATGCCGTCGAAGACGTAGACCATGTTCGCGTAGCCCAGCATGTCGATGAAGTACTCCGAGATGAAGATGGGGATGCGGATGCAGCCGTGCGACGCGGGGAAGTTCGGCACCTGTGCGGCCCCGTGGATGGCGATGCCGAAGTTGAAGTACCAGGGATTCCACATCGTGCCGAGCTTCGACTGCCGTACGCCCTTCTTCTTCTTGTACACCGTGTAGATGCCGGGCGGCGTCACGGCGGTTCCCGTCACCATGGCTTCGATGGGTCCGGTGCCGTCCTCGTTGCCCTCCTCACCGGCGTCGATGACGACCTTCTCCGTCCATGTCTCCCCCGTGCCCGACGAGATGTGGGTGACGAGAAGGGGCTTCGTCCCCTCGAAGACGACGAGAGCCTGCTCGGGCAGGTACACCTCGACGTGACGCGGGGTGCCGGGTTGACGGCGAGGGGCGATCGTGACGGGGACGCGCATGGAGTCCCACATCCCCGGCGGGACGAAGTCGACCGTGGTGGCGCGGGACCGACCCATCACCACCGTCTGGAAGGCCCACACCGCCATGATCGTGTCGCCACCGAAGACCCCGTCGGCGGGACCCGGATCGAACCCCAGTTCCTTGAGACGCACCTGGATGCGGCGGACGTCCTCGCCCTCGTCACCACGGGCGATCTTTCGGGTGAGGGGCACACAGGCGACCGCGGAAGTCGTGTCGCACCCGACGTTGGCGGGATCGAGCGTGGTCTCGGGTGCCGACGTCGGCCCCGTGACGGCATCGGACCCCCGGACGTTGACGACGATGCCGGTCACGGATGCGACGACGAGGAGAGCCAGCATCGCCGGCTTCCACCACGGCACCTCGGGTCCGTCCCCCCAACCCCCGAAACCGGTCTCGCCGTCGAAGGTGTCCTCCGACGGGGGACGCGGGATCGGCCCGGATGCGCGAGGATCGTCGGAGCCGAAGGGGGTGCTCACAGAACAGGCAGGATACCAACGGGCCCGCGCGGGTCCCGGTCGGGTCCGTGTCTCAGTCGGCGTCCCCGGACCGCGGCCGGATGCGACGGATCTCCCGACGCAACGAGAAGGCCTCGCGCAGGATGCCCACGATGACGCGGGGCGAACTGAGCGTCGACACCCCGCGCGTGCGGGGGAAGTAGTCGACGCCGAACTGGATGACCGAGTATCCGTGACGCACGGCACGGGCCATGAGCTCGGCGTCGATGAACGATCCCTCGGACCGCAGCACCACGTCGTCGAAGATCCTCCGTCGGCACAGTTTGAAGGCGAAGTTCACGTCGCGCAGGCGCAACCCGAAGAGCACGCGCACGAGCAGGTTGTAGAAGGCCGAGTACACCGTGCGCACGTAGCCCTCGCCGGTGCGGTCGAAGCGCCATGCGCTGACGATGTCCGCCTCGTAGTAGCGCAGCAACCGGACGGCCCGGTGCACCTCGTGCATGTCGAAAGGGAGGTCGGCATCGGTGTACAGGACGATGTCGCCGGTGGCGGCCTCGAACCCCGACTTCATGGACCCCCCGAGCTTGCGGTTGGTCGGATGGCTCACCAACCGCACACGGGGATCCTCCGCGGCGAGACGCCGGGCGATCTCGGGGGTGGCGTCGGTGGAGGCGTCGTCCACGACGATGATCTCCCAGTCCGAGATGTGACCGGCAGCCATCAGTTCGCCGCACTCCTCGCGCGCCGCCTCGACGGCCCGCTCGATGTAGTCCTGCTCGTTCCACATGGGGAAGAACACCGAGAGTTTCTCGAATCCGGCGCGGCTCATGCGGAGGCAAGGCTAACTGCGGCCGACGACGCGGCACGGGCGCGACGACGCGGTCGTCTGTGTACCGTGAGGGCGTGTCCGACGCGCCCATGCCCCCGCCCCTCGCCCGAGAAACGCCCTTCGTCGACGGCTGGCGCACGACGGGCGTCGTCTCGTGGGTGCTCGTGTTCCTCTCGCTCGTGGCCGTCGCGGTGAGCGGCCGCACGATCGGACGCTCGCCGTGGTGGCTCGGACCGGAGGCCGATCCGGCCCCGGTGTGGATGGTCGCCGTTCCCGTCGCGCTCGTCATCGTCCCCATCTGGTGGGCCGTGCGCCGCACCGCCACGGCCGGCGCGGCCGGGATCGTGTGTTCCCTCCTGCTGGCATCGACGGCGATCCCCGATGCGGCCGAGCGACCCGGCATCGCGGTCGCGGTCGCGATCATCTCCCTCGCCGCTCTCGCGGCCTCGGTCGCGATGGTCGCGGGCACCCGCCACTACCGTTGACGCATGGCCAAGGTCCTCACCTCGCTCCCGGCCGGCGAACGCATCGGCATCGCCTTCTCGGGCGGCCTCGACACCTCGGCGGCAGTGGCGTGGATGCGGGGCAAGGGGGCGATTCCCTGCGCGTACACCGCCGATCTCGGCCAGCCCGACGAGCCGGATCTCGCCGGCGTCCCGGAACGCGCCCGCGCCCACGGTGCCGACATCGCCCGCCTGGTGGATTGCCGCGATGAACTCGTCCATGAGGGACTCGTGGCCCTGCAGTGCGGCGCCTTCCACATCTCCACCGCCGGCAAGACGTACTTCAACACCACCCCGCTCGGACGGGCGGTGACCGGCACGCTCCTCGTGCGGGCCATGCAGGCCGACGGCGTGGACATCTGGGGCGACGGCAGCACCTACAAGGGCAACGACATCGAGCGCTTCTACCGCTACGGCCTGATGGTCAACCCGGCCCTGCGCATCTACAAGCCGTGGCTCGACCCGGCGTTCGTGGCCGAACTGGGCGGACGCACCGAGATGAGTCGTTTCCTCTCGGCGAAGGGACTCGAGTACCGCGATCCGGCGGAGAAGGCCTACAGCACCGACGCCAACATCTGGGGGGCCACGCACGAGGCGAAGAGACTCGAGGAGCTCTCGAACGGCATGGACATCGTCGAACCCATCATGGGGGTGGCGCACTGGCGCGAGGACGTCCTCATCGAACCCGAGACGGTCGTCGTGGGGTTCGTCGAGGGTTTCCCCGTCTCGTTGAACGGTCGGGATTTCGCCACCCGCACCGAACTCGTCGCCGAGGCGAACGCCATCGGGGGTCGCCACGGACTGGGGATGAGCGACCAGATCGAGAACCGCATCATCGAGGCCAAGAGCCGCGGCATCTACGAGGCGCCCGGTCTCGCCCTGTTGCACATCGCCTACGAGAGGCTCGTCACCGCCGTCCACAACGAGTCGACGATCGACAACTACCGGACCATGGGACGTCGCCTCGGGCGCCTCCTCTACGAGGGACGTTGGTTCGACCCGCAGTCGCTCATGCTGCGCGAACCGCTCCTGCGATGGGTCGGGACGGCGGTCACCGGTGAGGTGACCATCCGCCTGCGCCGCGGCGACGACTGGACCATCCTCGACACCACGGGTCCGCGATTGACCTACGAACCCGAGCGCCTCAGCATGGAGCGCGTCGAGGATGCGGCATTCGGACCCCTCGACCGCATCGGGCAGCTCACCATGCGCAACCTCGACATCGAGGACAGCCGCGACAAGCTCGATCTCTACCGCTCGACGGGAACGTTGCCGAGCGGGGGTCTCCTCTCCATCGACGACAACTCCTGACAGATCCCGGCCAGGAGTCGCGCGCGGCGTGGCATCTCCCCGACGATGACGTGTTCGTCCTCGGCGTGGGCCCCCCCGCCCACCGCACCGAGTCCGTCGAGGGTGGCCACGCCCGCCGCGGCTGTGAAGTTCCCGTCGGAGCCACCACCCACGACCGCCGACCGCGGTGCATCGAGACCGAGAGACGCAGCGACCCGCACGGCCAGGGCGAAGAGGTCCGTCGCGGCGGTCTCCGCCATCGGGGGACGCCCGATGCCGCCCGCCACCCGCACCACCGCACCGGGCACGGCGGCGGTGAGCGCGGTCATCTCGGACTCGACCCGCGCCTTTTCCGCGGGTTCGGCCACGCGAACGTCCACGGTGCACTCGGCACGGGCCGGGATGACGTTGTCTGCGGTGCCGGCGACGGCCAGCGTCGGCGAGACCGTGGTGCCGAGGTCGGGCCGGGCGATCGCACAGATGCGCGGGATGAGCCCGGCCAGTTCGACGAGGGCGTTCACGCCCTTCTCCGGCTCCAGCCCGGCATGGGCCGCCCGCCCCTCCACCATGACGGTGAAGGTGCCGGTTCCCTTGCGGCCGGTCTTGAGGGCGCCGCCCTCCGCGGCCGGTTCGAGCACGAGCACGGCCCCCGCCGCTCGCGCCCGGGCCTCGAGAAGGGCCCGCGACTCGCGGGAGCCGACCTCCTCGTCGGCGGTGAGAAGGATCTCCACGCGGGAGCGGTCCGCCAGCGACGCCACGGCATGGACGGCCTGGACGATGCCCGCCTTCATGTCGAACACGCCCGGCCCGGTCGCCCGACCGTCCCGCACGGTGAAGGGTCTCTCGGCGAGGGTGCCGGCGGGATGCACCGTGTCGTGATGCCCGAGGATGAGCACGTGCGGCTCGGCGCCACCGCGCCAGTGCACGTGCGGGCCTGCCGGCGACTCGACGAGCACGGGGCGCGCACCCAGTCGCTCCTCCATGAGGTCGGCGATGGCCGTGGCGTGGCGAGCGAGACGATCGCCGTCGCGCGAGGGGGATTCGACCGCGACGAGCCGACCGAGGTCGTCGAGCATCAGGTCGAGGTCCACGGGGTCAGTCCCGCAACGGGGTACGGCGACGCACGAGCAGTGCGCCGAGAGCGAGGAGGGTGACGCCCGCGAGGACCGCGGGCAGCATCGTGGAACCCACGACCGGGATCTCGGCGGAAGCGATGCTGACGGTCGCACTGCACAGTGGGTCGCCGACCTTGTTGCCGTCCGTATCGACGCCCCACCAGGTCTGCGTGATCGAATCCTCCGCGGCGGCAGCGATCGCCTCGTGGGTGAACTCGACCTCGAAGTCGCCGATGGTCTGCGCCTCGTCGAGAGTGGTGACCCCGTCCGTGACGATCGTGGTCCAGGCCCACGCGGAGTCGCCCTCGACGGTGAGCGTCATCGTCGCGGACTCCCCCGGTGCGAGGAATATCTCCTCGGGGCTCGCCGAACAGCCCGCGATCGACAGGTAGCCCTGGGCGTCGGCCGACGGGACGAACAGAAATGCGGCGGCGACGACGACCTTCGGGACGAGACGGAAGATCCTGTTCATCGTGGGACCCTTTCACCGGACATGTCGGTCCCCCCGACCCTAGTGGTGGGACCCGAGGAGGTCCGCCACGGGCACGACCCCGATGCCGGGTCCACGGGGCGCGAGGCAACCGTCGGACAGCACGAAGGGTTCGGTGACGTCACGGGCGAAGTAGCGCGAGGAGGCGGACAGATCGGCCGGCAACGAGAAGGCCGGGTGGGTGGCGAGCGCCAGGGCACCGGCCCGCCCCACGCCGGACTCGAGCATTCCCCCGACCCATGAGTCCACACCGGCCTCCCGGCACAGGGTCGCCAACGCCACGGCCGTCGCGAAGCCACCCACCCTCGCCGGCTTGATGTTCACCGCCGTGCACGCCCCGGAGTCCAATGCGCGCACCAACTCCTCCCGGGTCGTCACCGATTCGTCGAGAGCGACACCGATCGACCCGTCCCGCACGAGCGACCCATGAGCGGCCAGGTCACCGACGGCGAAAGGCTGCTCGACGAGGTCCACGCCGAATCGCGCGAGTCCGGTGAGCATTCCGATGTGGCCGGCCGAGTAGGTCCCGTTGGCATCCGCGGACACGGACACCGCGTCACCCACCGCCTCGCGCACCGCGGCCATCACCTCGACATCGCGTCCGGGAGCGATCTTGATCTTCAGGTGCCGATAACCGACCCCGACGGCGCGTCGACAGGCGGCCGCGGTCACGGAAGGAGCGTCGGCGAGTCCGACGACGGCACAGACCGCGACCGGGCGCAGGGAGCCTCCGAGCGCCTCGGCCAGCGGGATGCCGAGCGCACGGCACCGGGCGTCCCACACCGCCGACGACACGGCATGGCGGGCCATGGGGAACGGATCGTCGCCGAGGTGACCCTCGAAGGCCGCGGGGTCCGACGCGTCGTCACCGAGGAGGGCGGGGCGCAGGCGAGTGAGCAGGTGGTCGCGGGAGATGACGGCCGATTCCCCCGTGTAGAAGTCACCCTCGGGTGCCACGTTCTCGCCCCATCCGACCGAACCATCGGAGAGCACCACACGCACGAGAGATGCCGTCCTCGTGGCGTGGACGCCCGTTGCCGTGACGAGGGGTTCGATGAGGTCGAGACCGACCTCGACGAGGTCCAGTCCCGCGATGCGGACCGGCTCCCCGCCGGAGGATCCGACGGCGAACCTCATATCCACAGGCTATGGCATGGTGTCATCCCGGGTCGCCGGGTGCCCGCGCGCCATGGACACGCGATCCGGACGTGGAGCCGTCCCCGTCCACAGGCCTGTCCCCCGTCAGGACGGGATATCCACAGGGTGCGGCAGATCCGGCCGACCCACGGTCATGACCCGCAGTCGCGTTCCGCTCCACCGCTCCCGCGGCAGCACGTTGCGCGTGTCGAAGACCACCGCTCCCGCCATGGCTTCGGCGACCGCTCCGGGGTCCACGGTGGCGAACTCGGGCCACTCGGTCAGAACGACGAGGGCCTCGGCGGCCCGCACCGCAGCCAACGGAGTGTCCACGCAGGGCACGTCGACACCGACCGACACCGCGGGAGCCGGGACCGCGGGATCATGGGCCACGATGCGGGCACCCCTCGCGACGAGGCGCCGCACCACCTCGACCGCCGGCGAGTCACTGAGATCGTCGGTGCCGGCCTTGAAGGCGAGGCCCCACACGGCGATGCGACGTCCCGAGACGTCGCCGCCGAGGGCGGCGGCGAGACGTTCGACGACGTGGTCGAAGTGCTGCTCGTTGGCGGCGATAGCCCCGGACAGCAGGTCGAACGAGTACCCCACCGACCCGGCCGTGGCGACGAGGGCTCGTGAATCCTTGGGCAGGCACTTCCCGCCCCAGCCGGGCCCGGCGCGCAAGAAGGAGGGCCCGATCCGGGGGTCGAGTCCCAGACCGTGCGCGACGTCCCCGATGTCCCCTCCGGTCGCCTCGCAGATCGACGCCAGGGCGTTGACGAAGGACAGCTTGACCGCGAGGAAGGCGTTGGAGCCGTACTTGATGGTCTCTGCCGAGGCGGGGTCGGTGAGGAGGACGGGGGCGTCGATGCCGGCATAGAGGTCCGCCACGGATCGTGCCGCGCCGTGGTCGAGGGCCCCGACCACGATCCGATCCGGAGCGAGGAAGTCCCGGACGGCGGTCCCCTCGCGCAGGAACTCGGGGTTCGACACCACATGGACGTCGTCGCGCCCCAGGTAGCCGGCGATGGTCACCGTCGAGCCGATGGGCACCGTCGACTTGTTCACCACGACGGTTCCGGGAGCGAGCAGTGGCGCGATCTCCGCACAGGCCGCGCGCACGAACGACATGTCGGCCGCGCCGTCGGGACCGGACGGCGTGGGCACGCACAGGAACACGTGGCGCGCCCCCCCGACCGCCGCGGCCGCACCGAGCACGAATCGCAGGCGTCCCCCGGCGAGTCCCTCTCTCACCAGGTCCTCGAGTCCCTCCTCCATGAAGGGAACCGTTCCCGCCGAGAGGAGGTCCACCTTCTCGGGCACGATGTCGGCGCACGTCACCGAGTGTCCGAGTGCGGCGAAGCACGCCGCGGTCGGCAGTCCGACGTAGCCGGCCCCGATCACGGCGATGGTCTCCGACATTCCGACAGCATAGGGAGGGGGGCGAGGACGGAAGGGACCCCGACCGGGGTCCGACGGGCTGCGCTAGCGTCGTCCGACATGGCGCGCAACGTCCCGCAGGCCCCGGAAGGCCTGTTCCCCGTCGGGGTGCGCGAACCGGTGCGGGACTACGTGGCCTCGATCCGGTCCCGATGGAGCCTCGTGGTCGAACTGGCCCGCAGCGACCTCGCGTCGCGCCACCTCAACACGACACTCGGTCAGTTGTGGCACCTCATCAACCCGGTTCTCAGCATCCTCATCTACTTCCTCATCTTCGGCGTCCTTCTCGGCACACGACGCAACGTGGACGAGTTCCTCACCTTCCTCGTCACCGGGGTCTTCCTGTTCCGATTCGCCCAGGACACCGTCACCTCATCGGCGTCGTGCATCGCCAACCGCAAGGGGCTCATCCGGTCCATCCAGTTCCCCCGCATGGTGCTTCCCCTGTCGATCTTCGTCCGCGAGGTGATGGAGATGGCGATCCCCCTCTCCCTCCTCGTCGTGGTGGCCCTGTCCGACGGCGTGCGTCCCAGCTGGAGATGGCTGGCCTTCCCTCTCGTGTTCGTCGCCCTGGCCCTCGTCGCGCTCGGACTGGCGCTCATCGCGGCGCGTCTCGGCGAGACCGTGCCCGACCTCCAGCAGCTGCTCCCCCACCTCTTCCGCATCCTCTTCTACATGTCGGGCATCCTCTACAGCGCCCGAGCGCTCGACACGAATCCGACCGTCCATGTCCTCTTCGAGATCAACCCGCTCTACGACGCCATCTCGTTCGCGCGATGGTCGATCCAGGGCGAGACCCTGCACCCCGGGATGTTCATCGGCCTCGCGTTCTGGACACTCGTGCTCCCGGTGACGGGGTTCTTCTTCTTCCGCGGAGCGGAGAACCGGTATGGCCGCTGATTCCCCCGTGTTGCTCGACGCCCGCCACGTGTCGGTGACCTACCGGGTGTACGAACAACGGGTGTTGGGGCTGCGCGAACGCGTCCTCGGCGGCAACCTCCGTCGCGCGTACCGTGAGATCCGCGCCGTGCAGGACGTCTCCCTCGTGCTGCGGCGCGGGGATTCTCTCGGGCTCGTGGGGCCGAACGGTTCCGGGAAGAGCACGCTCCTCAGCGCGCTCACGGGACTCATCCCGGTCGAGTCCGGCGACGTCTTCGTGCACTCGCGACCCACGTTCCTCTCGGTGGGCACGGCGATGCAGGGCGAGCTCACCGGCCGGCGCAACATCGTGCTGGGGTGCCTGGCATCGGGCATGACGCGCGCCGAGATCGCCGGGAAGGTCGACGACATCATCGAGTTCAGCGGGCTGAGCGACGCCATCGACCTGCCGATGAAGACGTACTCCAGCGGCATGAGGGCGCGACTCGTCTTCTCCGTGGCGACGGCCCGCACGCCGGAGATCCTCCTCATCGACGAGGCGCTCGCCGTGGGCGACCAGCACTTCCGCCAGAAGTCGAGCGCGAGGATCGCCGAGATCCGGGCGCAGGCCGGTGCCGTCGTGCTCGTCTCGCACAACCTGGCAGAGATCGGCCAGTCGTGCACCCGCGTCATGTGGCTCGAACACGGACGCATCGTGATGGAGGGGCCGACCGACGAGGTTCTCGAGCGCTACACGGCGGGTCTCGCGGGCTGAGAAAGCGCGGTCTCGGCCCGCCGCCGGGCCCGGCGATACCCTGCACGCCATGTCTGCGACCGGTTCCCTCGTCGTCGTCGGCCTCGGATACGTCGGTCTTCCCCTCGCCGTCGAGGCGGCGCGGGCCGGTGTCGCCGTCACCGGGCTCGACACGAATCCCGGGACGGTCGACCTGCTCTCCTCCGGCCGCTCCCACGTCGACGACATCTCCGATGCCGACGTGGCCGCCGCTCTCGCCGCCGGCTTCCGCGCCACCACGGACCATGCGGTGATCGGCGACGCGCGATGGGTCGTCATCTGCGTGCCGACCCCGCTGGCCGAGGACGGGACACCGGACCTCTCCTTCGTCCTGGGCGCGGCCGAAGCCGTGCGCGACCACCTCCGTGCCGGCACCACCGTCGTCCTCGAATCCACCACCTATCCCGGAACCACCGACGGGCCGGTCCGGCGCGTGCTGGAGGAGACCGGTCTCGTGGCGGGACGGGACTTCCACCTCGCCTTCTCCCCCGAGCGCATCGATCCCGGCAATCCGGTGTGGGGACTGACCAACACCCCCAAGATCGTCGGGGGGCTGAGCCCGGCGTGCCGTGACGCGGCGACGTCGCTGTATTCGTGCTTCATCGACACCGTCGTGACCGTGAAGGGCACGCGCGAGGCGGAACTGGCCAAGCTCCTCGAGAACACCTACCGGCACGTGAACATCGCCCTCGTCAACGAGATGGCGGTCTTCTGCCACGAGCTCGGCATCGACCTGTGGGACGCCATCGACGCGGCGGCCACCAAGCCCTTCGGCTTCCAGGCCTTCTACCCCGGGCCGGGAGTGGGTGGCCACTGCATCCCGATCGACCCCAACTATCTCTCGTACCAGGTGCGCTCGCTCGGCTACCAGTTCCGCTTCGTCGAGCTGGCCCAGGAGATCAGCAACCGCATGCCCGGATACGTGGTGCGACGGGTGCAGGACCTGCTCAACGAGCGCGGTCGCGCCCTGCGCGGCGCCAGGGTGCTGCTGTTGGGGCTCACCTACAAGGCGGACATCTCCGACCAGCGCGAGACCCCCGCGCGCGAGGTGGCCGAGGGATTCCTCGCCAAGGGCGCCGACGTGACGGGCCACGATCCGCACGTCGACTCCTTCGACGTCGGGCACGGGGCACTGCCCCTCGCGGCCGACCTCGAGGCGGCCCTGCGCGGATGCGACGTGGCCGTGCTGCTGCAACCGCACTCCGTCTACGACCTCGACCGCATCGCCGCCCTCGCTCCCGTGGTGTTCGACACGCGCGGCCGCATGCGCCACGACAACGTCGAGCGCCTCTGAGGTGCCGCTGATGCGGGTGCTCGTGGCGACGTGCGCGCACCGAGGTGACGACGCCCGCATCGCGCAACGGCAGGCCGTCGCGCTCGCCGAAGCCGGTCACGACGTGGTGCTCATCGCCCCCGAACCGTCCCCGCCGCCCGCGATCCGACACGTCGTGGTCCCCCGCGCGCGCGGACGTCGGCGCGCGCGGTCCTGGCTCGCCGTCGTGCGCGAGGTGCGCCGACGCCGCGATGCGTCGGTGCTCGTCGTCCACGACCTCGAGCTCCTCGTGCCGCTCGCATTCGTGCGTCGACTTCCGCCGATGGTGATCGACGTCCACGAGGACCTGGCGGCGAGCGTGTCGGACCGTCCGTGGCTCCCACGCCCCCTCCGCGGACTCGCGGTGCGCATCGTGGGCCGACTCGAGGCGAGGGCATCGCGCATCGGCACCGTCATCGCCGCGGAGCACTCCTACCGCGCGCGCCTCGGTGACGTGCCGGTCGTGCCGAACTCGACCCCCGTGCCCGCGTCGTGCCGACCCCGGGACGAGGGGGGACGACGGATCGTCTACGTCGGGCGCATCTCGCGTTCGCGCGGATGGGACGTGATGCGCGCCTGCGCGCGGCGACTCGGCGACGGTGCCGAGTTCCACCTGTGGGGCGAACCGGACGGGGACGTGCGCGCCGAGGTGATCGCGGCCGTCGAGGCCGGGGAGATGGTGTGGCACGGGTACACGGACAATCCCGCCGCGCTCGCCGCCATCGAGGGCGCGGCCGCCGGTCTGTGCCTCCTCGCCGACCTGCCGAACTACCGCCACTCGATGCCCACGAAGGTCGCCGAGTACATGGCGCGCGGGATACCCGTCGTGGCAACCGACCTTCCCGCAACCCGGACCGTCGTCGATGCGGCGGGCGCGGGGTTGCTCGTTCCTCCGGACGACGTCGACGCGACCGTCGCCGCGCTCGGGACCCTCCTCGGAGACGACGTCACGGCGCGCGAGATGTCGCGCCGCGGTCGTGAGCACGCGCGCGCGCACCTCGATTGGTCCCGCGACGCCGCGTCGTTCGTCGGCCTCGTCGTCGCCGCCGCCCGCTGAACCCCGGCACGGTGCGCGGATCAGCGGGTCGGGACCTCGAATCCGGCGAATCCGAGGTCGAGGCCCTCGTGCACCGCCGACGCCGACGCGACGAGGGCCGACTCCCCGACCTGCCACGTGTGGCCCTCTCCCCCCGCGCGTCGCACCGCGACATGGCCGAGACCGTGCAGGCGATACGCGCGTCCGCCCCGACCGAGAACGTCCCGGATGAGGGCCGTGTCGGCACCGCGCCCGACGACGGGCCAACCGCCCGGAGCGTCACGCACGACGGCCGCCGGGAAGGCCAGCGACGACCCGGCGAGGAAGGCCGAGTCGCGTTCCGAACCGTCCCGATGGCGTCGGATCGTCAGACCGCGCCCCTCGAGCCACAGGAACTCCGCCGCCTTGCCCACGATGTCGGCGCGGGAGCATTCGAGGGCCTGCACGAGGTCGGTGACGTGGTGCGGGTCGTAGAGGTCGTCATCGTCCCACTTCACGACGACGTCGGCCTCCGTCGTGCGCACGAGTAGGTCGAGCACCCCACCCAAGGGAACCGCGGCGTCGACCGCCACGACACGCAACGATGCGCCGTTCCCCAGTCGCATCTCCCCCTCCGGTGGCGCGAAACCGTGGCATCCGACCACGACCTCCAACCCGGGACGGCGTTGCTCCCCGATGCGGGCGAGAGCCTCATCGAGCATCGCCGGACGCATGGTGGCCATCACCACCGCCACCCGCGGACCGGCGTCGATGCCGGCGAGGGCGGCGACCCGCGCGAGGGCGGCCGACGGAGCATGCCGGGACAGCACCGCCCGCCGCAGCCGCACCGCGGACCGTTCCGGGTCGTCGTCCTCGACGTTGCGCCGCAACGCCTCCGCCACGTCCGCTCCCACGAGGTTGACGACGACGTCGGGCAGCGACCGCGCCCGCACCGGTGTGCCGACAGCCCCGAATTCGATGATCGCCCGCGCCCTCGTCGCAGGATCGAGACCGCCGTCGTCGTCCGCATCGACCGCGCGGGTCCGTCGCACCCTCCGCACCGCTCGGTCCCACGCCCGCAACGATCCGCCCCGGGGAACGACCTCGGCGAACGACACCGCGCCACCGTCGAAACGGTTCCACCGACGGCCGGGACGCCGGCGGGAGACGTCGATGTCGGCGATGGCCTCGCTGCGCGCCCCGGTCGACGCCACGCACCAGAACGGCTCGTCGCCACGGGGTGCGATGCGCACCGGTGACCCTGCGTCATCCCGCACCCGTCCCGTCGCGGACAACACCGCGGGAAGGGCACCGTCCCGAACGACGCCGACGGAGGGTGACGAGGCGTGCATCCACCGCGGATCGACGATCCCCGGCCGTGGCGTCCACCACCCCGCCGGGAGCACGGCTCGCAGTCGCGCGGTGGCACGGAAACGGAGCCTCGTGCGCGCCGCGACTCCGCCGGTCAGCTCCGCGAGGGCGATGCGTGCTCGGGCTCCCACCGCGACGAATCTAAGGCACCGTGTCCCGGCCGGAACGACACCGTGTGCGAGGACACGGTCGGTGCCACACTTGGGCCGTGTCCAGTCTCGTCCCCCGGTTCAGGCGATACGCGCGTGCCGCCCGGCGGCGTCTCGTGCTGTGGCGGCGTCGGCGCCTCATGGAGCGTGCCGGGCTCCCGGTGGTCGACACATCGCCGATCCGGGCCGCGATCGTCGCGGCGTTCCCCGGCGTCGAGGCCGAGTTCCGCACGGGAATCACCGAGTCCTACGAGAGACAGCGGCTCCGACTCATCGACCTCAACACGACGGCGAGGAGCCGCGGCATGCGCTACCGCGGCATGCGCCACAACCGCAAACGGAACGGATACCTGCTCGCCGAAAGTGTCGGGGTGTCGGTGCCCGAGGTCTGGGTGTCCGCGGTGACGGTGGAGGACCTGGAGGAGACGATGCTCCGGGACCGGTGCGTCATCAAGCCCCACGACGGGTCGACGAACCGGGGCATCCACGTGCTCACCCGCGAGGGCGACCGCTGGCGAGACCACATGGACGGGGGACTGCGCCACTTCACCGACCTCCGTCGGTCCCTCGCCCAGGGCGCCACAGCCGGTCGGCACTCCGCCACGTTCCAGATCGAGGAGGCCCTCATGCCGCGGAAGGGAGCCGGCCCCGGCATCCCCATTCCCGACGATCTCAAGGTGTTCTTCTTCGACGAGCTTCCCCTCGTCGTGATGCAACGCCGACTCCATTCATCGTCGCGTCCCGAGAATTGGCGATTCGCCTTCTGGTCACCGCAGGGGCACCGCCTCGGGCCGGTTCGCTACAGGGAGCGCTTCGACGTCACACTCGAGCGACCAGTCGGATTGAACGAGGTCGTGGAGTCGGCACGCCTCATCGCCAGGGAACTGGCCCTGCCCCAGGTGCGCATCGACATGTACGACACCGACCGCGGCCCCGTCTTCGGCGAGGTCACTCCCCTTCCCGGCGAGGGATTGTGGATCCCCGAGGTCGACCGATTGCTCGGTCTGGCCGGCGCCCGGGCCGAGGAGCGGATCGTCTCCCGCGGGCTGTCCCTCGAGGAGGCCCGGGATGACGCCTGACCTCCCGCGAACGATCCGCCGCGCGATTCGACGGGCACTGGACGGGATCCTCGGACCACTCGGCTACCGCCTCGAGCGGCGCAGGAGGGGGTCGGACTCTTTCGTGTGCGATGTCACGCCCTTCGAAGAGATGCTGCGGGAACACCCCTTCGTGAACCCGGACGGTCGCCCGCTGCTCTCGCACCGGGTCGGAACCCCGAGTTATGAGGCCATCAAGTACGAGTTCATGCGCATGCACCAGGTGCTGCGCGCCCGGGGGATGATGTACCGGGGCATGGAGTTCAACTCCAAGCAGAGGGGCTACGAACTCGCCCACGAGTTGGGCCTCGACACGCCGCGCACCCGGGTGGCCTCGCTCGACTACCGGGAACTCGACGCGACGATCCTGGGTGAGGAGTGCGTCGTCAAACCCCACGACGGAGCGGACAGCCACGGGGTGTTCCTCCTCGAATCGACGGGGGCCGGCTCCTGGCGGGAGATCATGACCGGGGACGTCATGGACGTCGAGGACCTCGTCGCACGCTACGGGCGCGAGGTGGCGAACAACAGGGCCACGACACTGCTGTCCGTCGAGGAGTTGTTGCGCCCCTCCGGTCCGCCGCGCCACGGAGTGCCGAGTGCGGTCAACCTCAAGGTGTGGTGCGCCGGGCATCTGCCCGTGATGGCCCGCACCTCCGAATGGAGACCCGGCCCGAATCCGGGCTTCGTGTACAAGTGCTGGGGCATCCGGGGCGAGGAAGTGGGGCAGGTGAGCGGTGGGCCAAAGAGCGACCTGTCGCTGCCCATGATCGAGCATTTCCACGACATCGTCTCCCAGGCGGGGCGCATCGCCGCCCGCCTCGACCTGCCCTTCGTGCGACTCGACTTCTACGACACGAGTCGTGGACCGGTCTTCGGCGAGGTCACCCCGTTCCCCGGCATGGGCGGGGGTCCGTGGGCACCCGAGTTCGACCGCATCCTCGGCACACTCATCGAATTGGCAGTCGCGGACCTGATCATCCGCGGCGTGCCGTTCGCGGTGCCCCGCCCCGCCGGCCGGTGACCGACGTCGTCCCGGCGGGCCGGCCGACCATGTTCAGCGCAGGCGACG